>JALHYA010000007.1 GCA_022868165.1 Patescibacteria group bacterium | reverse complement strand
TCGCTGATCTGGTACGCGGTGCAATAGCAGTCCACCTCTTCAACCACGAACGTCATATTGCCGAGAAGGTAAACCAGCTCAGCAATCTCATCGATCTCTTTTTCCGGCACTAGCGGCCGGTAGATCAGCCGGAACGGCCGGCGATAGACGTGCTTCCAAAAGGCTTTGAACTGCTGGAGCTCCTCGGCGTCGAACACGACGCCGTCGAGATATTCCGACATCGTATCGAAAATGAGCAAGCGCGGCTCGCGTTCGATGAGCTTGCGTGCCAGGTAGCTCTTCCCGCTGCCGCGCTTGCCGATAATCACGATAACCTTTTTCTCCGTCATGGCTTCATACTTTTTCAGGTTTGATCGTCGACGGGAACAATGCAGAGGCCGGCGTGCCGGCAGAGGCCGGCGTACCGGCAGAGGCCGGCCGCTGCACGGAGGAGCTATTGGCTTTGTCTTTTTTGAGGACCTGGATCAATTCGAGCCGCGGCTTCATGGTCGCGTAGGTCGCGATCGACAAGCTGATCCACGCCCAGGCGATCACGGGTATTTGAGGCAGGTAATAATCGAGCAGCTCCTTGGCCGGCGGTCCGATCAGGGCGGCCTCTTCGTCCCTGAGCTTGAGCTGGGGCAGGCCCTGGGAGATCGCCCACAAGTCGAAGGGGATGCAGACAACCTGCGTGATGAGCCGCTCATCGAACGTGCGCTCGGTCCGCTCGGCGGTTACTTGCTCCTTGCGGGGACGCCCAGCCCCCCGGGGCGCCCCGCTGCCGTCCGCTCCGAGCTGAGCATCCAGCCGCTCCTCGAACTCGGTGATCTTTTCACCCGCGGTCGGGTACGGCGTCACTACCGGGGCCTGGACCTTCGGTTGCGGTTGCGCTGCTGGTTTGCTCGGCTTCTTTTTCGTTTTTTTCTTGCTCATAATGGATCCTTATCGCTAAAAGATGTGCTTCGATGCCGAGCAGCGTTGAGAGAATGACCTCTATATTTTGCTTGAGCTGCCTGCCTAGCTCAAAGCCCAGCATCAGCCCCGCCTTCGTTGGGTCCACGCCGAGCAGCTCCATAAAATCACCGGCGGGATTCTTTGTTTTTGTTTTTTTCGCGGTCATTGCTTTTCTCCTATCGGCCATGGCCGACGATAAAACCTTCGCCGTCCTCAGCTTCATCTTCTTTCGGTTTCGGGCCCGGCTCATCTTTCTTGGGCGGCCGTTGGCCGGGTACTAGATCCTCGAGGCGCTGGACCCGCTCAGAGAGATCCTCGATCGTCCCGATCTGTTTGACTTTGACCTCTTTTTGTTTCACGATGAAGATGACGTCGCACTTCTCGCACGTGATCTCGTCGCCCTCTCTCATCGCCGGCCCGTTACAATTCGGGCAATGGCATTCTGTTTTAGGCATCTTTGCCTCCTTTCTTCTTTTTTTCCCTGCGTTTTTTTGCGAGCAGCAGTTTTTCGATTTCGTTTTTGCGGAACGTGCCGGTGTCTTTGAAGACCTTGTAGCCTTTTTTCTGCCCCTGCTTGCCCGTGAAAACGATCTTGACACAACTGCCGATCAGCTCGTTGTCGTCGATCTTGCGGCGCAACACGAAGTTTCCGGGAAATTCGATGACCTGGTCCTCTTCGATCAGCAGATCGATGCCGTCCTGCCGGCCCTCGAGCACTTTCATCTTGTAACTCAAGAATGGGTAGTGAAGCGTCTGTACGACCTCTTTACCCAGCAAATAGCCGTACAGGTAATCGCCGGCATGGTGGAAATAAAATATCCCTTTGCTCTCGCCACTTTCCTCGAGCTCCCCGAATCTTTGCGGCAGCGGCTGCACTTCTACCAGGCCGGCGGCGGGATCAGGTTTTTTGCTCATGATTGCATCCTTGCAAAAAAGCCGGCACGCGAGCATAGCAAGTGGGACCTTGGTGGGCTGCGTGCCGGGCCCGGAAAAAATTATCACAATTCTTCATATTTTCCTAAATCTTTGCGCCAAAAAGACTTGCAGAGACAGAACATACATTATGGGACGTTGGCATTATTTCTCTCAAAACCCACAAGTTATCGGCGTTTTTAAGTTATCGGACTCTCTCCAACGTTAGATGTACGTCTCGACATTGCCAAGGCGCTTTTCAATTTTGCGGTAATTGACCTCGGTTCGGATCGCCAGGGCAATCAGGATCACGACACAGCTCATTATAAGCAGGCTCCACCAAAAAGTACCGGTTACAAGAAGCTCGATCAATTTTTGGTGCTTGTCGAGGATCGCGGCCATTTGTTCCGGCGTGTATTTCTGGGTGGCGCCCTCGAATGCTTTTTTCAATAGATATTCCATCGTCCTGACCTTTCTAAAAGGCGGCCCCTTCCACCTTATCGTCGGTCAGGACAGAAACGGGCTTCGGGGGCCGTGATTTTCGGGATTTTCCCGACCGACGATTCTGCTTCTATTCCTAGAGACGCTCAGCGTCAAGAGAAAAATCGCCCATTTCGAGAAATTATTTTCGCCGGCGAGCTTGGCATGGCCTTCGCGAGCGATCCCTGAACAGCCGGATGCCGATTCCGCCGCCGGGGCGGACGGGTTCGGGCAGCGCCCGGATCTAATTCTCCTGCCGCGCAAGCGGCCTCTGTAAATAACGCTTGCGGCTTAGGTTAGCCTCGCGTGCGCGCGGCACTCTAAGCTTGTTAAAGCTTAGAGTGCCTTCCACCACCGGTTATTTTAGCATGGTTTTTCCTCGTTGTCAACAAAAAACTCCGATCGCGTAAAATCCCTGGGGCTGCCATTACTGGCTTGAGGGGCGATCTTAGCCTGGCGGGGCTGCTGGAGGCCCCGGATTTGACGTGGTGAGGAGGTTCGATAGCTCGGCGAAGGTGATCTCTTTCACCTGCCGGCCGTATTGATCGGTGTACCAGACGAGAACCTGGCCCTCCGGAGGCTCGAAGCTAACTTTAAGATTGCTGAGCCCCTGAATGGCCAGGATATATTTGATTAGGGTCGCTGCGTCCATGCGCTGCTGCTCCTATCGGGCGATCTTGAGCTGATCGACGAGCTGGTTAGCCTGGTCATAAATCCCGGCCGCCCGCATCTCTTTGCCGATCGCTTCTAGGACGGGATTTTTGGGATTCGTCTGGATCTCTTCTTTGGATTTTTCGATCCCCTTGACGATCGCTTTTGCAGTCTTGGTCATAAGCGTTAACCTCATTTGCTTGTATGCGCCCACGACGATCGAGCCGGCGGCGAGCGCAAGGGATCCGTAAAGCCGCCAATCGGGCGGAATCGCGGCGGCCGCCGGCGTGGCGAGGAGCCTCTGGCCGGCCGTGATCAGATTGTTGACGTCGCCGGCGGTTCGATCCGCCTGGTTGAGCTGCTGTTTGGTGCAGCCACAGAGGACACAGAGGACAGAGAGAAGGACGATTGACGATTGACGATTGACGATTGACGATTTCATCGTTTTTGCTCCTTTTCCAAAAAGACGGTGCACGGCGATTCGCCAGGATCGACGATCTCGATTCGACCCATACTAAAACACCAGGTGTTTTACCGGCGGCGTTTCTT
>JALHYA010000006.1 GCA_022868165.1 Patescibacteria group bacterium | reverse complement strand
GATTCCTTCGATCTTAATATCACGGAGCGATACTTATTTATCTTTTATGCCATCTAGTATCATTTTATGAAGAATCGTTCTGTAGAGAAAGAAGTCGGTAGGAGACTAAAACCGTTTTGGATTTGCGTTTTTATCTATGCATGGTTTGAGTTTATGGTTTTGACTGATGGAGAGTTTAATGTTTTGGAAAAAGCGGTTTGGTGTGAATTCTTAATGTTGCTGTGCGTCGGGACTCTCTACATTGTGAAAGTCATTGTTAAGATTGAAATGGTTATCGAGGATGGAGAGAATGGTAAATTGGAGAATAATAGAGACTAGATTATTGAGTCATCCCGCTCCCCTTATTATCATGGTTGGAGTCCCCGACAGCGGGAAAACCGATTTTGCATTGTGGTTTACGGATAGAGGGTTTGAGTATGGCCTTATTGAAAAGTGCGCCACTAACATTAGCGTGGATGATGATCGGTTCTTGAAATTGACTTCATTAGAAAGCTATCTCTATTGGCTGAGACTGTACAAAAGTGTTCCTAAGATGGTTATTCTTGATGAAGCTGATGAAAGGCTAACGAATTTGGACACGGTAACAAAATTGAGTAAGAGTTTCCGTGTTCCTTTCGCTTTTCAAATTCGGAAATACCGAGCTAAGTTGATCATGATCTATCATCGCTTGACGGATGTTCCAGAATTGTATCTTGACCATAGGGTGACGATTGCTTTTGTTAAGAAAGTTTCTAAGAAGTACGCTCAGATCAAGAGTGATCTTCTTTTCGGTTTGATCGGGGAAGATCATTTAGAGCTTGACAACGTCCCGCGGACTTCTATTCCGTTTAAGACTTATGCAGTCGGACAATTTACGGAGAAGAACGAAAGGGAAATAGACATGTTAAAGGAGCTTTCGAAAGCGGAGTATCTTAAGCGTCATGGTTATGATGAAGAACAGATTAAGGCAATTCTCAGAGAAGGATCATGACCTAGGACGTGTAGAAAGGTTAGATGTGTTTTTGTAATCATCCGTGACACAAATGATAAATATGTCATATTATGATACTATTCTGTGCTTGTGGTTGACATGGGTAGAGAGTACGAGAAAATAGGCGATATTAAGGAAACACATAGTCTCAGAGTTTCAGCGCGGGGAAACGGGTTATGTTTCTACATTCCGAAAGAGATCACCGATCTATACGCTTTCTTATCGGGGGACATGGTGAAACTAGAATTCAGAGATCACTTCCGAAAGAAGAAAGAGGACGATGATCAAGAAGGGGGGAAGTTGAAACGGAAACGGGAAAATTTCACATAGTTCCCTCTTTCCATGGGACTGTGCTTAAGGGAGTTTTCGTCCGCGATTGGGGATGTTGTATTTGTGGAAGTCCCGTCTATTACGTCGCGGACACATGCGAGATCGTGTGTAGATGTAGAAGGGTAAGCGATCAAGTCCCCCGCGAAGTCATAGCGCAGAAGTTTAAGCGAGCGGTAGGCGTTCCCGAATGGGTTCTAGGTGAGTGATTTGTTTTGAATTGGCTTAAGGTGTTGGTTGTGTTGTTGAGTTTGGTTTTGACTTATCCTTTGGTTTTATTGATGGTTGTTAACGATAGGTGATGATTGTGTTTAAGAAAACTGCGCGGTTAGAGCATCATCATATAGTTATTCCCCGATATTGTTCGGACTTCATTGTTAAGAAAGCGGAAAAGCGAAACACGAATGTTTCTCATGAGATCATGGTATGTATTCTTTTTGCGATGTTCAACGAAAAGGAAGGTAATATGTAAATGGAGAGCAATAGGGTAAGGGACGTGACGAGCTTTTCTCCTTTCTCTCGTTCGTGTGGAATCCGCGGACACTCTCTTACCCTGCTCAAATCCCATTAATGAAGGAAAAGGGGGTGATCTGATGCCATTAGTATATCATACAGCATTATGCAAACGCGGATTGATAATTGACAATTGCCTCTTAGAACAATTAGAGGTACAGGGATTCGCTAAATGCGTAGCTGGGAAAACTTGTATGAGTGAATCGCCAATATCGCAATACATCACAGTCTTAACGGAGAGCCTAAAAAAGCAACTTGAGGACTTCAATGAAGCAACAGATTTGGACGGGCAATTAGAAGCGTTAGCAGATATCCGAAACGTAGCGGGGTTGCTATTCTTAGCTCTGAATTCATAAGAAGTGATCAACTTCCCCTTTTTTCTTTTGTTTTGGGTTATGCTCTCGGTAATACTACGAGCATATTAGGGTGTAAAAAAGAAGGGAGTGAAGAAAACGAGAACGATTAATGTGTCAGAAAGAGTTTATGGAGTTTTGGAGTATGGAACTAAAGTCTACAGTGAATCGATGGGAAAATATCTTGAAAGACTCTTAGATGCTTTCACGCTTAAGATAGACCGAGAGAAGCTATACGAGAAACCTATGGAGAAACTAAAGGAGACACAAGAGAGCTTTAAAGAGATAAACAGCCAAATAACACGTCTGAAATCGGAAATAAGCCAAATAACACATTCAGAGGAAAGTGAACACTCACAGTTGATAAAAGAGGGATTAGCGTTAATCCTAGAATTTAGACCCGACAAGGTAAAGGAGTTAGAGGAAACACTATCACAGATAAAGAGCCAAATAACACATTCAGAATAAGAAAAGAACTCTGTTTATCGATTACTGACTGAGGAGAGGATAGGTCTATATCTTTCTGTTGTTACAAAATACAAAAATATAGTTTTTTCTATAGAAATCTGAGGGAAGCTAGGAACATCGTCAGAACGCTGAAAGAAAGCAGAATCTCAGAGAAAAACTATAGAAATTTCTATAGAATATCACAAAACAGCATTTTGTTACACTCGTGTTACACATAAACGTAACATAACTCCATGCCTTTAACATAAGCGTGTGTATATATAAAATGGGTTTGTAACATTATTTGATGTTTAGTGTCGATAAAAGATATATACTGATGTTACATGATAGCTTCTATTTGGTGACATAAAAATGGAAAACCAAAACGCGCCAAAAATTTTAGAGAATGAATCCCCCAAATCTGAGACTATAATCATTGGGGGAAGAAAAGAAAGAATAACAACCGATGATGTTCTG
>JALHYA010000025.1 GCA_022868165.1 Patescibacteria group bacterium | reverse complement strand
TTGACGATTGACGATTGACGATTGACGATTTCATCGTTTTTGCTCCTTTTCCAAAAAGACGGTGCACGGCGATTCGCCAGGATCGACGATCTCGATTCGACCCATACTAAAACACCAGGTGTTTTACCGGCGGCGTTTCTTCTTGTGGCTGATGCGATAGCCGCCGCGGACCTTATAAACGCCCCGGCCGTGCGCCGCCCGCTTGGCGGTTGTTTTCTTCTTGAACGTTTTTCGGCCGCTTTTTCTCTTTCTTGCCATATGTCACCTCATCATCTTTCTTTTAAGGAGCTCCCCAAAATCCCGTGTTCAATGTCATCTTCCCCTCATCGCCGCCGGCCGCCGTCTCGTAAACGGCATAAAAAGCAAGCAACTGTGCTGCCGTTCCCGATGACGCTCCCCAGGGATCGGGCAAGCTGGTCTGACCTGTTTTCCGATCCTGTTTTTCCGCCGCATCATTCGCATAATCCGTTCCAGTCGGCGTCGCTGTGTCGTCAAGTTGCACGCCCAGCCAGTACGTCGTGCCCGCCGTTATAGAGATGTCGAGTCCTGTCACCACCTTCCAACCGGCTGTTGTTCCTTTTGCATTATTACTGGCACTACCTATCAGAGCATTAGGTCTATTATTGCCGGAATCATGGCTATAAATTCCGACATCGAAATTAGCGGCTTCTGACGCAGTATCACACCACCACCCGATCTCGGTTACTCTGACCACTCCTGCAGGAGCCACATCTTTGAAACCAAAGGCACGGGTATCTATGGTTAAGAACGTCCCGGCTGGATCCGCTGTTGGAGCGGTCGTCACGAATCCGCAGTTTGTACCTTTTACGAGAGCCATCTTTTAAGGAGCCGTGTATCCGCAAATAGTCACTGAGTGCGTTGTGCACGTGACGGATGTTAAGCCAAAGTTTTTATTCGCCGTCAGCTTGATGGGCGTCCTGAAGTGCAGGGCCGCCCCACCGTTCACGGCGAAGTACATCACTTCGATCTTATCGACCAGGCTTGCCGTGTCTTCGCCGAACTTCATGTTGCCGGCCGTCGCTCCGTTCGAGCAGACGACGTCGGTGATATAAAGACTCAAGCCGGCTCCAGGAGCTGCCTTGATCTCGACGGCCGTCTGAGCAGCGGCGTAATTCGCCGTCGCCGACCAGAAGTTCGGATGAACCGTCTCAACGCACTGCCGGCCGTAGAGGTCCGTGATGCAATTCGCCCTGTCATTTTCGGCAACGGCCGTTCCGGGGGCCGTGCCGTCCATGTTAACGGCCTTGCCGCCCGTTTTGACGGGATTGCCCGAATCGGCGGCGTCGTGCGCAACGTCCCCTGCAGTATTACCCGCCGTCACTGTGCCATCGACTGTCAAGGACCCGGCGTTGTCGTCCACGTGGACGACGTTCGTGATCGTACCGAGCGTCGTGACATTCGCCAGCGTTTGAGCCGCCGCGAGATCGACGGTCACACTATTGCCGCCATCCTGGATGTTTACGGCGGCTGCACCGGCCGCGTTATCAATCGTGACGTCGTGACTGTTTGGAAGTTGCAAGGCAGAGGTAGCCGCTCCGGCGGGCAAAGGAAGCGCGGCGGCTGAAACGGGCTGTGTGGCCTGCCAAAAAGTGCCGTCCACCGTCAGCGAGCCGCCGCCGTCACCGACAAACACCGCTCCATCGACCGTCAACGATCCGCCGTTGTCTGCGACTTGCACCGGGACCGGCAAAGTGATGGCGACGGGCTGCTCTTTCTCATAGTTGAAGTTGATCCCCACGAGGATATCGAGCCACTCTCCCTGCAGGGCCGCGTTGGTGATGAAGACCTCGACGAAGATCGTTTTGATCAACGTGCCTAATTCGAAGTCGAGCGCATCGTTCGTGTTGCGATTGAGCTTGATCTTGGCGACGGCCAGGGCACTCGAGCTGGCCTCGACGTAGATAAATTCGCCGGCGACGTTGAAGGATAGATCGGTGCGTGCCGTGGCCAGGTCAATGCGGATGTGCTTATAATTCTCCCAGCCCAGGCGGACCTGGTCGATCAGCCTCTGGTCCCACGTCTTGATATCCTTATCGCTCAGGCTCATTTTTTCAATGGCTCCTCAGCAGAAGTAACAAGACAATCCCGCCGATAATCAGCAGGCCCGGCCCCGTGGCGATCTCTTTAATGGCTTCGGCGGTTTCTTTGCCGGCTTCAACTCCCGTCTTGAGGGTTTCGATGGTCAGTAAATACGCTGTCTCGAAGCAGAGCTTGAAGATAATCCCCCCCGCTGCAAAGCCAATAATAATTAAGGCGATATAGGTTGCCGTCACGGCGACTGGATTGGATTTGAGGACCTCGATCGTGAAGACCAGGCTCGTCGGATCGAGCGTCGGCGTGCCGATGGAATCGACGCGGAAATCGGTGCGGCCTTCGAGCTTCTTTTCGAGTAAGTAGATCTGCGTCGCCTTGATCCAGGTCAGGCCCGTCGATTTGAAGTGCAGCTCCACGTGGTCGCCCACGCTGAGCACCTGGTTCGGATCGAGTGCTATCTTGGCCATATCAATTACCCGCGTATCTCTGTGATGGTGATGCTCGAGGCGAAAACACCGCCATACAATCTTGCTGTATTCTCACCATTGAAGGTCGTTGTGCCGGCGGCCTTCATTCCGGCCCTGACTTTGAACGTGATCGGATTTATCGTCCCCGCGGTCATATAATGCGTAAAGCAGATCTGGTTCGAGTCGTCTTGGCCATAGCTGACGTCAGAGGCACAGGCGAGCGCATTTGCTATCGCATCCTGAAACAAGGCGACCGTGATATCCACACTCCCCGTACTGGCAACGCCATTCCAGACCACATCGATTCTGAGCTTATTCGCCGCCGAGCTGGGCGTGATGGCTAACGACATGAATTCGTTGCCCTCTGTGTTTTGCGGAATCGTATCATCCCGGGGCATGATGGTCGCCCCGGTCGCCAGGGCCCCGGTTTGCGTATTGACGACTTGAACAATCCGATCCACGATCGCTGAGATATCGACGCCATCGACGGTCTGGGCGCCGGCAAAGGTGATATTGCCGGTCATCTGCCCGCCGGCTAATCGCAAGAACCATGATGGCCTTCCTACATGCGCACCCATTACCATTCCCCCGTTCCGACGATCTGCTGGGCCGTCGCAATCCCATAGATGGGCCCGCGGTAATCGTCGATGGTAAAGGGCACGCCCGCTTGCAGCTCGGCAAACCAGATCCCCGGCGCCCCGCCGACCGTCACCGTATTCGCAAATCCTAAAAAGACGCTGCCCGTATTCGTGGAGAGGGCCTGGATGCAGCAGCCTTTGCGGGCGGCCCGGGCCGCCATGATCGTCGTTGCCCCGGGCGCCGCCGTGATCGTGATCCCGATAAACGCCTCCGGCGTCACGTCGCCTTGCAGCTCTTCGCGGATCGCGGCCAGGTCCAGGCTCAGGGCGGAGCGGTTGTCGATGATCTGCAGCAGCTCCGGGGCCTCCGTGGCGTAGATGATCGTCATATTGCCCGCCTGGCCCGCCGGCGTCGTGATGAGGAGCTTGTCGAAGGGAGTGATCGCCCCGGTATGCAGGGTATAGGGGATCCCCGGCTCGCTGGTGTTGTTGACCTTGATATTGATCAAGCTCGTCTGGTCGGGGGCGTCCCAAACATAGAACAGGTTGCCGGCGAGGTTGTAGATCTGGTCGGTCAGGGGTAAAGCCAGATTGATGATGAACATCTTGGGCACACCCATCGACGCCCGCCGCACGTAATCGATCTTCGCCGGGAAGGAATCTAAGAGCTCGTCGATTTTTTTCATGTCACTTCCTCGTCAAAAGCAAAATGATCAGGGCGGCGATCGCCAGGGTCCCCATCGACAGGCCGGCCAGGCCGCCCAATTCCGTCTGCACGCCCCCCGCCGGCTGAGGCATGGTCTGCGGATAGCCTAAGCCGAAGAGGCCCTTGACCTGGTCGATGATCTGGCCGGCGTAAGCGAAGACCTTGTCCACGTCGGCGGAGCGATTCGGCGTATCGTTGACGTTCTGGACGTTCTTGCCCTCCGGCGATCCGGCTCGCGGCGTTTCGGTAATCACTTCCCGCTTTTTGCCGAACAGCCCTGAGAGCTGGTCCCAGACCGTTGCGATCTTTTTCGTCGTATCGAGCGCCCAGTCCAGGCCCTCGTCGATGGGCCCCGGTTTCTTGGTTTCGACCAGGGCGGCCAGCGACTGGCTCTCGGCCGTCTTGGCGGTTTTGGAGTATTGCGCTTCGTAGGGGCTGCCCAGCCAGCCGTTGAGGGCATAGCCGACCGACTCGAGCCAGCTCTGATTTTCGGGGATCGTCTGCCGGTACGTCGTGCCGGATCCCCCCGCCGCCTGCAGGGTCTCGCTCTTGATCGTGTTGCGCTGCGGGGTCGGGTAAAAGCCCGACGGCTGCACCCCGACGTTCAGACTATTCAAGACGTTATCGAGGGCCGCCCAGCTCCCCGCCACCAGGTCCGTTGCCATCATGACCATTTGTCACCTCATTTTCTTGAGCAAAAGATACGCCCCGACGCCCAGCAGCCCCAGCAAGGGCCAATTCGTCGCCGGGGCTTCCTGGACCCGGCCCGGCTCGATCAGGGGCGGCGTGGCCGGCGATGGCGCTCCTAAGAGCTTGTTCAGAAGCTCGGCGAGCTGGCCGGCGATATTCGAGCCCGGCTGACCGGCCTGCGATTCGGCGATTCTCGCGGCGGCTTCGGCCTGTTTCGTTTGTTCTTTGGCGGTGATAACTTTTGAAACGCCGCCCAATATCTCGGTAATCGTCGGAATCGCTTTGCTTATACCGCCGAGCACGCCGCCGGCTGACGATAAAACAACCGGACCGGCCAGGGCGACAGCCGCCACGCCGGCCGCGACCTTGAACGGATCGGATTTGAGCCAGTCTTTTTCCTGCTCGACGGCCCACGAGGCTTCCCGCTTAACCTCGGCCACGATCTTCTCAGCGGGCCTTACGACAACCTCCTTGACTACCTTCTTGACGGGGTTGACAAAGACATCTTCAAAAAAGTTGCCCACGATGTCACCTCAGCTAAAAAAGCGGCGATCTTCCCCCCTACTCTAAGAAGATCGCCATACCCAACCGTCACCGATGACGATGCTGTCAATACGGGCGGGGCGAGCCGGGACCAGTGGCCGCCCCGCCTCTGCGCTGGACGCTGGACCTCTATTTTCAGGCTACCGCCGCTTGCACGGCCGGGCGGATCAGCTCGCATGGATAGATATCCACGAAGTCGCGCGTGGTGCCGACCAGGACCACGTCTAAGATGAGCTCCAGGCTCGAAAGTTTGGACGTATCCAAGCACTCGGTCAGGCGCCCATCCTTGACGAACTCCAGGACGTAATAGCCCTCGAGCGGATATGCGGTTAAGCGATGATCGATGGGTGTGCCGGGGACAGCGGCAACGCTCATCAGCTCAGGGACCTCCAGCTCATAATCCGATCGGTTATCGTAACCGAGCGTGCCCGCGATCCGATACTTGAAGACCTCCGTGCCTGCCTGAAGCGTAATCGTATTCTGATTCGTCAGGCCGAACGGCAAAATCGTGCAGATCGGCTTGCCGTTGCTGTGCGTCTTCAAGATGAGCCAGCGGTACAAATTTCCGACCGGCAGCTGGATCTGATGACGATTGCTCGTCGCCGTGACCTGGCTGCGGATCATGTACTCCTTGTTGGCCATGAAGTTCGTGCCGGCCGGCACGCCCACGGCCTCGACGCTCGAGACGAACAGGTGCGCATCTTCGACCGTGACGCCGGCTCCCGCCGGGTTATAATCCGGCGTCATCATATCGTTGGGCGCGCCCCACGTGACGATCATTTCGAGCGTGGCCAGGCCCGCCGAGTCGAGCAGGGTATCGATCGGGCGAATCGCCCGCCACATCTCGAAGTCGATCGTCGCGGATACGCTGATCGTTACATGGTTACCGACGAGAATCACCAGGCCGGCTCCCCAGGGCTCGGAATTGATTTGCGGCCGGGTCCCGTGGGCGATCTGGTTGATCCGATGCAGCGTTTCCATGTCGTAATT
>JALHYA010000024.1 GCA_022868165.1 Patescibacteria group bacterium | reverse complement strand
GATGTTATCCGATAGCTCGAAAAACCATGGTAATCACACTCTATCGTTTTGATGTCCGTCGATGGAGCTTGTGTTACGGGGGAAGTTGGCATTGAAGGTTTTTCTTGATGCGGTTCAGGTTGTTTCTCTTGATGTGGTTCAGGTTGTTTTCCTTTGAAATCTGCTAGTTTTCTATCCCAACATTTAGAACAGAATTCCGCGCTTACTATGTGAATTTTTCCCATTCTGGAAAAGTCTTTTGCACAATCTATTTTCTGATCTTCCGTTCTAACGCTCTTAAACACGCATGAAGGTTTAGGACTGAAACAAGACGGTGGTTCATAACTAGGCATCTTAGACTTATGATCTACACATTTCCAGAGTGTAATGCAATCTTGACAGAAATCATGTTCTTCTCTTTTGTCAGCATTTTCTAAAGTCTTTTCCGCGATCTCTCCGACTTCAATCAAGCCTTTCGTTTGTTCTTTCAGAATTGCGAACTGCTCTTGATCATCTATCAGACGCTTGATCACTAGGTCTTTATTCCGCATTTTCCATTTCTTTTTGAGACGGTCTAATCTTGTATTCGTTCCTTCGCTAACTACTATCGTGGACATGTTAAAACCTCATATAGAAAAAAGGGGAGAATTTGAGAGAGAGCTTTCAATGAGCCAATACACTCAATGCACCTACAAGAATTCCGACAGCTAAGCACACTTCACCGAGAACCATGGCATATATCACGGAGTCGTTGTATCTTGATGTTATCTGTACTCTGAAACCGCATGTAGAACAAGTGATCTTACGTCTTTTCTTGATCATGATGCCGTTGCATCGCGGACAACTTGCGATTTTTTCCGCGAGTTTTGTTGATTCGTTTTCTAGCTTTTCGAATAATGGCATAGAAAGGTCATTCCTTCACGGTTTTAGCGGAGCGGCTTTTCTTTCCACATTCTCTGCATAGGTATTGAGTGACTTGTACTGTACTCTTTGTTTTCGGGTTTTTCATTGTCCACGTCTTGATAGGCTTTAAGTCGTTGCTTCCACATTTACTACATGATCCACTTTTCGATTTGTCTTTTTCTCCCATTTTATGACGCTCGGATTGTTAGTTTTGCTGAACATCAGAATATAAGATTTGTTATCACTTATGTGATGAAAAATGAGAAAATATATAAGAAAGTAGCATCGAATAAGAAAATAGTTCAGGGGTGTCCGATGGCGTCTTTGGTTGATGTTGAAACGTGGTGTCGTAAGAAAAGACAGATAGTTTTGATTTGTTTAGAGAATGAGCGGGAACAAAAAGGGGATGTTGTGGAAGGGAAACCCGTTCATTGTCAATTTGAAAACGTGTGTACTCGTGGGGATTCTTGTCTTTTGGATGCGTTAAGAATTGAGACTCGGAGAAAATGAAAAAAGGGTTATTAGCAGTTCCTCAAAAACACTATTTTCTAGTGGAACTGAAAACATGGCCAAGCGGAGAGATTCCATATCTAACTTATGCTTTTAATGATGATGAAGCCAAGAAAAAAGGTCAGAGATTCATTTGGTTTATGAGGTGGAAAGGGAGAGTTGGGAAGGTATTAACGGTTGATCGTCTCTAGTGAATTGAAAGAGTTTTGTTTCTTCTTTTATCGGTATTCCCATGGCTTTTTTCAATGCTCTTTCTCGGATGCTTTCTCCCATTTTCCCGTAGCATTCTTTTAGGATATTGGTGTTAGACCATCCTAAGATTGAGCCTACTATTTCATAGTTCCAATCCGTAGCGTCTAGCAATTCTTGCGATGCTGTGTGTCTCCATATGTGATTTGCTTGATGGACTTTCAATCCCATGATCTTATAGACCGCATTGAATCTATCCGCGCTTTTGTCAGGTGTGATTCCGTTAAAGAGTAGTCCTTCCTTCGGGTTTCCCCTAGACTGTAGATTAGCGATGATCTTCATTTTGAGCGAACCAACGATTAGTTTTCTCCATTTTTGCCGTCCTTTCTTATGTCTCCCCTTATCAACTACGAGTATTTTTCCGATGGTTTGAATGTCGTTTGTGTCTCCCGTCCAACTGATTTCTTCTATACGCACTTGTGAACTTGCGGTTATTCGCGTTCCTGTATGGAAAAGCCAATAGACTAATGATTCCCATATGGGGATTTCTTTTTCTAAGCCTTCGCTGATAAGTTGCTGTCGGAGAGTCTTAAGGAATTCTTCTCTTTCTTGAATGGTGATCTTGTCTAATGCTCGTTTTCCGTAACCTTCCCCATGTTCTCCCGTGATTCCTTTCGCTGTCAGAATCTTCCCGCTGATACCACGATATAGAAAAAGAACGCGGACGGCCTTTCTGAACATTTCTTCATTGTTGCATCCTTCGATCTTTATTTTCTTCTGTTTAAGTTGTAGCCATGTATCAGCTAGGAGATCGACACTATTCTGATCTAGGCTTTTCGGTCTTTTCTTAAGGTATTTGCATACGCTGAAAACACATCTTTGCATTTCTTGTTTGTATGCGGGACTTACTTGAGCGCGGGAAAGAGAGACGTCCAATTCTTGCATCTCTGGAAGCTGTCGAAATGTTTCCCATTCCATTTCAAAAGGCTTAAGCTCTGATTCCGCAAGGTCTTTAAAAATTTGGTCTATCTGATCTTGCGGGATTTCTTGCATCTTTCGATAGACTGTCATTCTTGTGCATTCTAGTTTTTCCGCTAACTCAGATGGGCTTGTGGTTAGGTAGTGTCTTATGGCTTTCAGAACATCATCGGTTGTTATTCTTTCTTTTCTTCCCCCAATGATTATAGTCTCAGATTTGGGGGATTCATTCTCTAAAATTTTTGGCGCGTTTTGGTTTTCCATTTTTATGTCACCAAATAGAAGCTATCATGTAACATC
>JALHYA010000005.1 GCA_022868165.1 Patescibacteria group bacterium | reverse complement strand
CAGAACATCATCGGTTGTTATTCTTTCTTTTCTTCCCCCAATGATTATAGTCTCAGATTTGGGGGATTCATTCTCTAAAATTTTTGGCGCGTTTTGGTTTTCCATTTTTATGTCACCAAATAGAAGCTATCATGTAACATCGGTATATATCTTTTATCGACACTAAACATCAAATAATGTTACAAACCCATTTTATATATACACACACTTATGTTAAAAGCATGGAGTTATGTTACGTTTATGTGTAACACGAGTGTAACAAAATGCTGTTTGGTGATATTCTATAGAAATTTCTATAGTTTTTCTCTAAGATTCTGCTTTCTTTCACCGTTCTGACGATGTTCCTAGCTTCCCTCAGATTTCTATAGAAAAAACTATATTTCTATATTTTGTAACAAGACGGAAAGATACACCTATCCTCTCCTCAGTCACTAATCGATAAACAGAGTTCTTTTCTTATTCTGAATGTGTTATTTGGCTCTTTATCTGTGATAGTGTTTCCTCTAACTCCTTTGCCTTGTCGGGCTTAAATTCTCGGAGTAACAATAATCCCTCTTTTATCAACTGTGAGTGTTCACTTTCCTCTGAATGTGTTATTTGGCTTATTTCCGATTTCAGACGTGTTATTTGGCTGGTTATCTCTTTAAAGCTCTCTTGTGTCTCCTTTAGTTTCTCCATAGGTTTCTCGTATAGCTTCTCTCGGTCTATCTTAAGCGTGAAAGCATCTAAGAGTCTTTCAAGATATTTTCCCATCGATTCACTATAGACTTTAGTTCCATACTCCAAAAAGCCATAAACTCTTTCTGATACGTTGATTGTTCTCATTTCCCTTTACCTCCTTCACGCGCTATTTTCCAGCTACACCTTAGTATGCTCGTAATATTACCGAGAGCATAACCCAAAACAAAAGAAA
This sequence comes from Patescibacteria group bacterium, assembly GCA_022868165.1. Classification (GTDB taxonomy): domain Bacteria; phylum Patescibacteriota; class Microgenomatia; order UBA8517; family UBA8517; genus JALHYA01. The sequence continues at coordinate 1,088 of JALHYA010000005.1, read as the reverse complement.
AAGGGAAAGTCGATCACTTCTTATGATTTTAGAGCTAAGAACAGCAACCCCGCTACGTTTCGGATATCCGCTAACGCTTCTAACTTATCTTCCCTATCTATTGCTTTTTCGTAGTCATCAAGCTGTTTTACTAGGCTTTCCGTTAAGGCGTTAATCTGTGCTGAGTGTGGTAGGTTATCCAAGCAACTCTTTCGACTTACGCATTTAGCAAAACCATGAATCTCTAGTTGTTCTAAGAGCATATCTTTTGCGATTGTGTTGCGTCTTTTCAATGCTATTTGATATACTAATGGCATCAGATCACCCCCTTTTCGTTCATTAATGGGATTTGAGCAGGGTAAGAGAATGTCCGCGGATTCCACACGAACGAGAGAAAGGAGAAAAGCTCGTCATGTCCCTCACCCTATTGCTCTCCTTACATAGTGCCTTCCTTTTCATTGAACATCACAAAAAGAATGCATACCATGATCTCATGAGAAACATTCGTGTTTCGCTTTTCCGCTTTCTTAACAATGAAGTCCGACAAATATCGGGGAATAACTATATGATGATGCTCTAACCGCGCAGTTTTCTTAAACACCACAATCATCACCTATCGTTAACAACCATCAATAAAACCAAAGGATAAGTCAAAACCAAACTCAACAACACAAGCAACACCTTAAAACAATTCAAAACAAATCACTCACCTAGAACCCATTCGGGAACGCCTACAGCTCGCTTGAACTTTTGCGCTATGACATCGGGGGGGACTTGATTGCTTTTCCTTCCGCACCTACACACGATCTCGCATGTATCCGCAACGTAATAGACGGGACTTCCACAAATACAACATCCCCAATCGCGGACGAAAACTCCCTTAAGCACAGTCCCATGGAAAGAGGGAACTATGCAAACTTTTCCCGTTTCCGTTTCAGCTTCCCCCCTTCTTGATCATCATCCTCTTTCTTCTTTCGAAAGTGATCTCTGAATTCTAGTTTCACCATGTCCCCCGATAAGAAAGCGTATAGATCGGTGATCTCTTTCGGAATGTAGAAACATAACCCGTTTCCCCGCGCTGAAACTCTGAGACTATGTGTTTCCTTAAT
>JALHYA010000023.1 GCA_022868165.1 Patescibacteria group bacterium | reverse complement strand
ATCCCCCAGATGCGGGCTTCAAGCGATAGCGGAACGTTCGAGGCGTAGATCTCTCACTCGGCTATGCTCTCGCCCTATAATTAACAAAGACAGCTCCTCACATAGAAACCATGTATAAACATGGCAAAATAAGGGAGATCTCCCACCTATACACAGAAACAATAAAGAGCTAAAAAACAATCAAAGAACTATCCTTATCTTCTGAATCGGACGGCAATAATCGCTTCTTTTTAAGAGACAACTTCCTTCCAGACTCGACAGAATCAACCAAGTACGTCCACCTACCTATTATAGCTTCCAACGTGAAAACAAGCTCTCGACTTAAGGAATAATGACCATATTGACCAGAAGCCTTCTCAATCAACCCACCATCGATGAGAATCCTAAGGCATTTTGTATACATACCAACGCTTGATTTTTTAACGACTTTCCAATTACGAGCAGAGAAATCATTGTTATGATCTAAGATAATTTGAAGAATATCCATACATTGATCAATTTGCTTATCCGTCTCACAGAAACAGCTTATGAAACCACGCCAATCAGGGAAAGCAGGTCTTTTTTGAGTTCTAATCTTAATAACCATAGATATTCAGACCCCCACGACTAGACGAGGGCAACGAGGATGCACGATCTCCCCTTGATCGCTCCAACTTCCAAGATGTAAAACCGTCTCGAAGCAATCGAAATCACCATCAAAAACACTAGGTGCACGATGACACAAGTAGCCATCATAAAAACAAATACGATTCTTTTCAGGTTTGTATACAACATGAATGTCCATAATTACACCCCAAAAACATGACTACCGTCACTAGATTCAGAGTTTCCACTAACCAAAACAGGCTTAGACGACAAATGACGCTTCAAAATAGGATGATCTTCACGCCAAAATGCTTCTAAATCAATAACCCAGCATTTAACAAGACCGCAATCTGGACATGGAAAATAAACATGCTCGCCAGCGACATATTGAGAATTATAGAATGAACCGTAGGAATGAACGAAACGTGTTCCCTTCATACTAGAACGAAATGTCTCCCTATCCTTGTTAGATTTCCAAGTGAATCCCTTCAAAATATACTTCAAAGTGTAATGAAAAGCATTACGCCACGAACGCACAGCTTCAATCCAGACATTAGGATAACCAGAAATACGCCCCCAATCCTTGCTAATTAGACTCTGAGGAACATAATCACCGGAAAGAATAGCGTGTAAATGATAATAAAACATGCCTGAAGGCGTCTTTTTACACTCAATAACAGCCAATTCACCACGCCAAACATGACAATAAGGCTTTTCATGCAACAAACGATTAAAACAACGTATAATAGAACGCACAACATTAGCAGACTGATAACGAACAGGTTTCCAACTTAATCTAAGCATCTTCAAATTAGACATATGAGAAAGAACTCTCTCATATTTAAGTACCATATCACCATAGATTTCAGCAGAACAAGCAGGACAAGTACGATCCCTAGAGCCAGCTAAGACAACATGATGATGACCACATTTAGAACACTGCAAAGAAAGGAAACTACGACCACAATTATGCTCAGCTTGATGCCGACTTAATGCTCTACGGGGTACTGAAGTACGCTCCGAATCCAAAGAGACCTGGAAGGAAGCAACCAAGCCAGCTAGACGATCCTAGCCAAAAGAACTCCAAAAGATGGACTAATTCTCGACGGCATGAAAAAACAAAGAACCAAACCAATATTTAAAGAATAATGATCGGAGCTTTCAATTTGCCGTCGAGAGCTCCAATCACGGGTACGGCGGGTTTCGGCGTACTTAATCACAAAATAGGAACACAGACATATAAAATTGACTCAATTGAAAGACAGCTTACGCGCGCAGAAGAGGCAACAAACACATGGCAAAGAGAGCTGGGAATGGAAAGAGGGGTCGTCGCTCCGCTCCTCCCCCCTACGTGGTCCCGCCATGGAGCGAGAGACGCAAGTAGGGAAACCCATGAATGGCTTACCTAACTAACTGAATGAATGAAAGTTAAGAATTTAGTTAAAATAAATATAAGAAACAAGAGGAAAGAAAGATAGGAAAAAAAGGAAAGAATGGAACGATAGCAACCACAACAATGGAGAACTAGACAAATCCCCCAGATGCGGGCTTCAAGCGATAGCGGAACGTTCGAGGCGTAGATCTCTCACTCGGCTATGCTCTCGCCCTATAATTAACAAAGACAGCTCCTCACATAGAAACCATGTATAAACATGGCAAAATAAGGGAGATCT
>JALHYA010000004.1 GCA_022868165.1 Patescibacteria group bacterium | reverse complement strand
ATCGCCCGACTGGGAAAGAACCGTCGCAAACTTCGAAAAGGAAGCTCTGAATCTCTGGTCCGAAGCACGGTTTGACGAACTGGATACCTACCTTAAGGGCGTGGAAACTCCCCTGAGGCAGCACCAGTTCAAGGTGAGCAACCGGCTCACTGAAGCCGACCGTGAAGCGGGCGTCTCTGCGCCTTCTGAGGAGGACGACTTCCAGGGAAAGCTGGCCGCATTGGCTGCTTCCACCGACCAGCGTCCACCCGGAACATCCTCAAGAAGGCATCAGCAGGAGCCTCAAAGGAGGCTTACCGGGAAGCTTGTCAAGTATGTGACGGCTCTCGGGATCAAGATGGAAATCGACGAGTCGATGCTTGAACACTACAAGCGCATGGATGAGAAGCAGCGCTCGGGCTCCTAGTAGAGCAACAAGGTTGTTCCATGCTGGAGCAGGGGTTGTCGCAAGACAACAAAATCCTCTCAAAGGATATTCCCTGCTCCAGCAATGTACTTAACTTCGAAATTTGTTAATAAAATTTCATATAAATGATATGCTCGAATTACTAATGGATAATCAGCCAGAAAAAATGTCCAGAAGAGAATTTTTAAAGGTTTTCTCACTAGGGGGCGCAAGCTTATTAATACCTAAAGGTATAATCCCGGACGAAGGGGAAAACCCTCCCGGAGAGAATCTTTGGCCGCGCCTAACAGCGGAAGTGCTTCCTGCCGGAGAGATAAGAGAAGTTTTGAGTAGAATTCCCAATATTCTCATTAATTCCCAAGGCTATTTGACTTCAAATGGAGTAAGAGCCCCGTTTGCCGAGACCGATTGGTCGAGAGAAAACAGAAGAATAATAAACCCCGACGCCCTCGTTGTTCACTGGAGCGCCCATCCAAACCCCGAAGAGACTACTGTCAGCGTACTTCTATACGGCTATAACGAGGAAAGAACCTCGAGAGACGGAAGTTATGAATTCATTACTAGTGCCCATGCCACAATAGGTCCTTACTCACTAGAACAAGAGGCTTCTTCCGAGCCAGACAGCCACATTTCAATACTCCAAACTCAAGCACCCCGACAAGGGGCTCTCACTATCTCTTCCCACTTAAGGTCCAATTTGGCACCAGAACATGAGGCATATATTAATGCCGTTCACCCGATTGACAGCATGCAGGTCCTTTTTCCTTTTTATGGTCTCTCCCGAACCTACAATTATTTACCTAACGTACTGCGAAGTTCCAGAGAGGATTTGAACTTAAGAACGGTTTCTTTGGAACTTGTGGGGCAGAATTTCGACTCACAGGAAGGTCATCCCAATCCCCAACTTATCGCAAATACGGCTGGAGTCATTTTTGCATACATGAATAAATATCCCGAGATAAGGTTTTCCAATATAAACGGCCACTTTGAAATTCAAATTGACAAGGCAGACCCGGGGAAGCAGTTTATAGCTGAATTAAAACTTCTTTTGGCTCTAAAAGTTTTAATGGGAGAAAATCAAACTCTTAAGGAGAATTTTTTCGGGCCTTTTATGACCGAATCCGGCAATTTAAAAGAAGCGACCAAAAGATTCTTCGATTTTCATTGGGACTATCTCGTCTCTTCCTATTGGGGAAATTCCAAAAAGGTCTTTGAATGGGAGAGCCGAACTGGCTTCTGGAATATTTATAAAACACTTTTTGAGGAAGTCCCTGCGCAAATCGCCGACTACTTTACACTTCCAGTTTCTTCCCAAGGGCAAGAAGAAATTGTTTACGGAAACCGTTTCACAGAACCGGAAGCCCACGAGGGAATAGACTTAAATCTCCAAACTTCAAGAAGGCTAATAGATGAAGACTTGGGCCACATAATTGCCTCTACCGCCAACGGTAAAGTTATTTTTGCCGGTGAAATACCCGGAAGACCCGGGCTTGGAAAGACCATAGTTATAGAACATATCCTTCCTGATGGAGCTAAAGTCCTAAGTTTATATGCACATCTTGACCAAATAGGAGTTAGCAAAGGACAAGTAGTTAGAATAAACGAGAATATCGCTTCTATGGGAAACTCCGGAGGACAAGTGGATTCACACCTCCATTTTGCCTTGTTCCCCGCATCCGCTAAAAGGGAAAAGGAACTAAATCTATATCTACAACTTAGCTATCAAGGAGAAAGCGTCACTCCTTATTTAGAAGACGAATCGGGAAGAATTTATATAGTTCCGGCAACAGCAGGGAGACAATTTGTTGAGTCTCATTATTTTGAACCTCTAAACTTCATTTCGGAGCATAACTAAATAGCCTTAATCTTTCCTACATCCATTAGCCAGCCTGCCTGCTGTGCGGAGATAGTTTGTCCCCAAACCTGAACCTTCTTTCCAACAAAGCTCCCCAAATCTATAACCGTCGAGGTTAAATAAACATTTTGCGTGTCTCCACCGGGGCGAACCAAATGGTGGGTTCCTTCGCCATTAATTCCGCCTTCTTGCAAGTCACCCGTTGCCGTATCTTTGAATGTTTTTTCGTCGCCGATTCCCGCCTCCGTGGCGCTTGTTTTTGCTCCCGGAGCGCTTTTGGTAGGACTACCCGAAGCTCCCGAGGTTCTGTTTGATAAAAACCATCCGCTCCCGACTCCCAAAAGTACAACCAAAAGTGCAATTCCTATATACATCGGAAGTTTTCTATCTTTCAAAGGAAGCTGTTTTAATACAGTTTGGGTGGCATTTGTCACAGCAGTTTGAACTTGTTGAACGGGAGTTTGCGGTGTTGTTGTTTCCATTACAAAATCCAATATAGCATCCTTAATCCCCACGGGCAAGTTTCAATTCCGCCTCGATAAATGCGTCCAAATCCCCACCCAGTACAGCCTCGGTATTTGAGGTTTCGATTTCGGTTCTTAGGTCTTTGACCATTTTATAGGGGTGAAGAACATATGAACGGATTTGGTTTCCCCAAGAAGCAGGTTTATAGTTACCCTTCAATCCCTTTTTGGTACTTTTTGCCCTCTCTTTTTCTAATAGCCAAAGCTTGGAACGAAGAAGATTCATGGCAATTTTTCTGTTCTGTTCCTGAAAACGCTCGGATTGAGCGCTGACCACAATGCCTGTGGGTTTGTGTGTAACCCTTACGGCGGTAGAAACTTTTTGGACATTTTGTCCGCCTTGCGAAGACGAACGGAAAAACTGCCAGTCCAAATCCTCGTCTTTGATTTTGACATCCGGCAAATCAACTTCTTCCAATTCCGGCAAAACCTCCACAAGCGCAAACGAAGTTTGCCTTAAATTATCGGCATTAAAAGGAGACTGGCGCACCAGCCTGTGTGTTCCGGCCTCGCCTTTGAGGTACCCGTAAGAATATGCGCCTTCGGCTTTAAAAGTTACGCTTTTTATTCCCGCTTCCTCCCCAGCCGTTGAATCCAAAATAGCCGTTTTCCAACCTCTTCTTTCGCAAAATCTCAAATACATCCGAAGTAACATGCTGGCCCAATCCATAGCCTCAATCCCGCCTTGCCCGGCATGAATCGAAACTATTGCATTTTTTTTGTCATATTCGCCCGAAAGAAGAGTCGAAAGCTCCAGTTTATCCAAAGTCTTTTGTGATTTGGCAATCTCTTTTTCGAAATCTTCGGTTATTGCCTCTTCTTGTGCTAATCCTTTCAATGTCTGGAGATCTTCCGTTAAATCCTCAAATTCCTGAATTTCTTTTTTTGCATCGTACAGCTCCTGCATAAGCTTTCTTGCTTTGTCTTGATCATTCCATAGCGCAGGATCGGCACTTTCTGCCTCCATTATCTGGGCGTCTTTTCGCTTTTTAGCCAAATCGACGGCCTCTTTAAGCTTCTCGAGACGGGAAATTAGCTCCTCGATTCGGGATTTTTCTTCGTGCATCGACTACAAGTTTAACGAACTTTACTTTGGAGCACAAATGAGTGTTCTGATTTTCTGGGAATCCGAAGGGCTTAACTTCTGAAATAGACTTACAGCATCGTCCAGTGTAGGTTTTTCCTCGGCCAGGCTTGAAGGGATATTTGTGGTAATTCCAAGCACATTAACCAATTTATTTCTTCCGGCATCCAAGGCAGTCAAAATTGGCTTCGGGGCATTTTTCCATCCCAATAACTCAATTATTGCGGTCTTTCCCCCGATAATTAAAAACCCCTCCAAGATAAGTGCCAAAAGAAATCCCCAGAAAATTCCAAAAAGGGCTCCTTTAAACGACCAGCTCATAAAGTGCCTTCTCATTGACGCAAGAAGCAAAACCAAAAGAAAGAGAAGAAGTATTATTGCGCCCGCCTGAAAATAGGAAGTGGAAATGTTTAATTTCCCCAAATTAAAATTAAACTGTCCTGAAAGAAAGGCAGGAATATTCATCTAGATTTATTATAACAGCATTCAAGAAAACCCTCGAGCTTGGTCGAGGGGATGAATTGAACGCTGATATGTCATCCCGAAGGGATGTCATACCGAATATCGGGATTACGGAGTAGGTGTGGGGGTCTCGGTCGGAGTAGCCGTTGCTTCTGGTGTAGGCGTTGCTGAAGGAAGTGGAGTTTGTCCTTTTCTAAGTCCCGTAACTATAACCACATCTTTCGCCTGTGTACTTGAAGTGCTTGTATTTACGACCTTATAAATACCTGTAAGTTTTTGAGTAATCTCGTCTGACACACTTTTATCGACGGTGGAAGAAAAAGTAACGGTTGTTTCGGAATTGTCGGTTGTATCCGCATTGCCAACGGTTATTTCCGAATAATCCATGCTTTTTAATACTCCCTGAAGATAAGCCGCTTCGCCTCCTATACCCGTTCCGTTTTGCACCTGAATAGTCACCGTACTTTTATCTATCGGTGTCTCGGAGGGAAGAGGTGTCGATGGAGCCGAAAGTCCCTGTGTTTCCGGAGTAGGGGTTGGTGTACTTTGAGTGCCGGAGCTTCTTACAACAAAAATTCCGACAATAATTATGATAATTAACAAGACCGCTCCCAAAATAAGAACTGCCATATTTCTTTTTGGCTTTTGCGGAGCCATTGGCGGAGGCGCAAGAGGAGTTACGGGATTAATCGTCTGCTCTTGTTCGTTTTGAGTTTCTTCCATGCTCGTGCGCAAGTATAAACACTACTATAACTTTTTGTCAAGCCAGACTTTTGCCAAATCTTTTAGCTCCCCCGCAATAATAGATTTTCTAATTCGTTCCATTAAAGTATTAATAAAATATATATTGTGCATCGAAGCCAATCTAAAAACCAAAAGCTCTTTTGTATTAAAAAGATGATGGAGATATGCTCTCGAAAAATTTTGACAGGTATAACAATCACAATACGGCGAAATAGATTTTTTATCTTCCGCAAACTTTCTCTTATTTAAATCAATTCTAAATTTATTTTTTATATTTCCCCCGTCTTCGGGATAAATAAAAAGCCAGCCGTTTCTGGCCAATCTTGTGATGGAAGTATTATCGAAAGTATCGACTCCGCGGGCAACCCCCACGAAAATTCCTTCCGGACCTCCGCCAAGCCCTAAAGCATGAAGGGGTTTATCATCGGGCAACAAGTCGGCAACCGTATCTAAGGTATCGGCGGTGATTTTGGGATCTTTTCCAATAGATTCTCCTCCCATTGCAATTCCCGGAAATCCGGTTTGAAGAATAAACTCCAGAGATTTTCTACGAAGTCTTTTATCCGTATCTCCTTGAGTAATTCCATACAAGGCCTGTTTGTTCCCCAATTTTTTCCATGCGACAAACGACCTTTCTTCCCATTTAAGAGTTCTTTCAAATGCCTCTATTTTTTGCTTATCCGAGTATTGCCTTCCCAATGGCTGGTCGAAAGCCATAATAATATCGGCTCCCAAAATATGTTGAATTTCCATCGATTTTTCGGGTGTGAGTAAATGTCGAGAGCCGTCGATATGCGAAGAGAAAAGTGCGCCCCTGTCCGTAATGCTTACAACTCTGCCGATTTTTTCTTCTTCATTTTGTCCCCACAAAAAGGAAACCTGATACCCCCCGCTATCGGTTATTGTTGGGCCATTCCATTGCATGAACGGGGCAAGACCTCCAAACTTTTTTATAATTTCTATCCCGGGAGTTAGATAAAGATGATAGGTATTGGCCAAAACAACCTGGCTTTTACATTTTTTTAAATCCGCAGGGTCAAGTGCGCGGACCGAAGCTCTGGTTGCAACCGGAGAGAAGGCCGGCGTTTTTATTTCTCCATGAGGAGTAGAAATAACCGCTGCCCTAGCCCGTGTCTCTTTGTCTACTTTCCGCACCCAGAAGGAGAAAACTTTACTTTGTTTTAACATTCTAACCTAATTGGGGATAGTGACATTTCTTCCATCCATTCGATTTCACTCAGGATGTCAACGTTTCTACCCTAACTGTGGGTAATGACAACGTTTCCATTTCTTTCCGCTACCACACCAGCAAGGGTCATTTCTACCGATTTTTTTCTTATTGGCAAAAGCCGGCTCTCCGGTCTTTGCCGTCTTGTCGGCATTTCCCGCAAGTCCGGTCGTATCCGAAGTATCAATATTTTCTCTGGCCTGCGCCAGCGGAATTTCAGGGGCAGGAGCAACACCTATTCTAAAGAGCCTCCGAGACAGCTCCGCATCAATTCTGTCTATCAAACTTTCAAACAAATCGTAAGCCTCGTTTTTAAACTCTATAAGAGGATCCCTTTGGCCATAGGCTCTAAGGCTTACACCTTCCCTTAAATCATCAATCTGGTCAATGTGTTCGATCCACCAGTGGTCGATCGAACCCAAATAAGCATATTTTTCTATCTGGCGCATAACTTCCGGTCGTACCTGCTCCTCGCGGGTTTTATGAATATTATCTATAACATGGAGAAGAAAGTCTTTTATCTCTTCTTTGCCTTTGTATTTATCCAGCTCTTTTTCAAATTGTTTAAAAGAAGCATCGTCGAAAGGAACTATTTCCAGTAGTCCGACAGCAATTTTTTCATAATCGGGGCTGCCCATTTCCGGCCAGGCAAGAAGCAAAATCCTGTCTATCTGATTTTTAATTTTCTCAAGAACCTCTTCTTTGATATCGGTGGAATCCAGAACACGTCTTCGAAGTTTATAGATAATTTCCCTTTGCTGATTCGCTACATCGTCAAACTCAACCAAGCGCTTTCTGATATCAAAGTGGAATCCCTCAACTTTAACTTGGGCCTGTTCGATTGCTCTTGAAACCAGGGCATTCTCAATCGGCTGGTTTTCGGGAAGGCTCAATCTATCCATCAAATTTTTAATTTGTTCTCCGCCGAAAATCCTCATCAAATCATCCTCCAAGGAAAGATAAAAGCGTGAAGAACCAGGGTCTCCCTGGCGTCCAGAACGGCCGCGAAGCTGGTTGTCAATTCTTCGTGATTCGTGTCTTTCGGTTCCGATTACATGAAGTCCGCCGGCCTTTACCACTCTTTCGTGAAGTTCTCTCCATTTTTTGTAAGCCAGACTTTGTTCAAATTTCTCCTGGCCTACACCTGCCGGTCTATCGGGTACGGCGCCTCCCAAAACAATATCGACACCTCGACCTGCCATGTTTGTAGCAACTGTTACTGCTCCCAACTTTCCCGCATCGGCGATAATTGAGGCCTCACGTTCGTGGTTTTTGGCATTAAGAACGTTGTGGGGAATTTTCTTGCGCTTGAGATACTCCGCAATTATTTCGTTTTTATCGATAGAAGTCGTGCCGACCAAAACCGGTTGCCCGTTTTTGTGCATCTCTTCAATCGCGGCAACAATCGAGCCGTATTTGCCACGCAAAGTTTTGTAAATTACATCCGCATTATCCTTTCTTACCATCGCTTTGTGCGTAGGAATTACGACAACGTCCAATTTATAAATTTTCCTAAACTCTTCCGCCTCTGTTGCCGCAGTTCCGGTCATTCCCGCAAGATGGTCGTACATCCTGAAGTAATTCTGAAAAGAAATCGTTGCCAGAGTTTTTGATTCCTGCTGAATAGTAACCTGTTCTTTTGCCTCTACTGCTTGATGAAGTCCGTCGCTCCAGCGCCTCCCGATCATGAGTCTTCCGGTAAATTCATCGACGATAATTACTTGATTGTCTTTGATTACATAATCCCTATCGCGAAGATAAAGGGTGCGTGCACGAAGGGCATTCTCGATGTGATGAATCGAGTCAAAATCCTTTTCGTAAAGATTATCTACCCCCAAAACTTTTTCAACTCTTTCGATTCCGCGCTCGGTTAGCGAGGCGCTTTTTGCCTTCTCGTCGATTGTGTAATCGGTGTCCGCATTGAGTTTTTCGATTAAAGACGCAAATTTATAGTATTTATCCGTAGGTTCGGTATCGGGAGCCGAAATAATCAAAGGGGTGCGGGCTTCATCGATTAAAACCGAGTCAACCTCATCAACAACAGCATAGTAATGTCCCCTTTGCACCATCTCTTCGAGCGTTGAAACCATATTGTCGCGAAGATAATCAAAACCGAACTCGTTGTTGGTTCCGTAAATAATGTCCGCCTCGTATGCTTCTTTGCGTGAAGACGGCTTAAGATGCGCCAATCGTTCATCTCCATGACTGTTATCAACATATTCGGGGTCGTAGCGGAAAGATTTATTCTCCTGAATTATGGAGCCGACAGAAAGCCCCAACATATGAAAAATCGGGCCGTTCCATCCCGCATCCCTTCGGGCCAAATAATCATTAACAGTAACAAGATGGGCACCTTTGCCTTTAAGTGCGCGGAGATATAATGCGGGAACAGCCGAAAGAGTTTTTCCTTCTCCGGTCTTCTGCTCGGCAACTTTGCCTTCAAAAAGAGCCGTTGCAGCCATCATTTGGACATCAAATGGTCTTAATCCGATTGCGCGCCAAGAGGCTTCTCTGGCCAGTGCAAAAGCTTCGGGACGAATATCTTCGAGTTCTTCGCCCTTTGCCAATCTTTGTTTCAATTCTTCGGTTTTTTTGGCAAAGTCTTTATCTTCGAGCTTTTTAATTCTGCCTTCGTGTAAATTAATTTTCTCTGCAACTTTAGAAAGTCTTTCGACTTCCCGCTGATTCAAATCCAAAATTTTGGAAAAAATATTTAGCATGAAGTTTTAATACTACGCCTATTTATTGTAACAGACAAACATTACGTTGGCCTCGGGGAAGACATATTTCACTTTAGAGAAAGCCTTCTCCAGTTTTGATGCAAACCTCATTGCTTCTCCTCTTTTATCCCCATAATAAAGTCGATTAAAAACTGCCAATCCGTTAGGTGAAAGCAGATGTTTTATCCGAACCAAAAAATCGTCTCTCTCGAACTTTTTAGGAAAATTATCTCCCAGATACGTATCTATCAAAATCAAATCATATTTAATGGCTGATGGCCGATGACTAATGGTTAATAAAAAATTTTCTGCATCATCGATAACAGTTTTTATATCCGGAAGTCCCAGATATTTTTTCCCCAGTTCTACCATTGTCGGGTCGATGTCAACACCCGTAATTTCTGCCTGGGGCCAATATTTCTTAACGAGTTTTGCTGCCGACCCTCCTCCCAAACCGAGAATTAGGCAATTGTTAATTGTTAATTGTTGATGGTTAATAGTCCGAAGTGTGCTTCGCCACACTTCGTACACAACTCCGCCAGACTGGGTTAGGTTCTCAACTTGGATATATGTTCCCAGACCTAAGCTTCTGACAACTCTAATTTTGCCGTTTATTGGAGATGTCGTTTCCTCAAGAACTTTGTTTATAGGCAAAATTTCCACAACCATATTATATAGGAATCTTCTTTGCCTGCCCGACGTAGCTTTAGCGGAAGCGGGGGTGTAGAATGGCCTTGCCATGGCTATCCCGCTACCCGAAAAACTCCGGCCAAAAAAGCTCTCCGGCTTTGTAGGGCAAAAACATTTAGTTGGCGCCGACGGAGTAATTACAAGACTTCTTTCGACCGCAAAAGAAAACGGGTTCTTTCCTTCTCTTATTTTTTGGGGTCCGCCTGGTTCCGGGAAAACTACTTTGGCCCGAATTATTGCATTGGAATTGAAAAGACAGTATTTCGAATTCTCCGCAGTATCGGTTTCGATAAAAGATATCCAAAAAATTATGAAGGCCGGGACATTATTTCCGCCGGTAATTCTAATTGATGAAATACATAGATTTAATAAAGCCCAGCAAGATAAACTACTCCCTTTTGTTGAGCGGGGCGACATAACTCTTATTGGCTCGACAACCGAAAATCCGTCTTTTGAAGTAATCGGACCGCTCCTTTCCAGAACTAGAGTTTTAATCCTAAATCAGCTATCGGAAAAGGAATTGAATAAAATAATTGAACGAGGAGTAAAGTTACTCAAAATTAAATTGGGCACGGAAGCCAAGAAATTTTTACTTCAATCCTCAAACGGCGATGCCAGAGTAATGCTCAATGTACTGGAAATCGCTTCGAACTTAACCATTGGCCGTCGGCCATTGACCACTAAAATCATCGAACAGGCGCTGCAAAAAAGACAGCTTTCTTTTGATAAGAAAGGCGAGGAATATTACAACGTAATTTCGGCATTTATTAAATCCATGCGGGCTAGCGATGTTGACGCGGCACTTTACTATCTGGCCCGAATGGTTGAGGCGGGGCAGGACCCTTTATATATCGCACGACGAATGGTTGTTTTTGCTTCAGAGGATGTTGCTTCTCCTACCGCTTTGGTTGTTGCCAATGAGGTTTTCAGAGCTTGTGAAACTATTGGTTACCCCGAATGTCAGGAAAATTTGGCAGCCGGAGTAGTCTATTTGGCTTTGGCGAGGAAAGACAGATCGGCTTATAACGCTTATGTGTCAGCATTAAGCGATGTCCGTAAATTGGGCAATCTCCCTGTTCCTTTAAAAATCCGAAACCCCGTCACAAAATTAATGAAAGAAATCGGCTACGGCGAAGGCTATGAGAAATACGACAAAGAAAGCTATTTGCCGGAAAAATTAAGCGGCAAAAAATACTATACTAAGCGGTAATTTTGTCCTTGCCGACCCATTTACGAAGAACTTCGGGAACTTCGACGGAACCGTCTTTTTGTTGATAATTTTCCAAAATCGCAATAATTGTGCGACCAATAGCGAATGCTGTTCCGTTTAAGATATGCACAAATTTATTTCCCTCGGTTGACTTGTACTTTATATTTAATCTCCTAGCTTGATAGTCCGTTGTTGTGGAAATTGAATGGGTTTCTCTGTATTTTCCCTGTCCGGGTAGCCAAGTTTCTATGTCTATTGTTTTTGCTGTAGGGAAGCCAATATCCCCTGCCGCGAGCACAACAACCTGATATGGTAATCCCAAATCTTTCATTAAACTTTCGGAATACGAAAGCATTTTTTCGTGTATTTCTTTGTCGTCTTCTGGTTTGGAATAAACTACCATTTCTACTTTATCGAATTGGTGAACTCTCAAAATCCCCTTGGTATCTTTTCCATAAGACCCAGCCTCTCTTCTAAAACAGCTCGAAAAAGCAACATATTTTTTGGGAAGATCTCTTTCATTTAAAACCTCGCCGCTGTGCATTGGAACAACTGAATGCTCACCTGTTCCAACCAAATAGAGAGGGTTCTGTAATTCTTTTCCGCCTTCTTCCTCGATAAAATCAAGTACATAGTAATAATTGGCATTTCCACCTCCATGCCAATACCCCAGTTGATCAGTTATTTCTTTCTTAATAAGCATCGGTGGAAAAACCGGCGTGAATCCATTTTTTATCAGCTTCTCCATCGCAAAATTGATTAAAGCCAACTCCAAAAGAGCCGCACCACCCTTAAGATAGGCAAACCGCGTACCAGAAATTTTAGATGCCCTTTCGACATCGATAATTCCAAGAGCGGTTCCCAGCTCAAGATGGTCTTTCGGAGTAAAATCGAATCGTTTCGGTTCTCCTACCTTGCGAAGAATCTTTTTGTTCTCTTCCGGACCTTCGGGTACATCACTGAGGGGAACATTGGGAATATTAAGAAGTACTCCTTTAAGTTCTTTTTCAATTTTCTCCAGCTCGGGCTCGCTAGAAGAAAGTTTATCCTTTATCTTTTTACCCGTTTCTATATCTTTTTCTGCTGCGGCCTTATTCCTTTGTGCGCGAAGATCTTCTACTTCTACGATTAGTTTTCGTTTCTTTTCATCGAGATCCAATACTTTATTCACCAGCTCTACGTCGGGAAAAAGCCTCTTTTCTAGGCCTTTTTTAACCTTATCCGTATTATCTCGGATAAATTGGATATCCAGCATTATCTGTATTCTATCAAAAACTTGACCAGTTTTTCGGCTACCGGCCTCTTGTGATTATATTTTTCGTGTTCTTCGGCTGTTAGCTCCGCATAGGTTTTACCAAGTTCAGGAATCAAATGAATTGTCCTAAAAGGATAGCCTTCAATTCTAACCGGTCCCGGCTTCTCGGCTACAATGCCCGCTAAAGAATTGCCTTTTAAGAAAATAGTCTTACCCTCCGGGTCCGACACCGCAGCAACAAATGAAAGTTTCACTCCTCGTTTTTCGTGAGGCAAACCCCTTAATTTTTCGAGAATATAATCTATTAGCTCCTGATCGGTTCCATCCTTGTCTCCAGGTAAGATTCTTCTGCTTCTGACGCCCGGTGCTCCGCCCAAGGCATCAACTTCATAACCACCATCCTCGCTAAAAGCAAATTCTCCCGTAATTTTTGCATAATGTGTGGCTTTAATTATGGCGTTTTCGGTAAAAGTACGTCCGGCCTCGCGTGGTTCGGGAAAATTCCCCAAATCGCCAATCCCTTTTACGTTAAATCTCTCTAGAAAATGTTCCCATTCCTCTACTTTGGCAGGATTGGTGGAACCGATTACTAACCGTTCAATTCTCATAGCCCTAAATCGTCTGAATTTCCTTGCATTGCTGTCAAAGCAATTTCAATAAATTCTTTTAAGGGAATTCCAAGGCGCTTTTCGCATTCTTCGATTTGTTCTCTTTTAACCCCTGCCGCGAAAGCCTTTTGCTTCCATTTCTTCTGAATAGAAGCAACATTGACTAGGTTAAGCTTTTTTTCGGGCCGGACCAAGGCACAAGCTACAATAAAACCTGTCAACTCATCACAACAATAAAGCGACCACTGTAAATTATTTTTTGGCATCGGTAAACCTTCTCTATAACTCCAGCCGTGCGCCGCAACAGCATCTATAATCTCTTGCGGATAGTTTTCTTTCTTCAGAATCTTAATACCCTCCAGAGGATGGGTATCCGGATATTTCTCGTAGTCGATATCATGCACTAGCCCGACAACACCCCAAATTTGACATTTATCATTTGGTATTTGAAATTTGTGAGCTAGAGCGAGCATTACCGCCTCAACCGCATAGCAATGCCTTCTCAAATTAAGAGATTGCATATTATCGTGGAGTAGTTTTAATGCCTGTTCGCGGCTTATCATTTGGAAGCTTCCTTAAGCCGAGCCAAAACTTTTCCTTTAGGATACTGGAGTAAAAACCAAGCCGCGCGCGGGCCGTGGTCCTTGCCGATAAATGCCAAATATATGGCAGAGAATGCTTCTTTGGTTTTTATTCCCGTTTCTTTCGACAGCTCGTATAAATCCTTTTGTAAATCGTCAGGATTCGAAGCTTTATCGACCAGTTTAATAATTTTGCCAAGATATGATTTTTGCTCGGAGCTCAATTTCTTGGCTTCCACAGGCAATTTTCCCGACATTTGTTCTCTGAATTCCTCCGGTGCATAGTTTTCCAGCCAAACTTTGGCATATTTTTCTCTCTCTTTTAGAATTTCTTTCTCTTTCTCCGAAAGTGGAGAACCCTTTCCTTCCTCAAATTTTTTAAGAAGATCAACATCGGGAAGCTGTAAGTAATTGGCAATATCTCTAAAGCGAGGTAAGAAGATAGGATTTTTTGCAGGAACTTCGGAAATTTGCGACAGGATAAAAGTTCTCGCCAAATTTTCATCGGTACCCGCTACATATGCCTGCCAAGCCTCATCGTACTCGTCAAACAAATCGGGAATTGCCATAGTCCCCATTAGGTCGAATTCGATTTGCTCTTTGTAGTTTGTTCTTGTAAAGACAAACCTTCCGAGCTCAGCCGGCATTATTTTGACCAAGTCATGGGCCTTCAGTCCCAACCCCTTCGAAGAAGACATTTTCTTCCCCCCAATAAGAAAGAATTCATAACCGAAATTAAAAGGTCGTGGATAGCCAAAAACCTCATCGCAAAGAGTTAAAGCAATATCGTATGAACCCCCTTTGGATGCGTGGTCTTTTCCGGCAGCCTCGATTGTTACCCCCATTACCTTCCAGTGTGCAGCCCAATCGACTTTCCAAGGCAATTTCCCCTTTCCACCGAAAGGGGAAATTTTCCCTTCGTGCCCACAACCTTTGGCCCAAGCTACCATATTGGGCTCGCATTTATACGAGACTTCTTTGCCGTCCCAGGCATAGACTCTGGTAGTTCCAAGCTTGCCGCAATTCTCGCAAATTACCTGGAAAGGAAGCCAGCCTTTTTCCTTTTTTCTGCTGCCTGAAATTTTTTGGTAGATATCCTGAATCTTTTCGCTGCTATCCAAAGCCATCTTGATAACTTCGTCAAATTTCCCCTCGTGGTACATATCCCAAGAGGAAAGAAACTGCGCCTCTACCCCCAAATCCTTAAAGTTGTTTTTGAAGTCTTGAGCAAAGTATTCAGCGTAGCTTTTATATCCATCTTTTGGAGATGGAGTCGCCCTGAGAGGAAATCCCATATACTTGGCGAAGCTTTCTTTAAGGTCGGACGGAAGCTCGTCCACAGTATCAAAATCATTGATAACGAAAGTAAATCTGGCTTCGACTCCTACATCTTTAAGAGCTCTAAATATTAAGCTATGTATAAGGGGGCCCCTTAAAGAGCCTACGTGGGCAAACCCGGATGGGGTCTTCATATCATCCACCCAATAAGGCTTATATTTCCCTGAAGAAACTATCTCTTGGGCAATTTTGTCGGCCCAGTGCATATTGAGGCTATTGTAGCAAAGGAGTTACTCTATTGCGAGGATTTCGTATGTAACCTTGCCGGCCGGAGCCTCTACTGAAACTTTTTCTCCAATCTTCTTGCCTACCAGGGCCATGCCCAAAGGAGAATCGGGAGAAATCTTTTTATTTATGGGGTCTGCTTCCCAATCGCCTACTATTTCGAAAACATTAGACTTGCCGTTGGCTTTAAGCGTAACTTTTGTGCCTATACCGATGCCTTCTTTTTTGCCGTTGCCGTGAACAATTTGAGCGTTTTTTATTACACCCTCAAGCTCGTCAATTCTGCCATCAAGAAATTCCAATTCCTCCTTGGCGTTGGCATAATCGCTGTTTTCGGAAAGGTCTCCCTGTTGTCTGGCATTGGAAATACGCTCGACAAGCCTGGGGCGTTTTACCTCCACCAGCTTTTCGAGCTCGACTTTGAGTTCTTGAAAACCTTCTTTTGTAAGTTGCACTTGATTTGGCATATCTCAAAAAATATCCCCCCCTTTCGTAATAGGTGGGAGGGAAAAATATGTTACAAGAGGGAATTTTAAATGTATTTCCCAGCTTTGTCAAGGAAGCTAAAAGATTATGCCGTTAGCTCGGCATTTTGTGACGCCACCCGGATTTGAACCGGGGTTACCAGGATGAGAACCTGGTGTCCTGGGCCACTAGACGATGGCGCCGTGCGGCACAATTGTAGCAAAATCAAAGCTGAAAGGCCACTATTCGGCTGGGGTGGTACCGTATATAACAATTAGAGTACCGGGATCGTCCTTGGTAGCATAAGTAAGATTTCCGGTTGTCACCGGATTAGTCCAATAAAACAAGGTTTGGGCATCTTCCGTCCGCATATTTATGCATCCATGGCTCATGGGGTGGCCAAAATTATGGTGCCAATAGGTGCCGTGGAGGCTAAAACCTCTGTATTTAATAATTTGGTCGTTGTAATAAAACATCACAAAAGGAACGTTGGGAAGGTAATAATATGTTCCCCATGCCTGATTACCGCCTGTCATGAGCGTATAGCGAAGCTTAACCCATATATGGAATTCCCCTGTCGGCGTGGGATACCATTTTCCTGTTGAAACGGGAAATGTATAAACAAGCTTGTTATTTTGGTAGGCATACAGCGTCTGTGTGCTAAGGTTAACCTCAATACGTTTATTGCTCCCTATAGATTCCCCGAGTACCGATTTCGGCATTACATCGGCCACATATGCCGGCACTGCAACTTTTTGACCCAAAAACACCCCTTCTTTCTGAGGCTCGTATTTACCCGACAAGTCTTTAATGCAGCTTATGGAATTGGCACAAGGCGGCATGAAAGACTTGAGAAGAAAAAATAGGCTACCTACAAGTACAACAACTGCCGCACCAATACCGAGCCTCAAAAACGATTTTTTGGCTTTCTTTTTGCGCATATAATCCAGATTACTCAATCGGGCCATATATGTAAATACCCTCTAGTATCTTGACTTATATCTCATAGTTTGATATACTGCGCTCCTTAAGGTTCTCCCGAGAGAACCTTTTTTTTTGGCAGGCACGAGCCTGACAAACCATGTTAACCGAACTACTTTACCTTGTATTCCTACTTTCCACCCCAGCCAGCCTTAAGGCCATGGGGTCTCTCCCCGTGCCGTTAGCTACGCACGAAATCTCTCTAAACGAGAGGTATGGCAATGCCTTTGTAAACGACGTTTTTAAGGACAACATTCTTTTAACCCTTAACTATTTGGATGGGGCCATAGAGTCACCCAAAGACATCTCTTGGTCTGAAGTGAAAAAACCTTTCCGTTACGAATTTACCCTTAAACCCGGGGAGGGATTCGCTTTCCATGACAAATTGCTGCCCGAATATTCCGGACGCGTTGTAAAAACAACCAATGCCCATTTCAATTTTCAGGATGGTTTTAAGTCCGACGGTTATTTAACCGGAGACGGAGTTTGCCATTTGGCCTCTCTTATTTATTGGGTTGCTAAAGAAGCGGGACTAACGGCTGTGGCTCCAGCAAACCATGATTTTGCCAATATTCCGGGCGTGCCTAGAGAATATGGAGTTTCAATCTATGTCAGGCCGGATGACCCGACCGGAAGCGCTTTGCAAAATCTATACATTACAAACAATAGGGAAAATCCCATTCGTTTTGTTTTTGATTACAAAAACAGCGTGCTAAGCGTGGGTATTTTTGAGGCCAGCTAAAGCTGAATTTAGTTTGCCGCAAGAAGAGTCGGAAGAGGGGTAATTTTTGGGCTTTTTATCACAGTTTTTGGAGGCCAAGTCTTCAGGGCAACCTCCAAAACCTCCAAAATATCGTTAACGAACACGAATTTTACGTCTTTCCTGACCTTTTCGGGCACATCCTCTAAAAGGTCCTTTTTGTTGTCCTTTGGCATAACTATAGTCTTAAGCCCCGCCCGATGGCCGGCAATAACCTTCTCTTTAACTCCGCCGATTTCCATAACTCTGCCTCTTAAAGTTATTTCTCCTGTCATTCCGACTTCCCTTTTGACCGGTATTCCCGTCAAGGCCGAAACCAAGGCTGTTGCCAGCGCATCTCCGGCCGAAGGACCGTCTTTAGGAACAGCTCCTTCGGGAACATGAACATGGACATCAATGCCCGACGCAAAATCCGGCTTGAGCCCCAAAAGCGAATAATGGGATTTTGCCCAGGTAAAGGCGGCTTTAGCACTTTCCTGCATAACCTCGCCCAACTGGCCCGTAAGGGTAAGCCTGCCCTTGCCCGGCATAAGAGCTACTTCGATAAATAAAATCTCTCCTCCCGTGGGAGTTACAGAAAGACCCGTGGACATACCCACCTCATCTTGTTTTTCGGCAATCATCGAAGAAAATCTCCTTGGTCCCAAAAACTTTTCTATATCCTTGGCCGTAATACTCTTTGGGTACTTCTTGCCTTCGGCAACCATTCTGGCTATTTTGCGACAAAGCGAGGCTAAATTCCTTTCCAGTTCCCTTACCCCTGCTTCTCGGGTATAGCGATTGGTTATCTTTTTGATTGCGGCTTCGGCGATTTTAATTTTCCTTGCCTCAAGGCCATGCAGTCTGCGCTGTTTTGGCCACAAAAATTCCTTGGCAATGTTTAGTTTTTCATCCTCGGTGTAGCCTGGAAACCCAATTATCTCCATCCTATCCCGCAAGGGTGCGGGAATAGTATCAAGCATATTTCCTGTAAGAATGAACATTACTTGTGAAAGGTCAAAGGGAACTTCCAGATAGTGGTCGGAAAATTCCTTGTTCTGTTCGGGATCGAGGGCCTCCAAAAGAGCGCTTGATGGGTCTCCCCTGAAATCGATTCCGATTTTATCGATTTCATCAAGCATGAATACCGGATTTTTGGTGCCGGCATTTTTTATTCCCTGAATAATCCTACCAGGAAGCGCCCCAACATAGGTCCGCCTGTGGCCACGAATTTCAGCCTCGTCTCTGATTCCTCCAAGCGAAACTCTGACAAACTTGCGGCTTAAAGCTTCCGCAATCGAGCGGCCTATAGAGGTCTTGCCCACACCAGGCGGCCCGATAAAACACAAGATTGTGGGCTGATTTTCCTGTGCTTTTTTGCTCTTTTCTTTTAGCTTCATTACGGCCATAAATTCCAAAATTCTGTCCTTGGCCTTTTTCATTCCATAGTGCCTATCTTCCAAAATCTTGGCCGCTTTCTGGATGGAAACATTATTTGGGGATGCTTTGCTCCAGGGCATATCAACCAACCAATCCAAGTAGTTTCTGATATAGCCTCCCTCGGGGTTATTCGGAGACATCTGCGCAAGTCTTTTGAGCTCTTTTTGGGCCTTTTCGTGTACTTCTTTGGGCATTCCGGCAAGTCTGATTTTTCTCTTGTAATCCCCAATCTCTTCACCCGAAAGCTCTCCCTCGCCTTCGCCAAGCTCCTCTTCGATGGTTCTTTTGCGCTCCCGAAGCATGGCTTTTCTCATTTGGTCTTCGAACCTGCGCTGGGTTTTGACGTTTATTGTGCGCTCGATGTCTAAAACATTTACTTCATTGGCCAAAAGCTCCATAACCTTCTCAAAACGCTTTTTGAGGTCATACGTCTCAAGAAGTTTCTGGCGCTCGTCAACATCAACTTCAAGAAGTCCGGCAACCTGGTCAACCAGCTCAACCGGAGCAACGGTATCCGAAATTAGCCTCATTACGGCCGTTATTTCCGCCTGCTTGCCGAGATTTACCGACCTTTTAAAAAGTTCCGCCAATTTTTTGGCCAGGGCCTTAACTTCGGGAACATTATCATTTTCTTCGGCAATTTCCGCTACCTCGCCGACCAAATAGGGTTCATTCGAAATTATATTTTCCAATTCAATTCTTGCCTGGCCTCTGACCATTGAATGAATTTCACCCTCGGTGGACATCATTTGGGTAATGGTGGCAATAGTGCCAACTTTGAATAAATCTTCTTTGCCGGGGTCGGAAGTTTTCGGGTCTTTTTGGGTAAAAACCGCAATAACCCTATCTTCTTGAAATGCCGAATTTACGGCGAAAATTGACTTCGGTCGCCCAAAAGAAAGGAGCGTGTCGGAATGGGGAAAAAGAACCGAACCCCGAATTGCCACTATTGGAACTTTTCTTAAAACTTTTGCTTGCTGTTTCATATAAACGAGAGTTTGTTCACTCCTCCCTTTACGGGAGTTTGAATAAAAGTATTTAGCAGTCTAACAATTAAACTGCTAACTGTCAATTGGAATTTCATTCTTTGGGGTTTCTTTTGAGTATGAAGGAAAAGAGTTTAAATACATGCGCCTTTTCAACTGTTAGAGCAACAAAAATACCCAAAAGGGCTCCCCCCAAAATATCCACAGGATAATGAACATTACCAAGTACCCGGGCAATTCCGATGGTTAATGCCGCTATAAGAAAAGCCCAGCCCAGTTTTCTGTCGTGAAGCCATATCGTAAGTGCCAGAGCAAAAGAAGCCGCGGCGTGCCCCGAAGGAAAAGCGCCGTCGGTCGGGGTTGTCAAAGTCAAAACTCCTTGTCCGTCCGTTTGGAAAGGCCGAAGTGTCGGAAATAGCCTTTTGATTATTTCGGCTAAAACCCAAGCGGTGAATGAAGCCAGCAAAGCATGCAAGACCTCCTCTTTTGTTATTCTGCCATCGATAAGCCAAAGAACCAAAACTCCTGCGAACATGAGCCAGATAAGAAAGCTGGCAAAAAAGGTGATTGTAATGTCCTCTGCTTTCACTAACATAGTAAAGATTATCCTAGCACTTTGCTTTGACATTAGGCAAATGTATACTAATCCTAGAAATGGGATACGAGCATCCCCTGCCTAAAAGTTTTCGGTTTGCTTTCTCGGGAGTGAGAACGGCTTTGCGCGAAGAACCAAACTTCAAGATTCATATTCTGATTGCCATTCTGGCCGCAATTTTGGGCTTTTTCCTCAAACTGGCTCCAATCGAATGGCTAGTTCTTACTCTCACGGTCGCAATGGTATTAATTCTTGAGCTTATGAATACATCCTTGGAAGTTTTGGTGGATATAGTCAGTCCAGAAATACACGAGAAAGCAAAAATTGCGAAAGATGTCGCTGCAGCCTCCGTTCTTCTAGCCTCAATTTCTGCAGTTATTGTCGGCCTAATTATATTTTTGCCTAAAATACTGATCATTCTAGCCTTGACAAAGTAAGGCCAGACGGCTATTATCGCCAAACAACTCAAGGGTTGTTTTTTAATCGCTCTTAAACAAACCAGACCGATTCTTTGCCGAGCCGGGCATTCTCATCACACACCCTTAGGAGGGAGAAATGTCTTCTCGTAAGGCAAAGCGCAAGCAACAAGTCGTCATCAGAACGGAAACATTCCCTATCGACGGAAATGGACGGATGGTTTCGGAGCTTAAGCGGGTAATTGCATACTGCTTAAGCAAATCGTGGAAACCAATTGCCCTTTTCGTCAATGGCAAACCATGCCATACGCCCGACTGTGTTGACAGGGTACCAGTGCATTCGCGTGCGAAAGTTCGCCGAGGAACTGTGCTGGTGAAATACGCCGAACCTCTGGTTCGTGAATAATCTGGCTAGCTGACGCCGAGAGTGGAGACCACTCACACTACCTGTGAGCCTCCACTCTCTCTTTCTTTCCTACCTCACAATTTTTGAAATTACTCCGTCTTTAAGTTATACTTCTTCGCCATATGAAATTAGTCAAAAAATTGAGCAAATTTATAATGTCCAGAAAAAAGTTGCTTTTGATAGCGGCCGGATTAATTGTCCTTATTCTTATAGTCCGCCCCTTAATCTTTCATCCCAAGCCTGCCGTCGAATCCATAGCGGTAACCCGGGGTAGTCTAAAACAAGAGCTTACCCTTTCCGGAAAAGTTGAAGCCAGCGAGCATGCGACCCTACAATTTGCCAGCGGGGGGCTTCTTTCCTGGCTGGGAGTTAAAGAAGGAGATTGGGTTAATAAATATCAAACCGTGGCCTCACTTGACTCTCGTCTGGCCCAAAATGCTCTGCAGAAAACACTAAATATCTATCAAAAAACACGCTTGGACTTCGACCAAATCACTTACGATAACCGTAACTATCTTGAAAATCCGGACCAGGACTTCCGAAATAAAACCGCAAGGACGTTGACTAAAGCACAGATTGACTTGAATAACTCCGTATTGGATGTGGAGAGCCAAAATATCGGCATAAGCCTCGCCAGCATTTCAACTCCAATCTCCGGAATCGTGACAAAAGTTAACCCCCCTTTTGCCGGAGTAAACATTGCTCCGTTCCAAAGCGCAATCGAAGTGGTCAACCCTTATAGCCTTTACTTTGAAGTAACCGCCGATCAAACAGAGGTGGCACAAATTACCGAGGGCATGAAAGTCAAAATTGTGTTGGATGCTTTTCCTCAAAGCGAGTTTGAAGGCAGTGTTGAAAACATGTCGTTTGTGCCCAAAGAGGGAGAAACCAGCACCACTTATAAAGTCGAAATTGATATTTCCAATTTCCAAACCAAAAATATTATCTATCGAATAGATATGACAGGAGATGCAACTTTTGTTACGGGAGAAAAGGAAAATGTTCTTCAAATTCCGCTTAAATTCCTAAAATCGGACAATAAGGGAAATTATGTTTTGGTCGGAAAAGAGAAAAAGAAAACTTATATTGAAACGGGTATGGAAACCGATACCGATGCCGAAGTTACAAAGGGTCTAAGCGAGGGCGAAGTCGTCTATGATTAAGCTTGAGGATGTCGGAAAAGTTTACGATGTCGGCAGTGAAAAATTCTCTGCACTCTCTCATATAAATCTCTCGATAAAGGACGGAGAATTTGTTGGTATCTTGGGCTCCTCGGGAAGCGGAAAATCGACGCTTATGCATATTTTGGGGCTATTGGATAAACCTTCCTACGGCAAAGTAATCGTTGACGGAAAAGATACTTCAAAACTTTCCGACAACAAAATTTCTCAACTGCGGAATGAATATGTGGGTTTCGTCTTCCAGCAATTCAATCTAATAAACAACTTAACCGTTGAAGAAAACATTCTTCTTCCCACGCACTACGCAAAGAAAAAATTGGAATTTGATACCAAACAAAGGGCCGACGAACTTCTTGAGGAACTTGGTCTTACCGAGAGAGCAAAATTTTTCCCCAATAAAATTTCAGGCGGTCAGCAGCAAAGGGCAGCCATTGCAAGGGCACTTGTAATGAAACCGGGGTTGGTCCTGGCCGACGAGCCAACGGGAAATTTGGACTCGAAAACCGGCAAAGAAATTATGGTGACTCTGGCAAGTCTGAACTCGAAATTTGGGGTAACGGTAATTGTTGTAACCCATGACCAAAACGTGGTCTCAAAAACCAAAAGAAGAATATTTATTAAGGACGGCAAAATTGTCCAAAAATATTTGTAAAATGCAAATTCCATTTTTAATTCGTTCGGCAATCGATGATTTCAAGAGAAACAAGGGCAGGGTTTTTCTTACATCCTTAGGAATTCTTATTGGAGTCGCTTCCGTTGTCCTTCTTATGGCCTTTGGGCTCGGTCTAAAAAGGTATATCGAGCGTCAATTCCAAAGCCTAGGGAGCAACCTGATTTTTATACTACCGGGAGGGGCATTGAGTGGTGGTGTTGTGGGAGGAATTCAGTTTGACGAGAGGGACGCGGCCAGTGTGAGAAAAATCCAAAACGTCGAGCTTGCGGCTCCCATTTATGCAAAAATGACTCGGATTAAGGGTACAAATAAGACAGAAACTTATGAGTTTATAAGCTCCACTGCCGACATCTTCACTCTTTTGAATTTGGAAATTGACAGGGGGAGAGCATATACAAAAAGCGATTTTGAAAAAGGAAACAAGGTTGTTGTTTTGGGGCCTTCCGCAGCGCAAAAAATATTCGGAAGTGTAGACGGCGCCTTGAATAAAATTTTAAAAATTGAAGACCAGGGTTTTAAGGTCATAGGAGTTGCCAAAGTAAAAGGGGGCGGCGGGGTGGGCACTCCAAGCATCGACGACAGAATGTATATGCCCTATACGGCAACGCTAAGTTTTAATCCAAACAAAAAATTCTTTGGAATTTATCTTAAGGCAAACAGTTCCGAAAACATCTCTCAAGTTAAGATCGACGCAAAAAAAGCTCTGGCCAAAAGATATAAACCCGAAGATTTCGATGTCACGGAGCAGACGGAGTTTCTCAACACCATAAACTCGATATTTACAATTCTTAATAGTGTTTTGGTGGCAATTGCAGCAATCTCTTTGGTTGTCGGCGGAATAGGAATTATGAATATTATGTATGCATCCGTAACCGAAAGAACCAGGGAAATAGGAATAAGGCGCGCAATAGGGGCAACCCAGAGAAATATCCTCTGGCAATTCACAACCGAGGCCGTTCTTTTATCTGTGTTGGGTGGTCTTTTGGGCCTTGGAATTTCCTACCTAGTCGTTATTGCCATACAGCGATTGTTTCCCGCATACATCAATTTCACCACCGTTTTGTTGGCATTAGGTGTTTCTTCGTTAATCGGAATCGTGTTCGGAGTATTTCCCGCAAACAAAGCTGCTAAGCTTTCCCCAATAGAGGCTATCCGCTACGAATAGTTTTGGTGCTATACTCTAGTTGTGACTAAACGCCAAAGAAAAATCTGGCCCCTACGTTCATTCACTTTAGTTGAAATCCTCATCGTTACCGCAATTTTAGGAATAGTTTCGGGCACAACTTACGTCTCTGCAGCACCCCAATTCCAAAGAGCAAGGGATGCAAGAAGAAAAGCAGACCTTCTTAGAATCTCAAAAGGTATCGAGGAGTATTACCAGGATAAAGGCTGCTATCCTGTTGCCATTCCCGTTTGCGGCAATCCATTGAAAATTGACGATTTAAATGTTCTTGCTAATATTCCTTGCGACCCGAAACCCAAAAGCTCATATGTTTATGTCAACGAAGGCGGCGCCTGCAGCAAATGGTATCAGCTCTACGCAGATTTGGAATTTACTGCCGACACAATAATTGACCGCGTTGATTGTCGGCGGAACGGCTGCGGCCCGGATTGTAAATTCAACTATGGAGTCGCAAGCACAAATAAAAATTTAAACAATTACTGTGTTGCAGAAGGCTCAACTCCACCTCCGCTGCCTACTCCTACTCCAACTCCCACCGGTCAAGGAGGATTACCCACTCCTACGTTTACCCCAACACCAAGCCCTACTTCTCCTACCGAAGAGCCGGGAGTACCAACGCCAACTGCCGCTCCTCCGCCAGCACCCCTGCAATACGTATGCGCTCCGCCGAGCGGAGTTTGTTTACCCTTTTTTGATCCAAAAAGAAGCGGTTGTCCCGATGTCTACCCCGATGATCCAACCTGCCAAAATGTCTGCTGGGATAAGAAAAACCAGTGCCACGACGAGAGAGGCAAATACCACTAGCTGGCCGGCCAGACTTTAGACAATCCTATCATTTTCCGGCCTTGCCGGTCGACCAGACAAGAAATAATTTCTTTTTAAACCCTCCCCTTTTCTTTCTTTTTTCTTCCTGAAACTTTTCGACTTTTGAAAATGGAATTTTGTAATGGGACGCAATAGATTTGGTTAGTTCCAATACGTCGGCGAGTTCATTAAGAAGTTCTTCTTTTGGAGCTTGGGCAAGTTCTTTGGACTCTTCAACCAGTTTCTTTTTTAATTCCTTTTCAAATTCCGCCTTACCCAAAACTCTGGCTTTATAGTCGTCACCCGTAGATTTAATCTTTTCCGGGATTTTATCCCGATGAGTTTTTGGTGGTAATATTTCTTTTTCATTCCAGCTGGGCGGGACAGTCTAGAACATTTCAGTCCTTATCAATTATCCTAAAGCAACTCCAACACTTCAGCAAAGTGGTTTTTAATCTCTTTGAGTATGATTTCGTATCCTCCTGTAAAATTTTCGCTTTCTAATTCCTCGTCGAGAGTGGTCTTTATTAACCCTTCACCCTCGTATACCTTAGCTTTCTCCACTCTTTTGGTCAAAGGACTAACAAAAATATAGACAGTAACCTTAAAATTATTATATTTTCCTTCTGCGGTGCATAAAAAGCTAACCTTTTTCCAGAATTTAATTTTTTTAGGGACATAGTTTAATTCTTCTTTTAATTCCCTTATTAAGGCATCTTTTGGTTTTTCTCCTTTTTTAATATTACCTCCAAAATAACCGTGTTTCTCTCCCCCCTTAGAATAACTGCCCCTTTCTTGAAGAAGTAAGTTTCCTTCACAGTCAATAAATATTATAACTGATGATTGTTTTTTCATTTTCAAATTTTTACCTCATCTTGCCGAGCGGGCCGAAGGCCATGAACCAGTCGAATGGCCGGTCTAGGACCTTTCTGTTTACGGATGGATCTTCAAGATCAGCCAATTATATCAAAGTCGGAGTGTATTAAGAGGCTCTTTAGCTTGATTATTAGCTATTTAACTTGCTAAGCTATTGCTCTTGAAGGAGAAAGAGTGAAGACGAAAAAAATTTTACCTCTCGGGAAATTGGATTTTCCTATTTTGTCAAGACTACTTAAAAAATATGAGACCATACTTGATCCTCGGGTAGTGCTGGGGCCAAAATTAGGCGAGGACGCGGCGGTAATTGATTTTCCCGACCGCTATCTCGTAGTAAAAACCGACCCCATCACGTTTGCGACAGAAGAAATCGGCTGGTATGCAGTTCAGGTTAATGCTAATGATATCGCTACAACTGGCGCTGTTCCAAAATGGTTTCAAGCAACCATACTTCTTCCAGAAGGAAAAACTACCGAGGAAGAAGCTGAAAGGATTTTTGCTCAAATTTCCGAAGCTGCCAAAACACTGGGCGTATCAGTGGTTGGAGGACATACCGAAGTTACCTACAATTTGGACAGACCAATTGTTGTTGGTACGATGTTGGGCGAGGTAGCTAGGGAAAAATTGGTTTCAACCTCGGGCGCTAAACCCGGAGACGCAATTATCTTAACAAAAGGGGTAGCTGTCGAAGGCACAACGATTATTGCTAGAGAAAAACGGGAAGAATTAAGACAGAGAGGATACAGCGAAGAGTTTATCCGAAAATGTCAAAACTTTCTTCATAAACCCGGCCTTTCAGTAGTTAGAGATGCACTTTTGGCAAACCAGTTTGAAGTTCATGCAATGCACGATCCGACAGAGGGAGGACTCTCCGCCGGACTTTATGAAGTAGCCCAGGCCTCGCGGGTTGGTTTGCTGGTTGACAAAGAAAAAATTCCAATTCTAGAAGAATCAAGCATCCTTTGCGGAGAATATGGTTTAGATCCGTTAAAAACAATAGCTTCGGGAGCCTTATTAATCATTGCACCTCCAGAAAGCGTAGATTCGATCACTTCGGTCTTAGGAAAACACAAGATTTTAGCTACCACCATAGGAGAGATTAAGGAGAAAAATCAGGGGCTTAAAATAGTGACTGCGGGAAAGATTGAAGATCTGGATTTTTCAGCCAAAGACGAAATAACTAAGATTTTTAAACAGAGCGGGCCGGTCTAGATTTAATCAAAGCTTCTTTCTTCGCTTTACTCCAACTTTTTAATTGAATTTCCCTACTCATTGCTTCTTTTCTGGTTTGATATTTTTCGGAATAAACCAGGGTAAAAGAAGAAAAATAGCGAATATATTTTGCTGATTTTCCGCTTTTCTTTTTGTGTTCCAGAAGCCGCCTTTCAAGGTTGTTTGTTTGGCCGATATAAAGAGTGTTTGAAGAGGTACGGAGAATGTAGACAAAGTAAGGCATACTCCTTATAAATCTTGTAACCATTGTCTCACACCAAGGCTAAATGCGAAGTACTGAGCGAAGTCGAAGTAAGACAAATAAGACACTATAAGCAGAGCTTGCAAACTATGTTTGTAAAAAGGGAATATCTCAAAAGCACTGTTTATACGCTCAAAAGATGTATAATACGGAGAGTGTTGTCAAAAAAATTGAAGGTATTATTTGTTTGTGCCGAAGTCGCACCGTTTTCTTCTGTAGGCGGATTATCTCAGGTTGCCCACTTTTTGACCCGTTCGCTTAAGAAACTGGGGGTCGATGTCAGAATATTCACTCCAAAATATGGTCTTGTTGATCCTAGCAAATACCCAACCAAGACAATTATTTCAAGTTTAAAAATACCAACTGGAGAGGGTACTAATATTGATTGTGCGGTAGAGCTTTACCAACCGACAAAAGGCGATGCTCCGGTTTATTTCCTGGTCAATGAAGAGTATTACCAAAAAAGAGCCAATGTCTACAACTATAACGATGACCACATCCGTTTCAGCCTTCTCTCCAAAGCTGCCTTGGAATTTATTAAAACGGGAGATTTTATACCCGACCTTATTCATGCGAATGATTGGCACACAGGATATTTAATTGATTTCTTAAAAAATGATGACAATTATAAAAAGGATCCTACTTTGAAAAAAATTTCCACCCTTTTATCAATTCACAATATATATCAAGGCACGTTTGATTTCGCGAACGCTAACGAGATGGACTTCGATGATGGCAAAAGCCAATTGGCGCCTATTTTTTCGGACAAACTCATCAAACAAAATTCCTTAAAACGCGGCGTTATGTACGCAGATATTGTCAATACGGTTTCACAAACTTATGTCCAGGAACTTCTAAATGCCGAGTATGGCGGTGGATTGGAAAATCTATTCCGTGAATTAAGAGGAAAATTATATGGTGTTTTAAATGGTCTCGACACCACTGATTTTAATCCAACGGCAGATGAGATGATTAAACAAAAATTCTCTTCAAATTCGTTAAATCTTAGAACCGCAAATAAACTCGATTTGCAAAAAAGATTCAATTTAAAAAATGACCCTGAGGTGCCTCTTATTTGTTATGTTGGGCGATTAGATTTGCAAAAAGGGTTAGACCTCCTTGTTAAGGAATTTGAGTATATTGTGCAAGACTTGGGAGTTCAGTTTATCATTGCGGGTTCAGGTGAACAAAACTTTGTAGAATTTTTTTCCAAAATGGAGAAAAAATACCCGGGTCAGGTTGGAACCCATCTCATACGTGACTTCTCTCTGCCAAGGAAGGTCCTTGCCGGGTCTGACATGATTTTAATTCCGAGTAAATACGAACCTGGCGGCATAATTGCTATAGAAGCTTTGCGTTACGGTTGTATTCCGATAGCCCATGCAACAGGTGGATTGGCCGATTCTGTTATTGATTATGATCCGAAGTCAGGTACTGGTTATGGTTTTACGTTCAAAAGCTTTGTTCCTGAAGGGTTACTTACTGCGGTAGTTCGTGCAATTGAAACTTATAAAAATCTTCCATCATGGAAAAAGATGATTAGGCGGGCAATGGTGGCCGATTTCTCCTGGAGAAAGTCTGCCCAAAAATATATTGACCTGTATCAAAAAGCACAGGAACTACACACCAACAATCTATCTCCGAACACGTCCACAGACAGACCACTATATTCCTAACTTAATCTAAATCCTCACCATGTTGAATGAGCCTGTTCAATGGCGACAATTGAATCTTTAGAAAGTATAGCTTGAAATTCATCTTTATATTTTGCGTATAACTCGCGAATATCTTCTTTATGTTTCTTTAAGTTTATAAAATATGGCTTAGAAAGATTATTATCATGGACGCGATAGATATAGAGTGGTGCCGACAAGTAATAGGGAAAGTATCCACGCAGGAGCATGCGGGTGAAGAGATCAAAGTCTTCTGCAAGGTGTAGCGAATCATCATATCGACCTGCTTTATCAAAAGCGGTCTTAGAAAATAAACTGCTGTGTTGAAAGAAATGCTCATTTTTAAACATGGCAGTTAGAACATCTTCAATTGTTTTAAAATTCCATCCAAAAAAGTCTTTTCCTATTTGATAACGTAACTGGTTATCACCTCGGATAATGTCTCCGTACACCCAGTCTGCTTTTTTCTCGAGTGCAAAGGTTAGAAGAGAATATAGGCTATTTTGAAATAGCACGTCATCAGAATCAAGACAAAAAATAAAATCAGCATCACATTGATTGATCGCATAATTTCGTGCAAAGGCAGGTCCCTTATTTTCAGTTAGTCTAAAGACTGTAAGGTTTGGAACTTTTGATTGACGTATAATGTTCCATGTATTATCGGTTGAAGCGTCATCAATGATAATATGTTCTATTTCACAAATACCAAACGTGTTGGAAAGGGATACTGACTGAATGCATTCGGATATGAATTGGGCCCTATTATAGCAGGGGGTGATAACGGCAACTTTGTACATATTATTTACTTCTTGTTGCTAACAACTTCTCATCGTACTCTTTATATTTAATTTCTACTTTACCCGACCGGTGATATTCCCACATTTTATCCAAAAAATCGCGATAAACCGCTTCAGCCTCGGCGTTTTTTGTACATTTGATCAAGTTCTCGGCACCTTTCCGTACCAAATCAGGATGCCACCACGGCCAATTCGACAACCAGTACAAATAACAAGATGAACTTCCCTGGTCAAATAGATCCTGAGTTGTTGTACTCAAGTCGCCCAAGGTCAACTCGTAAATTATCTTTAATAGTTCTAAATATTTCTTTTGCAAAGCATTTTTACTCCATAGACTGAAACCCTTACAGTCCTGCCAGGTGGATGGCAAAACTTTAGAAACTACAAGTGCTTGGCTACCAAACTTGACTACAGCCTCGGAAGCTTTGATAAATTTGATTTCCCGTTCGTTCAGTAAATCGGAAAGCACCTGCAGTCTTTCCGAATAATGATGGCCAAACAGTTCTGCGTCGTTTGCCGTCACGATCAGACCGTCTTCATCGCAATTTTTCTGCACCAAATCAATTACAGTTTTTGCAGGAAGTTCTTTGGGGTATGCCCGTAAGAGGTTGCAAACCTCGCGGTTATTTATTAACAAATATTTTTCGCCATATTTAGTTATTGAATCTTTTGCCCGCTTAGCAACGAGGCGAGTTTCCAGTGAACTTTCATCTATGAATATGTAATTGCTGTCTATTAAATTGAGGCTTTCATTGTCTATTGCCAATTCGGGAGGAAAAAAACCGTTTGTGGTTTCTACCCCCAACAAACTTTTCAAGGTCTGACTGTTTTTTTTGATCTGTCTAACTACAACGTCTTTTGGAATAATGGGTATCAGAGGGTGGTACATCACACTATTAACGATTTCGATTTTCCCATCGCTAATAAGTTTTTTTACTAGATCAAAAAATTCATTTACACCAAGCTTTTTGAGCTGTAAAATCAAACCTCCACCGATATTAAGCGTCAACCCGAATCCAGACTTTTCCGAAAGGATTCTGAGAAGTGGTAGATAGCTTGATTTCAAGACAGTCTCGGTTATTTGAAGTTCCTGTGTTGGAGGCTGGTAAAAGTGTAACACCATCGACCAGTATTTCATTTGCATCAAAAGTATATACCCTTCTTGCCCGTCTTGGCTGACTATAGTTCTGAGCGAAGTCGAAGAAGCGGGCCGGAGGCCATGAGCTTGTCGAATGGCCGGCCTAGGACCTTTTTATCCCAATAACGCTTACTCTCCAACAACTGTCGTTCCTTCACCACCAGAAGAAGTGCCCGGAGCTATATTTTGATTTCCACCCTCCATCGTTGTTCCTCCTCCACCTCCGCTTCCCCCGCCTTCAATTACCGTATTCTGAACATTGGCCCCGCTGGATCCACCCTCAGAGGTTCCCGGCGCAAACTTCATTTCTCCGCCCTCGATTACAATTCCACCCTGTCCTCCGGTCCCTGTTCCGGGGGCATATATTAACTTTCCACCACCAGCATATACTACTCCCGCTTCCCCTCCTCCTGGCCCCGTTCCGGGTGCCCAGACATGCACAACCTCATTTAAAAATCCAGTTGCCCCTTCCGATCCATTTACATCAATCACTCGTTTCGCTACCTGATTTACTACTTGTTCCTGAACCTGAATAACATTCTGTTTTGTGCCTTCATCTATCCTTGTTTTTATTACCTCCATCATTTTTTGCTGTTCTATTGTTCTTTCTTCAACAGCCCCCAAAACTTCACTGTTATTTGTTTTTTCCAATAAATTATTCTGTCTTTCTTTTATTTGAAGGTAATTTTGCAAAAGATTTTGCACCCTCTCATTATTACCCTCATCCGCATAAGTTTGTGCCATGACCAACCTTTTTTCAGCCTGTTTTTCCAACACCGCTACTTTATTTTCAACCCTGAAGGCAAAGAAATATTCAATTCCCTCCTGTATTTTTACCACAATCGAGTCCTCTGAAGTAAACACCTCCCGTAAATCAACTGCTTTTGAAGTTTTTGGAATAAGAAAACTAATAGAGAAGAAAAATAACACCAACAACAATATCTTTTTAATATTCACTCTAATTAATAATATATTGGTTGTAGCTTACAAATCAAATAAATTAAATTAATTAACAATCTGTCACTGGGGTGCAGGATCTCCGCAAGCTTTGCTTGCTCCGAGCTGAGCATGTCGGTCTAGGACCTTACGAGCCTATAATTGGTTAGGGTGATTTTTATTTATAACCCAGCTTCTTTAACAATTTATAGTAAATTTCTATTTCTCCTTCTTTTTCAACTCTACTAAATCCCATAGATTTCCATATAAATCTTCAAAAACTGCTACCGTACCGTATGATTCAACTTTTGGCTTTCTTACAAATTTTATACCCAATGAAACCATCTCATTGTAGTCTCTCCAGAAGTCATCGCTGTTGAGAAAAAGAAATACTCGCCCACCAGTTTGATTACCTATGAACGATTTTTGTTTAGGTTTAGAAGCTCTTGCAAGAAGCAATTTTGTTTCCGATGAACCTGGTGGGGCAACGACTACCCAGCGTTTATCTTGTTCTGGCTGATATGTATCTTCAATCAGGGTAAAGTGAAGTTTTTTTGTATAAAATTCAATTGCTTCGTCGTACTCTCGAACTACCAAAGCTACATAAACAATTGACTGTTTCATTCCTAAAAGTATATAACGAGGTGGAGTAAAATTTCTATCACTGAGTAATTGCTGAGCGGGCCGAAGGCCATAAGCTTATCGAATGGCCGGTCTAGAACCTTTCAACCCTTATAACACAAAATGTTTCAAGCTTCGCTTATAACTGATTGTCTCACACCCAGGCTAAATGAGACAGTATAAAAAGTTCAAAGGGTTAAAAAGAACAAAAACTCCAAAAATTAAGGTTTAACCACTTCCTCGGAACGACCACCTACGAACTCATCGCGATCCTCAGGATACAGAAACGAATGGACAGACAGGTCGCCACGGGAACCGAAGCCGGAGATAAGAACCCCATCTCCACGACAAGAACCCAGCAGCCTTGACCAGATTTGTCCTCCATCAAAATATTTATCATTTAACAATTTATTAATTTGGCTTCCGACAATATAACTTCTTAATGATTGTCCTTGTCTTTTTTCTTTCTTGAATTTCTTTTCCAATTGTCTTTGGGTAGTATTTCTATTTGGAGAATCAACTGAATCCTCAATCCAAAGCCAACCGAAATTATTGACTCCGTCAACAACTGAATTTTCTTCTTGAACCACCCAGCCTCCCATTTTAGGAAACATTTTTCCTAAATCAATCCTACTTACTTCTGCTGGAACAAAAATAGCCATTTGGCCGTTTTTTATCCTCTCCTTAATCTCTTGAGATTTCAAGGGAAATTCAGAAACAACATACTCTTTCCCAATTCTTTGGCCTGCTTCTGCCCAAAAAGCATACATAAATTGGGTTAGAAGCTCGGGGTTACATCGATCACGTCCGTAGGCTTCTACTACTTGTTTTAAAGTTGAGGTTGGTTCCTGAGATTTATTAGACTCAACTGACATAATTGGCCGTTATTATATCATTAAGTGGTAAATTTCGGGCTTTTTGAGGCATCATGGTCACTAGGGGTGCATATACTTGCCCTTCGATTCACTTCGCTCACTCAGGATCTCCGCAAGCTTTGCTTGCTCCGAGCTGAGCAGTAGGGTCTCGAACCATTCGAGCCCATAAATACTACGGTTTCTGGACTACAAAATCCATCCATACTTTTTTGAATGGATCCTCGATAATATATAAATCTAATTTTTTGAAACCTGTTTCAATAAGCGCGTTTTCGAGCTCTTTCTGGGTCCAATGTTTTCTGAAGCGTCTCTTTTTATTCTGATAGTCCTTTTTCACTTCCCAAGATTCATAACTTTGTTTAGATCTGCTGGTTCCTAAATAAAGCACGCCTCCGGATTTAAGAAGTTCATACATTTTCTTTAGGATCTTTAACGCAATATTTTTAGGAAAAAGATGAATGAATGCAAACGAGAAAATGCCGTCATATTTTTTACCAAATTTATATGTTAAAAAGTCTCCTAAAACAATATCGCTTTTAGGATTTCTTTTCTTTGCATATTTAACCATCTTTGGTGAAATATCAATTCCAGTTACATTGAGTCCTTTTCTCTCCATTATGTTTATTGCTAAACCAACTGCACACCCAGTTTCCAAAATTTCTTTCCCCGAACTTAGGTGTTTTATAAACAGTGATAAAGCATACTCAGTCACATTTTTAAGTGTTTTGTTTCTTTGCTCATACTCATTGGCAAGATTATCGTATGTGGCACGATTAACTTTTTGTATTTCGACCAAATTATTGTCTGAAGTAGTAGATTTATTCATGCATTAAAATTGTGCTGGGAGACTAGGATTCGAACCTAGATTACATCCTCCAGAGGGACGTGTCCTACCATTAGACGATCTCCCAATGAATCTTTCGAGGCTAATTGTAGCACAAAGCCAAGAAAAAGGCCTGACACCTGTCTCCCGCTACTTTTTGATCGAAGCCAAAATCCTCTTCCACAAGAAGCTTAAAAAGGGCTCTGCCTTTTTGGGTCTTCCCCAAATCGTGCGTGACCAAACCGAAAGAATAACCCACTTTCCGTTCTCCTTTTTGGCCACAACCTCAATTTTGTTTTTGCCAAAAGTTTTGTAGTAAATCCAAGCTCCTTTTATGGTGGCTTTTCTGCTTTGGTCCGGACGGTTCCATGTTGCCCAGGCATCCCCTTGGCTAATTTTCCTGTCAGCCATGCGCTTTAATGCATGGTCTGTCCAGCCCAGCCCGCGATAGTTTTTGTCCATTATTTCTTCTCGCCGCTAACCTTCTGACCTTCCTTTCCTCTGATTTCTTCCAAAAGTTCGTAGGCCAAATCGCCGATTTCGCCTTTAATTAACTCCTCGACATTCTCGCCGACTTTTTCTTTGAGATAGTCAAAAAGCGCCTCATCATGAGGAGCTTTGTGGAACATATCCAAAAACTCTTCGTGGTGCTTTTTTGGAAGCTTATCCAATATGGCCGCCATTACTCTATGGTTGACTATTTCATCAACGATTCCCCACAATTCTTCACGCTCTTCGGGAGACTTGGCGCTTTTATCGATTTCGCTTTCTATTTCTTCAAAAACAATTAAATGATCGTAGAAAAGTTTACTCATATTTTCAGACTTGACTCAGTGCCAACTGCGGCAGGTTAATCTTATTATATTCGACCGGACCTAACGGAACCTTATTTTCCGGGTCGTCCACAAAAAAAAGAACTACCGGTCCTTTTTTATAACGCGGGCCCCCTAGGTATTCCATTACTTCAGGGCTTCCTCCAAAGTGTTTTCCGGTCCAGGCTGCAGGTCCCGAGTCGGCAATGGCCGCAACGACCGCATTTCCGTTGTCGGTATTTACTATCAAGACCTTTCTGTATTTATACCAGTCCCGAAGGTATGGCAGGCGCTTATTCCAGTCGGGCAAATATAAAGTTTGCACGACCGCATACCATTTTTCGTCTTCTGCCAGTTGAGGCGAAAGTTTATCTGCGGACGGCGCGAAATAACCCCAGGCTCCCAAACCAGGCGCTATTCCCTCTTTTAAAATTTGACCAGTACCATGCTGAGTAATATTGTCGCCGGGATAGCGGTAAAGATGCTGTTCGGCACCGATTAAACCATAGGTAGTATTTAAGTGTTCCCCTTCCAAAGTTCCTTTGGCGGTTACACCGATTATATTTTTGAACAGCTGTTCCAAGGTTTTTTCCTGGCTTCGATTTAGCGGCTGCGGTTTTTTAGGAAGAACTTGTGAGATTGAATCAAGCAAAAGCTTCTGGGGAAACTCCGAACCTTTTGCTTGGGACAAATTTTTGGCACTTTGTAAAATTTCTTTGGGTACAGATAAACTTCCAAAACCCGTGGAAGGAGCCAAAAGAAGAGTTCCCGTTAATGCCCCGGCTCCCAAAATCGCCGCCGAATGCTGTCGGATTTTTCCAAGGTCAACTTTCCGGCTTTCGAAAAACTTTGCCGCATGTGGGAACTTCTTTGAAAACTTATCTTTTTCTTGAAGATGCTTTAGCTTAAGTTTGTTGCGGAGAAATTCAAAACCAATCCTGTCTTTCGCTATGTCTTGATATGTCTGGGTAGGAGATCTCTTCATATAATTTTCTTTATCCGGGAAAGCGTTTCTTCTTTTCCTAAAATGACAATTGAATCATTGATTGGCGGAGTAAATTTACCTCCGGTAATTGCGACCCTCAAGTCCATGAAAAAGTCTCCCGTGTTGAATAAATTATCTTTGACTTCATTCATAAGGGCATCGTCGATCGAAGCCTTGTTCCATGTATCTATCCTTAATAGCGCCTCGTGGGCAGAAGTTAAATGCTTTTTGTAGTCCGACCCGAATAAAGCCATATCCGGTCTTTTTTCTTCGAAGAAAAATCCGGCCATAGACCAATAATCTGAAAGTTTTTTCATCCTTTCTTTAACTAATGGGATAGTTTGCTCTATTAACTCGGCCGGATATTTCTTGCCGAGAAATTCCCAGATTTGAGATTTAAGATTTGAGTTTTGAGTTCGGCGAATATATTCGCCGCTAAACCAGTCCAGTTTCTCTTTATTAAATATCGGATTTGATTTTTGGAAACCTGATGGGTCGAAAGTTTTGACAAATTCTGCAAGGCTAAATTGCTCGCGGTTATCCTTGGGGGCCCAACCCAAAAGCATCACAAAATTCAGAATCGCTTCGGGAAGATAGCCTTCCGATAAAAGTCCATCTAAAGATGTGCTGCCCTTTCTCTTTGAAAGCTTTCCGCCTTCGGGGTCAAGTATATCCGTTAAATGCCCTATTTCCGGAACTTTATAACCAAGATATTTATAAACAAGAAGATGAACGGGCGTTGAAGGCATCCAATCATGTCCCCTTAAAACATGTGTAACATTCATGTCTGTATCGTCGACAACGACCGCCAAGTGATAAGTCGGAAAACCATCGGACTTAAGAAGTGTAGTATCTGCAACGGTTGACGTGTCCCAAGAAACTTCTTTGCCCAAAACAAAATCCGTAAAGGAAATTTTTTCTCCGTCGGAAACTTTGAGCTTTATTGCGCCTTCTTTAAGTCCCAAATCCCGGCAAGAGTCGCGAAGCTCCTTTGAATATCCTTCTTCTTTGGCATTTCGACCTTTGTGCTGACAATAAAAAGCGTGTTCTTCTGCGACCAGTTTTTCGGCTGCTTTTTTGTAAATTCCTTCTTCAACTCTCTTTGACTGTTCATAATATTCATCCCACTTGAGGCCTTCTAATGTCAAAAGCTCTTTGATTTTTTCTTTTGAGCCGGGAACTTCACGCTTTTTGTCCGTATCCTCAATCCGAAGAATAAAATCACCGGATGAATGCTTTGCCATCGCGTAAGCATAAAGTGCCGTTCGCAGTCCCCCGATATGAAGTGCGCCGGTTGGCGAAGGAGCAAAACGAGTCCTGATTTTAGCCATTCCAATTGAATTCTACAATGAATCAAGGCTATACTCAAAAGAGAAATGACCACTCTTTCCCGCGTGGCAGTAACCACCCGCAAGATAGTTAGGTACGGAATATTCTTTCTGATTTTTCTAATAATAGGAAGGATAGGTTTAACTCTAGGCACGGCAGTTTACAGGCATTTTTACCCTAAGCCTCCGCCTGCGCCTACCGTTTCTTACGGAAAGCTTCCGAAGCTGCCCTTTCCCGACAGGGCAAAAATTAACCTGAATTTCAGTTTGGAAACGCCGGAGGGTGGTCTTCCTACCCTTCCGACACAGGCAAAGGTTTTTTCCCAACCAAAACTCTCACCCAATCTTCTTTCTTTGGATATGGCTAAAGAGAAGGCCGCCTCTTTGGGTTTTGACCCTTCCGAGCAAAGCATCTCTTCGACCATATATAAATTCAAAAACAAAAATTCCGAGGCAACTTTGGAAATGAACATCGTTACCGGAATTTTTTCGATTAGTTATGATTTAAAGAAAGATTCCTCGCCGATAGAAAAAAAACCTCCGGCTCCCGAAATTGCAGCATCTATTGCACGCTCTTATTTATCCTCGGCCAGCCTACTTCCCGATGATTTGAGCGGTCCTACTACCCATGAATTTCTTAAAATTAACGGGGATAAGTTTGATGGCGCCTTGTCTTTGGCCGAATCGGACATTGTAAAAATACACCTCTATAGAAAATCCTATGATAATCTTCCCAGTCTCCCGCCCGACCCGAACCAAGCAAATGTCTGGTTTATGGTAAGCGGTGCACTGGTAAAAGAAAAACAAATCATCGCGGCCGAGTTACACTACTTCCCGGTTGACGAAACACAATTTTCGACCTACCCGATAAAAACCGCACAAACTGCTTGGGATGAGCTAACAGGAGGCAAAGTTTTTGTTGCTACCTACGGCATAAATAAAAATGGAGATTCGGTTAAAATCCGTAGGGTTTATTTGGCCTACTACGATTCCAATACCCAAGCACAATTTTTCCAGCCAATAATTGTTTTTGAAGGAGACAATGGATTTGTGGCTTACGATCCGGCCGTAACTTCGGATTACTACGGCGAGTGAAGAGGTTTAACTTCTTTCCAATCGTAGTTTCCAAAAATCCATTCGATTAACTCTTTTGTTTCACCAAACCTATCCTGGCTTCCAAGAAGCGCAATCACCACAGGATGGTTATCCCTGGTAACATAAGTCACCAAATTTTCTCTGGCGTCTTCGGTCCAGCCTGTTTTGACTCCCATCACTCCGGCAATCTTACCCAACAGTTGGTTTATATTCTCCAGCCTATGAACAATTTTCCCGTCGAGTGAAGTAACAACCTTTTCTTTGGTGCCGACAATTTGAGCAAACCTTGGGTTTTTCATAGCAACAACAGAAACTCTAACCATATCCCTCGCGGAAGTTATTAATCCGTTTCCGTCAAGCCCCGAAGGATTTGTAAAATAAGAATCGGTTAGACTTAACTGCTTTGCTTTGAGGTTCATCGCCGTAACAAAACCGTCGCGTCCGCCGGGGTAATTTTGGGCCAAAACTTCTGCCGCATCGTTTCCCGAAAAAACCAAAAGTCCATAAAGAAGATTGTTTACCGTTATTTCTTCGCCGGGAACCAATCCCATTTTTTGACCGTCGACCGATACATTGCCTACCTTCAAAACCAAACCTTCAGGATAATAATCCATTGCAACAAGGGCAGTGACAATTTTTGTTGTTGAAGCGGGAAGAAGGGGACTGTCCGGATTTTTCTCATAAAGACGCATTCCCGAATCCAAATCAACCGCGAGTGCGGCTTCGGCAGAGAGCATCGGAAAGGAAGAATTTGATGAATTCAAAACCGGAATTGGAGGAAACTCTTTTCCCGAATTTTGGCGGATAAACTCATCAACCCCGCTAAGTTTTTGAGGAGGCGAGGAAATTTTAGTCAACGACAACGCTGATGTGGAAATCAGCAAAAAAGACAACAAAGCCAAATATAATAGTTTCATTTGAAATTATTTTGAAAGCCTAAAATCCACTCTCTCCATATCCCGAGGGAAAGCAGTTCCTTCACGAATGTTTTTAAGCCCTAAAATGCCCTGGGTTATTCTTTCCGCTCCAAATGCGAAACCTCCTTCAGGCGGCATGCCATATTTAAATGCCTGGAGATACAGACCAATTTTTTCGATATTCACTCCCCACTCCTTGGCATGTTCAACTAAAAGTTCATAATTCTCAATTCTTCTTCCTCCAGTCATCCATTCGAAACCTCTTCCGATAAGGTCGAAGCCCTGATTAAACTCGGGGTCATCGGGATCCGGATAGGTATAAAAGGGTCTTGATTTGGTAGGATAGTGGGAAACAAAGACAAGCTCGCTTCCCTTTTCCTCCAAAGCCCACTCACAAATCGCCCTTTCATCTTCCGGAGATAAATCTTTTTCTTTTCTGTTATCAATTTTTGTTCTCTTAAAAATAATTTCTTGGGCCTCTCGAAGTTTAACAACCGGGATTTTGTCTTTAATTTGGGGAATTGTTGCATTAAACATCGCCAGTTTCTTTTCGCACTTTTCGCTGACTTCTTTGAGTATGTAGCGGATTGTATATTCGGCCATTTCCACCACATCCAACCAAGAATCTATAAAACCAAATTCGGCATCAAGGCTTACAACTTCCGCCAAATGTCTTGTGGTAACCGAAGGCTCGGCTCTAAATATCTTATTTATGCTAAAAACTCTCTCAAAAACACCTGTCATTATTTGCTTATATAATTGTGGACTCTGAGCAAGATAAGCTTTATGGTCAAAATACTTAACCTCGAATACGTCGGCTCCTCCTTCCGGAATCTCGGGGATAATCGAAGGTGCCTGAAATTCTACAAAGT
The DNA here is from genome assembly GCA_022868165.1 of Patescibacteria group bacterium. Lineage (GTDB taxonomy): Bacteria > Patescibacteriota > Microgenomatia > UBA8517 > UBA8517 > JALHYA01. The sequence continues at coordinate 170,091 of JALHYA010000004.1, read as the reverse complement.
CCTTTTCTTTGAGAGCCTTTCTAAAAGCATCAATGATAACCTCTTGAACTTTTAATATCGCTTTTTGTGTCGGATGCCTTAAGGTTATTGCTCGATTATCGAGAAGAACCGGCAAGGTAAGATCGAGTACCTCTTTGCCCATATCAAACGGCAGTTCTTCTGCCTTTGAAAGAACGGTTACTTTCTTTACTTCGACTTCTATCTCACCTGTCTTGAGCTTGGGGTTGACCAGATTTTCCGGTCTTTTTTTAACTTCTCCGACAATTTCGATAACATATTCCGGTTTCAGAGAAGATAATTCCTCACCGCTTCCGACCACTTGAACTATTCCCGACCTGTCCCTCAAATCGACAAAAGTTATTTTTCCGTGGTCTCTTTTGGTATTTACCCAACCCTTAAGAAGAACTTCTTTTCCGACAGCCTTGGGGGTTTCGCAAATCAATGTTCGTTTCATTATGCCCATTTTACCTTGTTTTCTCCCTCTTTCTCAAATACTTATTTATCTCGCTTGCCGCTTGCCTTGTGGCGGCGAAGTTAAGCCATTTAACGCTTGGTCCTTTTTCATTCTTGGATTTTATAATTTCGACTACTTGTCCACTCTTAAGCTTGTAGTCCAATGGAACCATCTTCCCGTCCACTTTTGCTCCGGAAATGCTCTTTCCCAAGTCTGTATGCACTGCATAGGCGAAATCCACAGGTGTGGCCCCTACCGGCAAATCATAAACGTCTCCCAATGGCGAGAAGATAAAGTTTCTGTGCCTTAGAGCGTCAAATTTGACTGCTTTCAGAAACTCTTCCGAATCCGAAATCTCCTTCTGCCATTCCAAAAGTTGCTTCACCCATGGAAGTTTGCTCACCTTTGAGGTGGTTCCTCTTCCCTTTTCCAAAACCTCGCTGCTTGCGCCCAATGATTTTGATTCGGAATATGCCCAGTGTGCGGCAGCGCCGTATTCAGCCTCTTCGTGCATCAGAAATGTTCTTATCTGCACTTCAACTATTCTTCCGCCCGGTCCAAAAACTTTTGTATGAATTGATCTATATCCATTGGGCTTGGGTTGAGCTATGAAATCGGAAAGACCTACATGCGGTACGGGTTTATAAAGACCGTGCACCGTCCCCAAAGCCGTATGACACTGCGAAACGGTTCCCACAATGATTCTTAAAGCAACAATGTCATAAATCTTATCAAAATCCCAGTCTATGTCCGGCCTTTGCAATTTTATCCATAAAGAATAAAGATGTTTCTTTCTTCCATGAACTTCAGCTTTTACGTTTTCTTTCGAAAGGGCAACCAATATCTTTCTTTTCATTTTCTTTATATGCTCCTCGGCTCTTTTAAAATAAGGTTTTGAAAGGTTAACCAATTTCTTATAATCATCCGGGTAAACATAAGGAAACGCCAAATCGTCCAATTGAGCTTTTACCCTTCCCATTCCCAATCTTTCGGCAAGCGGAACATATACTTCTAAGGTTTCTATGGCATTTTCTTTTTGTTTCTCGGGAGAGAGATACGACAATGTTTCCATATTATGCAAGCGGTCGGCAAGCTTTAGAAAAACCACGCGCAAATCTTTAGCCATAGCCAAAATCATTTTTCTAAGATTTTCCACAGACGCCTGCTTGTGGGTACCGATAAGTCTTAATTCCGTTACTTTTGTAACTCCGTCAACAAGCCTTGCGACATCATCTCCGAACTCCTGCACAATGTCTTCTCTCTTGGCTCCTCCGTCTTCAATGGTGTCGTGAAGAAGTGCGGCGACAATTGTTGTTGTATCCATATGCCACCCCGCAAGTCTTTTGGCAACTTCCAAAGGATGAGAGGCAAAGGGTTCACCGCTTAATCTTTTTTGCCCGGTATGAGCGAGCTTCACAAACTTCCAAGCTTTCTTAATAAGATTGAGGTCTGCGTCCGGGTTATAACCGACAATTAAAACTGTTAAATTTTTGAATTCTTTTTCCATTTAATATCTTTCACTTCCAACTGCAAACCCCTGCGTCCATTCCAATTATCCTCGCTGATATTGTATGCAATATCGACCGGAATTTTTGGAGACAGTTCGGGTAATATATCACCTTTCCTGAATGCTATTCCATTAATTTTTACTCCCGCTTCCTGAACCGTCAATTTCAAGTGTTTTGCATCCGCACCGACCCCTCTTGCATCAACCACCATAGCGCCGCTTGTAGCAAAAACCGGGGTTGGATTTCCGAAACCCGTTGGTTCGAAGGACTTTAATGTTTGAAGAAGTTTCAAGTTTATTCGATTAAAGTGAATTTCCGTGTCAATTTTTATCCTTTTGGAAAGAGTCTCTTCGTTTAAAAATTCCTGTGCGTACTCATTAATTCTTTTTGTAAATTCATTAATTTTTTCCGTAGCAATGGAAAAACCTGCAGCCATTGTATGGCCTCCGCCATCGATACCAAATTCCTCTTTGAGACTCATAATCGCCCTAAAAATATCGAATCCGGCAATGGAACGGGCAGAACCTTTTGAGATTTTATCTTTTTTGGAAATTACAATGGCGGGTCTATGATAAGTTTCAACTATCCGGCTGGCGGCAAGCCCGATAACCCCTTCGTGATAGCTTTCGTGGGCAACTACAACAATTCTCTGCACATCTCTCCCCTCAATTATTTTTTTTGCGTGCAAAATCACATCTTCCTCGATTTTTTGACGCTCTTGGTTTGTTTTCCCTAATAAATACGATTGTATTTTGGCCTTTTCGTTGGTTCGATAACAAAGAAGTCTTAAGGATTCAATTCCGTGTTTGAGTCTCCCCATTGCATTAATTCTTGGACCGATAAAGTACCCAACCTGAAAAGAACCCACGGTGCCAGGCTTTATTCCTGCCTCCTCATAAAGGTTTTTAAGACCCGGTCTTTTTGTATCATTTAAGGCTTCCAATCCATGCTTTGCAAAACAGCGGTTAGGGCCCAAAAGCGGCAAGACATCGGTAATTGTTCCGATTGCAGCCAAATCCAATCCGTCTCCAAGAGGGAGCTTGTTTGAAGGAACTTTAAATCTCTTTCTTATTTCTCTCGATAAAATCCAAGAAATTTCCGCTCCACCTATTTTGGTTGTATGCAAAACCGAGAAGGCTTTCGGTTTTGATTTCTGCAGCTGATGATGGTCACAAATTATTACATCTATGCCGATTTTTTCGGCAAATGCAACCTGACTCTTGGCAGTTATTCCATGATCGACTGTGACTATTAGACCCAAACCGGAATTCTCTCTTTTCAGTTTTTTAACCGTTTCGATATTGAATCCGTATCCTTCCGTAAATCTTTCCGGAATATATGGGGATACATCCAACCCCGCCGCAGATAAAGTTTCCCACAAAATGGCGGTTGCAGTAATTCCGTCGGCATCATAATCTCCGTAAATAATAACTTTCTCACCGCTTTTTTTGGCTTTTTCAATTCTATTAAGAGCTTTTTCAACTTCGCTCTTTTTAATTTCAACTTCTTTTAGAGTTAAATCTTTGGGATGAATCGGATGAAAAAATTCCCGCCTTTGACCTTCGGTTTTAATTCCCCGGTTTTTCAGAAGAATATCAATAATCGCAGCCCCTTTACCAAGAATTTCCCATCTTTTTTTGTGGACCATTTTATTTCCTCGAAGTGACTTTCTTGAAGTATAATGGTATCGCAATGCTGGTCCATCTTCCAGACTATGTTTTGGATATTCTAAAAAAACTCGAAGGTGCCGATTTTGAGGCATATATTGTCGGCGGTGCTGTCCGCGACATCCTAATGGGCAAGGAAGTTTACGATTGGGATTTCACCACAAATGCAACGCCCGAACAGATTCTTAAGGTTTTCCCCGAAGGGTTTTATGACAACACTTTCGGCACCGTAGGGATATCACACCCGTCATCCCCGAATCCTTATGAGATAACAACATTCAGAAAGGAATTTGGATATTCGGACTCGCGTCGCCCCGACAAAATTGAATGGGGTAAAACACTTAAAGACGACGTGGCCCGAAGAGATTTCACCATAAATGCTATGGCCCTGACTGCAAAAAGTGAGTTGATTGATTATTACGAAGGTCAGAAGGATTTAAAAAGAAAAATTATCAGGGCGGTCGGAAATCCGGACGAGCGGTTTTCCGAAGATGCTTTGCGAATGATGAGGGCAATAAGGATTGCGGCAGAATTGGGATTTACCATCGAAGAAAAAACTCTCGAAGCAATAAAGAAAAATGCCGCTTTAATAAATCGAATTGCCAAAGAAAGAGTCAAAGAGGAGCTCTTTAAGCTTCTTAAGTCCCCGCACCCTTACGATGGAGTTCTTGTTTTCAAAAATTCTGGGTTGATGGCAGAAATACTTCCGGAAATGGAAAAGGCTTTTGGAGTCGAGCAAAAATCTCCGGGCAGGCATCATATTTATGATGTTGGAGAACATTTATTGATATCGCTAAAAAATTGTAAATCCCCCGACCCTTTGGTCCGGTTCGCAACACTAATTCACGACATCGGAAAGCCGGCAACCTACAAAAAACTGACAAACGGAACCATCACTTTTTACAACCACGAGGTAATTTCAACAAAAATTGCGGAAAACATTTCCGACCGGCTTAAGTTTCCGAACAAAGAAAGAGAAAGACTTATTACTCTCGTCCGCTGGCATCAATTTACCGTCGACGAGAGGCAAACCGATTCGGCAATTCGCCGATTCATTAGAAACGTCAGTAAGGAAAATCTTGAAGATATGCTGGCCTTGAGAGTTGCAGACAGGCTTGGCGGAGGAGCAGCAGAAACCTCATGGAGACTCGAAGAATTTAAAAAACGCTTGATTGAAGTTCAAAAAGAGCCGTTTAGTGTCCGCGACCTTAAAATCGACGGGAATGATGTAATGAAAGTCCTTCGACTTGGCTCAGGACCTAGGGTAGGCGAAATACTAAATAAACTATTCGAAGAAGTTGTCGAGAAAAAACTCGATAATACAAAAGAAGCTCTCTTAGAAAGACTAAAGGAAATTAGCGCCTCTTAATTTTCTTTTCTATCTCGTCCCAGGTAACAAGAATCGGGACCGCAACAAAAGGAGAAGAATAAGTTCCGGAAATGGTTCCTATTAATAAAGCTGCAGCAAACCACTTGACTGTCGTTCCACCCAAAAGAATAAGTGCTACAAGCATAAATATTATCGTAAAAGAATTATTTAAAGACCTAACCATTGTTTCGGTCATAGCTTTATCTGCCAGTTCCGCGACATCGCCTCCTGTTTTGCGATGAGCCTCTCGAATTCTGTCGTAAACAATAATTGTGTCGTGCACAGAGAAAGAAAGAATTGTAAGAAGTGCTGTTACAAAAAGAAAATCGACCTCTGCCCCGAAGAAGTGTCCCAATAAAGAATACATTCCAATAAGAACAATCGAGTCATGAAACATCGCCAAAACCGCACTTGTTCCAAACTTAATGCTTTTGAATTGGTATGCAACCCAAAGAAGAATTGCACTGGCCGAAATTAAAAGAGCATAGACTGTTTTCTTGACAAGTTCCGGACCAATTGTGGGGCCCACATTTTCAAATCTTAACTCCTCGGCATCGAAATTCTTTTGCAGAAGGGCGGTAATTACGGTTTTCTGATTGGAATCGATTGGAGCAAACCTAATCGAATACGAACCGTCTCCTGTTTTTTGTATTGAGGCTACCCCACCAGCATTTTTTACAATTGAGGATATCTGCTCTTCCGAAACCTGCTTGGCAAATTTATATTCCAAAATAGCCCCTCCTTTAAAATCAATGCCAATGTTTAAGCCCCACTTAAATAGACTAAAAATTCCCACGGCAATAACAATTCCGGAAATGGCAGCGTATAAAAGCCGATAGTGCATCCACCTAATCATTTGCGTATAAATACTCTTAACAAATTCCTAACCACGACGATTCCGGTAAATAAGCTAAGTCCTATTCCCAACGCCAGGGTAATGGCAAATCCCCGGACAGGTCCCGAGGTATTAAGAAAACTCCAATCAAGAGGATTTGCCAAAACAAATGCGGTTACAAGTGTTGCAATATTTGCATCTCTGATTGAATCCCAAGCTCTTCCGAAAGAAACCTCCAAAGCATCCGCCAATGGTCTTCTGGGTTTTTCTTCCTTGAATCTCTCGAATATCAAAATGTTGGAGTCAACTGCCATTCCAACCGAAAGCAAAAATCCTGCGATGCCGGGAAGTGTCAGAACAACGGGAATGAATTTATAAAGCGCCAGGGTCAGGATTCCGTAGATGATAAGCGCTAAATCGGCAAATAGACCCAGTTTTCCGTATGCCAAAAACATAAATAAAAGCACCATTCCAAGTCCCACCAGTCCGGCGCGGACGCTTCTTGATACGGACTCTGCCCCCAAAGTTGCTCCAACTGTCTGCTCCTGAACAAGCATTACCGGAACAGGCAAAGCACCGGCGTTCATTAATTTTGATAAAAGTTTGGTTTGTTCTACCGTAAAAGCCCCGCTAATCTGTCCCTTTCCTTGTGTAATCGGCTCTTGCACCGTTGCAATTGAAAGAACGGCGTCATCTAAAAAAACAATCAGATATTTTCCTACTAATTTCGTAGTAATCTCCCCAAATTTTTGGGCAGATTCCTGTTTTGTTTCAAAAGAAATAATTGGCCTTGACAGCTGCTGATCAAAATCGGGTGTCGCCTTTTTAAAATCCGCACCCGTAAACCCAGTGGGTCTTGTATTTAGAAGAGTCGCGCCTTGGGTTGCATCCTTCTCGTCTATAAACTCACGAAAATCTAATCTTGCCGTCCTTCCTATCAAAGAAACTGCAGCTTGGGTATCTTTTATTCCCGGAAGTTCAACGATTATTCTATCTTTTCCTTCAAAGGACGAGAGCTGAATATTGGGCTCAGAAACTCCCATGAAGTTTACCCGTTGCTCAAAAATGCTCTTTACTGATTCTAGAGCATCTTTTTTATCTCCGGAGCTGAGTTGCGATGTGTCGGCTTCAAAAACCAGATGGCTTCCTCCGGCCAAGTCCAATCCCAAGACCAAATTGAAGTTCCTCTTTATTTCCAGGTTGCCGATTTTTACATCAAGTCCCGGCAATTTAAAGCTTTTTCCCAGAAAATTGAAACCCGGCGACAAACTAACATATACACAAACAAGCGTCAGCAAAAAAATAACAATAACTTTCTTAAGTGGGCCGGATAATCCCATTGAAGTTAGCCTACCAACTCCTCCTCGTCCCCGATAATCATTGTGCGACTACCCGAAAGAATGCCCAAAAGGAAAGGATCGCGCCTCTTTTTTCTGAAATCAAACTCGTCTTTGCTCATAACCGTATAGTTTATTTCCTTCCCCCTTTTTGACTCTTCAAGACGTATCAAGGTTGCAAGTTCCGGCAAAACAACATCGCCTACAACCAAAATATCCACTTGGTCGTCTGTTTTTCTGTCTTTTCTTCTGGCAAATTTGCCCGAAAACATCACATAAAGAACTTTTCCGATTTTGTTTTTATTATCGACAATCGTTTTGCCCAAACCGGTTGTCTTTGAAACCATGCCGACAAAGTCTCCGTAAAGCGGGTGGTCGCTCCTTACCCAATAATAAACTCTATTTCCTCTTTGCTCTTTCTTTAATATCCCATTTGCCTCAAGATGAGAAAGTTCACGCCTAACGGCATTTATTTCTTCTTTTATTTCCCTGACAATTCCGCGCACATGATACATTTCTTTCGGATTGGAGAAAAATAACTCCAAAATCTTAATCCTAACTTTTGAGGTAATGATGTCTGATAGCTCGGCCATTTTGCTTGGGGCAGGCCTTGACTAGTAAGTCACCTTGTTTAAGGCAGGAACAACTTCAATCCAGATAGTTCCTCGAACAAAAGATATTTCTTTTCCGTTCCCGTCAAAGAAAACCGTTCGAGCAGTTCGAGAATCCTTCTCCCAAGTTCCTTTTATAACAGTTCCGTTTTGAAAAACAAGGGCCTTCCCTGCTCCTATGGTTGTATAGAACATATGAAGGTTTCTGTCAACGGGACCTGTTTCTATAGCAAAGACAATTGCAACGTTTTTCGCAAAAAGTTGTTGGTTGTTTTCCAAATCCGTATTCGGCTTACCGTCGTTAAATCTCAAGTAGCCGTTTTTCCCAGAATCATATTTCCATTCCACCGTGTAGCCCGACATGCTATCCCAAAAATTGAAACTAATATCCTTTGCGTCCGCAGAACCCACAGGCTTGTCGTCCGCAAACTTCCAAGAAACAAAGTTCTTATCCCACGACACACCTTTTTCATCCTTGGCCCCAAATCCTCTTTTTGCTGCCTGGGCATATGCTGCATCCAAAGAAGCTACCATCGTATGCTCTGTAGCAACCGGATGGTCTAGTCTGTCATAATTGCGCCAGAAAACGGGAAATCCCGAATCATAGGTCGTATCGAAATCATTTCCACCCGGGACTCTCCATCCCATTGTTTCCAAAGCTTCAAGGGCGCGAACCGAAGGTACTGTGTCTCCGAAACCCGAATAGTCATTGGCACCTCCCACATGCATAAATATCGGGAAGTTTCCGTACTCCGCGGCATAGTTAACAAAGTAAATTCTTGCACTTCTAACGGGAGCAATTTTTACATCCTCCGAAGCTGCTCCGCAGTAGAATATCCCCAAAAATCTGGTTATCCCTCCTTCGGCCACCGCCTCATAAATTACATCCGCATGGGAAAGGCCGGATTGCGGACGGGCTTCTTGGTGATTTTCAATCATTGCGGCAATCGGGCGTCGGGTTTCCCAAATACCTTTTTCAATTTTTGTGAACTTTCCGCCGTTTATTGGACACACCTCCGTTTTTGGAAGATCGGCACTTATTTTTGACCGGGTAGCTCCAATTCCAGTTCCCGTAGATGTCGGAACCGACGGTTTTGCTACCAAGTACGAAAACACGGCGTAAGAAATTCCTGTTGAAAAAAGGTATATTCCGAAAAACGTCAGGAAGGTCATAAATACCTTTGACGAAATAAACTTTGAAATTTTGTCTAAATATTCTTTCATTTTAGCCTCTTTGGGCTCTAAAAAGAGCTTTCTTCTCTTCCTCCGAAAGCTCAAACTCGGGCCGGCCTTCTTTAACCGATTTAAGATAAACTCTTGTACGCTCCCGTGTGTGCAATCCCGTTATTACTACACCGGTATCTTTAGCGTCTAAAAGAACTAAGGAGAAGCTGTGATCTCCTCCTGTTTCTTTAAAGGGATTAAAGCGGACCAACCCCATCTTTTGAACATGGAATTTGCCATCATCTTCAAGCCTTTTAATTTCTCTGTCTACTTTAATTAAATCACTAGCATTTTTATCCTCAAGGGCTAAAATTGCCTCCAAGGTCTTTTTTAAGTCTTCTTGCTTGGTTCCTTTGACCAACCGGGCAAAAAAAAGCCGAAAAATAATAAAGAAAACCGTTAGTGCCAAAAGCCAAATGGCCAAAACCGCGAGGATAACGTAAATGACATTCATCCGACATTTTTACATCTTGCAAATACCCTGTCAAGGATGTTTGATATAGCCAAATGGGCAAAAGAAGGACAAGGGACCAGAAGGTTGCACCTCATCACCACTTTACCGTCTCTTGGTCTCCTGAGGCTAAAAAAGAGAGTTTAGCCTCGGGTGTCAAGGGGCAAATTACTAGAGGCTCTGAGGCTGAATCTGGAGCTTCTCACGTTCAAAAAAGTGCCGTGACATTGGCCAAACAAGACGATTTAAGGTTGGCCAAGCGTGCGATACTAAGAAGCCTACTTCTCGTTAGCTTCATTCTAGCCTTGGAGCTAGTGATATACTTAGCCTGGCATTAAAGCCAAGCAGATATCTGCCCAGGAAAGGGGGTGAATGTTAAATGATGTACTGTGTAAAGTGTCGAGCAAAGAGAGAAGGAAAGAACGCTCAATCCGTAACAATGAAAAACGGAAAGAAAGCCACAAAGGCTGTTTGTGAAGTTTGCGGCACAACAATGTTCAAAATTGGTGGAAACTAATCTTTGAACTTTCTAGTGTACAAAAGGTCACCCAAGCAAATGCTCGGGGCCTTTTGTGGTAAAGACAATAGTTACAGGACCATCCAGCTCCGTTTCAATTTCCATATAATCTCCAAAACTACCGGTTTCGACTTTTGCACCCTTTTCTTTGAGTCGAGAGACTAAATGTTCATAAACTTTTTTTGCTTCTTCCGGCTCTGCAGCATTGATAAAAGACGGCCTGTTTCCGCCGGATGTATCGGCGTATAAAGTAAATTGGGAAACAACCAGGAATTCTCCCCCAATATCACCTACAGAGAGATTCATTTTTTTTTCTTTGTCTGCCATTACTCGCAATTTTAAAAGCTTTTCGGCCAAAACTTCTGCGTCCGCAAGTGTATCTCCTTTTTTAACACCAACCAGAACAAAAAGGCCAGGACCTATTTGCCCCACAACCTTGCCGTTTCCCGGAACGGTAACCTTGGCTTTTCTTACCCTCTGAATTACTAAACGCATATGCGCATTTTATCAGACTGTTAATATAATATATCTTTGGGACGATATTGGAGAGCCTCGGCGATATGGAGAGTACTTATTTTGGCTTCTCCAGCCAAATCCGCAATTGTCCGGGCAATCTTAATTACCTTGAAATAACTCCTTGCTGTTAAATTCATTGTCGCAACGGCACTTGTCAACATTGTACGACACTCATCCGAAAGCTCGCAGAATTTTTTAACCTCTTTTGTATTCATTTCGCTGTTTGACTTTATCTTTGTGTTTTTAAAACGTTTATTCTGTACTTCCCTAGCCTTCTGCACCCTTTTTTGGATTAATCTTGAAGCCTCGCTTTTAACATCCGACTTCCCTACCAATTTCTGGGCTTCCACCGACGGCACATCAATATGAATATCGATTCTGTCCAGGATGGGCCCTGAAACTCTTTTTTCATACCTGGCAATCTGCCCCGGCAGACAGGTACAGGCACGCTTCGGGTCGCCATAATAGCCGCAGGGGCAGGGATTCGAAGCTGCAACGAGAATAAAGGTCGCCGGATAGGTTACGGAGCCTTTGGCACGTGATATTGTGATTACCCCATCCTCCATTGGCTGGCGCAAAGATTCCAAGACGTTCCTGGGATACTCGGGAAATTCATCGCAAAAAAGCACTCCTCTGTGAGCAAGAGAAATCTCCCCAGGAGAAGGATTCGAGCCTCCTCCAATAAGACCAATTCTACTGGTTGTATGATGGGGACTTCTAAAAGGCCTGGCTGAAACAATTGATTCTCCCTGCGGAAGATTTCCGGTTATTGAGTAGATTTTGGTTACCTCCAAAGCCTCATCCTCCGTCATTGTGGGCAGAATTCCGGGCAGAGCTCTGGCCAGCATGGTTTTTCCCGAGCCCGGACTTCCTTTCATAAAGATGTTGTGTCCACCTGCTGCTGCTATTTCCATTGCCCTTTTGGCAGCTTCCTGGCCGATTATTTCGGAAAAGTCGAATTCAGCTTCGCTTTTGACCAACAATGAGGTTAATTTTATTTTGGGGGCAGGCTCGATTTCCAAAGTTTTGGCAAAGAAGCGCACAAGCTCCAGCAGGGATTCGACAGGATAAACATCTATGCCGGACACTACACTGGCCTCTTTTTCGTTAATTTTAGGCACAAAAACTTTTTTAAATCTCTTTTCTTTGGCCAAAAAGGCCATGGGTAAAATCGCATTTGTGTGCCTAAGGCTTCCATCCAAGGAAAGCTCGCCCAGAAACAGACTTAAGGCTAGATCCGGACTAATCTGGCCCGAAGCTATTAATATCCCTAAGGCTATGGGCAGGTCGTAGGCAGGCCCAGCCTTTGGCAAATCGGCGGGAGCCAAATTCACGGTAATTCTACTTATGGGGAAATCCGCACCGCTGTTTTTAATAGCCGAACGCACCCTTTCCTTCGACTCTTCAACCGCTTTATCGGGAAGCCCGACTATGGTAAATGAAGGTAAACCGGCCTCTGCGATATCAACTTCAACATCAACCAGGGTAGCATCAAGGCCAACGGCTGCACCCGAAGAGATTTTGGCAAGCACGGCAATTTTAGCCTAACATATTTCCAAGCCAAAAAAACACGACAGATTTAAGACTGGTCTACCAGTCACCCCGGGTGGGCTCTGTCCTTTTTTTTCTGCCCTAAGGCATTCTTGCGGCCTTGGCCTCCGCGGCATCCGCCACTTGGGCATATTCTCTGGCCGCATTGGCCTTGCCGGATCCCTGGAGCCCTCTCGAGCCTTCGCGACATTTGTCTCTGACTTGGATGTAGTCCTCCTTTGTCATGGCCGGACTGCAACGGTCAAAGAGCGCAATCACCTGGCTTGCTTCCACAAAGCCGAAGTCTCGGCCACCGAAAGCAAGGCTTCCCAGGACCTCAATGAGCTCACGAGCGCTGATTGAGGCAGATCGGACAAGTTCCATTAGGCTGGTCATATTCCTCCTCCTCTATGAGTAAGAACGATTAGTCCTGTAATGGCGAATGGATTGTATTACAAGAAGACCTCAAATTCAAATTTAGTGGGCAGTCTTTGCTGCTTCTGCTGCCTCTGCTTCCTCTTTGGTTTTATGGATAGTTCCGTCGGGATGGTTTGGCGGAGAATAAATAGTGTAGAGTTTTAGTTCTTCGGTCTGTGACGTATTAACAACATTGTGTTCCGTTCCTGCAGGAACAACCACCGCATACCCGTCCGAAACAGCACTTTCTTCCCCATTCAGCACAACTTTGCCCTGACCCTTTTCAAACCTGAAAAACTGGTCAACATTAGGGTGAACTTCCGAGCCTATTTCCTCGCCGGGTTTTAAGCTCATAAGAACAAGCTGGGAATGTGGAGCGGTAAAGAGTATCTGCCTAAAATAGGCATTATTTAAAGTCAGCTCTTCAATTTTTCCAACGTATCCTGTCATTTGATTATCTGGTTGTTAAATTATTATTGGCATCCATACACTCCGGAACTACGTCTGTGGGGAAATTATAGGGAGCTATCTCTGAACACGTGGGATTGGACTGACCGTCATAAACCTCTACCCAGCCAGTTTGGGTCTTGGCTGCCAAAAAATATCCCCCTCCGACCTCCGAACCCACGTCAGTAACTCCCCCTTTTGCATAGTTGCCTTGTATTTTACTGATAGTGACTACCAATTTTGTTTCATCGGAATTCAATTTTTTGTATACCGCCTGTTTAATAAACTCTGTTTCATCTTCCAGTGTCGGGGTAGAAAGGGTGCCAGACGGGCTTGAGGTCGAAGGAGTTGAAACTTTTATAGAGATTCCTTTTTTCCCCGCCAAAAAAGCTCCTATTCCAACTATTACGATTAGAAAACCAATGAGGGCAAATCCCAAACCTTTAGCCATATATCTCCCCCATTTTGCCTTTAATTTATTATCAAGTCAATTACCTTCGGTAAATTGAAAAAAGACGCCTTTTTTGCTATACTACCCTCACTCTGGAGGAAGGACGATTACCCGCCAAAAATTTCATATTTAGGCGGGAGGAAAGTCCAGGCAGCAGAAAGCAGGGTGGCCGCCGTAAGGCGGTACGCGCAAGCGCTAGTACAGAGCCACAGAGACTATGTCGGTCCCGAGACTTTAAAGGTCAAGGGAAACGAGTGAAAAGGGGCAATCCTCCCCGCTGCAACCTCCGAAAGGGGCGTTTGAGGTAGCTTTCCCGAGCCCCAAGGTTTGAGGGCAAAGATAGATTATCGTCTAATAACAGAACCTGGCTTACTAGCCTCCAGAGCAAAAAGTACCCGTTGAAAAACGGGTATTTTTTGTGATGGAGGGGAGCTAGAAGCGAAGCGACTACTAGCCTCCAGAGTACAAAAAACCCCGCACGGAGGGGTTTTTTGATGGTTTAGGAAGTTGTCTTAGAAGGAATGTACTGGCTTGCGAGAACGTGTATAGTAAGGACTACCGGAACGGAAATTACAGCTCCCGCCATACCTGCCAATCTAAATCCTATGGAAAGTGCAAGAAGCGTAATAATCGGATTTACACCAACAGACTTCTCCATTATTTTTGGAGTAAAAAGATAATTTTCACTCTGGTGAATAAGCAAAGCTAAAGCTACGGTTGCCAATCCCATTAAGGGCGAAATGCTGAGTCCGATAATAACTGCCGGTATTGCCGAAATTATCGGGCCAAAATAAGGAACAATCTCTAAAAGCCCGGCCAAGATTGCCAAAGGGAGCGCGTAAGGAATACCCAAGATAGTAAGTCCCAGAAAACTGGCTACACCAATAACCAACATCAGGGCCAACTCAGCCCTTGCCCAGCCTCCAAGGCGGCTTTCCAACATATCTATCGTCTTTCCGACTTTCTCTTTTTTATTCTCGCCGAAAAGAAAAACTAGCTGGTCATCTATCTTATCCCTAACCAAAAGAAGGTAGAAAGCGAAAATTAATACGGTTATAACGCCTAAAATATTGGAGAAAATTGAAAATCCGATTTTAACCGCCTGCCCGGGCAGACTTCCTATTTGCGAAAGAAACTGGGCGGATATTTCCCTGCTCACTACCCTATCAATTCCCAATGTGGAAATATATATCGGTAGTTTTGAGACCAAGCTTGATGTTTGCTCAACAAGCGGGGGAACTACGGCTGCTATTACAAGCCCAAATATTCCCAAAACGGCTATATATACAACCAATACGGAAAAACCTCTTGGAATCTTAAATTTGTAGAGTTTTGAAACAATCGGATTTAGGATTGCCATAATCAAAAGAGCGACGAAAAGCCCCAAGATTATGTCCCTGATGAAATAGAGAAACCACAACAAAAGCAAAAATAGAACCGTAAAGATAACGGTTTTGTGGGAAATTTCAACTTTCTGAATCATATTCCTTACCGAATGTTATACCATCTTTTGACCAATTTTTCCACCTTTTCGTCAAATGCCTTATCCGTGATGTCAAACCAAGTTATTCTTTTGTCCCTTTTAAACCAGGCCATCTGTCTTTTGGCATATTTTTGCTCCTCGCGCAACCAGTTTTTAGTGGCTTCGGGAAGGGTTTCTTTTCCTTCAAAATAACCTCTCCATTGCCTATAACCCAGCGAGGTCATCGCCTGGTCCTCCCAAGAAACTCCAGATTTGAGCAAATTCTTGACTTCCCCTACCAAGCCTTCCCTAAGACGTTTTTCGACTCTTTCTCTTATAACCTTAAAAAGCTTCTCGCGCGGAGCATTAAGACCAATGAAAAGCACGGAATCCGGCTTTACAACCTTTCTTTTCGGCTCAACGCCGGAAAGCCTCCATTGGGCAATCTCTATCGCACGAACCAACCTTCGGGGATTTTTTTTATCCGATGCATTCATTGAGGCTGCCCTCACCGAGTCGAGCTGAGCCAGACTTTCAAAAAGCTCGTCCGTGCTTTTATCCTTCAGGTTTTCCCTAAGCTCGAAGTTTTTGGGGATAAAGGCCGTCGGAATCCCGTCTACGACAGCTTTAATATAAAGGCCCGTTCCCCCAACCAAAATTGGTAATTTTCCTTTTAACCAAATACCGGCCAGTACTTTTTGGGCGAAGGCTATATATTTTGAAACACTGAATTCCTCCTTTGACCCAACCAGATCATAGCCCCATACCTTTGCCGATTTCGGTATCTGAGGCAAATCTTTACCCGTCCCTATGTCAAAACCCTTATATATCTGTCTTGAATCTGCCGATATTATCTCGCCGTTGAATTTCCGGACCAGTTTTAGAGCCAGAGAAGTTTTACCCGTGGCGGTCGGCCCGCAGATTACGAGAAGACTTTTAATTTTTTTAGCTGGAAGCACTGGCATATTTTGTTAAAGCAAACTTCCAAAATCTAACAGCGAGAATTATTCCCAAAATTCCGATAAGCGAAGAGGCTAAAGCCCCCAAGGGGCTTACTAAACCCATTAAGGCTTTGGCAGGTAAAGTTACCATAATCCCAACAGGAACCAAAAAGGTAAGGACGGACTTAAGGGGTTCCTTATAGATATCAATGGGCAAGCGGCCCAAGGAGCTTAAATCTCTGTAAATCATAATTGTATGGTCTATTTCTAGAGTAATTATTCCGAACCCCAATACTGCGATATGGAAGGCTGTTGCTATAAGAAGTCCGTTAACCAGTAGGAATAAAAATAATACCAGCTGCAAGGGTGTCGGATGAAGTAAGTTTCCGACCCAATAAATTGCAAAAATAAGCGGAGGAATTGTAGCAAGGTCAATTACGTCCGCTCCCCCCATAAGAACCCTAAAAAGCGCACTCATCGGTTTTGTAAGAACCAAATCAAACCCGCCATTGACTACCAGCGGGCGAAACCTGTAAACCTCTCGGAAAAGAAATTGGGCAACCACATCGACAAAATTGAAAGTAAGGAAGAAAAATATTGTCTGGTTTAAATTGTAGCCGGCAAGATTTTTTGTGCCTTTCAAAAGAAAAAAGAGAAATCCGAAAAACATCAAAAACCTTAAAACTTTTCCTACCAAAAAAATCATAAACGCCATCCTTTGAAACAAAACATTCATAAAGGAATTGCGGCTCATCAACCACCAAATCCTGAAATATTTTATTAGTTTTTTCACCTTCCTACGGCCTCATAGCGGCGCAATCCCTTATTCCATAAGTACCTAAGTATCAAGTTCAAGATAACAAGCCAAAGGCCTGAGGTAATTAATCCCACGAGAATCGCGCTGGTTGCAATCTTACCCAAATAGACCTGTAAAGGAAAAAACAACACATAAGGAAAAGGCAAAAGATAAATTGCTTTTTGAAAGGCCAACGGCAAGATATCCAAGGGGAATATTCCTCCAGAAAGAAACTCGGCAATTATTACCATGAAGAGAAACTGGAAAGCCCAACCGGACTCGGGCGTCCAAAATGCTACAAGATTAACAACAAAAAGAATGTGGAAATACAAAAAAACCGCCAGAAAAATCGAAATCACAAACGCCAGTACTAGGGTGGGGTTAGTTTGTAAAAAGAAAACAGGCTTAAGTATCAAAAAAAGTATGGTTGTCTCCACTGTCGCAAATCCCAAATTAAGCACTTTACTTGAAAGGTCTCTGGTAAACCAGTATTTGAAATAGCTTACGGGTTTTAAGAGATAATTGGTCAGATCGCCGCTGGATATTTCTCCGGAAACATCAACCGTTCTTGCCGAAAAAACTATTGCCCGCAGAACCAGAATTCCAAACACGTATGTAAGAATTTTTGCTCTGTCATAACCAAAGACAATCGCCCCCGGCTGACTAAAAACGGCATTCCAAAGGAAAAAAATAAGAAAAATTTGAAGAACATTTCTCACTCGCCACATTATAAAATTCAGGCGGTAGACAAATTCCTGCTGGAAGGAAATTTTAAAAACGGAGAGGTATTTTTTCATTTAGAACCGAAAACTCTTCTTATTACCTCTTCAATCGGAACCTCTTCTATCGTCAAATCTTCTATCGGAAAATTCTGCAAAACTTCCGCCGCCGCGACCGCTGCAGTTGCCCTTGGAACAGAAAAGGTAACCTGCGGGAAAGAAATTTTCTTAATAGAGCCGATTTTCTCGAGAAGTTTGATATCAATTTCGTGAGACAACGAAACTTTGATAATTTTTTCCTTCGCGAATCTTTTGACCAGTTCTTCCAGTGCGCCGTCGAAAATAATTTTTCCCTCGTTAATCACTATTACCCTTCTTGCCAAGTCGATAAGGTCATCCATGTTATGAGAAGAAAGAAGAATCGTTGCCTCATTTTTTCTGTTGTATTCATAAATAAAGTCTCGAACTTTTTGTTGTCCGATAAGGTCGAGTCCAATCGTCGGTTCGTCAAGAAAAAGTATTTTGGGTTTATGAAGTAGAGCCGCAACAAGCTCCAACCTCATTCTTTGACCTAGAGAAAGTCTTCTGACCTGAATATTAAGAATTTTGCCCACGTCCAGAAGTTCAACCAGTTCATTAATAGAATCTTCATATTCCTTTTTTGGAATATCATAGATTGCGCGGTTTAATTCGAATGTTTCGATTGCGGGAAGATCCCACCATAGCTGATTTTTTTGGCCCATCACTAAGGAAATTTGTTTTAAAAATTCCGGATTTTTCTCCCATGGATCGAAGTCTAAAACTTGGGTAAAACCGCTCGTCGGATAAAGAAGACCGGAAAGAATTTTTAGAGTAGTCGTTTTTCCTGCCCCATTGGGACCGATAAATCCAACCAACTCTCCGGGTTGAACCATAAAAGAAATATTTTTAAGTGCACGAACCGTTTTTCTGGAAGGAGAAATCAAACTTTTGAAGGAGCCAAAAAGACCAGGTTTCTTCTCGGTTACTTCGAAGTTTTTCACCAAATGATTTACTATTATGGCCTTATCCACAAGCCAAGTATAACATTCAGGAATTGAAAATTATCTCACTACTTGTCTTTTGAACTTCTTTCCTGGAGTAAAACGGGGGGAGCGATGCGCTTTGATTGTAACCAACTTTTCCGTTCCGGGGATCTTAACGGTCTTGCCTTTCATTGAAATAACCCTAAACGTGCCGAATCCCGAAAGAACAACCTTTTCGCCTTTTGAAAGAGTCCTGCCAATCTCTGCTAAAAATACCTCTACTGCTTCTTTTGCTGCCCTCTTTGTGAGGTGAGCTTTTCGTGCAACTTGTTCCAAAAGTTCTCGCTTAGTCATTCTAGCCCAAAAGAATAGTGTAACCAGTCAAAAATGTCAAGTTTTTGGTCAAAAACCATAGGCGGACAAATCGGCATTTCCTATTCTTACTCTTGGCAAATCAAACCTTAATTTTTTGCAAAGAGTAGAACCCGGGACCGTAGTAAACGCCAATTTATAACCCAATTTTGTAAGAAATGTTTC
Source organism: Patescibacteria group bacterium (assembly GCA_022868165.1). Classification (GTDB taxonomy): domain Bacteria; phylum Patescibacteriota; class Microgenomatia; order UBA8517; family UBA8517; genus JALHYA01. The sequence goes on along the minus strand of JALHYA010000004.1, from coordinate 151,298 downwards.
AGCCGGTGCGCTTGAGAGACCATAAGGATATGCGAAAACTTTAGGACTGTTTAGTCCTTTTTCCGCCAGTTGCGTGTCTGCTGTGGAAATTTCTTTTTCTATAACGTTTTCCGCCGCGAGCAAGTTATGATGAGACCAGGTGTGATTGGCAAAAAGAATATCTCCCCCCGGCATCAAAGAGGAAATTGTATCCCACGTTAAATAGCCTGGGTTGTTGACTAGGCCGGTTGGAACGAAAAGAGTTGCTTTGAAACCAAACTCTCTTAAGATTGGAACAGCATCCGAGGCGAAATCCGCGTACGCATCGTCAAAGGTCAAAAGTATGCTTCCGGATGAAATAGGTATTCCGTTGTCAAAAAAGCTGGTCAAGTCATTCATAGAAACCGTATGATAACCCTTTTCCTTTAAGTACTTCATTTGATTTCGAAAGAAATCCGTGTCAATCGTAAGAGCCGTTTGTTTATTTTGTTTTGCGGCTTCCGGACTTTGGATGTGGTGATAAAAAAGGGTTGGCAAGAAAACGCATGGACCATATAGGGCGTTCATTTCGGCAAAAGTTAATGGCCTGGGGGTGGAAGTTGGTGTCGGTCTAGGAGATGGAGAAAAATGTTTGGTGATTTTTGATGGTGCCTGAAACTTGCCGATAAGTGTAGCGAAAGTATTAATAATTACTACTATTCCTATGAGAGTTAGGATGACAGGAAGTAATATTTTCATTAAACTACTTTGCTTTTGTGGTATCGGATGCCCTAACCTCGCGTATCGCGGTCACTTTAATTTGTCCCGCATATTCTGCTTCTTTTTCAAGTCTTTGGGCAATATCATGGGCCAATACTGTTAATTTGTCATCGTCAACTTCGTCCGGCTTAACCACAACCCTTACGTCTCTTCCGGCTTGAAATGCCATTACGGATTCGACCCCGGGAAATCCCTGGGCAATCTCCTCGATCTTCGTCATCCTTTTGATGTATTCTTCGTGGGGTTCATATCGGGCACCCGGACGGGAGCCGGAAATTGCATCGGCAATCCAAACTATCGAAGATTCAACCGAAGAAAACGGCTTATCTTCATGGTGCTCGGCAACAGTTGCAATTACTTCTTTGGGAAGTCCGTATTTCTTCAACGCCGATACCCCAACTTCAACATGTGTTCCTTCCTGTTCTGTTACAACTTTACCGATGTCATGAAGGAGACAACCCAAACGCACAATGTCCGTGTTTGCACCAACCTCATTGGAAATTGCAACGCCGATTTTTGTTTCCTCGATTGTATGAATTCCCAAGTTCTGACCATATGAAGTTCTAAACTTAAATCTTCCGATAAGTTTTAATAGTTCGACCGGAAGATTAAACACTCCACATTCCTGTGCAATCTTTCTTCCTTCCTCCAAAAGCACATCTTCCATTTGGGATTTGGTTTGCTTAACGACTTCCTCAATTCTTGATGGCTGAATTCTGGCGTCGCGGATTAGGTTTTCGAGCGCTCTTTTGGCAATTTCGCGCCTAATGGAATCGAAAGAGGAAAGTCTAATTTCGTTGGTTTCGTCGAGTTCGATTTCTACCCCGGTTTCTTTTTCGAAAGTCCTTATGTTTCTTCCGCCTGCCCCAATAATTCTGCCTTTAACATCCTCGTCTGGAACCGTAACTGTTGAAACCGTATACTCGGCAACATAAGAAGTCACACCATGCTTCATCGCATCGACCAGAATTTCCTGTGCTTTTTCGTTGGCTTCCTCTTTTACTTTTTCTTCTGAAGCCCTAATTTTCTTTGCGATTTCGGGGGTAAGCTTTTTTTGGATTTCATCCAAGAGGATTTTTTGAGCTTCGTCGCTGGTCATATTGGAAACCTTCTCAAGACGGGAAGTAAGTTCTTCTTCTCTTTTCTTGAGAGCTTCCTGACGCTTTTCGAGAGTCTCCCTATCGCGCCTCAAATCTTCGACTAATACCTTGATATCATCGTCTGCCATATTTTTTGGGAGCAAAAGAAGTCCGACCCTTTAAATTGAGGGGGTGGCGCAAGAAGAAACCTTGTAAGCGTTCTTCAGCATAATTCTTTTACTCCGTGCTTATTTTACCCCAACTCCTCCGCGTGGTCAATTCTTACCACCTTTTTGATTACGTCCCAACCAAACCCTTTTCTTGCAAGAAACTGTGTCATCTTCAAGCTGGCTTCTCTTTTGGGCAGGTTTTTCCACCTATACATTTTCTTCTCCAAAAGTTCCTTCGCAATTTTCTCTTCGTTCATTGGCGTTTCCATGAGGACCTGCTCGACCACTTCTCTGTCTATCCCCTTCATTCTTAATTCCTGGGCAAGCGCCCGAACCCCCCTGGGCTTAAATTCATTGCGCTGACCGACCCACCACTCGGCAAATTTCTTATCATCCACCAAATCCATGCGCTTTAATCGATTAAACAAGTCCTTGTGCATACTTTCGTGAACCTTTTTTCTTTTTAGCCAGCCTTCCAGCTCTTTTTCGCTTCTTGGTCTAAGCATTGCAAATCTCAAAAATTTATCATAAGTCTTTTGAAATTCGGCTTTTTTGACAATCTTTTCAACTTCTTCGTCCGACAACTCCTGTTCGACTTTCAGTCCCGAGAGAACAAAATTATCCAGATCGATGCCGAAACCAAATTTATAATCGAGGTAAACGTTTATCCTCTTTTTGTTTTTCTGGGGCTTTATCGAAGTGATTATGGGCATGAGGAATTACTCCTCTTTTTCTTCTCCCAGCTCTTTGGGCAATTTCTTTCCTGCAGCAACTGCGTCTCTGATTTTTTTATCCAGTTCCTCCGCAAACCTCGCGTGTTCCTCGATATAAGCCTTTGCACCTTCTCTTCCTTGAGCGATAGGTTTTCCGTCATAGTTAAAGAAGGAGCCGCTTTTCGCAATTACTCCAAGCTCGCAGGCAACGTCCAGAAGCCCTCCGGAGCGGGAAATTCCTTCTTTCTCCATTATGTCAAATTCGGCTACCCTCAAAGGAGGCGCAACTTTGTTTTTGACAACCCTGGCTCTGTGGCGCGAGCCAATGACTTGTTCACCATCTTTAAGTACTTCAATTCTTCTTAGGTCAATTCTTACTGACGAGTAAAATTTAAGGGCGAGACCTCCGGGAGTCGTTTCCGGGTTTCCGAACATCACTCCGATTTTTTGTCTTAGCTGGTTCGTAAAGATAAGGACGGTTTTGGACTTGGAAATCGCGCCTGTTAATTTCCTTAGGGCTTGAGACATTAAGCGGGCCTGCATCCCCATTACAGCATCCCCCATCTCTCCCTCAAGCTCCGCCCTGGGAACAAGGGCGGCAACAGAGTCGATGACGATTACATCTAAAGCTCCGGAACGTATTAGGGTCTCGGTAATTTCCAGAGCCTGCTCTCCCGTATCCGGCTGGCTCATCAAAAGATCGTCCAAATTAACCCCAATAATCTCCGCACGGGTCGGATCAACGGCGTGTTCCGCATCGATAAAAGCGCACTGTCCGCCTTTCTTTTGGGCCTCTGCGATTACAGAAAGACCAAGAGTAGTTTTTCCGGATGCTTCCGGGCCATAAATTTCAGCTATTCTTCCTCTGGGAAGTCCCCCGACACCTAGGGCCAAATCAAGTGCTATAGAACCTGTTGGAATTGCTTCGACCTTTAATTGCGCCTCACTTCGCTCCCCCAACCTCATAATAGAACCGCGTCCATACTGTTTTTCAATCTGATCCATTGCAAGGCGAATCGCTTGAAGTTTTGCCGAAGAGCCTTCTTGGCGTTTTGTTTCCGGAATTTCTTTTTTCTTAGCCGCCATTGCGTTTCCTTTTACCATGGCAAAGTGTAAAATACAAGAGCTTTCGGGGAGTAGTTTAACGGTAGAATAGGCGCATGGGGTGCGTCTGGACCGGGTCCAATTCCCGGCTCCCCGACCAAATTAACGCTTCGGAGACTGCTTCATTCTTCGAGACTTTCCGCCCATACCTACCATACGTCTTTGGCGGATTCGAGAGTCGCGCGTAAGAAGCCCGGCTTTTTTGAGGATTGGCCGAAACTCTTCTTTTTTGGCCAAAGAAAGCGCTTTGGCAATTCCCTGGACAACCGCTTCCAATTGTGCATGCAGTCCTCCACCAAAAACTCTGACGGTTACATAATATTTATCTGCTGTTTCCGTCAAATCAAAGGGTTTACTCCAAAAGGTTTTGTTTATTTCTCCAGGAAAGTATTTCTCAATCGGCATTTCATTAACTATGTTCTCGCCCTTTCCATGAAAAAGTCTTACCCTTGCGGATGCATTTTTTCTTTTCCCGATTGCGTAAGTGATATTTAATTTTTTAGCCATTTATATCACCCCCATTCCGTCTGCGACGGAATCGGGGGCCCCACTAACACCAGAACTCATAAATTTATTCTCAAAAGGATTCTTGTCTCCAACTACAACTTTTAATCTTGTCATTCTATCTTTCTTTAAACGATTGTCGGGAAGCATTCCTTTAACCGCGTGTTCGATTATTCTTTCCGGGTGCTCTTTTAGCATTTTCTCAAAAGAAACTTCTTTGAATCCGCCGGGATATCCGGAATGGCCGCGATAAACCTTTTGTAATGCTTTCTTGCCGGTTACCGTAATCTTTTCGGCATTTGTGACAACCACAAAATCGCCGCTGTCCAGGTGGGGTGCATAGGTGGCTTTTCCCTTGCCCATAAGAAGACCCGAGACTTTCGTTGCAAGTCTTCCCAATACCTGGCCTTTGGCATCAATTAGGTGCCAGACTCTTTTGATTTCTTTTTCTTTTGGCTGGAAAGTTTTGTTCATTTCTTCGCTTTAACTTCTTTTTTACTTTTGGATTCGTTTTTCTTTTCTTTCTTCTTATTTTTTTCTTCCTCGGTTTTTATTTCGACAACCCACTCGAGCCTTGCCATTTCGGCGCCATCGCCCATTCTTCTCGGTAGATAGGTAATTTTTGTGAAACCGCTTTTTCTTTCGGCAAAAGCCGGGGTAACATTTTTGAATAAAAACTCCGTGGTTTTCCCATCGTTTGCGAGAAAACTCAAAACTTTTCTTTTCGCCGAAACGATATTACTCCCTTTGGTTGAAGTAACAATTTTATCAATTTCTCCGGATATCGCTTTTGCTCTGGCTTTGGTTGTTTCAATTTTCCCATTAGCAATAAAGGCCTTGATTAAAGACCGAAAAAGCGCTTGCCGAGAACCTTTGTCACGGCTGAATTTTCGCCCAAAAACCTGCTTTCTCATGGCATTACTGTCCGAAAGGAACCCCTTTTTCGCTAAGCGCGACTGCGATAATCTTTATGGATTTCTCGCCGAGATTTCTTACTTTGACCAAATCCTCTTTCTTGGCTTTGACCAATTGCTCGACAGTTTCGTACCCTGCCTTAAGAAGAGCATTTGCAACCCTAGTCGGAAGACCAATCTCTTCGACCGAAAGCTTTCCTACCGGTCCAAGAGTGTCAGTTTCTTTTTCTTCGGTCTTAACAACCTTTTTGGGAGAAACTATTTGGTTAAAGTATGAAACCAAAACCTTTGAAGCCTGTGTAAAAGCTTCCTTCGGTTCAATAGTTCCGTCCGTCCAAATTTCCAAAGTCAACTTATCATAGTTGGTGAGTCGCCCTACGCGGGTTTCCTCAACTTTATAGTTAACTCGTAAAACGGGAGAGAATGCGGCATCAAGAGGAATTAACCCCACTGTCGAGGTCATTCTGTCTTCGGCGGGCGAGTATCCTGTACCTCCCTCGATTTCCATTTCTGCATCGAGCTTTGCTCCCTTCGCTAAATTTGCCAAAACTAATTCCGGATTAGCAATCTTAACATTAGCGGGAACCTTGATATCTTTTGCTTTTACCTCTCCTGCGCTTTTGACCGAGATGCTAGCCTTAACCGGCTTTTCTCCCGAATAGCTTAAACGCACCTTTTTGAGGTTTAACAAAAATTCAACAACATCCTCCTTCATTCCCTTAAGGGTTGTAAATTGATGTTTTACTCCCGAAATTTTTACATTGGTTATGGCTGCCCCAGGAAGAGAAGTCAATAATACTCTCCTCAAGGAATTTCCCAAGGTGTTTCCGTAACCGTTTTCTAATGGAGAAACTACAAACTTGCCATAGTTTCCCTCTTTAGTTTCTTGTTTTATTTCAAACATCGGTTCATTCATTACCTATCACCTCCTTCAAAACTAACGCGAATAGAACTCTACTATATCCTGTTCAGAAATTGGCTCCGTAATATCTTCACGGATAGGTTCTTTAACAACTTTTCCAAGTGTGGCTTTTTTCTCCAACCAGCCGGGAATCTTTCTGTCTTTTTCCGCCATCGATTGTTTTATTGCAGGAATTTCTGCGGCCTTATCCGAAATACCTACTACCTCGCCAACGGAAACTTCAAAAGAAGGAATATTGACCTTCTTGCCGTTTACCAAAACATGTCTATGGGAAACCAGCTGCCTTGCGGCAGGCCGGGTCGGGACAAAACCCAATCTATAAATCACATTATCAAGGCGCTTCTCTAGCAGGATTAAAAGCTTTTCTCCGGTGTTGCCTCTGGTTTTTAATGCCGACTCCACATATTTCCTAAACTGTTTCTCTAAAATGCCGTAAATCCTTTTTACTTTCTGTTTTTCCCTAAGTTGTCGTCCGTACTGTGAAGGCATCCGAGCCCTTGTAGACCCATGAACACCAGGCGGAACCGCAAGACGCGTAAGTTTAGCACCTTTACTAAAGAGGTCAAACCCCTCTCTTCTTGATAATCTGTCTTTCGGTCCTGTATATCGCGCCATACTAAATTCTCCTTTTCTTCTTCGGCCTTGGGCCGTTGTGCGGGATCGGTGTCACATCCGCAATCATTGAAATTTTTACTCCGGCTGCACGAATCGCCCGTAGCGCCGCATCGCGGCCGGGACCTGGGCCTTTGACGTAGATTTCTACCTCGTTGATTCCATGCTCGTCTTTGGCTTTCTTTATAACCCTATCAACCGCTGTCGTTGCCGCATAGGGAGTTGCCTTCCTGGTTCCTTTAAATCCGGATGCTCCGGATGAACCCCAGACCAAGGTCTTTCCGCTTTCATCGGTAACGGTCACAAGTGTGTTATTAAACGACGCGGAAATATATGCTCTTCCTATGCCGGATTGTCTTTTCTTTGCCTCAGCCATTATTTTTTAGTCTCCGCTTCTTTTGTTTGGGTCAATTTGTTAAGAATCTCTTTCTTAAATGCTCCGACGGTCTTTCTTTTTCCTCTTTTGGTGCGCGCATTTGTCCTGGTTCTCTGTCCGCGGGCGGGAAGGTTCTTTGTGTGTCTTAGACCTCTGTAGCTACCTATAGCCTGGAGTCTCGAGATATTGCTCTTTACACTTCTTGCCAATTCTCCTTCGGTTGAATATTTATCAAGTTCGCCGGAAATAGCGGCTATCTCCTCAGCAGAAAGATCGGAAATCCTTTTCTTCGAATCAATTTTAAGCTTGGAAACTATTTTTTTGGACAACGACCATCCTATCCCGTAAATGCGGGTTAGTGCAAAATCTACCTTCCAATTGTCAGCCAGTTCGATTCCTGCGATTCTTGCCATATGGGGTTACCCTTGTCGTTGCTTATGACGGGGGTTTTTGCAAATTACATACAAAACTCCTCGTCTTTTAACGATTTTGCAATCTTTACAGCGTTTTTGAATTGAGCTAATAACTTTCATTTTTTAATATTTGTATACAATTCTTCCTCGTTCTGTGTCATAGGGCGTCATTTCAACTTTGACTCTGTCGCCAGGAAAAATTCGGATATAATTTCTCCTCATTCTTCCTTTTAGGGTAACCAAAATAACCTTTCCTCCTTCAAGCTCGACCTTGAACATGGTATTGGGCAAAGCCTGAGTTACAACTGCGTCAAAGGTTGTAATATTTTCGCCTTTTGACATTAACTTTTAGCCTCCGTCAAAACAAGGGGACCGTTCGGTGTAACCGCTACGGTCTCCTCGTAGAGCGCTGATATTTTACCATCGCGCATGCGAATTGTCCACCCATCCTTGGTAATTTCCACATCAGGCTCGCCTTGTGCGTACATAACCTCGATCGCCAGCACCATTCCAGGAGTAATTTGTGGGGTAGCCTCACTACTTGCCCGAACAAGGCAGGGAATTGGCGGGCCTTCATGAAGCTCTCTGCCTACTCCGTGACCAACAAGAGCCTCAATGGGAGTATACCCCTCGCCTCGGATTACATCTTCCATGGCCTTCGATATGTCATAAATCCTGCCCCCGGGTTTAGCCACGCTTATTGCTTTTTTTTGAGCTTTTTGACCTGCTTCCAAAAACATTCTCGTTTGTTTATCTACTTCCAATCCTTTGGTATCGGAGGTGTCGGTGTGGAAACCTTTGTAGTATATGCCCACATCAATGCTGACCACGTCGCCTTTATGAAAAACTACATCCTTTGAGGGTATTCCGTGAACAAGGCCGTCATTTATATTCACGCAAGTAGCCCACTTGTATCCGGGCACCATTTTAAAAGATGCCTCGGCGCCTTCTCTGGCAATAAGCTTATTTGCCAACTCTTCAACTTCATATGCGTTTCCCCCAATTTTTACGGCATCCATCAAGGCTTTGTTGATTCGACCCAACTTTTTTCCGCCTTCGGCCATAACATCAACCTCTTCTTTGGTTTTTATTGAAATTTTATTTAACATAATTAACCAAATCGTGGAAAATAACCTCGATGGGTCTTTCGCCGTTAATTTTTATCAATAAATTTTCTTTTTCCAATAGAGAAACCAGAGGCTCTGTTGTTTTTCGATATTCGGACAACCTTACTTTTATTTTTTCGAGTGTATCGTCCGGTCTTTGAATCAGATTTCCTCCACAACTACATTCATCTGATGGCGGCGGATTGGTAATTAAATTCCAAACTTTCCCGTCTTTTTCGCAAACCCTGCGTGCCGAAAGCCGACGGATAGATTCCTCCTCGCTGATTTCAAGCAGGAATGCTATGTCAATTTTTTGACTTTTTTGGATAAGCCAATCTTTTAAAAGCTGGTATTGCTTAACCGAGCGCGGATAGCCGTCAAAAAGTAAATTTGTTGCCAGCGGTGCTTTTTCTTCCAAATAGTTTTTTATTAGGGAAAATGTCTGTTCGTCGGGAAGAAGCTTTCCTTGAACATTTATAATTTCGTTAACTTCTTTATCTTTTTTGGCAATCTCCCGCAGAAAATCTCCGGATTCAAGATAAAATAACCCAAACTTCTCTGATAAAAGCCGCGCCTGAGTACCTTTCCCGGAGCCTTGCGGACCTAAAATAATAATATTCATCTACTATCTAAGGAAACTTTCGTACTTTCTCATCACCAATTGCGCTTCAAGATCCCTGACTGCCTCCAAAACTACCGACACCACAATCAGTATTCCTGTTCCTCCTATGGCGAGATTGGCTATGCCGAGAAATTTTTGGAAAAAAGATGGCAATATCGCCACAAAACCCAAAAATATCCCTCCGGCCAGTGTTATTCTCGAAAGTACGAAAGATAAATATTTGGTCGTTTGGGGACCCGGTCTGATTCCGGGAACAAATCCTCCGTTCTTTTGTAAATTTTCCGAGATTTTTTCGGGGTTAAAAACAACCGCTGTATAAAAATAAGTAAAACCAAAAACCAAGAAGAAGTATGTCAAATTATAAACAAGGGATTGGGGATTAAAAACTTGGGCTATCCGGCTTGCAAGTTGCGAAATCACAAGATTTGGAACTCCTGCCAAAAACTGGCTAAGAAGTGACGGCAAAAGAACCAACGAAACCGCAAAGATAATAGGAATTACCCCTGCCTGGTTAAGCCTCAAGGGAAGATATGAGGAAAATGGCAAAGTTTCCCTACCGGCCCTCCTTGCATAACTCACGGGAATTTGCCGCGTTGCTTCGTTCATAAAAACAATAAGCCCGATAATAACAATCGCCAAAACAACAAATACCAAAATCTTTAGAAGATCCGACGTTTGGACTATAGTTGCGGATTGTCCCAAAGAAACGGGCAGCCTTGCCACAATTCCCGCAAAAATAAGAAGAGATACTCCGTTTCCTACTCCGTATTCCGTGATGAGTTCTCCCAGCCAAACCGCAAATACGGTTCCGGCCGTCATTGTCAAAACCAAAGACAAAAGCGCCAGAGGCGAAAATGTCTGGATAATGTGTTGACTTTTAAGAAGGGAATACATTCCAAAGCCCTGAAGAGCGGCTAAAGGTACCGTCAAAAAGCGCGTGTATTGGTCAATTTTTTCCTGACCGTACTCACCCTCTTTTTGCAACTCTTCCAAAGAAGGAACCACATAGGAAAGAAGCTGGAGAATAATTGACGCGTTGATGTAAGGATTAAGCCCCAGGGCCATTATCGAAAAATTGGCCAGAGTTCCCCCCGAAAATATATCCAGTAGAGAAAGAAACGGGCTTCCGGTAAATAGAGCGGAAAGGGAAGTTCTATCTATCCCCGCAGCGGGGACGTGAGCAACAATTCTAAAAACCAAAAGGACAACGGCTGTTATGATTAGCTTTTTTCTAATGTCGGGGGATTTTGCTACCCTAACAAAAAAATGGGCAATCGAGGAAAACATAATTTACTTTAGTATTTTACCGCCTGCCTGTTCAACTAATTTTGCTGCACTTTTGGAAATAGGAACACTAATATTCAATTTCTTGGAAATCTTGCCGTCCCCTAAAATCTTTACCCCAAATTTTTTGGCATCCGACGCATTAACAATACCTTCCTTAATAAGGATATCGACATTAACGGTGGAACCCGAAGACAAAAGCTCTAGAGCGCCAAGCTTAATTATTACCGGTTTATCTGCCGCTTTTAACTTGTCTTTTCCACGTCTGAAGGGAAGTCTTTTTATAAGAGACTTTTTGACTTTCATTCCTTCGAAAAGAATCGAAACTCCGCCCCGCGCCTTTTGTCCTTTTTGACCCCTACCGGTTGTGTGTCCACCCTTGCCGCTTCCATAACCCCGACCCACTCTTTTATCTCTTTTTGTTACAATTTTAGGTAAGTCAGTCATTTCTTTCCCTTCTTGAACTCATTTCGGAAATTGTCTCGAGGGCTTTTAGTGTTGCATAAACGTTGGAAATTTTATTTTTTGTTCCCAAAATTTTTCCGACTACATCTCTTATGCCCGCGGATTCCAAAACAACTCTCATCGGTCCTCCTGCAATAATACCGCTTCCGGCCGGTGCGGGTTTAAGCAAAATTTCTGCTGCCGAAAATTTCTCTCTTACGGAGTAAGGAACCGTCGTACCTTTTAGGGGCACCGTAATCAATCTCTTTTTCGCACTGGATATGGCCTTGCGTATGGCACTTCTTACATCAGGGGCTTTTGAAAGTCCTACCCCCACTTTGCCTTTTTTGTCTCCAATAACAACCAGGGCCGAAAACCTTATTTGGTTACCACCTTTGGTTTTCTTGGAAATACGGTTTATTTGAACAACGGTTTCCTCAAATTCTTTTATCTCTCTGGGAAAATTATAATTGCTTCTTTGATTATTCATGATTTTAAAATTCCAGTCCTCCTTTTCTTGCTGCCTCGGCCAAAGCCTTGACTCTTCCGTGATATTTATATCCTCCCCTATCAAAAACAACCTTTGTCACTTTGGCTTTTTTGGCAAGCTTGGCAATTTCTTCCCCCACCAAAGACGCTTTTTCCAATTTGGTTTTTGCTTTTGATAAAACTTCTTTTGCCAGCTTTTTCTCGGAAAATGATGCCAAAGTTTTGCCTTTCGCGTCGTCAATTATTTGAGCATAAATAAATTTGTTTGAACGAAAAACGGATAGTCTCGGTCTATCCGCGACTGCCCTGACGGTTTTTCTTACTCTATTTTTTCTCTGCGAATACTTTTTGTTTGACATTATGCTGCCCCCAGGGCTCCCGGTCCTCCTACTTTGGCCGCCTTTCCTGCTTTTCTCCGAATTGCCTCTCCGACATATTTTATTCCCTTGCCTTTATAGGGCTCCGGAGGGCGAACCGATCTGATATTTGCCGAAACCTGTCCTACGGTTTCTTTGTCGGCTCCTTCAATTGTGATAAGTGATTTCTCTACTTTAAAAGATATTCCCTCGGGTGCCTCTATCTTCACCGGGTGAGAAAATCCGACCGTCAAAGTTAATGTTTTTCCGTCTGTTTCGGCACGATAACCGGTTCCTACCAATTCCAACTGTTTTTGCCATCCCGCCGATACTCCTTTAACCATATTGTTCAGGAGTGCCCTCGCCGTTCCGTGAAGATTGGTTTTTTGGCCGTCTTTTAAGGAAACTAAAATTTGGTTATCTTTCTTTTCAAAGGAGATTTCTCTGGGAAATTTCATCTTAATAGTTCCCTTTGGCCCCGTAACCACTACATCATGACCCTCGTTTTCGAAGGTTACTCCGTTAGGTAAAACTACCGGTGCTTTTCCGATTTTGCTCATATGGTTACCAAACCTTTGCTATTACTTCTCCGGCAACATTTTCTTTCTTGGCTTCTTTGGATGAATAAATACCTTTCGGTGTGTGCAACAGAAGTATCGAAGGACCCTTCTCCTTCATCAAATCTCCGACACTCTTGTAAATCCTGAGTCCAGGTTTCGACACAAGGTTCAAACCCATCATAACGGGTACTTTTTTGGCATAGGCCAAGCTTACCGTAAGGGTATCTTTTTCCTTTTTTACCTCGGCCAAAAATCCGGCTCTTTTAAGACATTTGGCAACTTCTTCTATTTGCCTTGTATTCCTGACACTAACTTCCCTGCCGCGGGCCATCGAAACATTTTTAACCCTTATAAGAAAATCGCCCAATGGATAATTAGTCATGTTGTTACCAACTGGCCTTTCTAACACCAGGGATTTCACCCTTTAGTGCATATTCCCTAAAGCAAAGTCTGCAGAGTCCGAATTTTCGCATATATCCACGGCTGCGTCCACAGATTCTGCATCTGTTTCTGTATCTGACTTTATATTTTAATTTTTTCGTTTCTCTGACTTCTTTTGCTGTAGTACTCATAACTTTCTCCCTTAAGACTTCTCAAAAGGCATGCCCAATTCTTCCAAAAATCTTTTTGATTTTTCTTTATCTTTAGTATTGGTCACTATAACAATTTCCAATCCGTGAACGGTTGACGTTTTGCCTTCAAGCTCGGGAAAAATTGTCTGTTCGCTCATTCCTAACGTATAATTTCCTGACTGATCGAAATTTTTCAAAGGAGCCCCTCGAAAATCTCTAAGTCTTGGCAGCACTATTGAAAATAACCTGTCCAAAAAAGCATACATTCTGTCTCCCCTTAAGGTAACCGCTAAGCCAACCGGCATTCCGGCCCTGATTCCAAAACTTGCAATAGAAACATTGGCACGCCTCACCGACGGCAGTTGTCCTGTTATGGCAGCTAGGTCTTTCTTTAATGTCTCTAAAATTTCCTTATTTTTTACCGCCTGACCGACACCCATATTTAAAACAACCTTAACCACTTTGGGATAAGACATAGGATTTTTTATGCCGAACTCCTGGGCAATTTTGGGTGCAATCTCCTTGATATATCTTTCTTGTAATCTTTGTTTGGATTTCATAGTTAATTGTTGATAGTTATTTCGTATCGATTTCCTTTTTGCATTTGGCACAAACCCTGACTTTCTCGGCTCCAACAAACCTAAATGAAACTCGGGTTACCTTTTTACATTTTGGGCAAATAAGCGCAATTTTGGCAAAAGGAAGAGGTCGGGGCAAATCATAAATTCCTCCCTTTTGTCCCTGAAAACCTTTTACGTGTTTTTTGTAAATATTTACCTCAGGAATAATCGCAAGGCCTTCTTGGGGCAAAATCTTTTCGATTTTTCCCTCACGGCCTTTATCTTTTCCTGCCGTAATTTTAACCGTGTCTCCTTTTTTAAATTTCAACATATTTTTAGACAACTTCCCTTGCCAATGATGCAATTTTGTTATATCCGGCTTCTTTAACTTCTCTTGCAATTGGTCCCAATACTCTGGTTCCTCGCGGAAGTCCCAATTTGTCGATTACTACTCCGGCATTGTCGTCAAATCTCACATAGCTTCCGTCTTTTCGTCTTACTTCCTTTTTGGTTCTGACAATAAGAACCCTAACTTTTTCTCTGTCCGTAACAACTCCGGCGGGGTCGGCCCCCCTAACAACACACAAAACAACATCCCCCAAACTGGCCTTCGTACCAATTTTAGAAGACATTCCGATTAGCATGAGCTTCTTTGCTCCGGAATTATCGGCAGGATTTAACATTGTTCTTACTTGTACCATTGTTTATTTACCTTTCCCTACTTCTTGAACTAAAACCCATTTCTTTAATTTGCTGTAGGGCCTGGATGCGACAAATTTAACTCTGTCCCCCACCTTGGCAACACTGTTTTCGTCGTGAACGTGATATTTCCTAATCTTTTTGAATCTCTTTTTATATAAGGGGTGGACCACAACCCTTTCGACCGCAACCGTTGCGGTTTTAGGCATTTTTGTTGATATGACTTTTCCTATTAAAATCTTCATTTTGCTTCCTTACTGGACCCCTCTTGCTCCAATATCTCTTTCTCTCTAATTATGGTCAAGAGTCTGGCAATTTCGAGTCTCAAATTATGCATCTTTTTCAAATTTTTTTCCTCCCCGATTTTTACTTTTCCGGCTATCTGGGCAAGCTCATTTTTCTTTTCGCGAATGCTTTTTTTAATCTCGTCTGCCTTTTTTGCTCTCACGGCTACAAAATCTTTCTTTTTCATTATCCCTCCTTTTTAATCATTCTGGTTCTTACCGGAAGTCTTACAGCTGCTTTTTCAAAAGCCCTTGTGACTATTTCTTCTTGGGCTCCAGCAACCTCAAAGATAATTTTGCCGGGCGTGATAACAACGACATATTTACTTACTTCTCCCTTTCCTCCGCCCATTCTGTGCCCTGCCGCCCTTGCGGTGATAGGCTTATCCGGAAAAACTCTTAGCCAAATTCGCCCGCCTTTTTTGAGTCCGTGGGTAATTGTTTTTCTAGCCGCTTCCAATTGCCCCGCCGATACCCAACCTCGGGTTGTCGCCTTTAAACCGAATTCCCCGAAAGCCAGCGTCGCCCCACGCGTAGAAATTCCCCTTCTTTTTCCTCTAAATGTTTTTCTGTATTTGGATCTCTTTGGTTGCAACATAATTACTCCTCGGGCTTTTTATGAATCCAGACTTTTACTCCCACGTATCCTCTTTTCAAAAGTGCCGGAACTGAGGCATAATCTATATCTGCGCGCAAAGTCTGGCTGGGAACCGATCCCGTCTTAAACTTTTCTACTCTGGAGATTTCGGCTCCGTCGACGCGACCCCCCAAAACTATCTTTACCCCCAAAGCACCGGATTGCATAACTCTCTCCATAACTCTTGTAACAACACGTCTTGATGGCATTCTTCGTTCCAGTTCGCCAACAATCCTCGATGCAACTAGGTGTGCCGAGAGTTCCGGATTTTTTACCTCGTTGACCCTTAAATCGATCTTTAAATCCTTAATCTTCTTGCCTCGAACTTTGCTTATTTCTTCCAAAACAAACTTTTTGACATCTTCTATTCCCGTTCCGCCTCGTCCGATAACAACTCCGGGCCGGGAAACTGTCATAACAATTACCATGCTTTTGGGCAATCTTTCAATTTCGACGCTGGTAATGCCCGCTAGTTTAAGCCTTTCCATCAAGGCCTTTCTTATCCTTATGTCTTCAATAAGATTGTCCTTGAAAGTTTTGTCGTCGGAAAACCAACGGGATTTCCAAGGCAAAAACGTTCCGACTCTTATACCTATTGGATTAATCTTCTGACTCATGATTTACCAGAGGAGGACTTTCCTCCTCTGCCTCCACCTTTCTCTGAAACCACATTTTTCTTGGCAGGTGCAACCTGCTTCTCAACTGCTGTCAATACAACTCTTATATGGCTCATTCTTTTCTTTATCGGGTGCCACATGCCTCTTGAAACCGGTCTTCCTCTTTTGAGTCTTGGTCCCTCGCCGATTTGTATTTCCTTGAAAACCAAGTCCGTCTCGCTAATTCCTTTGGCTTTGGCTGTTGCGATTGCCGATTTGATTACTTTTATCAAGGGCTCGGAGGCTCTTTTGTTTGTAAACGGAAGCGTCTCGATTGCAACCACGGGCTTTAATTTTCTGGCCAGATCGGCAACAACCCTAATTTTTTTGGGTGACATCAATAAATACTTCTGTGTTGCTACAATTTCCATGAATAACAGCCTCCGGCTTAGGTTTTTTCTAATATTCTCTTGACTATTTCTCCGTGGCCCCTGAAAGTTCTAGTCGGCGCAAACTCTCCCAACCGATGACCAACCATGTCTTCCGTCACAAAAACATCTATGAATACTCTTCCGTTATGAACCTGGAAATACTTCCCCACAAATTCCGGGGGAAGCTGGCAATTTCTAGACCAGGTTTTAATAGGCGTTTCTTTTGTCCCCATACCGGCCTTCACCTTTTTTACAAGGCGTTCGTCTACAAATGGTCCTTTTTTGGCGCTTCTAGACATGCTTATTAATGGTGTTTACCCAGCTTTCTTCTGGAAACTATTAGTCGGTTCGAATATTTATTCTTAGTTCTTGTATTTCCGACCGCTTTCTTTCCGTAAACTGTTTTCGGATATTTTAACCCTACAGAGCTTCTTCCTTCTCCTCCCCCGTGCGGATGTGCCGCAGGATGCATTGCAACTCCTCTTACAGTCGGCCTTATTCCCATCCATCTTTTTCTTCCTGCCTTGCCGAAATTTCGTGCTTTCGCGTCCACTCTTCCAATCTGCCCCACTGTTGCATATGCCCCCGGGTCAAACCTTCTAATCTCTCCTGAAGGAAGCTTGACCAAAACCCAGCCGCCTTCCTTACCCTGCAAAACCGCAACACTTCCGGCACTTTTAACCATTTGTCCACCTTTTCCCCTACTTATTTCGATATTGTGGATTTGGGTACCCACCGGAATTTTGCTGAGGGGAAGACTATTACCAACCTCAATCGGTGCTACTTCGGACGAAATTACCTTTTGTCCAATCGTTAGCCCGTTGGGTGCTAATATATAGCGCTTTTCTCCGTCTTCGTAAACAACCAGGGCAATATCGGCACTTCTATTCGGGTCATATTCTATACTTACAACTTTGCCCCAAATATCCCTTTTGTCCCTTTTAAAATCAATATCTCTCAAAAACCTCTTGGCACGGCCGCCTTGGTGCCTGACGGTAATACTTCCGCTAACACCTCTTCCGCTATGTTTTTGCAAAATTCTTTTTAGCTTCATTGCATTTTATTTTTTACTTTTACCCTTTGCTTTTTCCTCAAACAAATCTATCTTTTCTCCACTTTTAAGAGAAATTATCGCTTTCTTTCTTCGAGCAATTTTTTGGATTATCCCTTTCGAATTCTTCTTTGTTCCTCCTTGAGAAGAAATTATGCGAACACGCTTCGTATGAACTTTAAAAACCGTGTCGATAACATACTTCACATCCGGCTTGTTCATATCTGAGTCGACCAAAAAGGTGTATTTTCCCTTCTTGGCCTCTTCCAAACTTTTTTCAGTTAATATTGGTATAAGCTTCATTTCTTCGCCTCTTTCTCAAAAATGGCTTTGTCGAAAATTAAAGTTCCTCCCAAGTAGGCATTGTATGCATTAAGGTCCCTGTAAAAAATTACCTGTGAGCCCCGAATATTTATAAACGATTTTTTTGATACTTCGCCCTTCAAAACAAAAACTACTCTTCCTTTGGCACCTATTTTATCCATCAAGTTTTGTGCTTCTTTCGTCTTTTTAATCTTTCCCAAATCACTGACAAAAACCACTTTGCCGTCTGCAACTTTTAGCCCCAATGCAATTTTCAGAGCTTTTTGCCTCATCTTTTCCGGCAGGTGTAAAGCACGCTCAACAGGTCTCGGGCCGTGGGCTTTTCCGCCTCCTACATAAATCGGAGCGCTTCGGCTTCCGTGTCTGGCTCCACCGGTGCCTTTTTGTTTGTAAACCTTTTTCTTTGTTCTATTGACCTCGGCTCGGGTTTGTGCCTTTGCCAATCCAAAATGACCTCTTGCTTCATAAACTCTGATTGCTTGGGCCAACAGATTCATGCTCCCTTTTTCTTCAAATCCCTTAGGGAGTGTGAATGCGGGAAGTTTAGTTCCCTTGGCCGAATATGCGTCAACTTTACTCATTTGCTTTTTCCTCCTGTTTGGGCACCTCCGGTGACGGAACTTGTCCCTCCGCCCCTGCCGCCTCCCCGCCTTCTCCGGCGGGTGCCTCACCTTCGACTATTTTTTCGACTGTCTCGTGTTCCAATTCCTCAAGGCTCCCTGCATGAACTCTTTTGACACGGACAAATCCGCCGGGTATTCCCGGAATCTGGCCTGAAATTTGAATTTCGTTTGTCTCGGGATTTACGGAAATAATATGAAGGTTTCTGACGGTTACCGTATCTCCTCCCATTCTTCCGGCCATTTTCTTTCCTTTGAGAACTCTTCCGGGTGTGGTGGTTTGACCGATTGAACCGGGGGCGCGTTCCCTGTCGGATTGACCGTGAGTATGGGGTCCGCCGTGGAAGTGGTGCCTTTTAACTACTCCTGCAAAGCCCTTACCTTTGGAAATTCCGGTTACATTTACGACATCTCCAACACGAAAAATGTCGGAGGCTTTAATTTCGTCTCCGACGTTGAATTCAGGTTCTTTGTCTAGTCTGACTTCTGCGATATATCTTGGGGCTTTTCCTTCTTTAATTATGGCTTTGAGGTGTCCTTGAAGAGCTTTGCTTACATTTTTGATTTTCTTTTGTCCGAAGCCTAGCTGAACAGCCCAATATCCGTCCTTATCCATCTTTTTAACTTGTGTTACCACGCACGGACCGGCCAAAACTTTAGTCACCGGGACTCGCAGTCCCTTGACAAAGGCCTGGCTCATTTTCTCTTTTTCTCCTAAAATAGTGTTAATCATTTTTTAAAGACACAAAAAAAGGTGCCGGAGGCACCTTGTAAACGCCGTCCCGCAATTCTAAACAGTGGTTAATTCGAGAAAACCACCTCCACGATGGCGAAATTATATCAGAGCAGGCTCAAGCTTGCAAGGGTGGTATACTAGCGCCAAATGAGCAGGAGATTGCTGAAATTAGCAGTTGTAGTTCTATTTTTGTTCAGCTTTGCCTGGATTTGCTGGTCAATTCTCAAAATAGTTTCTACAACCGCTCCAGACTTCTCTGTTTTCTGGATGGCCTCAAAAGATTTCCTGGCCAGGAAAAATCTATACAGTAACCCTGATCTTGTCTATCAGTTACTCCAGCCTCCCATAACACTAGTATTTTATATTCCTCTGTCCCTAATTTTTTATCGATACGCTCAGGCTATATTCATTTTACTGTCATTCGCTTCAATTGTGGGAACAGCCCTCATTTCTCTAAAAATCACTTTCGACAAAATTCCATGGCATTATTTTCTACTTGTTCTATTCTTGGCTCTCACAGCCTTCCCAACAAAATATACTCTAGGCATGGGGCAGGTAAACACAATTTCGCTTTTCATTCTTCTTTCGGGTTTCTATTTTTATCTTAGAAGAAGTTACAAAATTGCCGGAATACTATTAGGGTTGAGTATTATCTCCAAACCAATATTTGGATTTCTTCTTTTATTTTTCCTGCTGGAGCACGAACGGAGAGTAATTTTGTATATTCTTGGCACCCTAATCGGAGGCTTTCTTCTTTCAATCTTAGTCTCAAATATTGCACTTTATCAGTACTGGATAGAAAAGGTTTTTCCTCCCCTTTTGGGAATGGGTGGCAGGGAAGTTTATTATAACCAAGGCATCTCTGGTTTTATTTCTAGGCTTACACAGAACCCTACTATTCGAGGGCTCGCCACAATTTTGATTTCTATCTTGGTTGTTGGGTCAAGCTCCTTCTTGGCTTTTAAGAAAAATAACAAACAACTACTGTTTTCACTTTTCCTTATCTCTCTTCTTTTGGTTGATTCACTCTCCTGGCAACATCACTTTGTCTGGCTAATCTTTCCGTTCGTCGTTCTTTGTAGATACGCTTTGACTATAAAGAAAATTTGGTTGTGGATTTTACTAGGAGTCGCCTATTTACTGGTTAGCTGGAATTTCAAAAATCCTTCTCTATATTTAGGTTTTCCGAAAATATTGCTTTTGTCTAACCAATTTTATGGAGCCGTAATTTTGTGGGGAATAAACGTTTACCTGCTTACGAAAACAAAACTTACATCTTTATCTCGATTGACACCCCCGCAGGGAGGTCGAGATTGCTAAGGGCGTCGATTGTGCGTTCGGAAGGGTCCAGAATGTCAATCAGGCGCTTGTGGACCAATATTTCGTAATGTTCCTGGGCATCTTTATCCGTAAAAGGAGATTCTTTGACAGCCATGAGAGTTCTTTTGGTAGGAAGAGGGGTCGGACCAATAATCTTTGCCCCGGTAGCCAAAACTGAATCCAATATCTTCAGAGCCGCTTCGTCAATGACGCGGTGGTCGTAGCTTTTAAGCTTGACGCGAAGTCTACCAGTAGGCATTTAATGTGCTTTACGCAACTATCTTTGTGATGGCGCCGGCTCCAACGGTTTGTCCGCCCTCACGAATAGCAAATCTCCAACCTTCCTCCATAGATACGGGCTGAATGAGTTTGATGTGCATTTTGGCGTTGTCTCCAGGCATAACCATTTCAATTCCCTCCGGAAGCTTAACTTCTCCGGTAATATCGGCTGTTCTTACATAAAATTGCGGTTTGTATCCGGTAAAGAACGGTGTATGCCTTCCACCTTCCTCTTTAGAAAGAATATAAACTTCGGCTTCGAATTCCGTATGAGGAGTAACTGTGCCCGGCTTTGCCAAAACCTGTCCGCGCTCAACATCGTCTTTTTCAATTCCCCTCAAAAGAACTCCTACATTGTCTCCTGCCTGAGTTTCGTCCAAAGTTTTTCTGAACATTTCAAGCCCGGTTGCAACCGTTTTTTTGGTTTCCCTAAGTCCGACGATTTCAACTTCCTCGTTAACCTTTAATTTACCGCGTTCTACGCGGCCGGTAACAACCGTTCCGCGACCCTTGATTGCAAAAATATCCTCTATAGGCATCAGGAAGGGCTTATCAACATCGCGTTTAGGTTCCGGAATGTATTCGTCTACTGCTTTCATAAGCTCCAAAATTTGCTTTTCGGCTTCAGCATCGCCCTCCAAGGCTTTAAGAGCACTTCCTTTGATTATCGGAACTTCATCTCCGGGATATTCGTATTTCTTAAGAAGATCACGAACATCAGCTTCAACCAAATCAATAATTTCGGGGTCATCAACCGTATCAACCTTGTTTAAGAAAACCACGATTGCGGGAACATTGACTTGTCTGGCCAAAATAACATGCTCGCGGGTTTGAGGCATTGGACCATCGGCTGCGGAGATAACCAATATTGCTCCGTCCATCTGTGCCGCACCGGTAATCATGTTTTTTATGTAATCGGCGTGTCCCGGAGCGTCAATATGAGCATAGTGGCGCTTGTCTGTTTCGTACTCTATGTGGGAAATATTGATAGTAACTCCTCTTTCCTTTTCCTCTGGAGCATTATCAATTTCGTCAAATTTAAGGGCTTTTGTAGGATTGCCGGGCTGTTTGGATAAAACAGAGGTAATAGCCGCTGTCAAAGTGGTTTTACCATGGTCAACATGACCGATGGTTCCAACGTTTACGTGCGGCTTAGATCTAACGTATTTTTGTTTTGCTTCACCTGCCATTTTAAGTTTCCGAAATAAATAAGGGCATAGAAGCCCTTACTAACTCGTATTATAATCGAGGCTAAATAAGCCTGTCAAGAGGCAGGTTGCTTCCCGCTCTTGGCAACTATTTGCTCGGCAATATTTTTGGGAACTTCTTCGTAGTGAGAAGGCTCCATATAATAGCTGGCTCTTCCTTGAGAAATCGAACGCAGCTTTGTGGCGTACCCGGAAAGCTCGGCCAATGGTGCCTGGGCCAAAATAACCGTCATTTTTCCCTTTTTCTCCGTTCCCTGAATCTGGGCGCGCTTAGAGGATAAATCTCCGATGACATCTCCCATAAACTCTTCCGGGGTGGAAACTTCCAGTTTCATAATGGGCTCCAAAAGTATCATTTCGGCGGCTCTGGCCGCTTCTTCAACCGCCAAAGAACCGGCGATTTTGAAGGCTATTTCGCTGGAGTCGACTTCGTGGAAGCTCCCGTCATAAACCGCCACCAATATATCGACCATTGGGAAACCCGCCATAATTCCGTTCTCCATCTTCTCTTTGACTCCCTTTTCGATAGCAGGAATAAATTCGGAAGGAATTGCAGCACCTTTTATTTCGCTCTTAAATTCGAATCCTTCACCGCGCCCGCGAGGCTCAACCCGAAGTAAACAATGCCCATATTGCCCTCTTCCTCCAGTTTGGCGAATATACTTCCCTTCTCCCTGACCAATTTTTTTAACCGTTTCCTTATAGGCAACCTGTGGGGCTCCGGTTGTGGCAACAACTCCGAATTCGCGCTTCATTCTGTCCACAAGAACCTCAAGCTGCAACTCTCCCATTCCGGAAATTATTGTTTGTCCAGTTTCGGGGTTGGATTTAATTCTAAAGGTCGGGTCCTCGTCGGAAAGTTTACCTAAAGCCATGCCCATTTTTTCCTGGTCGCTCTTTGTTGCCGGCTCAATGGCCAAAGAAATAACGGGCTCCGGGAAAGAAATTGACTCAAGAAGAATCGGACTGGACGGGTCGCAAAGAGTATCTCCGGTTGTGGTATCTTTGATTCCGACTGCAGCCACTATTTCTCCGGCGAATGCGTTTTCGATAAGCTCCCTCTGGTCAGCATGCAAAAGAACCAACTTTCCTATTCTTTCCTGCTTCTGGGAGGTTGAATTATAAATAACCTGGCCCGTTGAAAGTTTGCCGGAGTAAATTCTTAAGTAGACTAAACGGCCAACGTGAGGATCGGTCATAACCTTAAATGCCAAGGCGCTAAAGGGGACCTCGTTTTTCCTTTCTCTGGTTTCTTTCTCGCCTGTTTTGGGATTAGTTCCGATAACTGCAGGCAAGTCCAAAGGAGAAGGAAGATATTCCACAACGCCGTCCAAAAGAATCTGAACCTCCACGGTCCTGTTGTCCCCGCCAAAAATTGGGAAAAACCTGCCGGCCACAACCCCGGCCCTTATTGCCCTTTTCAATTCTTCCTCTGTTGGCTCTTGGCCTTCGAGATATTTTGTAAGAGCGACATCGTCGTACTCAGCAACTTTTTCTATAAGCTCGTGCCTGTATTTTTTAGCTTCTTCGACCAAGTCAGCCGGAATTTCTTCCTCGGTAAGCTTATTGTCGGAAATGTCTTTATAAGTAAAGGCTTTCATTTTGATAAGGTCAACTACTCCTCTATGGGCATGTTCAACCCCAATAGGAATATTCACTGGGCTAGCATTTGCCCCAAGGCGCTCGTGGATGGATTTGATGCTTCCCTCAAAATCCGCCCCAATAAGATTTAGCTTGTTAAGAACACAAATTCTTGGAACATTATATTTATCTGCCTGGTGCCAAACGGTTTCGGACTGGGATTCAACTCCCGTACAACCGTCAAAAACCATTACCGCCCCGTCCAAAACTCTCAAGCTCCTCTCAACCTCTGCGGTAAAGTCGATATGTCCCGGAGTGTCAATGATATTTATTCGATAATGGCCTGGCTCGACAGAAGATTTGTTTTTCAGGTCCCAGAAGGTAGTGATGGCTGCGGAAACGATAGTAATTCCGCGCTCGCGCTCCTGCGCCATCCAGTCTGTAACCGTTGTTCCTTCGTCAACCGAGCCTATCCTATATGTCTTGCCTGTCTCAAAAAGAATCCGCTCGGTTGTCGTGGTTTTGCCGGCGTCGATATGGGCGATAATTCCGATATTTCTTATTCTTTCCAATGGAACATCGCGGTCTTTGGTAACCGTCACAATCATAGCTGCTTTTTTCCTTGCTTGCTCTGCCATAATTTATTTTAACTGGAAATTACCATCTGAAGTGACTAAAGGCTCTGTTCGCTTCTGCCACTCTTTCCATATCCTTGCGTTTCTTGACTGCAACTCCCTCTCCTTTTGAAGCGTCGATTATCTCTGCTGCCAATTTTTCGGCATATGTATGATATTCGGAATTTGAACGCGAGCGGGCTGCCATAATCATCCACCTGATTCCCAAAGACTCCCTCCTCGGACCGCGAACGCTCATCGGAACCTGATAGGCGGCACCTCCGACACGCCTGGGACGAACTTCCATTGTGGGTTTAATATTTTCCAAAGCCCGATCAAACACACTAAGAGCATCTTCGCCAGTTTTTTCTTTAACTGCCTCAAAAGCCCTGTAGACTTCCTTTTGGGCAACACTTTTTTTCCCGTCCAACATAGACCTGTTTACCAGCTTTGTTACAACTTCGCTTTTGTAAATAGGGTCGGGCTCAACCGATTTTATTCTTGTGGCTCCTCTTCTTGCCATAATATTAAGCTGCTGCCTCCTTAGCTTCCTTTGGAGCCGCTCCTCCCTGCCTGCCGGCAGGCATGGCTTTCTTTGCTCCGTACCTACTTCTTGCCGATTGCCTTCCGACAACTCCGGTTGTGTCGTACTTCCCTCGGACTACATGATACTTTACTCCCGGAAGGTCCTTGACCCTTCCTCCGCGGACCAAAACTATCGAATGCTCCGCAAGTTCATGGCCTTCGCCGGGAATGTATGCGGTAACTTCCTGTTTATTTGAAAATCTTACCCTGGCTACTTTTCTTAGAGCCGAATTCGGTTTTTTGGGAGTCATAGTTCTTACCGCCAAGACAACACCTCTTTTGAATGGAGAGGCCGATTCAGAAAACTTTCGGTCTTTGGCACTAAACCAGCGCCTAAGAGCCGTAGTTTTGGTTTTCTTGGTAATTCTTTTTCTTCCTTTTCTAACCAGTTGAGAAACTGTAGGCATTATTTGCTTACCTCCTGCAACATTGCTGCCCTCTCGGCGGTTACCGGGATAAGGCGTCCTATAATAACATTCTCCTTGAGTCCTATCAATTTATCCTCTTTTCCGTACAAGGCGGCTTCAGTTAATACGTCCGTAGTCTGTTCGAATGAAGCTGCAGAAAGCCAGCTTTCGGTTCTTAGTGCCCTTCTTGTTATTCCCAAGATTACCTGTTGAGCACTTGAGGGTTCGCCTCCGGCTGCCAAAACCTTCTCGTTTTCTTCATCAAATGTAGATTTATCGACAATATCGCCCGGAAGGAAGGGCGTATCTCCCGGAGTTATAATTTTAACTTCGTCGCTCATCTTTCTGACCATCACCTCGAAGTGTTTATCGTTTATGGGAATGCCTTGTGATTCATAAACTTTCTGGATCTCATTAACCAAATATTCTTGTGCCTGCTTCAAGCCTCTTATGGAAAGAATTTCCTTAATATCCAATGCGCCTTGTGCAAGCTGCATTCCGGCATCAATAAGTTGTTTATCCTCAACGGCGAGCTTGATGGTTTTCGGAATCAGATATTCTCTTTCCTCTTTGACTTTGGAGCCGACCGAAGTAACCGTCACCTTCCAACCTTCATCGGTTTCAACAACCCTTACCCTACCCGCAATTTCGGAAAGAGGGGAAAGAACTTTCGGAACTCGTGCTTCAAACAGTTCCTCAACCCTAGGCAAGCCCTGAGTAACATCAAGCCCCACAATTCCTGCGGCGTGTTTGGTCTTAAGAGTCAGCTGAGTTCCCGGCTCACCAATCGATTGGGCTGCGACAACTCCCATCGGAGAACCCAACTGAACCATATCTTTGGTTGATAGGTCCCAACCGTAGCATTTTGCACAAATTCCGTATCTCGCCGCACAGGCAAGAGGAGAACGAATTTCAACGGCCGTAATGCCGGCCGCATCGATTTCTGCCGCATTGGCTTCCGTAATAATATCTCCCTTTCCAACAATGATTTTACCGCCTTTTGGAGCAGATATATCCTTAGCCGCTATCCTTCCAAAAATTCTCTGGGTAAATATATTGGGTCTTGAACCCTTACTTATTGTTATAAAGTCTTTGGTTCCGCAATCTTCCATTCTGACAATTACGTCGTGGGCTACATCAACCAATCTTCTGGTCAAGTAACCGGCATCTGCGGTCTTAATAGCGGTATCGGTTAGACCCTTTCTGGAACCTCTGGAGGAGGTGACATATTCAAAAACCGAAAGGCCTTCCCTAAAGTTGGATTTGATAGGAAGCTCCACAATTTTTCCTAGAGGATCTACAACAAGACCTCTGATAGCGGCCAACTGCTTAACTTGGTCGCGAGATGCCCGACCGACTTTGGCATCAATAACAACCTTAATCGGATTTGTCGCGTCAAAGGCTTCCCAAGTTTTATCCGCCAAATCCTCGGAAACTTCTATCCAAACTTCCTGCGACAATCTCTTTTTCTCTTCCGCAGTGATAAGACCTTGTGAGAAAGTGCTTTCAATCTCGGTAATTCTTGCCTCCGCCTCATCAAGAAGTGCCTTTTTTTCGGGCAAAATTTGTGCATCAAAAATTCCGAAGGAAATACCGGAAAGGGTTCCGCCCCTAAAGCCCAAGTCCTTGATGTCGTCAACCATTTGCACAATTCTATCTTTGTCGACAATCCGATAAGCTTGAGTAAAGAGTTTTTTGATAACCGTAGAGGTAACTGCCTCGTTCACATAACCGAAATCTTCTGGCAAAATCTCGTTGAAGAAAATTCTCCCTACGGTTGTTTCGACCATTTCCTTGCCGATTCTTACAAAGATTTTCTGCCTAAGCTCAATTTTACCTGCCTGATAGGCAAAAATTGCTTCGTCTATATCCGAAAAAATAGTCTCAAAAGGTTTAAGCCTTGGGTCGTCGCTGGTCAAATAATAAACACCGAGGGCCATTTCTTTAGATGCCGGGGTGGCAACCGGAGAGCCGTCCGACGGTCTAAGCAAATTGTTCGACGGAAGCATTAAGTTTTTAGCTTCCTCTATTGCCCTTGAGGAAAGCGGGACATGAACAGCCATCTGGTCTCCGTCGAAGTCGGCGTTGAATCCCGAACAGATTGCAGGATGAATACGAATAGCGTTTCCTTCGATAAGTACCGGATAAAATGCCTGAATTGAAAGTTTGTGCAAAGTAGGAGCACGATTAAGAAGAACAGGATGGTTTATTGTAATCTCTTCCAAAATATCAAAAACCTCAGGCGGCCTTCTTTCAAGCATGTTTTTGGCACTTTTGACGTTCGGGGCAATTCCCTTGATAATCATCTCCCTTAAGACAAAAGGCTTGAACATCTCCAGGGCCATTTCTTTAGGAAGTCCGCACTGGGTAAGCTTAAGCTCCGGTCCAACTATAATTACGCTTCTTCCCGAATAATCGACCCTTTTCCCCAAAAGATTTTGTCTAAATCGTCCTTGCTTGCCTCTGAGCATATCGGAAAGAGAGCGCAATACCTGTTTTCCTCTTCCTTTTCTCGTAGCTTTGCGCTGGGACGCATCAATCAAAGAATCCACCGCTTCCTGAAGCATTCTTTTTTCGTTTCGTAAAATTATCTCCGGTGCACCAAGAGAAATTAAGTGCTTCAAACGGTTGTTTCTATTTATGACTCTTCTATAAAGGTCGTTTAAGTCGCTTGTGGCAAAACGGCCCCCAGAAAGTTGAACCATCGGCCTTAAGTCCGGAGGAAGAACCGGAAGAACCCTCAGTACCATCCATGTGGCTTCAACCTTTGCTCTTTTTAATCCGTCGATAAGCTTCAATCTTTTTGCAAGTTTAATATATCTGGCCGAAGAACCTTTGGCTTCATCGAGTTCTTTTCTCAATCCCGCGGCCAGCTCTTCCAGATTAACTTTCTCTATAGCCGAAAGAACTGCATCGGCACCCATTTTTACCGTCATGAACTCTGCCGCCCCATGGTTGGCCATTTCGTCGTATTCTTCCTCGGTAAGAACACTCAAGGGCTTAACCGATCTAACTATTGTGAGTAAGTTTTCGAAAAGCTGACCCGTTTTTTCTGTTGTGCCTTTTTCTTCTTCGCCCAATCCCGTCTCTTTCTTCCTAAGATCCAGGTCAATCTCTGAAAGTGCCAAAGAAAGCTGCTCTTTGTCTTTAATTTTGTTTTGAATCTTATCTTTAGCTTCCTTCGCCTCAAGTTTGAGCTGGTCTTTTCTTTCGGTAAATCCGTCCGAAACCTCTTTCTCGCGTTCCGCTTTTACCCTTTCGAGAACCTTGATGGCTTCTTTTCTGCCCTTTTCGTCAACTTCGCTAACCAAATATCTGGCAAAGTAGATAACCTGCTCTATAGCTCTGGGAGGAATACCCAAAAGAAGCGAAATCTTGCTGGGCGCGCCTTTGAAAAACCAAACGTGGATAACCGGGGTTGCCAATGTAATATGGCCCATACGCTCGCGTCTGACTCTGGACTGTGTAACTTCAACGCCGCACTTGTCGCAGACTACTCCCTTGTACCTGATTCTTTTGTACTTTCCGCAGTAACATTCCCAGTCTTT
Source organism: Patescibacteria group bacterium (assembly GCA_022868165.1). Classification (GTDB taxonomy): domain Bacteria; phylum Patescibacteriota; class Microgenomatia; order UBA8517; family UBA8517; genus JALHYA01. The sequence continues at coordinate 122,840 of JALHYA010000004.1, read as the reverse complement.
TGTGGGACCGAAGATTCTTTCGTCAAAAAGGCCATCTTTTTCCGGCTTGAGGGTGCGATAGTTGATTGTTTCGGGTTTTGTGACTTCCCCACGCGACCACTTCCTAATGTCTTCGGGAGACGCAAGTTTAATAATTAAACTCTTAAAATCTGCCAATGTTTTAAGGTCTGTTAGCGGTTCCATTTTTAGGCTTGTTCCTCCACTTCCATAGGCCCTTCGGGTTTAAGTAGCTCCTCAGTTGCAACCAATTTTGCGCCGGCCGCTTTTGCAATTTCTTTTGCTTCTTCTTCCGTCTTTTCGCCCTCTTCGGTCTCTTTGACAACAACTGCTCCCCTGGCTTCTATAGAAAGCCCTAGGGAATTTAGCTCTCTGACTAAAACTTTGAACGATTCCGGAACTGTGGCTTCGGGAATATCAACACCCTTAACGATTGCTTCGAATGCGCGGGCACGTCCCAGGATATCGTCGGATTTTATAGTCAGCATTTCCTGCAGAGTGTATGCGGCGCGATGTGCCTCAAGCCCCCAAACCTCCATCTCTCCGAGACGTTGACCTCCCATCTGTGCTTTACCTCCCAAAGGCTGTTGTGTGACCAAAGAATACGGTCCGGTTGAACGCGCGTGGGTTTTGTCCTCAACCATGTGGATAAGCTTCATTATGTAGCCGATACCAACAACCGTGTCTTCCTTAAACGGCTGGCCGGTTCTCCCGTCATAGAGTCTTGATTTCCCGGTTAAGGGAAGACCCGCAGCTTTAAGTTCGTTGGAAATTGCATCCTCACTAATCTTGTCAAATACGGGAAGAGCGGCTTTGACAGCCTTTTTGGAAAGCGCCCAGCCCAAGTGAGTTTCCAAAAGCTGTCCCAAGTTCATACGGGAAAGAACCGAAAGCGGGGAAATAATAATATCAACTGGGGTGCCATCGGCCAAATAAGGCATGTCGGCTACCGGTAAAATCTTGGCAATAACTCCTTTATTTCCGTGGCGTCCGGCTACTTTGTCTCCAACCATCACTTTTCTCATCTGTGCAACCCTGACAATGACTTTCTTGATAACCCCGGGTCCAAGTTCATCTCCCTTGTCTTTATCCAAAATCTGAACATCTACCACAATTCCTTTCTCTCCGTGGGGAACTCTTAGGGACGTATCCCGAACCTCCCTGGCCTTTTCTCCAAAAATTGCGCGGAGAAGCCTTTCCTCTGCCGTGAGCTCCGTTTCTCCCTTTGGAGCGATTTTACCCACCAAAATATCATTCGGGCCAACTTTGGCCCCAATTACTACAATTCCGTCTTCCGCCAAATTTGCAAGCTCTGTCTCGGCAACATTGGGAATATCACGGGTTAGCTCTTCCGGACCGAGTTTAGTATCAACAACGTCGGCTTCGTACTCTTCTATGTGGATTGATGTAAGAAGGTCGTTTGTTACCAATTTTTCCGAAACTAAAATCGCATCTTCAAAACCGTATCCTTCAAAAGAAGCATATGCGACGACCAAATTCCTTCCCAAAGCCAATTCTCCGCCGTCAATTGCAGGACCATCTGCCAAAAGGTCTCCCTCTTTTACCTTCTGACCCGCTTCCACCATTGCCCTTTGGTTGTAACAGGTTGAATGGGCTGTTCTTTTGAACTTAGTCAAATAATATATTTCTCTTTTGCCACCATCTGCCAGCTCGACATCTTCGGCAATGGAAGTTTCCGCTACTTTTTTGTCAAGTTTTACCTCAATTCTTTCCGCATCCGCATACAAAACCGTTCCTGCGTGTTTTGCTTTAATCACTCTACCCATTCCCTCGGCAATCTTTTCTTCCATTCCGGTTCCAACCACCGGAGACTCGGGGACAACCAAAGGAACTGCCTGACATTGCATGTTCGAACCCATGAGCGCCCGGTTTCCCTCGTCGTGCGCCAAAAACGGAATAAGAGATGCCGAGGCCCCGACTACCTGTCTGGGGGTAACATCGACAAAATCAACCAGTTGGGCCGCCCCTTCCAAGAAAGCTCCCCTATATCTATAAGGAACTCTTTCGTCGGTTATGTAACCGTTTTTATCAATTCCCACCCCCGAATGGGTGACGTGATACTCTTCTTCGTCGTCGGCGGTAAGATATACAACCTCATCCGTAATACGAACCAGAGTTTTGCTTCCTCTTTTGACTTTCTCGATTTTTCTATAAGGAGTCTCCAAAAATCCGAACTCGTTGACCCTTGCATACAATGCGAGATAGGTAACCAGTCCGATATTCGGTCCCTCGGGGCTCCTAACCGGATCTATTCTTCCGTATTGGGAAGAATTTACGTCGCGGATAGAAAAAGATGCCCTTTCTCTATTAATTCCGCCCGGTCCCAAGACAGAAACACGCCTAAGGTTGTCTATTTCGCTTAAAGGATTGGTGTTATCCAAGATTGTGGATAGCTGATTGCTTCTGAAAAATTCATTCAACGCGGCAATCAAGGGTCTGGCATTGATAAGGTTTGCCGGAAGGGGTTTATCGTCCGGTGAAATAAGACTCATTTTTTCCTTTACCGAGCGTTCGAGTCTTAAAAGGCCAACTCTAAATGCATTTGTGGCAACCAACTCCCCAACCCTTCTGAGGCGTCTATTTGCCAAATGGTCGATATCGTCAACCCTGCCCTGACCGTTTTGCAATCCGATGAGATAAGCAATTGTTCCCAACACATCCTGCCTTGTAAGTATCCATGTCGCTTTTTCGTTGGGGATTGTAAGACCCAGTCTTTTATTTATCTTGAACCTTCCCACCTTACCCAAGTCGTATCTTCTGGGCTCCAAGAAAAGGCTGGCAAAAAGGGCTTCGGCATTCTCCAAAATTGCCGGCTCCCCAGGCCTCATTTTTCTGTAAATTTCCAAAAGAGCTTCGTCTCTTGTTTTTGTAGAATCCTTTTCCAGTGTGGCTTTAACGTATTTATGGGTTGGGTTTTTATCGACGTCATTGAAATATTCCAAAATTTCGGTGTCACTTTCTACCCCCATTGCACGCAAAAGAATTGTGGCCAAGACTTTTCTTCGCCTATCAATTCTTGCCGAAATCACATCGTTTCTGGCAACTTCGAATTCTAGCCACGAACCGTGCAAGGGTCTAACTTCCGCATGGTAAAGCATTCTTCCCGAGGATGCGTCCAAGTCGCCGGAAAAATAAACCCCCGGACTTCTTACAATCTGATTAATAACCGATCTTTCGATTCCGTTTATGACAAAAGTTCCTTGCGAAGTCATCTGAGGAAGGTCTCCCAAGAATACCTCCTGCGTTACTTCCTTGCCTGTCTTTTTGTTGATAAGTGTTGCATCAATTTTAAGAGGGGAAGAATAATTTATTCCTTTTACTTGGGCAACTCTTGGAGAAATTGTCGGCTCGCCCAATACATGCTTACCTAATATAAGCTGCCAGTTTTTACCTGTGAAGTCATCAATTGGAGAAATTTCCGTAAGTTCCTGGGCAATGCCTTCTGTTAGAAACCATTCCCATGATTGCCTTTGAACGAAGCTTAGGTCCAGCTCCGGCAAATTTTTCTCTTCTTTTCCAAAATTTATTCTTTTTGGTTGGCTCATTTTACAAACACAAAACCCCCGCAGAATGAAGCGGGAACAACGTACTTACGTACGCCTAGGGTGGATTATACAAAACAGCACGCTCGTGTCAAGGGGAAACTTTCTCATATCCTTACATTATGTATTTATTGATATTCTGGTTATGTTCTTCCAACGTCCGTGCATAATGAATTACTCCTTTTGAATCATGAAGATAGTACCAATATGGCGAATCTTCCGGGTAAATTGCCGCCTTAATTGACGAAAGACCGGGACTGGCAATGGGTGTTGGCGACAAGCCGGCAAATTTGTATGTGTTGTATCTAGAATTTATGGCTCTATCGTCTATTGATACATTCGGCCACCAATTGCATCCCGTACCGACCGAGCATTTTTGGCTACTGAGTGCATATTGGATTGTCGCATCCACCTGGAGAGGCCATCCGGCTTTTAATCTTTTATATAAAATGCCTGCGACCACCGGACGCTCACCAGACGTGATCGTTTCCCTTTCGATAATGGCGGCCAAACTAATAATCTGACCCAAATCGTATGCGGACTTGGAAATATCCTCTTTCATTTTTGAATCCACCCGTAAATCAAATGTCGATCTTAATTTGGCAACGACTGCGGATGCACTTGCGTCCTTGGGAAATAGGTATGTATCGGGGAAAAGAAAACCTTCAAGTCCGCTTGAGCGATTTAAGAATTCGTCTCTAAAGACCGTCGCATCCTCCCCGTTCTTGCCGAGCCCCGATATAAATTTATCGGCAATTTCTTCTCTTCGCATTCCTTCGGGTACCGTAACCCAGACTTCGACAGGCCCATTTGTTAGATATTCAACAATTTTTGTTAACGGGAAACTTGGCGAAAGAAGATATTCTCCCGCCTGGATTTTTCCGGCCGTTCCGGTAATCCTTGTATAAATTCTGAAAATCAAAGAGTTTTTAATCAACCCCGCCTGGGCAAGACGCGTGCCTATTGCACCCGCACTTGAACCTCTGGGTATAACAATACTTTTCAACGCCTTATCGGCCGAAACCGACTTTGTATTTTCCCTCCACCAAAAGATTCCCAAAACAGCTATGGCCAGTACAAATAAAACAAGAATTGTGCGCTTCATAACAGTTTCAAGGATACCACGAATTTTTTAATTCGTGGAGGAATTGAACCTGATATATCATCCTCCTTCAAAGGAAACCGCACGCTTTAGCCTGCGGAGGATGTTATTGAGGTTAAACTTCTTCCAAGAGAGCGCGCCTGTATTTGTCGGTTTTTGTGTCGTGAATATAAATACGGCCGCAGAAACAAGTGACTTTTTCTTCGCCTCCCTTTGCCTTACCTCTTTTGGCATCGGCGAGCTCTTTTCCGCAACCAACGCAGCGTTTTTGGGAAAGAAGCCAAGCCTGAATCGGTGCAATTACGTTCTTAAACATTTATCTCCTTCTCGTCTAAGTAGGATTGTAACATAAGCGCGGCTGCGTATGCATCCTCCAGCTCTTTTCTTTTTTGTCTTTTTATGCCGGCCTCGATGGCCAATTTTTGGGCCTCCTGGGTAGTTAGAGTTTCATCGAAAGTCTCTACCGGTATTTTTAATTTCTCTTTTAGACTCAGACTAAATCTCTTCGACTCTTCCCCCATTTCGTTTTCCGAAATCCCGACCACAATCTTTTCAACCTGATTCTTTATAATAATCTTTTTGAGGTCTTCGATCAGCTCCTCGGTTGTCTCTCCGTGAACAACAGCTAAAGGGTCAGCCAATTTTGAGTCCGCAAAAGCAAGGCCTATTTTTTTTCTTCCGTAATCAATTCCAAGTATTCGCATTTGTCTGCGCAAGTGGAACTATTCTAGCACGAACGATTAGTCTAAATGGTTTTCTGGGGTCTCCCGGCGGGACGCAGGTAACCAACGTTAAAAATGAATCGCTTTTGTCCTGATCCAAAACCTGCAAATCGGTCGGCAAAATTTCCTGCATTGTTTCGACGCGGTATTTATAGGAAACACCGTCATAATTAACCAAAATTTCATCTCCCTTGTTTAGGCTCGGCAGCGTTGAAAAAATCTTTAAATAATCTTTAGGGTCAAAAAACAAAGGAAGAACGGAGTGGCCGAAAATTACGGCATTGCCTTTTTGCCCAGGGAGCGCGGTACCCGGATAATGGATTAGACTTTTGGACAAATCTTCTCCTCCAAAGGCCACAGAGGCCGAATCGATTTTTAGTTTAGGAATTGAAATCGTATAAAAAGAAACACTTGATGAGGTAAAATCTCCGCTTTTGGCCCCACCAACAAACCAGTTCGAGGCTTTAGTTAAATCGCTTTCCTCCCCAAGGGTAGAGCCACCCTTATCCGGAATCGGACTTAGAAGTTTCGGGTACTTCTGCGAAGAAATTCTTTGATAATTCGCAAGCGGAACAATAATGGCAATTAAAATTGCCAAGCCGAAGATGCCCAATACCCCCGCAAAAATTCTTGAAAGAAGTTTTTTCTTCATCGTTCGGAGTCAATAGTGATATGAATATGCTTTTCTATTCTCGGAAGGCTTCCGAGTCTTCCCGGCAGACGGGGTTTTAGATTAATATCAACCCGCGAGAAGCCGGGAATACTGGTAAGATAGGTTTCCGCAACGGATTGCTGCCTCCCAACAATGTTCTTTGTGATATCCGCCGTGTTTATTTGTGGAAGCAAGTTGGCGCTAAATGCTATGTCGAAAAAATAAGTGTTGCCGTCTTTTTTCTTGAAATCGAAATTTCCTTTTATTTGGTCTTCCCTTAAAACAAACCCCGAGGGAGCTTTCGCGGAAAGAGCGGATTTGGCCAATTCCACATATGCTTTTTTATCTACCTCCAAACCCTGGACACTAAGGGAAAGCGAAAGTTTAAGATTTGAGGCCTCGTCTCCAACTTTGTTGCTGAAATCTTTCGATACTTCTGTTAAAACAAGGCCGTCGCCAACAAAATACATTCCTTGGTCAACCAATTTGGACAGTTTATCTTTAGCCTTATCCAAAAGTTCATCGGTAAGCGTTTTCTCCAAATTTTTTTGGTCGTCTTCGGAAACCGAAGAAATATCACGGCTCGAACCCCCGGCGAATGTTGCGGTCGAAACGGCATCGACCACTGACTGCGGATAATTTGAAACCTTAAAAGACACGTCCTTATCCAAATTATATTGAGTGCCGATATCCGAAGCAGTCACGTTAACGGTCGCTGTGCCGGGGGTACCCGGGGAAATTTGTGCCGAAACCGAAGCTTCTTGATCCAGGGTGTACTGAAGATCGTTTGTTCCGTAAATTACGGTTCCGGCCGGAAGATCCAAGGCAGATGCAGTTCCGTTTCTTATATTCACCGAGCCCTTTGCCTTGTCCCCAATCACCTTTGTGCCGGTCGTTTGGATTGTCTTATCTCCCGAAACATCAGTCGTCAAAACTTTGCCGGGAAGAACCTTGGCGTTTATATCCGGATTGGTCACACTGGTGGAAATTTTCATCGAAACATTCTCATTCAATTTCTTGGGAGAAACAAAGATTGTTACGTCGGCAGTTGGAACGGTCCACCAATAGATAAAACCTGCAATAAAAAGAAGACCAAGGAAAATTCCGGCGACAATAAATGGCTGAGTTCCCAAAATCGGCAACCGGAATTTCGGCAAATGGATTTTCTTAAAAAAACCTAATATGGCGGGCGGCTTGAGATGACGAACGCTTGCGGCAGGACGAGGAATTTCCTTCGGGGGTAAAGTTGGGGCAACTGGCTGCGGCACTTCTTGGTTTGTTCTGACATCCTGTCCAACCACAAACCCCAGCTCCTCTGCGGTAACTTCTTTTTCCGGAGCCTTTACGTTTTCTACGTCTTCCTGGGTTTCGTCCTCCCCGGTAAAGCGTTCTACTTTCGGGCTTTCGACCGCAGAAACATTAGCAATCTCCGATGCTCCAGCCAATGATGTTGCCAGAACCTTTCTATCCGGCTCCAAGACTTCAACTTTTGGAGTATGCAAAAATTTAAGCTTCTCGAAATCTTCCCAATTTGTTTTTATCAGGCTTTGCCTTTCGTCCTCCAACTCTCCTTCTTTACCGTCATAAATCAAAATTCTTGAAGGAAGAGGCTCCGTTTGGTTAAAGCGGGTAAGCCCTTCGGTAACATCCTCTGCCAAAGAAACACTTCTTGAAACCTGCGTTGTTCCTATCAGGTTTCCCAATCTAAAGAGGGAAAGCTCCAGTTCTTCAGCCCCGATGCCTACAACTATCCCGTTTAGGGGGGTGGATTCTTCGGATTTGACAAGATGGGCAACCGCTTCCGGAATTACGACAAAACCAACAGGTTGGAGAGAAAGTTCCGCACAGATTTTCCTGATTTTTGAAAGATATTCATCTTTAATCTGTCCATTGGCAACCCATAGGGAGGCAACGCCAAAAACCGTCTTTGAAGGCTCGGGGGCTTCTTCGGGAAGGCTTTGAACAGAAGCCGATAGGGCGGTATCCGCAGCGGCAATCATTTCCTCTTCGGTTTCCCAAGCCGCGGAGGGACTGATTGAAGTTACGTTTGCTTTACCGGCAACAATTTCCCAAATACCAGCTTGAATCCAAGAGGGTTCAATTACCAAAGCCCAGTAGAGCTCTCTGCTTTTTTCTTCGCGGCCACCTAAAATGCTCTTTAAATCCATGAGGTATTATTTTCCGGTTGTGGCATAGATTCGAACTATGCCTGCCCCGACCTTTTCTTGTTTAATAATTCTAACACGGCCAAGCTCGCCGATGTGGGAAACGTGGGGTCCCCCGCAAACTTCGCGACTAAAGGGAGCAAGTCCTGAGCGAGCAGGGCGAGTCGAAGGGTCAATTGTATAGACTTTGACTTCTTTGCCGTATTTTTCCCCGAAGAAATGGAGTGCGCCTTTTTTGATTGCCTCGTCCAGGCTCATTGTTTCAAAAGAGACGGGCAAATCTTCTTTAATTTGTTCATTAACCAAATCTTCGACCTTTTTGATTTCTTCCTCCGTCAGTTTCTGTGGGTGCGAAAAATCGAATCGAAGCCTTTCGGCAGTAATATTTGAACCTTTTTGGGAAACGTGTTCGCCCAAAACTTTTCTTAAGGCCGCGTGTAAAAGATGTGTTGCCGTATGGAGTTTGGTTACTTCTTCCGATGTATCCGCTAGTCCACCTTTAAACATACCGGCAGAGGCGGTTCTTGATTGCTCCTGGTGTTTTTCAAAAAGTTCTTTAAATTTATCCCAATCGATTCTTTTTCCAAATCTTGTCTCTAAAACCTCCTTCTGGACATCTGGCAACAGACCGTGAGATTCGAATAACTCGAAAGCTTCTTCTCCGCTTACTATATTATTTTCTCTCGTAGCCAGTTTCATAATCGCAGGATAGGCTGTACAAAACGTTCTTTCGAATTTGTCCCACTCTGCCTGGAATAACTCTTTTACCTTTGCCCCACCTAGAGCCTCGACAATTGTGTCCAGGCTATTAGACTTTAGAAAATCTTTAATTTCTTTGTCTGTTAATCGCGAATAACGGACAATTGCTTTTCTTAACAGTCTTCTTAAAATATATCCTTGCCCGCGGTTTGACGGTTCGACCCCCTCGCTGGCAATTGCTACAGCCGCCCTTAAATGGTCGGCGATAATTCTGAAGCTGGTTGTGTTTCCATCCGAGGAACCATATTTAATCCCAGTCTCTTTTTCTAAAACTTTGATAACTGGGGTATAAACATCAATCAGGAAAACATCGGATAAACCATCCACGACGGCGGAAATTCTTTCGAGCCCCCCTCCGAAATCGACATTTTTCTGTGGAAGTTCGGACAAAGTTCCGTCTTTGTTTTTCTGGTATTGAATAAAAACCGAGTTGCCTATTTCCAAAAACCTTCCGCATTGGCAGTTCGGGTGGCACTCCTTGCCATATTTAGGGTTGTGCGGCGTTCCAAAATCGAAAAAGGTTTCCGAATCCGGGCCGCCAATTTCCCCGGCCGGCATTTTATCCGGCTCCCCGCTTCTACTCCACCAATTTTTGTCGACTCCGTAAAAGAAAATTCTATCTTCGGGGATTCCCAATTCTTTCCATCTCGATGCCGACTCTTCGTCTTTAGAAACTTCCTTCGTTCCTTCAAAAACCGAAACCCAAAGTTTCTCTTTGGGCAATCCCAATTCTTTGGTAAAAAACTCCAAACACCACTCGAGCTGCTCCTTTTTGAAATAATCTCCTAAAGACCAGTTGCCCAACATCTCAAAGTATGTTGTATGACGATTATCGCCGACTTCTTCGATATCTTGGAGTCTCAATGAGAGCTGAGAATCGACAAGCCTTTTCCCTTTTGGGTGCGGTTCTCCTTTGAGATAAGGAATAAGAGGCTGCATTCCGGCCGAAGTAAAAAGGGTGGTGGGGTCGTTTTCCAATACAAGAGGGGCAGGCTCGATTCGAACGTGTCCTTTGCCTTCAAAAAATTTCAAATACCTCTCGCGAATTTCGTCCGTGGTCATGGCTAAAGTATACGACGAATGGAGGTCATTTGGGAGTGTGAGGAGAAGATTCCTGGCCGAAGGTTTCCATCTTTTTATTTTTTCTGAAAATTTCAACTACGCCTGTAAGTTTTTCGGGCCGGATTAAACCTCCCCCCAAAATTGCATCCTCCAAAATACTATTTAGCCGCTTTATTGCTTTCCTCAAATCGATAATTATCATCAAAACCTGAATTCCGACCACCAAAAGAAGAAGGGTTAAAGAAACTACTACGATTACTAAAAGTGTTTGAACTCCGTCCATTACAGTTCAGGCTTTATATTACGATGTATTGTGGTTGTTTTTCCAGAGCGAGAAGTTGCACTTATCACAATTTCGTTTGTTCCTTCATAAATTGCAATATCAACAGTAAAGCTTCCGTCGTCATTTACCAAGGCAGGCTGATTATTTACTCTCACCGTTGCGTCAGGATCGGTCGTGCCAAAAACCTTGAAATCTCGGACTTTGACTACCTCATTTTGCTGCGGTTCATTTACCGAGAGGCGGGGTGGAGTAATAAACTTGTAATACTGGAATGCCAAATACCCAAAAATTGCAACCAGTACAACCGCTATTCCCACAAAAAATGTCAGTTTTGGGCTCCACGAAAATTTACTGGAGACATCCGGTTTGGGATTTATAGAAAGCTTCTTCGGAGGATAATCCCGGCGCAAAAGCGCGACCGTGCTTCGTTCTTCCAACCCTAAAAATCTGCTCAAATTCTTGACAAATCCAACCAGAACCGGATATTCGGGGAGTTGCTCCCACTTTTCATTTTCGATTGCCTCTACAAATTCCTTTTTTATCTTTGTCTCGTCCTCGACTTTTGCCAAAGAATATCTTTTCTTCGACCGGGCATTTTTGATAGCCTCGCCTATTGTTTTCATTAAAAATTATGACTGCGGAGACTCGGGTGGGGCAGACCTATTTAAAAATTCATCTGCGTTTTGAATCAAAACTTCTCTTGGTTTACTTCCCTCCGCGGGCCCAACAACCCCTGTGGCTTCCAGCTGGTCCAAAATTCGCGCTGCCCTGGCATAGCCAATAGAAAGCCTTCTTTGAAGAAGGGAGGCCGAAGCTCTTTCATACTGACAAACTGTCTTGACTGCCTCCTGGAACAAATCATCCATGTCCCCATCCAGTCCCGGAACTTGAGGAACTCCGGATTTCGTCATCTTTATTACTTCTTCCGTATATTGCGGAGTAACTCCCTGATTCTTCAAAAATTCCACAAGCTGATTTATTTCCCTATCCGAGACAAATGCGCCCTGAAGTCTGAGCGGTTTTGCCTGTTCCGGGGGAAGATACAACATATCTCCGCGACCCAGAAGTTTCTCGGCTCCCTGAGTATCAAGAATAACTCTGGAATCAACTTGTGAAGCGACGGCAAATGCAATTCTGCAAGGAATATTTGCCTTGATAAGTCCCGTAATAACATCGACCGAGGGTCTTTGGGTGGCTAAAACCATATGAATTCCGGTTGCTCGGCTCATTTGTGCAATTCTGGTAACATTGTCTTCAACTTCAACTGGAGAAAAAAGCATAATATCCGCCAATTCGTCGATAATTAAAACTATGTATGGAAGAGCCTGGAAACCTGACATTTCATTATATGCGTCAATATTTCTGACGCCGGCCTGCTGAAAAAGCTTATATCTCCTGTCCATCTCCGAAAGAATCCATCTTAGGGCCGAAATGACCTTTTCGGGCTCCACAATTACCGGAGAAAGAAGATGGGGAACACCGTTATAGCCGGTAAGTTCAACTCTCTTAGGGTCAACCAGAATTAATTTAACTTCCGAAGGTGTTGCCCTAAAAAGAATAGAGCCCAGGAAAGAATTTATACAAACGCTTTTTCCCGAACCGGTCTGCCCCGCAATCAAGACATGGGGCATTCTGCCGATATCCGAAACAACTGGCTTCCCAGAAACATCCAATCCCAAAGAAACCTCCAATTTTGAATGGCTCTCGCGCATTTCGTTTGATTCGAGCATTTTCCTCAGAGGCACAAATTCGGGAGAACGGTTTGGAAGCTCAATACCCACCAAATTCCTTCCGGGGATTGGGGCCTCAATTCTTATAGTTCCGGTGGGTGCCGCAAGAGCCAGAGCAAGGTCCCTTTCGAGTGAGGTAATTTTGGATAGTTTTGTGCCAAGCGCAACTTCAAGAGCATATTGCGTAACCGCCGGACCCATATTAACTTCAACAACCCGCGCCGTTATACCGAAAGATTCAAGGGTTTTCTCAATAGTTGCGGCGTTGCCTTTGATGTCACCCCTGTCGGCCTTGCCGGTTTCGGTATCGCTAAGAAGGCTAATCGGCGGATATTTCCAAACCCGTTCTTCTCCTGGAACATTACTCACCAATTTGGGCGCCAAAGGCTCCTCGTTAACCCTTTGAGAACTTTTCGCCGGTTCTTTGGAAAAAGGCTGGCCGCCGGATACTTTTAACCCCCCTCTCGTAAAAGCTCCGCCTCCGGTTTGAGCACCCGTAACGTAGCGCCTCGACTGGTTAAACAAGGAAAGAATAAAAGTAACGACTTGGTCTATTGAGGTATTAAAAAGAACAATAAGCCCTACCATGCAAAGTCCGAGAAGAATAATAAACGCTCCGACTCCGGTAACCAAAGATGAAACGCCGTCCCAAGCCGCTCTTCCCACAGTCCCCGCCCTTGAGATACTTACAAGGGAAATAAAAAATAACAAGCCTCCGACAATCACATTCGGCTGGCTTAAAGGAGTTCTTATTTTGGAAACCAGAAGAGCAAATGCAAGAAAAATAAAAGGCAAAAATACTACAGTCCAGGAGAAATTTGCAACCAGAAAGTTATTTATAAAAACAAGTGCCGCTCCCCGCCTGGCAAAAGAAATAAAAATTAAACCCGCAAGAGCAAAAAATACAACTTGGGCAATCGAATATACGGTCCCCTTTTTTAATTTGAGGTTAAATGACCTTCTTCCACCGCGTCTGTGTTTTTTGGCCATGGCTTAACTACATTATACAAGAAGCACAATATTAGACCTCTACCACTACAGGTAGTACCATTGGTCTTCGGCCAATCTCCGTAAAGAAGAATCTTTCAAGAAAGTCTATAGAAATATCTCTTGTTCTTTTGGCATCGATTTTTCCGTGTTTATCCAATTCCTGTCTAAGAGACCTGGATGCTTTATTCAGAAAATCTTTTCCTTTAGCTTCATAAACGAAACCTCTACTTAAAATATCCGGCTCGCTTAATAACCTGCCTTCATTCCTATCAAACTGCAAAAGAGCTATCGCAATTCCGTCCTTGGCAAGTATGTGTCTATCTCTCAAAACAACATTTCCTACGTCTCCTATTCCAAGACCGTCAACCAAGACATCTTTGACTTGAACTTTCCCGGCCAGCCGCGCACTGCCGTTTTTATATTCAACAACTTGTCCAGGAAGAAGCTTGAAAACCCTTTCGGGTGTTGCTCCCATCGACTGGGCTATCAAACTGTATGCCCTCATGTGCCTTATTGTTCCCCCTATTGGGATAAAATATTTTGGTTTAATGACGGCAAATAACATTTCTATATCTTTCATGCTTCCGTGGCCGGAAACATGCAAATCTTCCTGCATGTCGTAATAATGAACATCGGCGTTGGATTCAATAAGCTTGTCCACAACAGAATCTACGTTTGCTTTCGAACCGGGAGGCGCCGGGTCGGAAGAGAAAACAACCACGTCTTCCTGACTTAACTTCAAAAATTCGTGTTCTCCCATAGCCAAACGATAGAGAGCGCTACCCGGCTGACCATAGCTGCCGGAGATAATGTACATAAGTTTATTTTTCGGCATTTTGCCTATCTTCTTTGAAGAAATTACCAAATCTTCCGGATAATGCAGATATCCCAGCTCCTTGGCAATCGCGGACTTTCTATCAATCGAGCGGCCGATAAAAACTGCTTTTCTGCCAAGCCTTAATGCTACATTTAGAGCCTGCTGCATTCTGGAAATATTTGAGGAAATTGTGGTAAAGAAAATTTGGCCCACGGCTTTTCTGACAATTTCCTCAATTCTTCCTTCTATCGCAGCTTCGCTTTCCGTATATCCCGGAGAGGTTGCCCCTATACAGTCCGAGGCCAATGCCAAAGTATCGTTGGATGCCAAGATTGCAGCTTTTGCTATATCAAACGGACGGTCGTCAACCGGCGTCCAGTCGAATTTATAATCCGGAACATGGAACACTTTTCCTTCGGGTGTATCTATACAAAAACCTACTGCGTCCGGAATTGAGTGGGAAACTCTAAACGGTGTAACCCTAAAAACTCCAAGCGATAAAATATCTTTTTCCGGGTCGAAAACCTGTAGGTTGTCTACTTTTGCGTCGTAATCCACAAATTTATCCCTGATTAAACCTGCTACCAATTTCGAAGCATAAATTGGAGCTCTTACCTGCTTCATAAGAAACGGTAAAGCTCCCAAGTGGTCTTCATGTCCATGCGAAATCAAAATTCCCCGAAGCTTCCTGGCATTATTTTTTACATAGGTAAAATCCGGAATAACCAAATCAACTCCGAACATTTCGGGCTCGGGGAATCCCACGCCACAATCGACGACAATCATATCGTCGCCGTATTCATAAATATAAAAATTTTCCGTCACTCCCGTTGTTCCGGAGAGCGCAATAAATTTTAGAGCGGTTTGTTTGTCTTTCATACCAAACTCATTTGCTCGGAGGATAATTTCTCATCCGAGTTTTCAACTTCCTTTAACACCTCCGGCAGCTTCAAAAAGTCTGCCTTAATCTGCGCCATTACCTCCCCGTTTCTTAGTGCGGCAGCGGGATGGTACATGGGAACCACAGTAATCTCGCTTACTTTCCAGTTTACTCTGAAAGTTTTGCCATGGACAGAACTAATTCTTGCGCCGGACAAAAACTTTCCCATAGAAAACCTGCCCAAAGTTACAATAACTTTTGGCCCGATTATTTTTATCATTTCATCAATATATTTTTGAAAAGCCTCAATTTCTGCCGGCTCCGGATCCCTATTGTTGGGAGGCCGAAAACAAACAACATTCGTTATGAATACTTCCTCCCTGGGCAATTCAATCGAATAAAGCAACTGATTTAGAAGCGCCCCGGCATTCCCTACAAAGGGCCTTCCTTTAATATCTTCCCAGTATCCCGGTCCTTCGCCTAAAAAGAAGATTTGTGCCTCCGGGTTACCTTCTCCGAAAACCAAATTGGTCGCGCCATGCTTTAAAGGAAGACTTTCGTCGTGGAGCATCTTTTCTTTTAAATCGTCGAGCAATTTCTGTTTTTCTTCTCTCGTCATCTTTACTGGGGCAAAAATTCTTTTACATTGGCTTGGGTAATTCTGAAGGATTTGCCCTTGCCTTCTACCATCATCATGGCAACTTTTCTAACAATACCTTCGATTGTACGCTCCAGCGTCCTTATACCTGCATCGTATCCTAAAGGTCTTACAATAAACGGCCAAACGTCTTCGTCAATCGTCAATGCTCCCTGTGGTATCCCCGCTTGAACTTGCGCCCTGGGAAAAACATATCTTGAGCCAATTGCGATTTTTTCGGTATCCGAATATGAAGGCATGGCGATAGGCTCCAACCTATCCAAAACGGCTGTTGAAATATTTGTTGTATTGTTTGCGGTAGCAATAAAAAGAGCTTCGGAAAGGTAAAAAGGATAGTCGATATAGTGATCGATAAATTCGTGATTTTGCTCGGGATCCAGTAGTTCAACCAAAACTCCCATTATTGAAGCTCTTCCCATATCCGTTACCCTGTCGATTTCATCCAAAAGGATAACCGAATTTTTGCTTTGCGTGGTTTTTAGGGATTTAATTATTTTTCCCGGCTCGGCCTCGGGATGCATTCGCGACTGGCCCCTTAAATCCAACGGGTCGCCCATTCCGCCGAAAGGAATCCTGGCAAACTTTCTGCCCAAAGCCTCGGCTATGGAGAAAGCAATGGTAGTCTTACCCGTTCCGACCAAGCCGACAAAGCAAAGTATTGGAGCTCTGTAAATATCTTGCCCTTCTCCTTTCTCTTGCTTTAGTTTCATCACAGAAATATATTCCAAGATCCTAATTTTAATATCGGCGAGACCGTAATGGTTCTTGTCCAAAATCTTCTTGGCGTTTTCCAAGTCCAAATTGTCCTGAGTTCGCATGTTCCATGGAAGAGTTGTTATCCAATCGATATAACGGCTTATCGTGTCAAACTCCGGAAGGAAAGTGGGAGAGTTTGTCAGCTTTGTTAACTGCTCAAGTCTAACTTCTACAATTTCCCTGAGCTTATCGGGAATATTTGCGGTTTTAACTTTTTGTTCTAATGAACTAATTTCGGCAGAGGCAGCATCCATAAATATCTATATCAGATTAGCACGGCCTGGTTACCTATTGAAGTCCTTCTTGGGACCTAAGAATCGGCTTGTCGGAAAATGAGGTCCCGACGGTCGACCACCAGCCCTTGAGTCAAATCTTCTTCCGCCACCGCCAAAACCTCTACTCTGTTGGGGTCTTCCACCCCTCTGAAATCCTCCTCTTTCTGCTTTCTTTTTGTCAAATTCCGGATTCATTACCATTGAAAGATTGATTCTTCCAAGGTCATCAATCTCCTTGACTCTAACTTGAACTTTGCCGCCGATTTTGACCACATCCTCGGGATTTTTGACAAATTCCTCCGACATATCGGAAACATGAACTAGTCCATCCTTCCCCGGCAAAATCTCAACAAAAGCTCCAAACGGCTGAATTCTTTTAACAACTCCCTCATAAATCTCACCCGCAACAACTTCCTTTGTCAAAGCTTCTACCATTTCAGTTGCTTTATTTACCGCTTCTTCTGTAGTAGCAGAGATATTTACACTCCCGTCATCTTCGATATCAACTTCCGCACCGGTCTCTGCAATAATCTTTTTTATCATCCTGCCCCCTGGTCCAATAACCCCTCCAATTTTCTCGGGGGATACTTTCAAAACTTTAATCTTCGGCGCGTATGCAGAAACATTCTTTCTCGGCTCTTCTAATGTCTCTAGAATTGATTTGAGGATAAGTGCGCGTCCAACTTTTGCTTGGGCCAAGGCCTTTTCAAGAATATCAAGATTGAGATTTAGGGTTTTGACATCGAGTTGAAGTGCGGTGATTCCTTTTTTGGTTCCGGCAACCTTAAAATCCATATCGCCGACCATATAATCTTCCATACCCATAATGTCCGACAAAACTACGAATTTCTTTGCATCCTCTATAACCAATCCCATTGCTATTCCGGAAACAGGGGCTGTTATGGGAACTCCTGCATCCATAAGAGAAAGCGTTGAGCCGCAAACCGAAGCCATAGAGGTCGACCCGTTTGAGCTGGTTACTTCGGAAACTACCCTAATTGTATAAGGAAACTTTTCGTCGGAAGGAAGCAACGGCTCGAGAGCTTTTTCGGCTAACGCTCCGTGTCCAATTTCCCGCCTTGAAGGATAGCCCACCCTGCCAGTCTGGCCGGTTGAATAAGGAGGCATTGAATAATGGTGGATATAGCGCTTAGATTCTTCGCCTTCGGCGCTTTCCAGAAGCTGTTCCATAGACGGGGCACCAAGAGTTGTTACAGTCAATACCTGGGTTTGACCTCTTTGGAAAATTGCGCTTCCGTGTGTTCTTGGTAATACTCCAACTTGACTCGAAAGCGGTCTTATTTCATCGGTCTTTCTTCCATCGACTCTCTTTCCTTTAATTGTGATTTCTCGGGCTTTTTCTTTGAGAATCTTCTCTATTGCGGTAGATATAACTTGGGGATTTTCTTCCGCAAGCTCTTGTGAAATGGCCGCCTTTATTTCATCAAGCTCAATTAGACCACCTTCATGGGCAGCCATGCTTTCGATTAACTTGTCTTCCCTTCCGTCAAGCAACTTCTTGACCTTAGACTTAACTCCCGCATTAACTTCTGCCTCGGGAGCCGGTTCTTTTTTAACACCGACTTCTTTGGCCAAATCTTCAATTGCCTCTATAACCTTCTTCGTCTCGTCTTGGGCGTATTTAATTCCAGCCAAAATATCTTCTTCGCCAACTTCTTTGGCTCCGGCCTCAACCATCAAAACCGCATCTTTTGTGGATGAAACAACCAAATCCATCTCCGAAAAGGCTTGTTCCGAATCCAATGGGTTTGTAAAATAAGTTCCGTCTTTTTTGCCGACTCTTATGGTTCCCACCGGTCCCTTCCAGGGAATGGGGGAGATTGCAATGGCCGCAGAAGCTGCAATTGCCGAAAGAATTGAAGGGTCATTTTCAATATCAACCGAAAGAACTGTAATCATTACCTGTACGTCTTTTTTGTAGTTCTCAAGAAAAAGAGGGCGAACCGACCTGTCTATCAATCTGGCCGAAAGAATTTCCTCGTCTGTCGGACGGCCTTCACGCTTAACCCAACGGCTACCTTTTATTCTTCCTCCGGCATATAACCTTTCTTGATACTCAACAAAGAGTGGGAAATATCCGGGATCCACCTTCATGGGAGACGCAACAACCGTTGCCAAGACAACGGTTTCTCCATAGGTGGCCACAACGGCGCCGGAAGCCTGTTGGGCTAAAATTCCAGTTTGAAGGGTTAATTTTCTTCCTCCTAACTCGATACTTTTTTCTGTTTTCTTCATTAGATTCTTTGAAGTGAGATGTTTGATGCTAGAAGCTAGATTTTGAAGTTTGATTTGAGATCTTTCTAACTTCCAATTTCTTTTCTAGCTTCTAAATTCTAACTTCCCCTCTCCTTATTTTTCAAGTTTCAATTCTGAAATCAATTTCTTGTAGCGTTCCTCATCACGTTTGTGAAGATAGGTCAAAAGCCTTCTTCTTTTGGCAACCATACTAAGAAGCCCGCGCCTTGAATGAACATCTTTATTATGTTCCTTCAAATGCGCAACAAGTTTGTCGATTTGAGCTGAAAGAAGGGCGATTTGTACTTCAGGAGAACCTGTGTCGCCTTTTTCGCGGGCAAACTTTTTGATTATATCAATCTTCTCTTCTGATTCTAATGCCATAAGTCGTGTTAAACAAAGTAATTCGTTTCATCGAAAAACCTTGTCTACATCTTGGGTATAATAACACACAAATATTGACAAAACAATATTAACTTACCGAGGTACCTTTGAAGATTTTTGGCTCCAGCCAGTCTTTCGGTGCTTCCTTCTTCTCAACTTTCTCAAGTTTTATTTCCTCTCCGGGAATTGCTCCTTGCGGGAAGGGAGCCCTCTCGACTTTTTGTGTTGGAAGTCTTTGGCCTCCAGCTTTCAATAACTGTGCAAAAATTTCGAAGGTTTCCGCAGTAACATCGGAGTTTGTAAAACGGTTACTTCCTTCTTCTATCCCCATCACTAGGTTTGTGGCGATATCCGCATCGAGGCTATAACCGCTTTGTTTAATTAAAGTGGCAACCAGCTCCGAGGCCGAGGAGGCCGGTTTGGCAAATGACATAATTTGTTTGTTTCCAAGAGAAAGCCCTCTGACGCCTATGTGGATTAATTTTGCTGCCTCAAAATCTTTAGTGCTTAGATTGGGAAAGTGTGACTCGTTGGCTCCGCCCACAAGAATTACCGTGTCTGCCGAAACTCCCGAATAGTTAAGATCAATCTGCTCCTTTTTTGGTGAAGTAAAACCCGGCTTTGGTACAACCATAAGCTTAAACTCACCGTTTTCAATATCGTAACTGACTTTTTCTATATTATCGGCCGGGTAATCGGAAAATTTTAAAGTCAAATTCTTGTTCCCTGTCTCCGTAACAATTTTATTTACTCCAACCAGCCTATTAAACTCAACCAACATCGGAGAAGGACAGGAAATGTTGACATTCTTTTGCCCCATTAGGGACAGATAAAGAGAAAGCCCTGCCGCTACCTGGTCGAAGTAAGGTTTGGAAGGCAGAAGAATTAATATTGATGAGGCAGAATCAATTAAAGATTTAAATGAATTTTCCACTGTTTTACTTTCGCACCGATACTATCACATCGCCTTCAGCAAAATCAAGTTGCGGTGCAAAAATCACTCCAAATTCCTCGCCTATCTTTGCCTCCGCAATGTCTTGTTTTTGTTTCTTAAGGGATACAATTTTTACTCTGCCCAACTCTTTCTCTCCCCGCTGAACAATTAAAGTATCCGTTTTATTAATTCTGCCTAGAGTAACCCTACATCCTGCTACTTTTTTGTTGTTGAAAGGAAAAGAAGCAACAATTTCGGCCTTACCCAATATCTCGATTTGCCCGCCCTTAAGAATTTCTTCAACCTTTTGGAAAAGCTCGTAGATTATTTGAAAAGCTTCTATTTTTACCCCTTCGGCTTCGGCCAGCTTCATGACCGATGTAGGTGCCTTGGACTCGAAAGCTAAAATATATTTTGCCCCGGAGGATCTTGCCAAAAGCACATCGGATTCAAATACGTCTCCAACCCCCGAATCAAGAACCACAACATCTTTTGGTAATCCCGCAATGATAGCTTCCAAACTTCCGGCGTTTTTGGCTTTAACTATAACCGGAAGCTGGCCTTCTTCTACCTTAATCTGAAGTTCTTTCTTGCCCTCAACCTGAAGTGCCATACTAGCTTCCGAACCGCTAATTACGGCTCCGACTGAAGGTAATTTTTCAAATCCAAGTATTTGAGCGGGAAACCCGCAGATAATTTCTTTTACACTCTGGCCCTTGTCATCAAAAAGTCCTCGCACTTTTGCCCTTAGTCCCTCGCAATACACTTCTTGTCCGACTTTTAAAGTCCCGTTTCTAACAACCGCCGATGTCAAAAGACCCCTTGTGTTTTTGGTGGTTTCGATTACAACAGCCTCGAGAATCGCTTTAGGATCCGCCTTAATTTCTTCGAGGTCGGCCACAAGGCTAATCATCTCAAGAATTTCTTCAATTCCTGTTCCGTTCTTTGCCGATACCTGAACCAAAGGAGTAGCTCCTCCCCGATTTTCAAACAACACTTGTTCCTTCTCAAGCTGCCCATAGAGTGTTTCAACTGAAGCCGAGGGTAAATCCACCTTGGAAGCTACTACTATAAATGGTATATTAGCCGCTTTAATCAATTGAAGTGCCTCGATTGTTTGGGGCTTTACCCCATCATCTGCTGCAACAACCAGAAGCGCCAAATCAGCCACTTTTGCACCTCTTGAGCGCATTTTAGAAAAAGCCGCATGCCCGGGAGTATCTATAAATGTTATTGTCTTTCCCTCTTTTGTGGTAACAGTGGAAGCTCCTATACTTTGTGTAATTCCGCCGGCTTCCTTCGAAGCTACATTGCTCTTTCGAATAGCATCAAGCAGTGTTGTTTTACCGTGGTCTACGTGTCCTAGTACTGTAACAATAGGCGGCCTTGTCTGTGTTGTTTGCATTTTAGATATAATAGTCTTCATATTTACCAATCGAAGGTAGAGGTTGGAAGCTAGAGATTAGACTATGAAGTTCGATGTTTGAAATTACACATTCTCACTTCTAATTTCATTTTCCAGCATCGAGCTTCTTACTTCCATCTTCAGTTTTCTCTTCTTCCACTTCTTGAGACTCTTTAGCCTTAGCCTGCTTTGATTTTTTAGCCTTTTTGACCTTTTTCTCTTTTTTGGGTTTTTCCTCTTCCTCAACAGGTTTCTCTTCCTTCGCAAACTCAACAGGGAGTCCTTCGACTTCAATCCTGTAGCCGGTTAGCTTCGCACAAAGCCTTGCATTTTGTCCCTCCTTGCCTATTGCCAAAGAAAGCTGATCTTCGGGAGCTTTAACCTTGGCTACTTTGTTCTTTTCGTCCAACTCGACCACCATGTTTTCGGCCGGAGAAAGAGAAGCTTTGATAAGCTCAGCCGAATCCTCGCTCCAAGGAATAATATCAACTCTCTCTCCCCCAAGCTCATTGGTTACGGCTTGAACTCTTACTCCTTTTTGGCCCACACAACTTCCTACGGGGTCAACGCCGGATTGCGCGGAGGCAACAGCAATCTTGGTTCTTATTCCGGGTTCTCTGGCAATTGCCTTGACAATTACGCTCTTCGAGGCAACTTCCGGAACTTCCCTGGCAAAGAGCTTTTCGACAAAAGTTGGGTCTCCCCTGGAAAGAACAATTTCTTTACCCTTTAAGCCTTCTTTTATATCTTTCAATAGAAAAGTCATACGCTGGTTAAGATTCAATCGCTCGTTGGGTATCCTTTCCTCTGCCGGCAAAATAGCCTCCGTTCGGCCAATATCCACGCGTGCATTGGGACCATCGAAGCGAAGAACCATACCGGAAATTAAGGTTCCGACTCTTTCTCCAAATTCCTCCATAATCGCACCTTTTTCAGCCTCACGAATCTTCTGATGAATTACCTGCTTTGCGGTTTGTGCTGCAATTCGGCCAAATCCCGGAGGAGTAACGTCTTTTCTTTCTTCAGGCTTTTCCAAAGGCCAGGAGAAAATCTTGGTTTCGCCGTTTACGGGGTCAATTTCTGCGTCAAAATCAGATGTTTCCGTATCTTCACCGCGCTCACGGGCATCTCTCCTGTAAGCCGCAATAATTGCCTGCTTGATGGTATCCAAAATCACGGAGACATCCAACCCTCGCTCTGTTGCGATGGCTGTTAGTGCTTGAGCAAATTCTGTTCTCGGTGTTTGCATATGTCTTTTACAAAAAATGGCGGGCAAAAATCCCACCATCAAACTCACAAAACCTGCTCAAGTTTACCCCAGAAGCAGAAACAAGTCAATCTAAAACTATTTCTTTAGGAGCTTGCGTATAAAACCCTGCTCTTGCGGTCTTTCATAAAACACCCTTAGTTCTGGTTTTATGTGTTGCAGATCATCAATTAGTTCACGCGCAGGATCTATTATTATTACCTCTCCAGCAGAATTTATATATCTAACCCAAGCGTGCCCGCCTATTCCTGGAATATAATTCCTATCGACCGAAACTTTACCTTTAACCCGGCCCTCGTTACGAAGCCTTTCTAAAAGATAAGCAACCAGAAGGGCCTGGTGCCTGCAAACCCCAGTTTTTTCAGTTATGTATACCCCCAAAGACACTTTCTGGTCAGGTTTTATGCCTATTGCGGCTCCAATTTCCCGCACTCTCCGTTCGTTATAAGGTAGTCTATGTCGCACGAGATCAAAAACATCGCTCAGCAGGGTTTCTTTGAAATGTTCTCCTCTTTGAACAGCCCTCGCCCTCATTGCCAGTAATTCGCTGTACACATTATTTAACGGACTTTTGGGCAAGGAATCGTCAACAACAATTGCCTCTCTCTCGCCGCCGCCAAGATACACCCCTCCATTAATTGCAGTGTCTCTTCCTATTATCGGTCTACCTAAATAGTAACCCTTTGGGGATTCCCGATCGGCTTCCTCATAGAAACCCCTCTCTTTAATCCTCTGCTGCGCAAGAATAGTCTTATTCCACTCGGGAGAAATGGTACAAGGAACCTTTCTTTCACCTATGTCGCCTGTTTCAGTCATCTCGAAATATTATAAACCCCTTTTCCCCATCTCCTCTATAAGATGCTTTTGTTCCCTCGTTGGCTTATCGGGAACCAAAATATTAATGCGAATATACTCATCTCCACGACCACGACCGTGAAGCCTGGGGACTCCTTTTTCCCTAATTCTAAGCATCGTTCCCGGCTGTGTTCCTGGACGAATTCTTATTTTTATATCTCCATCGATGGTCGGAGCTTGGGTTTCTCCGCCCAAAACCAGCATTGAGTAGGGAACCTTGAGTGTTGCATAAATATCGTCTCCGTCTCTGTCAAATGTATTGCTTGGTTTTATATTAATCGAGAGCTGGAAATCTCCAAAATTAATCCTTGAACCTTCATCCACACCTGCAGGTATTTTTATCGTCCGTTTTTCCCTTTCGATAACCACTTCTTTTGTTGTCCCTTTCATAGCCTCAATAAAATCAATTTTTATCGAATAGCGCGGAACACTTCTTTGCTGCTGTCTAAATGGGTTACCTCCCCCAAAAAACTGTTCAAAAATTTCAAACGGGTCGCCAAAATCAAATCCGGCAAAGGGGGAGTCTTGGCCACCGCCATAAGTTGTGTAAGTATAGGTAAAAGGGCCTGCCCTTCCACTCTGAGCAAACGGATTAGCGCCCGCAAATCCGCCTCCCGGTGTAAATGCTTGATGGCCAAACTGGTCATAGGCCGAACGTTTTTGCGAGTCCGACAAAACCTGATAGGCCTCGTTTATTTCTTTGAAGCGTTTTTCTGCAACTTCTTTCTCGTCTTTGTGTCTATCGGGATGCCACTCAAGAGCCTGCTTTCTGTATGCCTTTTTTAATTCTTCGGCTGAAGCGTTTTTAGTAACCCCGAGGATGTCGTAGTAATCGGATTTTGCAGCCATTTAACATTCTTAGTTTACAACTTCGCCTTCCTCCACCTTCTCTTCTTTTTTCTTGTCTTCCCCTTCGGCGGGGTTATCGACTGAGCCTTGTCGAACGTCCTCAGGGCCTTTGTTTCCTCGACTTTGCTCGGCACCTTCGGCTTTCTTCTCTTCGCCTTGCTTGCCTTGATACATTGCCTGTCCAACCTGACTTAGAGTGTCCGACAAATCTTTGGTTTTTGCTTCCAAATCTTCCTTGCTGCCGGTCTCCAGAATATCCTTTAAGGCTTTAATCTTCTCTTCCACTTTCTCCTTTACTTCTTTTGGAGCTTTATCTCCGGCGTCCTTAAGAGCCTTCTCGGAAGCTGCAATCATCGCATCGGCACGATTCTTGCCCTCAACCTGTTCTGCTTTCTTTTTGTCTTCTTCCTTGTGCTTTTCCGCCTCATCCTGCATTCTTTTGACTTCGTCATCCGAAAGTCCGATTGCACCTGAAATTGTGATGTTTTGAGTTTTTCCGGTTGCATTATCCTTGGCCGTAACTTTCAAAATCCCCGAGGCATCAATATCGAATGTCACTTCAATCTGCGGAACCCCGCGGGGAGACGGAGGAATACCGTCAAGGATAAATCTTCCAAGACTCTTATTATCCACGCTCATTGGACGCTCCCCTTGGGTTATATTTATCTCCACCTGAGTCTGATTATCCGACGCGGTTGAAAATATTTCGGTCTTTGAAGTCGGGATAGTCGTATTTCTAGGAATCATTGGGGTTGCAATTTGCCCCATTGTTTCTATTGCCAAAGTCAGGGGAGTCACATCCAACAGAAGAATGTCTTTTACTTCTCCACCCAAAACTCCGGCCTGTATAGCGGCTCCGACGGCAACTACTTCGTCCGGATTTACCGATTGATTCGGAGTTTTACCAAAATATTCTTTAACAGTCTCTACAACTTTCGGCATTCTTGTCATTCCACCTACAAGAATTACCTCATCAATATCGTGCGGGTCAAGTTTTGCATCCTTAAAACACGACTCAACCGGCTTCATTGTTTTTTCTATTAAATCGGAAACAATGCTTTCCAATTTTGCCCTAGTCAACTTCATTGTTAAATGAAGAGGCTGACTGTCTTTTTGGGTAATGTAGGGCTGGTTTATTTCAATCTCGTTGGCCGCAGAAAGTTCAATCTTTGCTTTCTCGGCTGCGTCGCGGACCCTCTGGAGCGCCTGTTTGTCGGCCTTAAGGTCCACCGCATATTCTTTTTTGAACTCCGACGCTATCCAGTCAACTATTTTTTCGTCAAAATCGTCTCCTCCTAGGTGTGTATCTCCGTTTGTAGCTTTAACTTCGAAAACCCCATCCCCCAACTCCAGGATAGAAATATCGAAAGTTCCTCCCCCAAGGTCGTAAACGGCGATTTTTTCAAGTTTTTCTTTCTGCGGAGCAGCCTTTTCGAGTCCGTAGGCCAAGGCCGATGCTGTTGGTTCGTTTATGATTCTTTCGACTTTAAGCCCCGCGATTTCTCCAGCCTGCTTTGTTGCCTGACGCTGGGAATCATCAAAATAAGCGGGAACCGTAATTACGGCACTATCAACACTCTCGCCGAGATAGCTTTCCGCGTCTTTTTTGAGCTTCATTAAGATTCTTGCCGAAATTTCCTGCGGGGTGTAGGTTTTGCCTTCAACTTCGACAACCGCCATTCCGTCTTTGCCGGCTTTAATTTCGTAAGGAACCATTTCTTTGGTTCTTGCAACCTCTTTATCGTCGGCGCGCCTACCCATAAGACGCTTAACCGAATAGATTGTGTTTTTGGGATTTAGGATTACCTGTCTTTTGGCCACATCGCCGACCAGGTTTTTGACGGGCTCGACAACGGAAGGCGTAATATTTCTGCCGGTATCGGCTGCGGGGATAACTTTTGGATGTCCCCCTTCCATTACGGCCACAACGCTGTTTGTTGTTCCTAAATCAATTCCGACGATTTTTGACATATTAATTATTTTCCCTTTCCAAACACTTTAACTTTAGCAACTCTCACAACCGGTCCGTCCACAAACTTCCATCCCGGAAGCACAACCTCCGCAACCGTTCCTTTCTTGCCCCCATCTAGCGACTCTATTGCCTCTTGGTCGGAATGGTCAAAGACCTGTCCACTTTTTGGATTGACTTCAATAAGACCCTCTTCTCCCAAGATTTTCTTAAATTCCGCAAGTGCAATCTCAAGTCCCTTATCCCCAAGGTGCGAATTGGCCGACTCCAAAATATCCAAAACCGGTAATAATTTTATCAAAATCCCCTGACTTGCAAACTTTGCCCAAGAAAGTTTTTCGGTTTCAGCCCTCTTTCTTAAATTATCATAATCCGCCAATGCCCTTGCAAGTTGTTCCTTGAGTAAATCTAACTCTTTTATTTTACTCATTTTCCGGCAACCTCTTCTATTAAATTACCAAAATATCGCAAAACGGGAATAATTGTCGGGTAACTTAATCTTGTCGGACCGATTATCCCCAAGGCCCCATTTCGTCCTTTCGCATTAAAATGCGTGGCAACTATCCCAATAGGCGCAAGTTCACGCCAACCCAGTTCTTCCCCAAAAAGAACCTCGATTGGAGAGGTAAACTTGTGGGCAAAGAAAAGATCATGAATTCCTTGGGCTTCTTCCAAAAACGAAAATAAATTGGAGCACATTTCGATATCTGCAAATTCAGGATTTAAAAAAACGTTCGAATAGCCGGCGTGCCAAACCTTACCTTCATCGGTCGCTGCGACCGCAAGCTCACTTGTTCTTTCGGCAAGCGCTTTTGTCGCCTCCGCAATAAGTTCGTCAATATCGTCCCTGGAATCCCAAACTTCCTCTTTTGCTTTTACTTCATCGGCAAGACTCATTTGTTTTTCTTCCATAAGAGTATCGACATAAAACTTTATTGCGCGGGGCGAGGGAATTCTTCCTGCCGAGGTATGGGGTTGTCTTAGATATCCCATTTTTGTTAAATCTACCATCTCGTTTCGTATTGTTGCCGGGGAAACTCCAAGATTAAATTTCTTGTCCAAATTCTCGGACCCGACAGGCTCGGCGGTTTCGATATACTCATCGATTAAAGCCTTAAGAATTTGTGTTTGTCTAGCGGTTAGCCCGTCAGTCATGTTTAATGAATAACAGCGCCTTCGCGCTTAGCAGTAAATTAGCACGAGTGCTAACTCTTGTCAAGGGGTCCTGGAGTCTGTGGGGCTAGGAGCAACCGGTTCGGGTTCTTTTGTGGGAATTCCAATCCCCAACCGCTTGGTTATAAGTCTTCTTATTAGCCTTACAAAATCCCAAAGTTCCTCACTCCTAAGAATGAGAGAAATCAAAATGTAAACCAAGGCTCCTATTGCGCATACAAAGACCGTGAGTATCAACAGATTTATCGTGTACTGCGTGTCCAACACAAACTTCTCAAAAGGTATGTTTTTTGCAATATCTATCTTACCCAAGAAGGAAAGTCGTTTTACCCAAGCACTCCTGTCAAAAATCCTCAAAACAATATACATCACAAAGCCGGATGCGACGGAGGCTACAATTGCTTTGGCAATAGGGATGAAAGTCTTCAGTTGCGAATAGCCGTCAATCCTTTTTGTTAAAAACCAATAAAGAGCGCTTGCCTGGACGGCATTCCCCAAAGAAAAACCCAAGGCAAGTCCCCATGCCGGAAGACCGAAACCTTTAATAAAAACAAAATCTAAAATAATGTTTAGAATCAGAGAGCCGACTGAAATTATAACAGGGGTTTTTGTATCGTGAAGTGCATAAAATCCTCTCGCCAAAAGGCCGGCCGCTGCCTGGAAAACAATACCAAAAGCAAAAGCGGAAAGGACCATGCCGGTCTGAACAGTTGCCTCCCAAGTAAAAATGTTTGTCCCATATACAAGTCTTACTATTGGAATTCTTAAAACCGCAAGTACAGTAGCTATCGGCAAAATCGCAAAAATCATCTGATAAAGAGCGCGAAGTAGTGTTCTTCTAAACTTGGATGGTGTATCAACCTGTCTCGAAAGCGTCGGCAGTGCAGCTTTGGCAATCGAAGTTCCAAAAAGGGCTACAGGAAAAACCTGTAGGGTATTGCCGAAAATAAAATAGGTATAGGCTGCTTTAGAAATCAATGAGGCCAAGAAAAGCTGCACCCCCTCCACCACCTGAGTTACCGAAAGTTCGATAACTCTTGGCGCGGCCAGTTTTCCGATTGCTTTAACGTCTTCCGTCACTTTTATCCTCGGAGAAAATCTAAAACCCAGTTTCGTTGCAAGAGGAAACTGAATAAGGAAATGTAAAGAAGCCCCGATAAATACTCCTAGAGCAGGTGCGGTTAAACCCATTGACTGCGAGAATATGACGGTGCCTAAAATTATTCCTAAATTGTAAAAAAGCGGAGCCAACGCCGGAACCAAGAATCTTCTTAGAGACTCCAAAACGCCGGTTAAGACGTAGCTCACAATAAAGAAGCCTTCTGAAGCAAAAAGGATTCTTGCCATTCCAACGATTTTTTGCCTTTCGAAAGGAGTAAATCCCGGAGCAAGAACACTATAAATTTTATCTGTCCAGAAAAAGACGATGGCAACAAAAATCAGATAAAGAATAAGCCCGATATTTGTTACCGTTCCGGCAACCTCCCAAGCTTTTTTGTTGCCTTTTTTTAAGGACCTGGTAAAAACCGGTATAAAAGCCGAAGAAAACGTTCCGTAAACCAAAACTTCAAAGATAGTATCCGGAAGTCTAAAGGCGGCAAAAAAGAGAGCAAGGTCGCTCGGCGCAAAAAAGTATGCAAGAACCCTTTGTCTTACAAGTCCGAGAATACTCGAAACAACAACCATCAGCATTATCAAAGATGCCGCCGAGAGAACAGAAGATTGTTGGGAAAATAATATGTTTTTGCCTTTGGAGAAAAGTCGATTAACCATGTTGAAATTTCAATCTTGTTCGATTATACTCTCGCCATGCCTGTAACTAAAACGGCCAAAAGGGCGCTCAGAGGTTCCAAGAAAAAGGCTTCCATTAATAAAATTACGGTTACAAAATTGGAAGTCGCTGTGCGCCGTGCGAAAAAGAGCAAGTCTTCAAAAGATATTATCGCGGCCGTTTCGTTGGCGGATAAGGCCGCAAAGAAAAAGGCCATCCACAAAAATAAAGCCGCAAGAATTAAAAGTTCTCTGACAAAACTAATGCCGAAAGTCAAAAAGGCTCCTAAAAAAACTCCCAAGAAAAAATAATTGCGAGCTTCTTTCACTCTTTTACTTGTGCTATATTGAGGTTAGCGCTTGGCTAAATAGCGCTTAGCTTGTATGGCTGCCCAAAAACAGCGCCAGATAAATTTATTACCACAGGAGGAGTTCGAAGCATCAACTTTCGGACGAATTTTTAAGTGGCTTCTTTCCACATTTAGAATTCTCGTTATCGCAACCGAAATGATTGTCATGATTGCTTTCTTGTCCCGCTTTTGGCTTGACTCAAGAAGAAGCGATTTGGATGACGAGATTAAAACAAAACAGGCGGTTCTTGCCGCAACCAGCGATTTTGAAAAACAGTTCCGCTTAATCCAAAAACAGCTCAAAATATTTTCTTCACTTTCCTCACAGCCTGCCGCAACCGATATCCTTAACACGATAACCCAATACCAACCCAGTAGTGTAATTCTTACGGCCGTTACCCTATCCAACGACACAATCCAAATTAAAGGAGTCGCTCCAACCGAGGTAGAAGTAGGGCAATTTATTACCAATCTCTCTTCGGAAAAAAGTTTCAAAAGCGTAACCCTTACTCAGGCCGAAACACAAAGCGAAAGTTCTTTGATTGAATTTAATCTCAAAATAATCTTGGGGCCGAAAGGAGTACAACTTTAAATGGCACTCGGTTGGCGTGGGGCATATCTTCGCTACAGGGATTATTTCCTAAACATCGTTAATGTCTATAAACAAAAACAGGATGTAAAGATGTTTTTGGAGATATTGCTTTCCGCAGCAACTATTTCGATTTTCGTAGTTTTTGCCATAAAACCGACGCTTCTCACAATTATCGATTTGATTAATCAGCTTAAAAGCCGCGAACAAACCATAAGCCAGATGAATCAAAAAATTAACGATATTCAGACGGCCGAGGGTCTTTTTAACGCCAACCCGACAACTATTTTATTAGTCCCCGATGCGGTACCAACGGACCCGAGCCCGGATACGTTTGCCCGACAAATAGAAGGAATCTCCAAAAAAACCTCCGCAAAACTTCTTGGGGTTTCAATCGGCGACGTAACACTTGTGGGCAAGTCGCAAGAGGCCGTAAAACAAAGCGATTTTGCTCCCCTTCCGGAGGGAGCAAAAGAAGTTTCCTTCTCGGTAAGTATTGAGGGCGACTATTCTTCTCTGACTGCGTTTATGACAAACATCGAAAACCTAAGAAGGCCTATAAAGATTGATGTGTTTAATATAAGCTCTTCCAAAACCCAAGGCGGAAAAACTTTGGTGCTGGTAATTTCGGGGAGAGTTCCTTATTACCCTAATTAAATCATGAAGAAAAAATCTAGAGTCCCAAGTTTAGTTACAATCGCAGTTTTGACCGCAATAACGCTTGTCTTTTGGGTATTTTTCACCGCTTATAGAGCATTTACAACCAAACCTTCTCCTAGCGTTCCTGAAGATATTCTGCAGGCCTTAACTCCTACTCTCGACACCGATTCCCTTTCCAAGATTCAATCAAGAACATTTTTATCCGAAGGTGAAATTGGGGGGACCAAGATTACGGGAGCAACGCCGTCCGCAACTACAACTCCAACCCCATCTCCAACCATTACCCCGACTCCTTCCGCAAGTCCCAGTGCAACACCAACAGCAACGGCAAGCGCTACACCAACACCATGAAACCAAGTAGAATTCCGACAATAATCGGGGTAATAATTTTAATAATCGGCCTCGCCGCAGGAGTATTTTTGGTGCAATATAGGCAAATTTTCAAATTGGGAGCAACCGGAGATACCGCACCCAAAAACGTAAAGATATCCAATATTAGCGATACATCTCTTGCGGTTTCTTGGGTAACAGACACTAAAACGGAAAGCTTTGTCTTTTGGGGAACCTCCCAAGGCACAATATCCAGAAACGAGAACGACGAACTGGTGGGAACCAACATTACACATCGCGTAACCATAAACGGTCTTTCGGCAGGACAAACAATTTTTTTCAAAATAAATTCAAGCGGAACGGTTTATGACGATAGCGGCTCCCCTTGGCAAACATCAACCGGTCCTTCCCTTGCCGCTTCAACACAAGCGGACACAATTTCAGGAACTGTTTTGGGTGACGACGGAAACCCTGTGCAAAATGCTTTAGTTTATGTAACGGTAAGTGGAGGAAGTCTTCTTTCGACATTTACTTCCCAAAACGGAAATTGGGTAGTTCCAATATCTGCCGCAAGGACGGCGGACCTTACAAATTACATTGTGATAGACGATACAAAAACCTTGGTCGAAATATCGGTTGATGCCGGACTGGGCAACACCTCAAGCGCTCAAATTTATCCTCAATCCGCAAAGCCGGCACCTGCCATGACTATTGGGAAAACCCATGATTTTACAAGCCTTCCTCCTTCCAATTCAAGCGAAGTTCCTTCGGCAAACGTCGGACTTCCCAACGAATCCACCCCGTCTTCCGGATTTAATGTTCCTTCGCAAATCGCAACCCCATCGGCGCAAACGGTCACGCTAAAAAGCGTTTCCAGCGGGGAAATTGTTACCAGCACCAAGCCGGAATTTTTTGGAGAAGGACCGCCCAGAACGAAACTTACAATCACGGTTCAATCGGAAGCAGTGACCGGAACAGCAATTGTCGATGCCAGCGGCAACTGGGTTTGGGATCCACCATCCAATCTTCCTGCCGGAAGCCACACTATAACCATCAGCTGGACCGATGCTTCCGGAATCTTAAGGACTTTAACAAGAACATTTGTCGTTCAAGCAGCGGAAGGACCGGCTTTCGTTTCCACTCCGTCTGCATCGACCACACCTTCCCCGACTCCGACGCCGACTCCGACGCCAATAATTACTCCAACTCCTACTTCTACCGTCTCGGCAACGCCGACGCTTGCGCCAACTACTACTCCAATCTCAACTGCCTCAGGAATTCCTCAGACTGGCAGCTTGACTCCAACTCTGCTTCTTTCTATGATGGGTATAGGCTTTTTGGGCCTAAGTTTCTTTATTTTCAAATATGCCCGATAATTCTGACCCGAACGCAATAAAACCAGTCCCGGTCACACCTATCTTTGGTGAAACTCCTCCAACCGAACCTGCTCCTCCAACTTTGCCGTCGATGGATTCCGATGTTCCCCCGTCGCCTCCCGAACCGACCGGCGGAGCAGGCCCGGTTGGTGATTTACAAGGACTCGGAATTCCTCCCGTAATCACTCCATCAAAACCGAAAGGCAGAGTAAGTCGCCGTATGGTCGCAACAATTTTGGGAATCCTCGTTTTGGTGGGAGGTCTGGGAGCAGGAGTAGTCCTTGTGCAACAACAACAGGATATAAGGGAAAAAGCCGCGGGGCCCGGTCAGTCATGTACTGTTAGTGGTCAAACTGGAACATGTACCACCGGCGGAGCATGCACTCTAGCCAATAAAACGTTTAAGGGTACCAGTAGTGGAGGATGTGTTTCCCCCGCTGGCCAAAATATTGGATGTTGTATCGATTGTAACAGCGGCAGTTGCTATAATAACTGTCTTTGTAGAGGTAACAGCGCCACGGAGTGCAGGGCGGGCTGTCCAACAGCCACAGCCACTCCAATACCTACGTCTACAGCGCAACCCAACTGTCTGGGACTGGGTATTTCTGTCTGTCAAGCCAGGTCTGATTGTTATTGGTCTGCCAACAATTGTCTGCCTAGAGTTGCCTCACCCAGTCCAACTGCAACGGCAACTACTACCTGTCAGACAGGACAAATCGTATGCAACGGAAGTTGTGTCGACCCCCGCTACGACAGCCGCAACTGCGGTTCCTGCGGAAGAGCATGCGCAACAGGAGAGCGCTGTTGGGCAAATGAATGTGTTTCTACCACAACTACCCAACTTTGTCCGACTGGATATACCTCCGGAGGAAGCAATCGTGATGCTGCGGAAGAGGCTTGCGAGGGAGTTTGCGGAGTCAGAGAAACGCCGACCGCCAACCGAATATGCGAAAATGCAACTATAGTTAATGCGGGAACCGCTACAATTCCAAACTGGTGTTATCAGTGTACAGGAACCGGAGGGGGAACAATAACAGAAACTCCAACACCTCCCCCGGGAGGAGAAGAATCCGCTCAGTGTCTGGCCGTCCAAGCATTCGATTCCAGCTGGACGCTATTAACCGCCGATAAACTTTCCACTCTTAAAGTCGGAGATATTGTGAGGTTCGCAATCGGCGGGACCGCCACAACGGGCACAAATGATAAAGCCAAATTTAAAATAAACGGAGTCGATAGGTCCGAGGTTACCCAGAAAAAACCAGGAACGGAAGAATATTATGATGAATATACGATTCCCGAAGGAGTCTCAAGCTTTACTGTCGGAGCCCAATTACACAATACGGTTTTAGGTTGGTTCTAGTTTGGAAGTTGGAAGTTAGAGATTAGAAGCTGGAGTAAATAAAAATAAAAAATGAGGGATTTCTTTAGAAAAAGAATAGTAACGGTAATAATCCTGATAGCAACGGTCGGGTTGGCAGGTATTGCGATATTTACGGCAATTAGACTCTACCAACTAAGGCAGACCACTGTTGCACCTAATGTTCCTACTTCGAAGCCGGCGGCTGCTGCCCCTATTGCCTGCAGTGCTTTGACATTTACAATTTCTGCGGCAACGCCGACACCAACACCGACTGAAACTCCTAGCGGAACTCCAACACCTACGCCTTCGGGCACCGCAACTCCCACACCAAGCGCCACACCAACCGCAACTCCTGCTTCAACAGCGACTCCTTTGGCGCCAACACCTACACCCGCCCCTCAACTTCCAAGCTCGGGAACATCTTTACCGACAGTCATAGGAATTGGAGCGGGAATTCTTCTCCTTATTGTCTCCGCGGTATTAGCGCTTTAAGCTTCGGGCGTCAAACTTCCCTTCACCGCCATGATGGGAACCAATAGTATAAAGAGTCCAAACTTTGCGGAATCGTCATTCCCGTCCAGTGCGGGAAGAAATAGATAAACAAAATTCCTGCGATAAGGAAGAAGGGAATAATCGCTTTTGGTGTCCTTTTAAGAAAATATCCCGTGGCAATTGCCAAAAAAGGAATCGACGGGAGATAGTGATAGAGAAACATTATTCTCGGAGAAAGCGCCCAAGGAACAAAAAATACCAAGTAGGAAAAAATTACCAGGCCGAGACTTTTAATTTTATTTACGTATGCATAGTAAATTCCCCAAACTACTGCAGCCAAGCCTCCCCAAAATACCGCGGGATTTCCCATCGCATAAATATTTGCAACAACTCCCTTTGCGTAACCGCTTGTATACAAATAAATCGGACGGACGAGAAATGGCCATTCCCACCATGTAGATGTATAAGGATGAGTTGCCTTAAGCCTTGTGTGATACCACCACATTTGTTTTTGAAGTTCGATAAAGGTGGGCCATCCGTGTCCCGACAAAAAGAATGGTACATAGATTGCCAGATAAACCGCAGGAACTAATACAATAAACCAGAGTAAACCTTTCTCGAATTTATTAAAAGCTTCAAGAAAACCCCGAGCGAAGTCGAGGGGATGAATTGAAGCTGTATCAACATCTTTCCTTAGGGACAAAGCCGCGGATTTTAATCCGCGGAAGATGTTATCTTTTCGTTGCAAATACAGAAGTCCCAAGATTGGTATCGCCCAAAGGGCCGACCATTTGGAAGAAAGCGCAAGTCCGAAAGCAATTGCCGAAAAAAGATTTTTTTGTTCCATGAAGAGATAGATTGAGGCAAGGGCAAAAAACAAAATATAACTGTCGTTCATTCCTATTCTTGACATCACAAGCGGCAATCCATCAAGCGCAAAAACTCCTGCCGACAAAAGAGCAATTTTTTCATCGTCGAATAATTTTTTGGCAATCAAATAAACAAGATAAACACTCCCCACTCCCAAAAGCGCTCCGGGAATTCTCCAGCCGAAAGAGTTTTCTCCAAAAATAAGCATTCCCAAAACCATCCCGAGTTTTGCCAATGGCGGGTGGGTCCACTCATAGGCAAAACCCTTGGGAGGAACATTCCACCATTCCCAAGCCATTTTGTTCCCGTGAAGAATTTGTCTTGCGGTAAAGGCGTGATAAACCTCATCGAAATATTCGCTCTGTGGACTTCCCAAAAATAAAATTCTCGTAAGCAGTGCAAAGCCGACAATTATAAAAAGCCAGAACCTTGAGGAATATTTTGGAAATTTCATTTTTATTTCGGGCAATCTCCAATCAAATATCATACCGAAAAACAAAACCAAAAATGCCGCACCGATAAAGGGAGCAAAATTTCCGCTAAATTGCAAAAGACCGCTACTTACTAAGTAATTCTTTGAGTAATAGGCGTAAGGGTGGTAAAGATTAGCAAGACTCAAGACGGAAACTCCGATAAACGCCCAAGTAAGCTTTTTTGATTTAAGAAGTCCTGCCGCGGTTAAAAGAAACGGAAAAATCGGAAGAAGGTATCTTTCGTGAACCCTGGTCGGAAAAAGAAAAAATGCAAATAGGGTAAGTGCAGTTACCAAATAAAGATACCCGACTTCCCTTTTCTTTCTAAAAACAAAAAATATCAATACCAAGGATGCAAGGTATAAAGAAATTCCCCAGAAGAAAAGGGGGACTCCCAAAAAAATTATCGAATCCGACTTCCACATTCCTACGACAATTGACCAGAAATTAAAGGCAAAAACAGAAGTGTAAGAATAATAGGAACTCATCTCAAAAACCAGTTGGACAAGTCCGAAAATAGGATTTTGTGGAAAGAAAGGAAGCCCCAAAAGAAAAATTGTTGCTCCGGAGGATAGAACAAATTTGACAACCCGCCTCGCCGAAAACTTTATTGCCAAAATAAAGATAATGGCTGGCAAGATTGCAAAGGATTGGGGTTTAACCAGAAATGCAAGTCCCCAAAAAAGACCAGATAAAATTGGCTTTTCTTTGAAGGTCAAAAAGTAAACACTCAAGAACAAAAACAGCGCCAAAATCCCGTCTACCTGTCCCCAAACGGAGCCGTCAAAAATAATTGCAGGATTTAAGGCATAAAATAAAAGAGCCAGGGAAGCGAACTTTTCATCGACCTTTCTAAGTACCGACCAAATGATTACCCCCGTTGCAACTTCCGCAATCACGACCGGCAATTTTATGGAAAGCGCATTCGCAAGCCCCGCCTTTCCTAAAAGCCAAAGCCAATACAAAAATCCCGGAGTGTATTGAGTCCAAACAGCATCGCTGTAAAATTTCCAGGGGCCTATTTCGGCAAGCCTATGAGCCCATGCAATCCATGTTCCCATATCTATGTCAAAGCTCGGAAGATATGAGAGTACAAATTTAACTGCAAAAGTCAGTAGAATAAGAAAGAACATCATGAATTCGTTCTTAAAGAAATTTTTAATTCTGCTCATTATTTCTAGAATAGCACTCATTCTTGTTCCAATGCTCGTTCAGGTACTTCTTCTACCCGGAAAGGGTTACTCCTGGAACTATTGGGATGCGCCCCATTATCTTTATTTGGTAACTCATGGTTATACCAATGTTGGCGACCCTGCAAATTTTATTGTTTTTATGCCCCTTTATCCACTTATCTTGGCGCTTTTTAATTTCGTAAAAAACGCGGAAGCCGTGGGAATATTAATTTCGACAGCCTCCTTTGCACTCGCATGCATTTTTTTGTATAAACTCTTACGCTTAGATTATGAGGAAAAATTTGTTGAAAGGTTTTTGATTCTTCTATTGATTTTCCCAACTTCATATTTTTTTGGAGCTCCATATACAGAGTCTCTATTTATTCTTCTTTTTGCTTTGTCCTTCTACTTTGGAAGAAAAAGCAATTGGGGACTTTCGGGATTTTTTAGCGGACTGGCAGTATTGACTCGGCCCTTCGGAATCTTATTTGCCCCTGCGATATTTTTTGATTGGCGAAAGGAAAAAAACAAAAAAGTTTGGCAGTTTGCGGCGATTTTTCTTCCCACTTTAATTGCCATAATAATCTATTTGGTTATCAATCAAAAAATTTATGGCAACGCTCTGGCCTTTCAAAGAATTTTGGTCAACAACTGGCAAAAACATTTTGCATTCCCCTGGCAATCAATAGCCGATAGCTGGCGAATCGCACTGGGAAGCGGAACAATATTTTTTAGAGTGATGATTGGCTGGGCCGAAGCGGTTTCCGCAACTTTGCTGTGGTTATTAATCCCCTATGCCTATAAAAAACTGCGCAAATCCTATTTTGTTTATTACCTTCTGGGGGTTATCTTCCTCTCCTCGACAAGTTTTATCTTGAGTACCCCGCGCTACCTTCTGTCTATTCCTCCGTTTTTTATTTTTCTTACGCACTTAACGAAAAATAAAATTGTCTATACCGTCTGGATATTTATATCGACAATTCTTCTTTCTTACCTCACATTGTCTTATGTAACAGGACAGTGGGCCTTTTAATCTCTAGGGAAGCGCTTTTTGTATGAAGTCCTGCACTTTACTCCAGTCCCCGGCCTTCGGAATAAAAACATATTGAAAATCGTATCTTGCCGAAATCGGCGGGTTATACAAAAGTTCCTCGGGAATAACAAAAGACGCGACTTTACCCCTTGCATCAACTACCCGTCTGGCTAAAATTGCCCCTGCCGGGAGTGGAACGTCTGTTTCCAGATTTTTCGATGCTACTTGCCACAAACCCCAGAGTTTTGTCGGATTCAAAAGCGTTTGGGTATTCATTACCTTTTCTTTTATCGCCTCCATTACTTCCTGCTGTCTTTTCTCCCTTGCAAAATCCGTTCCTTCATCGCCTTTTGCCATTCTTGAACGAACAAACTTCAGAGCGGTGTCGCCATCCATAAATTGCATTCCCTTGTCGAAGTGAATTGTTTCGTATCGGCATTTGAACTGCGGATCTCCTCCGCATGTGTCATTTTCTTTGCCGACAATAGGAAACTGGGTATCCGTAAAAGATTTTTCAACATTAACGTTTATTCCGCCCAAAACATCGATAATATCTTTGAAGCTCGAAAAATCCACTACCACAGCATATTGAATGGGAAGTCCCAAAATTTTTCCTACGGTTTCTTTAGCCAAATTAAGTCCTCCGCGAAGGGATTTCTGGTTTCCCCAATAATAGGCGCTATTTATTTTTGCCCTTATCTCGGGAATCCAAATATCGCGGGAAAAAGAAACAGATGAAATCGCCGGTTTCGAATGCGAAATGGAGACAACCATAATCGTGTCCGTCAAGTCGGGAGCCGTTTGTCCCTTTCCAGCCTTGCCCATTACAAGAATGTTGGTTCTCCCATTGACAGCGGCTATTTGGCTTGCGGGGGTAAGAATAAAATCATCAACAAGTGCAAGGTAATTGACTTTTCCACTTTTAACCCAAAGGTTGTTTATAGAAAAATAAATGAAGTAGGAGAATAGAAGAATAAAGACAATAAGTATTGTCTTTGGTCCCCAACCAAAATCTTTTTTGTTCTTCTTTGCCTCGTCTTCCATGCTAAAATCGTAGGTTCCAGTAAGTGATATTCTATTTCAGATGGATACAACAAACAAGCTCCTTTCGGACTTAAACAGACAGCAGAGAGAGGCCGTAACCTATGACAAAGGTCCGCTTTTGGTTCTCGCCGGAGCAGGAAGCGGTAAAACCAGAGTACTTACCCATAGAGTTGCCTACTTTATTTATACAGGGGCGGTAAAACCCGACAACGTTCTTCTTCTTACTTTCACCAATAAGGCCGCCAACGAGATGAAAGAAAGGGTCGTCAATCTAATCGGACAGATGCCAAAATTCGCAGGAACCTTCCACTCTTTTTGCGCCAAAGTACTAAGAATCGACGGATACCAAATCGGAATTCCGAAAAGTTTTCTTATTTACGACGAGCAGGACCAAAAAGAAGCGGTAAAAGAAATAATGAAAGAAGCCGGAATTTCTACAGATTCTGTAAATCCCGGAAGTATTCTCTCTGCAATCTCTGAAGCAAAAAACCAGATGCTCACCCCAACCCAGTACGCGGAATTCGCAAAAGGAGAATTTGCCGAAACGGTTTTTAAGATTTATCTTCTTTACGAAAAATATCTTAGGGAAACGCAGGCCCTGGACTTCGACGACCTACTTATCAAAGCCGTCGAGCTTTTTAAAAAATCTCCCGTGACTTTAGCCAAATGGCAAACTCTTTTAACCCATGTTTTTGTTGATGAATGGCAAGATACCAATAAAACGCAATATGCTCTAACCAAACTTATTGTCGGCAAGCGCAAAAATATTACTGCGGTTGGGGACGCATCGCAGTCTATCTATAGTTGGCGAGGAGCTGATTTTAGAAATATCAATTATCTGGTTCGTGATTTCTCTGATATTAAAATTATCAATCTTGAGCAAAATTACCGTTCGACGCAAAATATTTTGGACGCAGCTAATTCCGTTATTTCCAAAAACACTACTCATCCGATACTTAAACTTTGGACGCAAAATCATTCCGGCGAAAAAATAAAACTTTATACGGCAAGAAACGGTTTGGATGAAGCGAGTTTCGTGGTTAACGAAATTACAAAGCTTACAACCGAAAGGGCCTTTAATTACAAAGACTTTGTGGTTCTTTATAGAACAAATGCCCAGTCCCGCGTTTTGGAGGAGTCTTTGCTTCACGCCGGAATTCCTTATGCACTGGTTGGAGGGATAAGATTTTATGAACGAAAAGAAATAAAAGACGTCATTTCTTTTTTGCGGCTTCTGTCTAATCCTAAAGAAAAAGTTTCGCTAAAAAGAATATTAAAACTGGGGGTAAGGCGTTATGAGAAGTTCCAAAATTTTGCTAAAGAATTGGGAGATATTTCGGGATATTCTACGCTAGACCTAATGGATGCCGTTATTTCCAAAACTGAATATTTGGAACTTTACAATAAAGAAAGCGAAGAAAACCTGGCCCGTTTGGAAAATATAAAGGAATTGCGTTCCGTTGCTACAGAATTTCCAAACCTGGACGAATTTTTAGAAAATGTTTCATTGGTTGAACAAGAACAGGAAATCGTCGTGCCAACCGAGTGGCCGGGTGAAAGCGTTGCCGGAAAAGTTACCCTGATGACCCTCCATGCCGCAAAAGGGTTGGAGTTTCCAATTGTTTTTATCGTCGGAATGGAAGAAGGGCTTTTCCCTCACTCAAGAAGTCTGTTTGACTCCAACCAATTGGAGGAAGAAAGAAGGCTTGCCTATGTCGGTATTACACGCGCCAAGAAACTCCTTTACTTAAGTTATGCTTCCCGACGGCTTTACTTTGGCGAGAAAGTATCAAATCCTCCCAGCCGCTTTATAAGCGACATTCCGGAAAATCTACTATCGGGCGGATTGATAACCAACCGTTGGGATGACCTTAACGATTTGAATTTAGAATAAGCTTTCAAGGCCGAGGTCGCTTGAAAGGCCCGAGGCCTTATAATAGATATACCGGAGGAATTGCTGCAAAGCGCAGAAGATAGTTTTCTCGATAATTTCAAATCCGACCTGGACGAAATAGAAATATGACAATAAGGCAAGTCGACGAAAAAGATAGAGAAAAATTCAATAAAGCCGCTGTCCATCCTCTTCAATCCTGGGAATGGGGTCAGTTCAGAGAAAAGGCGGGAAATAAAATTGTACGGTTCGGCGTATTCAGCGGCAATACGCTAAAAGAAGCCCTCACAATAATCTTCAGCAAAATTCCTTATTCAAATCTGAAAATCGGAACGTTAATTAAGGGTCCCAAGCCGACCAAAGAAATTTTGGAAGCTCTCAAAAAACTGGCCAAAGATGAAAACGCAGTTTTTATTAAGTCAGAGCCGAATATTCTCAAAGACCAAAAGACTATTAAGTTATTAGACAGTTCCGGCTGCGTCAAGGGAAAAAGATTATTTACACCAACAACTTTTTGGGTTGATTTAACAAAATCCGAAGAAGAACTTCTTGCATCTTTCCATCCAAAAACCCGATATAACATTCGTCTCGCCCAAAAACAGGGAGTGGAAATTGTCGAAGACAACTCGCAAAACGCGTTTGAAAAATACTGGCAACTAACCCGAGAAACCACACTCCGGCAGGGATTCTATGCCCACACCGAAAAATATCACCGCCTTATGTGGGAAATTTTGCATCCAGCCGGCATTGCACATCTTTTAGTCGCAAAGTACAAAGGAGAAATCATAACTACGTGGATTGTTTTTGTCTGGCACGATTTTCTTTACTACCCATACGGGGCCTCGACCGATAAATATAAAAATGTTATGGCAAACAATTTGATTATGTGGGAGGCAATTCGATTTGGTAAAAAACTGGGTCTTAAGACTTTCGACCTCTGGGGCCGAGAGCCCGGAAAAGGATTCACTAAGTTTAAGGAAGGATACAATCCAAAAATCGTAGAGTTTTTAGGAACCTGGGACCTTGTAACTTCTCCCTTTTATTATCTATACAGGCTGACGGAATCAATAAGATGGTTGCTACTTAGACTGAAGAGTAGATTGGTTAAACCAACTTTTTGATGGTCGATATCCGCCAAACTATCCAGTATGCAAACTATTTAAAACAAATCGGCTGGATGGTTGAAAGAACTGCCGAAGCAAATTACTTCATTAAAAAACTCCCCCTTGTTGGCTCCATTGTCAAAATTCAAAGACCGGACGAAATTCGGATTAACAAAATTAGGGAGATAACCAAAAAATATCGAGTCTTCCAAATTATTATCGAGCCCAAGACAGACCTCGACGCAAAATATCTTTTATCCATCGGATTTCGTTTAAGTAAATCGCCATATCTTCCTACAAAAACGTTGCAACTAGATTTAACCCAAACGGAAAAGAAATTGTTGGGCCTATTAAGAAAAGATACCCGACGCGCAGTCCGGCAAAATGAGAACATCGCCACTGGTTTTGCCTCTCCGGAAGATTTTAGAAATGCCTGGAAAAGGTCAGTCGGATTAAAACGCTATGTTCCGCCACTTGCTCATTTAAAAGCTCTCAAGAAATCTTTTAAGAAAAACTCTTTGTTTATAATGACGGCCGACGGTTCATCCGGGGCAATATTTTTATTGGCCGACGGCATTGCTTATTACTGGCAAGCTTTTGCAAACAAAGAAGGGCGCAAGAAACTTTATCAATACAAAGTAGTTTGGGAAGGAATTCTCTGGGCGAAAAAAAAAGGTGCAAGAATTTTTGATTTTGAAGGAATTTATGATGAACGGTTTCCCAATAAAACCTGGCTGGGCTTTACCCATTTCAAGAAAAGTTTTGGAGGATATGAGGTTGAATATTCGGGAGCATTTGTTAAAAGTAGAATAGCTCTATTATGAAAAGAGTTCATAAGGCAATTTCGTTGAAGCAGCCCTGGGCAAATTTGGTGACTTCCGGAAAGAAAACCATTGAAACCAGAAAATGGTCAACGAACTATCGCGGTGATTTGGTAATCTGCTCTTCACAAAACCCCAAAATAGAACCTTTCGGAAAAGCGCTGTGTATAGTCGAGCTTTACGATATAAAACGAATGACGAAAGGGCACGAAAAGAAAGCTTGTATAAAAATTTATCCCGGAGCTTACAGTTGGTTTCTTAGAAATATTCGCCCTATTAACCCACCGATTAATATTAAAGGAAGTCTTGGAATTTTTGACTTACTCTTGGACCCTACAGAAAAGTGAATACTCACAGTTGTTTTGGCAAAACATGTGGCCAGAACATTTGAAATCTGATTTTTCTATTTCCTCTTTAGTTTTGAAAATTTCTTCCTTCGCCTTTTCCAAGTCTTCTTTTGTTCTTGTGGTCGAAAACTTCTGTTGCTGGTCAAGAAAATAAAGTGTAAGTTTTATTTTTTCCGGCAGTCTTCCGAATGGTTTATCTGGAATACTAGTCGCGGCAAGTGCATAAAACGAAAGTTGAAGATTGTTTTCCAGCTCTTTTTGTTTAGGCATACTCGCGCCGGTTTTGTAATCGATTATTTCTATTGAGCCGTCAGGGAAAACATCCAGTCTATCAATCTTTCCGCCAACTCTTAAATATTGTTTTTTGTCTTTTGAAATTATCGGAACGGTAAACATCTGCTCCATCGCCTCCGGCAAATTTTCTGGGTCAAAACCTTCCTTTAGAAATCCCGACAAATAAATTTTTCCTTTCTCGAAGAATTTTTTCTCATGGATTTTATCCAAATACCCTTCCTTCACCCAACTGCCTTCCAAACATTTATAAATCAGTTTCTCGTTTGCCCTT
This sequence comes from Patescibacteria group bacterium, assembly GCA_022868165.1. Taxonomy (GTDB): domain Bacteria; phylum Patescibacteriota; class Microgenomatia; order UBA8517; family UBA8517; genus JALHYA01. Next base: position 79,091 of record JALHYA010000004.1, on the reverse strand, counting down.
TCACCTAAAGCAACTAAATCGAAAAACCTTTTGATGGCGGCATGTATAGAAATTCCAAAACTTTGAGAGGCAGACGGCGGAGTCGGAATCTTGACAATATATTTAAGCTTGTAATGCAAAGGGCAGGTTCTGAAAGTTTCAATCTGGGAATAAGAAAGATAGTCGACGTGTAATGAAGGTATTTCGTATCTTGTATCTGGTATCTTGGGGGCGGCATAATCCAAGAAAGACAGCTGCTTAACGTTGGAGGTTAGTTGTTCGGAAGAAATAACTTCATCTCCAAGTGTTTCAAAAATAAAAGGGGAGAGACGTTTTTCCCTTTTGCCTTCTCCGTAATAATCTGCAGCAGTAAAGAACAGCAAATCTTTGGCCCGGGTCATTCCAACATAGAAAAGTCTTCTTTCTTCTTCCAGGTGATAATCCCCGACCGGCAAAATTTCTTTAACCAAAGCGTCCGGAATCGGAATTTGTTCCCTTCTTTCAATCGTCGGGAATCGCTGCGCCACAAGATTAACCAAAAACACTACTGGAAACTCCAATCCCTTTGCAGAATGGGCCGTTAAAATATTTACGGCATTTATGTCTGTCCAATCCGTATCCGCAGCCAACGGAGATTCGCCCAATTCCGACGAAAGTTCTATCCAATCAACTACTGCCGGAATGGTCGCATCTTCGTGGTCGACTTCATAAGTTTTTAATCTGTCGAAAAACTTGGAAATGTTTGCTGCCCTTTTTTCCGTATCGGGAGAGTTGGGATTAAGAAGTTTTTGCAAGAGCCCCGTATCTTCCAGAAAATAATAAAGAAGCTGCCCCGCAGTTTCTTTTCTTACAAGCTTCAGGTGTTTATCGATAACGCCAATTACTTTTTTTACTTTTTCCTTTGTTTCGTTTGAAACAAAAATATCGTCAACTTTTTCGCAGGCCTCAAAAAGAGAAAGTCTGAGCCGTTTCGCATAGTTGCCTACCATCGCCAGGTCCCTGGCCGATATATCAAAATATTCAATCGATAATAATCTGTAAAAAGCCACCGAATCCCCGAAGTTGTAAAGAACCTTCAAATATGAAATCAGATCCACTACCTCCGGCTGTTTAAAAAGCCTCCCCGGTCCCAAAAATTGAGAGGGGATTCCGTGGCGTTGAAATGCGCGGACGAAAGGCTCCGCGTGATTATTGGCACGAACCAAAATAGCAAAATGTCTAAATTCATAGTCTTCTTCTTTAATAAGTTCCTGAATTTTTTTGGCAACCGAGTCCGCTTCGTTTTCAACTCTGTCGGAATGAATAAATTTAATCTCCTCCCCATCTTTTGCGACTTGGGAAACCAGATGCTTGTCTATTTTTTCAACCGACTCCAACCTATCCGGATTATTGTGTTGGATAAGAGCGTAGGATTTGTCCAAAATTTCCTGGGTAGAACGATAGTTTTTAGTAAGAACAATAACTTTCGTCCTTGGGAAATTTTTGCGAAACTGGATAATGTTGGAGACTGCGGCGCCCCTAAAGCGGTAAATTGATTGGTCATCATCCCCAACCACCGTTATGTTTTTCTTAAGTCCTGATAAAAGCACGGACAACCCATTTTGAGCAAAGTTTGTGTCCTGAAATTCATCAATTAGAAGATATCTAAATTGTTCTTGATACTGCCTCAAAATATTTTTCCTTTCTTTAAAAAGTTTTAAGGCTTTGACTATCAAATCTCCATAATCCATGAATCCCTCTTTTACTTTCAGTTCATCGTAAGCCTTATAAGCTTTGGCAAGTTCCTCCCATTTTGTTATTTCCAATTTTTCTTCTTTGCTTTTTCTTTTGGCTTTGGTTTTTTGTTTTTTGACCCAGTCCATATATTGAATTGGGGAAACATCTTCGTCCTGAAGTCTGGAAAAATGTTGAAGCATTCCTCCAATAAATTTATTGGGATTTCCTAGCGGTCTAAAATAATCCAGGTCGAATTTAAATAAATTATTCCGGATTAGCTGGATAGTTTCCGCCTCGCCCATTAATTTGTATTTCGGGTCAAGACCAATATGAAGCGCCTCTCTTCTTAAAATCCTGTCGCAAAAGGAATGAAATGTAGAAATCCACATCTGGGTATATCCGTAGGGCATTGCAACGTCGACTCTTTCTTCCATTTCTCTTGCCGCTTTCTCCGTAAATGTAAGTGCTAAAATTTCGTCGGGTTTGGCAAGCTTGGAAAGAATAATATATTTAATCCGTTCGGTTATAACTGTGGTTTTGCCGGTTCCCGCACCGGCGATAATCAAAAGTGGGCCTGCCTTATGTTTTATCGCTTCCTGCTGTTCTTTGTTTAATTTTTTTTCGAAGTTGCTCACTTCTCTTTGGTTTCCAAAAGCTTTTCTTTTTTAACTCCCGCCCCCAGGCTTTGGGTTGAAGTAATCTTTTGTCCAAGCTGGACAAAAGATGTAATAACGGAACTCATTATGTTGTAAGCGTTGTTTAGGTGCTTTTGCAGAACTCCCAAATTCTCCCCAACCTTTGAGTAATCTTTCTGAATTGCCCTAAGGATTCTGAATACCTCGCGCGATTTTGTCTCCAAATCTTTTCCTTCAAAGGATAAAAGTAAGACCTGAAGATGCGCATAGAGGGTGTTTGGAGATACGGGATAGACCCTTAATCTTCTGGCAAAATTGCTTAGCTCCTGGATGTTTACAACTTCGTAATAAACCGCCTCGGAGGGGATATACATTAGGGCAAAATCCATTGTTCCTTCTTCGGGCAAGATGTATTTTCTTGAGATATCTTCTATGTGTTTCTTAACGTCGGCGGCAAATTGTTTTTTCCCAGCATTTCTTTCAGCTTCGGTTTCCCCTTTAAGCATGACGTTAAAGTTCTCCATGGGAAATTTCGAGTCGATACACAAAAGCCCTGCTTCGGTTTTCAAAACAGCATCAACCTTAAACCCAGATTTGAAAGGATATTGCAAATGAAAGGCGTTCTTGGGAAAGGTTTGGCTAATCATTTCCTTCAAAACTTCTTCTCCCAAACCTCCTCTTAATTTTGGAGATTGTAAAAATTCCTGCAAAGTTCTTATTCCCTTTCCAACTTCGCTCATTTCACCCAAATTTCTTTGGACCTGGGAAATAACCCTTGCGGCATTATCAAGCCTTTCATTCAGGCTTTGGGTATTTTTCTGTAGGGAATCCAACAGAACCCTTCTGTCTTCTTTGGAACCCGTCTGAAGCATTTTAATTATTTCTAAAAGTTCTTCCGAAGGTTTCTGCGCCTCTTTCAATTCCGACAGCTTTCTGTTAATAAAAACTGCGATGACGACCAGCGCCGCCAGAACTACAACAAGAGTAATAAGAGGGTCCATCGTACGCAATTGTATCATTTCCGTTAAAATATGGTTATGAAGAAAGAACTCAGAAAACAGGCCATTCTTCGAAGAAAGAATTTTTTGCCTTCGCTGATTGTCACCATGGTTCTCTGGGTTGTTACTGCAGGGATCGTTTACTTTGTAGACCCACAAACGTTTGGCGCTATTCCGGTCTTTTTCTTTATGGTTATTCTTTCTCTTCTTTTTACCTTGTCGATTCTTTTCGCAAATACAAGAAGAGGGATCATTACTACCTTGTGTGTAATGATATTTTTGATTCTTAGATATTTCGGAATTGGCAACATTCTCAATCTTCTTTTTATCTTTGCTCTTGGGGGAACAATAGAATTTTACTTCTCAAGAAAATAGGCTATACTGCGGTTTAATCGAACGAAGCGATGCGCATTTCAAACAGAAAACTAAATCCGTCTCTTAAAAATCAAATAGAAAAAACCTTTGCCCAAACTATTTTGGATTTCAAAAACCTCGACGAGCTTTATTTGTTTCTTTCCGATTTTTTTAACGACAGCGAGCTAGAAACTTTTGCCAAACGCCTATCTATCGCCTATTGGTTAAAAAAGAAAAGAAGCTATTCCAATATAAGAGAGAATTTAAAAGTCTCTTCCGCCACAATTGCTACCGTTGAAAAGCAGATGAAAAAGCCGGGATTTGCCTCCGCAATCAAAAAAATCGAGGCCGAAGAATGGGCGAATCAATGGGCCGAAAAAATCCGCAAGTTCGTCCGCAAGTAGCTAGAATCCCCTTTAGAAGGTAAAATATGCCTATGGCCAAGAAATTTTATATCACTGCTGCCATTCCATATGTTAACGCTAAGCCTCATATCGGGCACGCTTTGGAGTTCGTACAAACGGACACAATAGCCCGATACCATAAGCTTTTGGGCAAGGATACTCTTTCGCTTTCCGGAGGAGATGAAAATGCGGTCAAAAATGTCCAGGCAGCCGAGGAAGAAGGAGTTCCTATTCAGGAATTTGTCGACAGAAACACCGAGGCCTTCCGCAAGCTTGCCATTGCCATGAATGCCGAATTCGGAGTTTGGCAAAAAGGCAGCGACAAAACCCATCATTATTCCTCTGTACAAAAACTTTGGAAATTATGCGAGAAGGATATTTACAAAAAAACTTATGAGGGACTTTACTGCGTCGGCTGCGAGGCATTTTATACACCCGATGAACTTGACGAAAACGGGGAATGTTTCGAGCACCCGGGCAAAAAACTCGAGAAGGTAGCGGAGGAAAACTACTTCTTCAAACTATCAAAATATCAAGACCAATTAATAAAACTCGTCGAATCGGATGAATTAAAAATTGTTCCCGAAACCAGGAAAAACGAAGTCTTGGCTTTTCTGAAAGAGCCTTTGCAGGATATCAGCATTTCCCGAACAAACGACCGTGCAAAAAATTGGGGTGTTCCTGTTCCGGGTGACCCAAACCAAAAAATTTATGTTTGGTTTGATGCACTGAACATTTATCAATCCGGAATCGGCTTCGGCTGGGACGAAGAAAAATATAACAAATACTGGCCCGCAGACGTTCATGTTATCGGGAAAGGCATTACACGCTTCCATGCAATTTACTGGCCGGCATTTCTTCTTTCGGCAAAGCTGAAGCTTCCCAAAGCTCTATTTGTACACGGTTATTTGACGGTTAACGGCCAGAAAATCTCGAAAACTTTAGGTAATGTAATCGACCCATTCGGAATTATCGAAAAATACGGTGTCGATGCCCTGCGCTACTATCTTTTGGCAAAAGTTTCTCCGTTTGCCGATGGCGATTTCTCGGAGGAAAAATTAAAAGAAACCTACAATGCCGACTTGGCAAATGGCATTGGAAATTTGGTTGCCAGAGTCGCAAAGTTATGTGAGAAAGACGACTTCCGCTTCGATGAATCGATTCATCGAAGTCTAAATAAAGACGTAGAAAAACATATGCAAGAATTTAGGTTTGATGGGGCATTGGAATCTATTTGGAAAAAAGTTTCCGAACTCGATAAATATATCAACGACCAAAAGCCGTGGGAGCAAACCGGAGAGAACCTCAAAAAAACTTTGGAATCCGCGGTTTCTGCTATCCGTTCTATTGCTGATTGTCTTGTGTCTTTCTTGCCCCAAACAGCCGAGAAAATCGAAAAGCAGTTTGCCGGACCGAAAATTAAATCCGAAGCGCCGCTTTTTCCCCGCATCAAATAAAATGCGCGATTTTATTATTAAGCACGATAGGCTCGTTCGCCGTTTTCTGGAAATACTTCCAGGGTTTACCTCTTGGAATTTAATTCTTTTTCCTTACTGGGGAATTTTCGTTATGCCCTCGGCGGTTGCATACTTCGTACTTCTATTCAACATCTACTGGTTTTACCAATCCTTCCAAATTGCCTTGGCCGCGATTATCTCGCACTTAAGAATTCAGGCATCGATGCAATACGATTGGATGAAAGATATAAAAGCTTTCCCTGATTGGCAAAAAGTCCATCACATAATAATAATCCCCACTTATAAAGAGCCTATTCACATTCTTGAGCGCACCTTCGCCTCCCTTGCCGCCCAAACCCTGCCTAGAAAGCAAATAACCCTTGTTTTGGCAATGGAGAAAAAAGAACCGGAAGAAGATAGAGCCAAAAAAGTCCAGGAGCTCCAGTCTAAGTTTAAAAATGTTTTTGCTAATTTTTTCGTAACTGTTCATGAGCTTATCCCCGGAGAGGTCGTAGGGAAAGCCTCTAATGAGCGTTTCGCCGCCGTTTGGGTTAAAAAGGAACTTATCGATAAGGAAAAAATGGATATTAACTATATTACCGTCACCAGTTGCGATGCCGACCATAAATATCACCCGCAGCATTTTGCCGTTCTTACTTTCAGATTTCTGGATAACCCCAAGCGCTATAACTATTTCTGGCAACCGGCGGTAATGTTTTACAATAACATCTGGGAACTTCCGGCAATCACCAGAGTTCCCAATACTTTCTCTACCATTTGGAATCTTTCTCAACTCCCCAGAAAGGACAGGCTCATCAATCAACAAAATTATTCCCTTTCTTTCAAACTTCTGGATGAAGTAGGCTACTGGGACCCGGATAAAATTCCTGAAGACTGGGGAATATTTTTTAAAGCTTACTACAAAAAACGGGGCGATGTGGAGGTTGAACCGATTTATCTTCCCCTGCATGCTGATGCTGCACAATCAACATCTTTTTGGAAAACTCTTAAAAACCAATATGAACAATATAAACGCTGGTCTTGGGGGGTATCCGATGACCCCTGGATTATTAAAAATTATCTTCTTACTCCCGGTGTTCCTTTTTGGGATAAGACAATGAGGCTTATTTATGTCCTCTGGTCGCACTTTCTCTGGCCAGTTAACTGGTTCATCATCACCATAGGGTTAACCCTTCCGTCTCTTTTAAACCCGGCTTTTAGAAGAACAGCTCTTGGCTATACGATTCCAAGACTTTCCTCGTTTGTCCTGTCTCTTGCCCTCATATTCCTTGTAATCATGATAATCATTGATAACATCTATAGACCAAAAAGGCCCAAAGAAGTTCCTTTATGGAAAGCTCTTTTGACTCCCTTGGAGTTCGTCCTAATGCCTATTGCCGGATTTTTCTTTTCAGCCCTTCCGGGGCTTGACGCCCACACCCGGCTTATGCTGGGAAAGTATCTTGAGTACAAGGTAACAGAAAAGGTATAGTAAATTGTGAACCAATTTACCGTCAGTATTTGGGGAGACGAGGCATTCTCGGCCGTTTTATCTCAAAAGAGCGTGCCCCAAATTATTTCAATCATAATTCACGACACCTCTCCGCCCCTATACAATCTAACCGAACATTTTTGGTTTAAGCTCTTCGGGAATTCCGAGGTCGCAATAAGAACACTTTCTTCGCTTTATTTTCTGATAGCCGTCTTTTTTGTTTATCTAATCGGCAAATACCTTTGGGACAAAAAAACAGGATTTATGGCCGCCATTTTAACTTTATTAAATCCGTTTTTCTTCACCTACGCTTTCGAGGGAAGGATGTATTCTCTGCTTGCGGCAACCGTTACCGCCTCTTTTTACTTTTTCCTTTCTAAAAAATGGAAGTGGTATGTCGTAGCAACGACTCTAGCTTTATATACGCACCACTTCGCAATTTTTGCCGTATTTACCCATGGCCTTTGGTTCCTTAAAGAGTTTTTCTTCGGTAAAAGAAAGGTTGCATATTCGATTCTCAAATCTTTCGCGTTAGTAGCAGTTTTGTATTCCCCCTGGATTCTCCCGCTTTACGGGCAAACCAAAATGGTTGGCGGAGGTTTCTGGTTGGGAAGACCGACACTCGTCGACCTAAGAAATCTGATTTACAACTATTTGGCCGAGGGAATCAAGCACAGGCTTGCCCAGCCTGCTCTTTACCTGACTTTTGCCATCCTTATCCTGCGAAGATGGCTCGCGGACAAAGAAAAATCGCTTGTTCTGTTGTCCTGGTTTTTTGTCCCTATTGTCTTGACCTGGATTGTTTCCCAAAAGTTTCAATCTATCTTTTTCGATAGATACTTACTTTATACAATTCCGGCGGCAATGCTTCTATTGGGCTCAAACATAAGAAGATATTCGTATATCTTTTTAACTCCCTTAGTCATCTTTTTTGTGATTATGGACGCTTTTTATTTCACCCATCCCACCAAATTGCCGTTTAGAGATTTGGCATCTTACGCCCGCGAAGTCCAAAAAGGAGACGACTATCTTATCAATTGGAACTCCGCCTCGCACCATTTGTGGGAATCAAAATACTACGGCCTCAACGCTCCCTTATATAATCCCGGAGGAACATTGCCGTTTTTTGTCGGCACTGCGCTTATGACAAAAGACGATGTTGTTTCGTCCATTCCAAAAAAGGTGGATTCGCATACGGTGGCCAGAGTAGGAGTAATAACGAGCGGGAGCATTGATGAGACATCTCTACCTGGCTATACTAGAGGTGAAGCAAAGACTTTTTCGGACTTAAAATTTGTCTGGTTTGACAAAATATGAAAAAAATTTTGAACAAAATTCACACACCAAATTGGTTGACAATTCTTCTGGGTATCGTCTTAATTCTTAGGATTCCATCTTTCTTTGAGCCTTATTCCTACGGCGACGAGATGGTTTACTTAACTTTGGGCAACGGAATAAGACAGGGGATTACCCTATATAGCGGGATTTACGACAACAAGCCTCCGCTTCTTTATATCACCGCAGCCGTTGCCGGAAGCTTGTTTTGGTTTAAGGTGATTTTGGCCTTCTGGAGCCTGGGTACAATAGTCCTTTTCTGGCATCTTTCCAAAACCCTTTTCCCCGGGAAAGAAAAGCTTCATAAAGTAGCGACCGCAATTTTTGCCTTAATAACCACAATTCCCCTTTTTGAAGGAAATATCGCAAACGCCGAGATATTTATGATTGGGCCTATTATTGCGGCTTTTCTTATTCTTTTTTCCAAACCCGAAACATTCAAAAATATATTTTGGGCGGGGGTGCTTTTTTCGATTGCGACACTTTTTAAAATTCCTGCTGCCTTTGATGTCCCTGCGATAGTCTTTTTGTGGCTAATCAAAGACGGCATAAATATAAATGGAATAAAGGCTGTTGCAAAGAAAACCTGGCCGCTGGTCTTGGGCTTTATTGTTCCGATCGGTTTAACCTTTCTTTGGTTTGCCTTTAAGGGAAGTTTAAAAGACTACTTCACCGCGGCCTTTTTGCAAAACCTTGGTTATCTTTCGAGCTGGAGGGTAGGGACCCAGGGCAAGTCTCTACTTAAAAATTTGCCCCTATTTATAAGGGGCTTTGTCGTTTTGATTGGCGCGGGGCTTCTTTATTGGAAACGCGCAAAATTCTCCAAACAATTTATTTTCCTTTGTCTGTGGCTTCTGTTCTCTCTTTTTGCCGTAACGCTTTCGGAACGACCTTATCCTCATTATCTGATTCAATCGTTGGCGCCAACCGCACTTTTGTTTGGAGTGCTTGTTGCCGACAAAACACTGGAACAATCTTTGGTGATTTTGCCTTTGGCTATTTTCTTTCTGGTCCCCGTTTACTACAAATTCTGGTATTACCCGACAGCTACTTACTACCAAAGGTTTGCGAGCTTTGCTTCTATGAAAATGGACAAGCAGACATATCTTGCTTCTTTCGGAGCCTCCGTACCCAGAGATTATAAAATTGCGGATTTTCTGGTTAAATCCATGATGCCGGGAGAAACCGTGTTTGTTTGGGGAGACAGTCCGTCAATTTATGCGCTTTCCCGGAAGTTTCCTCCGATAAAATATGTTGCAGGCTATCATATAAACGACTTTTCCTCCAAAGCCGATGTTGAGAAGCAGTTTGAGAAAAATAAGCCGACATTTATAGTTCTTCTTCCGGATGCACAAGCCTTTACGGAACTGACTCCGCTTATCAGAACCTCTTATATCCGGATTGCCAGCGTTGAGGGCGCTGAAGTCTGGAGGTTCATTAGGACTAAAGCTAAATGACTAACTCCAAGAAGGGCCCAAAAAGAAAATTTTGGCCTGCCAAACTGTCCACAAATGTCCGGTTCGACACGGACCTAATTCCTTTTAGGAACTATGCCTATTTTTCGCTTTTCGCAAGCTTGGCCACTATTTTGGCCGTTGTCCTTCTTCTTAAAAGACTGCCTCCTCAGGTACCTCTTTATTACAGTCTTCCCGAAGGAGAAGCACAGCTCGCCCCGGCATTGGGGCTAATCTTACCAAGTTTGGTATCTTTAGGAATCCTGATTATCAATGTTATGGCATGTTTTTTGATGGAAGATGAATTCCTCAAAAAGGCACTGATTTTAACAAGCATCGGCGTTACTTTTTTTACGGTGATTACAACTATCAAGATAATTTTCTTGGTAGGAAGTTTTTAACTTTATAACATCCTTAAGCAAACTAAAGTTTGCGGTTTCCCTTGAGGGAAGGATGATACTTCGGCAAGCTCAGTATCATACTGAGTACCATCGAAGTATGATATATCAGGTTCAATTCCTCCACGAATAAAATTCGTGGTATCCTTGAAACTGCTATGAATAGCATATTTAATCTGGCTCTTCTGCCGGCTTTAGTTTCCGCACTTATCGCCTTTGCTGCAACACCCCTGGTAATCAGGTTTGCTAAAAAATTTGGGCTTATGGACGACCCTAAAAAACATAAGCACCCCGCGATTATCCATATTCACCCTACGCCGCGAGCCGGAGGTTTGGCGATTTTTGCGGCAATAGCCGTTGCCTCCTTCCTGTTTCTACCCAACGACAAATATATTTTGGCGATTTTGGGCGGGGGAGCCGTAATTATCATCATGGGGCTACTGGATGACAAATATGACCTAAACCCATATTTCAGGCTACTCATTGGCTTTGTGGCCGCACTTTTCCCGATTGCCGCAGGAATCGGAATAGCATTCATTTCAAATCCTTTGGGCGGGATAATTAATCTTTCCCAGCCACAACTGCACTTTAGCCTTTTCGGGGATGCAAAAAGCATCTGGGTGCTGTCGGATTTGTTCGCTCTTTTTTGGATAGTTTTTATGATGAACATGCTCAATATGGGAGCCAAGGGGGTTGACGGCCAGCTTTCGGGAGTTGTTGTGATTGCCGCAGCAACCATAGCCGTTCTTTCCCTAAAGTTTTCGGCCGATATCACTCAATGGCCGGTTATAATTCTTGCCGCAATAACCGCCGGGGCTTATTTGGGATTTTTACCTTGGCACATTTATCCGCAAAAAATAATGCCGAGCTATGGAGGCGCCGCATTGGCCGGATATCTTTTGGCGGTTCTTTCAATTCTGGCAACAACCAAAGTTGGCACCTTGATTGTAGTTTTGGGCGTACCTTTGATTGACACCGGCTATACTATTGTGCGACGCATAATAGGGGGCAGGTCTCCGGTGTGGGGCGACCGCGGTCACCTTCACCACAGGCTATTGGATTTGGGTTGGAGCAAAAGAAAAGTTGCGTCTTTTTACTGGGCAATCACTGCCCTGTTGGGATTTATGGCAATTAATTTGAATACAAAGACCAAGTTCTATACAATTGTGGGTGTCGCAATCGCTTTAGGGGGCTTAATTTTGTGGCTAACTTATCGACCGAATCTTACAAAGAAAACCTAGAGACTCTCTCTTTCTTGCCGTCGTTTATCCGAGTGGCAAGACCTCTTCATTGGGTCAAAAATTTTGCTCTTTTTGCGGCCCTGATATTTACCGGGAACCTCTATACCAAAATATTTTTAGATAGAACAGTTTTGGCTTTTATAGCTTTCTGTTTGGCAACATCGGCTACCTATATTTTCAATGATGTTTGGGATATAAAAAGAGACAGGCTCCATCCACATAAAAAATTCAGGCCAATTGCTTCCGGGGAGCTTCCAATTTCGGTTGCATTCGCCGAAGCGTTTATCTTCGCTGCGGCTTCCATCTTTCTTGCGGCAAAGCTAAATCCCCTATTTCTCTTTTCGATTATCGGCTATTTAGTTATGCAGGCGCTCTATTCTCTGGTTCTTAAGAATTTGGCGATAATAGATATTCTTATCATTGCGGCCGGATTCATTTTAAGGGTTTATGCCGGCGCATTTGTCATTAATGCTCATCTTTCGGTTTGGTTTCTATTGTGTGTAATCTCTGTTGCTCTATTTTTGGCTTCAGGAAAAAGAAGGGCCGAGCTTGGGGTAATTTCTGCTTCATCTGGGGCAACACGCCAAAGTCTTACCAAATATTCCAAAAGCCTCTTGGATTCCTATGTTACCATGTTCGGAAACGCGGCCTGGCTATCTTGGGCGCTTTTTACCTTTTTCGAGTCCCCTCAGGCAACCGTGCCCGTTTGGCTTTTTTTGGCCGAAATATCAAAAACCACAACTATCAATAAAATGTTAATGATTACAATCCCCTTGGTTATTTTCGGAATAATGAGATATGAAAGCTTGATTTTTGAAGATAGAACCGAAGCTCCGGAAAAGATTCTCTTAACAGACATTCCCCTTCTTGCTTCGGTTGCCATCTGGATAGGACTTGTGATCTGGATTTTATATAGCGGAGTTTCAACCGTTGCCTAACTTCAGGCCGGGGTCGCGGAAGATGTAGAAGTCGGCGATGGCGTAGGACTCCCCGAAGGATTTGTCTCGAGTTTCTTGGCAAATTGATTGGAAATCCAGCCGCTTTTTCCTTTTTGATATTCTATCTGAAACCAGCCGCTGTCTTTGTCCTCACCTAACAGTACAAAGGTGTCCCCCGGTTTTACCTGGCCGACTTCATCCGAATCGGTCTTCGGCGCAACCCTTACCCGTAAAAACCCTGTGGGTGTGTCCAAGATTTGCACCATTGGCTTAGGAACTTCTTTCGGCTTTTCGCTAACTTGATTGGCGGAGCTTTGGGCCAACTTAACCACAACGGTTAATTTATAACCGGCAATTGCTTTGGCGGAAAAAGTTCTTTCAAAAAACCCGCTTGCGGAAACAATCATTTGATGATCTCCGGGAGAGACCGCGGAGTCTTTATAAGGAGCATATCCAACCTTTTGGCCATCGATGGTGACGGCTGCGGCGTCCGGAACAGAAATAATTGCAATCTGCGCATCCTTTCCGCCGACTCTGACAAAAGAGGTTACCTCCCCTGCGGAGGTATCATCAGAATCTCCGAAATCTCTCCTAATTACCGTTTGGATATCGGGGCTCAAAATTACTTTGGTTTCAAATGAGGCTAAAGGCTTACCCGTCGAAATAGGGATAAGCTTAACCACTATTTCCCCCGGTTTTCGGGTAGCATCGTAGGGAGTTTTGCCCACCTGCTGGCCGTTTATATAAACTGTAGCCGGCGGATTGGAGGTTATGTAAATTCCTGCCGCCTTTGGTTTTGTATAGGCAATTACGAAGTAGACCAAACCGATAATGGCCAATACTAAAACTATTATCCCTAAAATCGGAAGAAGCTTTCTCACGAGCTCCAAGTGTAGCAAAGAGGTTTGCGCTTGACAACTGAGGCCTGGGAGGGAATCGTGTGCACGGCACGAAGTACTTTATCCAGCACTATCGATGACCGAACTGGCCGAAGACGGAGTCTGAGGCCTGGGAGGGAATCGAACCCTCGCATCGCGGTTTTGCAGACCGCAGCGTTTCCACTTCGCCACCAGGCCGAAACACTGATATTGTATCTTAACTCACTTCCGGATACAAAACTTTAAAACTTGACTTTTGGGCTCTTCATCAGCTAAACTCACGCGTCCCGCACAAATGCGGGATTTTTTTGTCCCAACAAATCTGCCCAATATGGTACAACTATCGCTAAATCTGTCCAAATATCGCCTTCGTCTTCATCTTGTAAGAAGGCGAAAATCCTCTGATGATTTACCCCTTATGCCTAGCCTTGAAGACATCAAGAAGGCCAGAAAGGGTAGTAAAATCTCGAGGTTTTTCAGGCATGTCTTTGAGCACAGAAGTGTTAAAAAACTTCTGGGCGCAAACCTTGCCATGGGCATTATTTTGTCCTCTTTTCTTCCCATCAAAACCATAGACACAACGGCGCCGGACTCGGCAGTTATTCAGGAAAATATTGCTCCGCTTACAACCGAACGCAAAATCCAAACTCCTGTTAAGGAGTTTATGATTAGCCAGGGATTTAGCTTTTTCCACCCCGGAGTTGACCTTGCGGGAAACTTGGGCGAACCGGTCTACCCTATTATGGGAGGCGTTATTGAGGCTGTCGACCATTCGAGATACGGCTACGGAAACGCCATAATCATCGGCCATGGGAACGAAATTACTTCTCTTTATGCTCATCTATCGGAAATTGAAGTGGCTGAAGGCCAGTATGTCACAACTATCATCGAAGTCGGTAAAATGGGTGCTACGGGGCACGCAACCGGGCCTCATGTCCACCTTGAAGTTAGACAGAACGGAATTCCTATGAACCCCTGGGCAATAGTCCCAATGCCATAAGTACCAAGAAGCAACCGTTCGGTAAGGAATCCATTTGGTGGCAATTTGTCCTAACTTTCGGCCATTAAAAGACTTTTTGAGTAAGATTCCTATTCTTCTTCCTCTTGTTCGGGAAAAATTATTTTATCTAAAAATGCACAGTTTCTTGACAAATCTTTGTCTATTTCCTGATAAATTTCCTCTACTTTTTCGCCAACACCTATCAAAACATCCTTAGAAAACGCGGCTTCCCCAAAGAGCTCTCTTTTTATTTTTAGGAATTCGTTCCTTCGGAGTTGCGAGGCCTTATCCCTCAACACCGCCCACTCTCCCGGATGCTTTTCTTTAATCCGTTTAACGAAAGCTTCGATTTCCTCACAAGAAGGCTCATGAACGCCTCTAATTTTAAGCTTGTACTTGGCTACCTCACATATGGAAATCGCAAACCAGCGTCTTGTCGCCGGCGTATCGCCATAAATTTCCTGGGGCATAAAATCGTTTTTTCTTTCTTTTCCCATAGGGCGTATATTATAACAGCATTCAAGAAAACCCCGACTTAGTCGGGGATGAATTGAACGCTGATATGTCATCCTCCTTTAGAGGGAACCCCGCTCTTTTGAGCGGGGAGGATGTCATAATTCACCCATGCCAGAAAGAATCAAAAACTACTATCCTGTAGCCGAAGACCCTTTCGGCCAACCACATATGGTTACCCCCATCCCCGATGGCCGAGAGCGTGTTGAAAACGAGCTGCAAGCAACTGAACAGATATATGATTTCCTTTCTCTTGTCTCTCCCCATCCGCGACATCCGGATTCTGGTTATTTAGTTTCACCAAAACACGCAGTGAGAGGTAAGCAGGAAATAGAAAAACTCGCCAGAGATCTTGGGGTAAGCGAAGATAAAAGAATTTATTCTGCCCCCTTGGGGGTTTATCCATTGCCTAGCAAAAACTAATTAATACTCCATTCCCCCACCCATATCAGGAGTCGGGGTGGATTTTTCTTTTTCCGGGATATCCGTAACCAATCCTTCGGTCGTCAGAACCATCATTGCAACCGATGCGGCGTTTTGAAGAGCGGTCCTGGTCACCTTAAGGGGATCCAAAATTCCAAATTTGGTCATTGAACCGAATTCTCCGGTTAGCGCATTGAAACCATAATCACCGTCTTTTGCTTCTTCAATTTTCTTAAGAACATACCCATCGTCCTCCCCGGCATTTTTAGCCAACCAGCGGAGAGGCTGCTCCAAGGCTTCATATACAATATCCTTGGCGGTCTGCTCATCTTTATTATTAATACCTTTTTCAACAGTTAAGGTTTTTAAAACTTCCCTGGCTCTTAAAAGTGCAACTCCTCCGCCGGGCAAAATTCCCTCTTCTACGGCAGCCTTTGTCGCTCCAACCGCATCTTTTACTCTCTCTTTTTTCTCGTTAAGTTCAATCTCGGTTGCTGCACCAACATTAATTTGAGCAACTCCTCCGGAAAGCTTTGCCAATCTTTCCTCAAATTTCTCCTTGTCGAAATCCGAGTCGGACTCTTCTATTTGGTTTTTGACAAGACTTATTCTGGCACTAATTGCCGCTTTTGAGCCTTTTCCGCCGATTATTCGAGCGTTTTCCTTGTCGGCCCAAACTTTTTCTGCCTGTCCCAAATCCGCAACTTCAATATTTTCGAAGGTTTTGCCCGTATCTTCGCTAATTACCGAACCGCCAGTTAGTATTGCTATGTCCTCAAGCATTTCCTTGCGCCTGTCGCCAAATCCCGGAGCCTTTATGGCCAAAATATTGAAGGTTCCGCGAAGTTTATTTACAACCAATGTAGCTAGGGCTTCGCCTTCTATTTCGTCGGCAATTATTACGAGGTTTTTGGAAACTTTAACAAACTTTTCTAAGAAAGGAAGGAGGTCGGCAATTGCGGAGATCTTCTTGTCGGTAAGCAAAATATATGGATTTTCAATCTCTGCCTCCATTTTTTCGGGTTCCGTGACAAAGTATGCCGAAGCATATCCTTTATCGAATTCCATTCCTTCTTTGTATTCAATATCGATTGTTAGGCCCTTTCCTTCTTCAACTGTAACTACTCCGTCTCTTCCGACTTTGTCCAAAGCCTCGGCAATTTTGGCACCAATCTCGCTGTCTCCCGCGGAAATTGTGGCAACCTGTGTAATTTCTTCCCTGTTTTTGATAGGTTTGGAGATTTTCTTAAGGCCCTCAACGACAGCCGCAACTGCTTTTTCAATTCCTTTTTTGACAATCATCGGGTTTGCTCCGGCAGCTACATTCTTCATTCCGTCTCTGGTCATAGAATAGGCAAGAAGGGTAGCTGTAGTCGTTCCGTCTCCGGCATCATCGTTGGTCTTTGAAGCGGCTTCTTTGACCAATTGTGCGCCCATATTTTCGAATGGGTCGGCCAGATCAATTTCTTTGGCAACGGAAACTCCATCGTGGACTATGTTTGGAGCTCCCCACTTTTTATCCAAAGCAATATTTCTGCCTTTTGGACCCAAAGTTGTTACGACAGCCTTGGATACGACTTCCATTCCCTTAAGTAGGGCTTGTCTTGCGTCTTCGCTGAATTTTAATTGTTTAGCCATGGTTCGACTTCGCTCACCACGTTTTAGCCTTCAACAGCTAAAACGTCCTCGAATTTTGCAAAAAGATATTCTTTGCCGTCAATTTTGACTTCGTTTCCTCCCCATTTTTTGTAAATGACATAATCCCCCGCTTTTACCGGAGCCGACCTTTTGGCACCGGAATCTGTTATCTCGTCGGGGCCTACTGCCAAGACTTTTCCTTTTAGGGGTTTTTCACTGGCTGTGTCGGGAAGATAAATGCCCGAGGCTGTTTTTGTCTCGGCTTCTAAAGGCTCAATAAGAACGTAGCCCGCAGTGGGCTTAAAATTAGGTTTTGAAGATTTGGCTGCCATATACTAGAAAAACTGTTAGCAAATACCAACAGCGAGTGCTATTTTATACGGGGTGGGCGGATATTGTCAAGTGTAAAATCGCGTTTTAACTATTTCTCCCCAATCCTGAGGATGAAAAAGAGCTTTTTTCTTGGAAACTCTTTCCCGGGTAATCTTACCTCTCATGTGCCAGAACTGAAAATTTCTGGCGATAAACTCGATAAAGCTCGGGCCTGACTTTTTTCCAGAACGGAATATAGCTTTTCTTATCTTAATCGCGTTGGGCCAATACTTCTCTATCCAGCGGTTCAGCCACAGGAATTTTTCGAATACCTTGTCTTTATCCGCCACCGGGATTATTTGTGCGATTTCGTGGGCTGTATAAGCGTTTCTTTGCGTTTTTGGCCAGTTAAGTGCGGTTTCGTCGAGCCACAAATTTAAACAAATCTTGTCCTTTTCCTTTTTGTCTCCAAATCTTCTGGTGGGAATACCTGCCAATTTCAAAAGCAAAAACGACAAAAGCCTTGTTGTCCAAAGAGTTCCCTTCCGTGTGATTATCAAAAAATCTATATCGGACGAATCCGGTGCATTTTGCATTGCCAACGAACCCGTAAGTCCGATTACTTTTATTGTCGGAAGTTTGGCAAGAAGTCTTGCCGCGCTTTGGGCAATTTCCTTTTTCCTCTGGAAGTTTTTCTCGCGAATCGTTCTTTTGAAAATCAGTCCCTTGCGGCCTTTGACAAAAAGGTATCCCCTCTCTTGGGTAATCTCAAAATTCAAATCTTTAGGTCTTACCTTTTCCCCCGCCCGCCAGCGGATTAAATCAAAAGGGGTTAGAGGATAATCAAAAATGTCGTGATAATAAATCGAGGCAACCTCGCCGGCTTCAAGCTTCATTTTGCAATCATACCGTATTGGGCAAGAACTTGGGATACTCCCGAGGCTACGGTTTCGAGGGCCTTTGCGGCCGGCGTTCCGCTTCCTACCGCATTTACAGCATCTTCGAAATACTTGTTTATTTGCGAATTGATTCCTGTCGGGCCGTCAAAAGTTCTCGAATCAAGATACCAGCTTTCGGCGTTGGGCGCCTGAGAAATAATCGGAGCCAAAATCGGCTGGTCCTTGAGTAGGTCCGCCATATCCGTTCTCGGATAGGGTTCGCCGAATTGCCTCTGGGCCGAAGCGTTGGTGTAAAGCTTGGTCAATGAATCCTTGCTCGAAAGAAATTTCAGAAAATCCCAGGCGGCCTGCGTGTTTTTGCTCTTTGCCCAAACCCCTTCTACCCAATATGTCGCATAGGTAATGCCGGGCTGGTTTTGGCTTACTTTAGGAACTTGAGGAACAGGTGCAACTGTAAACTTCAAAGACGGATTTTGCTGCATTATTTCAAAGGCCCGCCACGAAGGTCCAATATACATTGCAAGTTTCCCGGTAGCAAAGGCGACGGTCGAAGGCGGCTGTGTATCGTCCCACACCCCGTCTACGGTAGAAAAAAGGGTGTAGAAAGTTAAGGCGTCTTCAGCCAATTTGCCCGTCGGTTTAAAAAGAGAAACTCCGTTCTGAAGCATCATCAAGGCCAAAATTTCCGGCCAATTGTCGACATTCCCAGTTTTACCCAATGCAACTCCCGCTTGTGTGATAACTCCTTGATCGTCTTTTTGGGTCAGCGCCTTAGCGGTAATCCTTAGCTCATCCCATGTGGTCGGTGGGATTTTTCCGGCTTTGTCAAAAATATCCTGGTTAATAAATAGCGCCAAGCCGTCATACATTAAAGGAATTCCTACAATACCGGTTCCGCTGGACAAATCGCTTGTCATTACGGGGTAGTAATTCTTGGCAAAATCGGCCGGGCTTATTACCGACGCCGGAACATAATCCAAACTGCTTTTAAGCATCGGAACCCAAGAATTGTGGAAACGGAAAATATCGGGGCCGTCTCCCTTGGCCAAAGAATTTGTAAGCCTTTCGCGGTAATCCTGTTGGGATTGTCTTACATATGTTATTTTTACGCCGGGATTTTGCTGTTGGTATTCTGCAATTAGTGGTGCAAATGTTGGTTCGTCTTCCCAAAGACCCCACATTGTAATTTCACCTCCGCCCGCTGTCTTTTTAGGCAAAAATTTAATCGCTGCAAAAATCAAAGAAAGCAAGACAAGCCCAAGCAAAATAAAAATAATTATCTTTGGAATTCTCCTTTTTGGTGCTGGAGGTGTAACTTGAGGTACCGGAACAACCGGTGTTGGAGTTTGAGGCTGGTAAATATTTTGTCCGTCCATATAATTTCAAACTTAATGTTATCATATTTACTAGCCATGAAGTTTTCCCGAAAAAAACAAAAAAACCTGCAAAAAATTCTAATTTCTTTTACCTCGGTCCTTGTCCTTTTTGCTGCTTATAACATCGCATTTGCCGGAAGAATTTTTCCGGGCATATCCGTCGCCGGAATTTATCTGGGAGGCAAAACTCCCGAGGAAGCCCAAAGTACTTTGGAAAAATCATTGGTCCCTCCGGCAAAGCTAACCTTGAGCGCAAACGGACAAAACTTTGACATCGAAACCGGCTCTTTTGATTTTTCTTATAACTTTAATGAGTCCGCCCGGGCGGCTTACAACTTGGACAGAACCGGAAATATTCTTGCCGACTTTTACTGCCGCTCACTTGGCTTTTTTAGGCATATAAATCTTGGCTCAAGAATAAATCTCAACGAGGACAAATTAAACAGCCAAATTTCGGTTCTCGCGGGCCAAGTAACCGTTGACCCCATATATCCTACGGCGAAACTTGTGGGAGGAAATGTAGTCATAGATAACGGAAAGAAAGGGACAAATTTGGATAACCAGCTTCTTCGCGTGGAAATAGGCCAAAACCTGGCTTTTGCCAAAACCTCTCCGATAAATGTTCCGATTGTCAAAGTAGATCCTTCGCTTGACACCGAACAGACCAATAAATTTAAAGAAAGAGCCCAAAATCTTGTGGGCAAAACCCTGAACCTAAGCTTTGAATTTCAAAGGTTTTCTTTCTCTTCCGAAGAGTTGTTCAAGTTTTTAAATCCCCAAGGAAAATATTCGACAAGTGCAATTGAGGCCGAAGAAGAGACTATTGCCAAATCCGTAAACCGGGAACCCCAAGATTCTGTGTTTGTCTTTCAGGGCGGAAAGGTTCAGGAGTTTAAGCCTTCAAAAGACGGCGCAAAAGTAGATATTTCGGCTCTTGAAACTCGAGTCGTCGGAAATCTCCAGACTCTCGAATCAACTGATGCAAAAACGGCATCCGTTGATATTCCCGTTGTTACAACTCCCCCGGAAATTAAAACAGGAGACATAAACAATTTGGGAATAAAGGAGCTAATCGGCCGGGGCTCCTCGCTTTTCTTCCACTCTATCCCGGGAAGGATTCACAATATTGTTCTCGCTTCCTCAAGATTCAACGGAGTCTTGGTAAAACCCGGAGATACTTTTTCCTTCAATGACGTTCTGGGAGACGTTTCCCCCTACACCGGCTACAAACAGGCCTACATAATAAAAGACGGAAAAACCGTCCTTGGAGACGGCGGTGGGGTTTGCCAGGTTTCGACAACCCTTTTTAGGGCAATATTAAATGCCGGACTCCCAATTGCCGAGAGAGCCGCACATGCCTATCGCGTCGGCTACTACGAACAGGACTCTCCTCCCGGCCTTGATGCAACGGTTTACTCTCCTTCGCCGGATTTGAAATTCAAAAACGATACTCCCGGATATATCCTCATTCAAACTTCGGTCGACTTAAATACTATGAATCTTGTTTTCGAGCTCTACGGAACCAAAGACAGTAGGGTAGCAACCGTAACCAAGCCGATTATCACCAATCAATCTCCCCCACCGCCGGATCTTTATCAGGACGACCCGACTCTGCCCACAGGAACGGTAAAACAGGTTGATTTTACCGCCTGGGGAGCAACCGTAACTTTCAACTATTCCGTCGAAAGGGGCGGAGAGACAATCTATCAGAAAACTTTTGTTTCAAATTTTCGACCCTGGCAGGCTGTCTACCTTCGAGGGACAGGCCCAGCAAACTGATTTATTTTTACAAATTCTCTATCTCCTCCACTACCTCGAGGGCTTTTTGAGTGAAGTCTCCCCTTAAAGCATCATCGCCGGAGGGAAACCAGCTAAAAGTAATTTTGGAACCGGTTGTATCTCTCTGAAAGGCAAAAATTGCTTCTTTGTCCCGAGCTCTCACCGATATTTTTGCTCCATCCTGTTTACCTTTTATGTCTAAAACAGAAACACCAACCGTTATCTCTCCGGCCCTGGAAGATTCTTGATCTAAACCTAAAAAACTCAAAGTTTTTTTGGCGACACCTGGGTTTATAAAAAATTCCCCTTCTATGGTCGAATACCCTCGAACGTGTTCATGTTTATATCGCGATAGTCGAAATACTAGATTATCAATCTTGTCAAAAACAACCTTTATAAATGCGTCACGGCCTGTTAACTCTTCCTTTGAGGGAGGTCGGGAATTGTCACTCAAAACCCTCTTTTCCGGAAAGACGGAAGAATCTCCCAGAAGCCAGTTTATACAGTCGTCGTCTCTGTGCCCCTCTTTCATGGACTAAATTTTAGCACCGGGAAGGCAGATTCAATAGTATAATTGGGAAATGAAAATTCTGGGGATAGAGACCTCATGTGATGAAACTGCAGCGGCAGTTGTCGAAGACGGAACAAAAATTCTTTCCAATGTTGTTGCATCGAGCGCGGAAATGCAGGCCAAATTTGGCGGCGTAATCCCGGAGCAGGCTGCACGCCAGCAGGTTCTCAGCGTTCTTCCTGTTATCTCCGAAGCACTAAGTACTGTCTCTGAAGTTAGAAGTTCGAAGTTGGAGGAAAAATCTAATATCCAACATCAAAATCTAGCTTCAAACCTCCATCTTCTATCTTCCAATATAGACGCCATTGCCGTAACCGTCGGGCCGGGCCTTATTGGTTCCCTTTTGGTCGGAGTAGAAACGGCCAAAACCCTTTCCTATTTATGGAAAAAGCCTGTTATTCCGGTTAACCATCTTGTGGCACACATATACGCCAACTGGCTAACGGATAGTCGGCCGGAATTTCCGGCACTGGCACTGGTTGTTTCCGGAGGACATACGGATTTGGTTCTGATGAAAGGCCACGCCGCGCCCGCAACGCTTGCGCGTAGCGCTGGCGGGCGGGGAAAAATAGAGTGGATTGGAGGAACAAGGGATGATGCGGCCGGCGAGGCTTTTGACAAGTCCGCCCGTCTTTTGGGACTTCCCTACCCGGGAGGACCAGCCATCGCCGCCGCCGCAGCGAACTTCCAGCCTCCTGCCTCCCACTTCCAACTAAATCTACTTCCCAGACCGATGATTGATGAGGATAATTTTGACTTCAGTTTTTCGGGCCTTAAGACAGCGGTGCTTAGGGAAACAGAGAAATTGGAAAATAGAGGTGAGAAGCTGGACAAAGAAGTTAGAAGTTGGAATAAATCTAAACTCCAACATCTACATCCAGCTTCAAGCTTCCCACCTCTAACTTCCAGGCTGGCAGCAGAAATACAGGAGGCAATCGTTGACGTTTTAGTTAAAAAGACTCTGGACGCAGTAAAGAAATTCAAGCCCAAATCCCTTCTTTTAGCTGGAGGAGTATCGGCTAATACTCGTCTTCGACAAGTATTTGAGTTAAAAGTGAAAAGTGAAAAGTTAAAAGTTGATTTACGATTTCCTCCCGCAAATCTCTGCACGGACAACGCCGCATATATCGCCTCATATGCCTTTTTCAACAACAAACCCGCTTCCTTGGAAAAGATTTCAGCTAACGCGGAGATGACGATTGTCGATTCAGCCTAAACCTATGGGGCTACTTCTTGCCAGAAGATCCTTCTTTCCCTAAGTTTATAGGGATAGGTGAAGATTAAATCGGGCGCGTATTCAAAGACTTCGGCCGGGGTGGCGGAATTATCGGTCAAATCCTAAAACTTTTGATAGAGTGTACCTTCTTTGAAAGATTTATAGGCGTTTCGTATTGCCTCTGAAAAAGGGACATTTCTTGTTATAAGTTGGTCTGAAAGATTAAACAATGCCTTATTTTTTCTTACTTTCTTTCTATATTCTCTAATTACCGTTCCGAAAAATGCCCCCTCCTCTATTTTTTCAGATACTTCTTTGGGAAGTTTTATTTTCCTGCTCGTTCCCAGATAGATTCCTCCGCTTTTGTCATATATAGCAGCCGCACACACAAGAAAAAAGCCTGAATCTTTTACTCGATCCAAGCCCCCCTCTAACCCCACAGCGAGGTCCGAATCGGTTTTAATTTTCAAGGCTTCTACCGCCCGATTCACTGCACCGCAAATCGTGGTCTTTTTATCTAAAGGCTGCTCACTTATCCCCGAAGAGACAGTAACCCCCTCAATCACAGCCTTTACACCAAGAGATTTCAGGGCTGCCTTTACAATTCTTTTTTTATCATCACTTGTGGACCCTAAAACAACTTTCATATTATTATGAAACATCCAACTTATGACCCATTTTCTCCTTTTTTGTAAGCAAGTATCCTCTGTTCCACTTTCGAGGCTCTACTTCGACTCCAACCATTTCTTCTATAATAACTCCCTGGTCTGTAAGTTTATTGATCTTCTCGGGACTATTGGACAACAATCTAATTGTTTTTACCCCCAAATCCTCCAAAACCTCCTTCACTAACCGGTAGTCCCTCATTTCGGCTGGAAAACCGATGGCTTCATTAGCATCCACTGTGTCATACCCATTGCGTTGTAACCTGTAAGCTTGAATTTTGTTAATCATGTTTATGCCCCTGCCTTCCTGAAATAAATATATTAAAACTCCCCTCTTTTCGTGCTCGATTCTTTTCATGGATTCCTCTAGTTGTTCTCCGCAATCACACATATAGGACCCAAAAATATCTCCGGTTATGCAAGAGGAATGAACCCTAACCAGTACTCGTTTTCCATCTCTAACGTTTCCCTTTACAAGCGCTAAGTGGTAGGAATAATCTAGTCGTGATTGATAGGGTACAAGCTTAAAACTACCGTACTTAGTCATAATAGATGTAGAGGGCTTTCTTGAAAAGAGACTATAATTTTCTCGAATTCTATTCTTTATTTTAATAAGAATATTTGAAGAAATAACCATATCTTCATCGTCGCCAGTTACATCAAAAAAAATGTCTGCATAATCTTTGAGATATTCAAATGTTTCGAGACATTCGTCTAAATAGGTGTTAAATTCTTTCGCCACACTCTCCTTTGAAATATCCATATGAGATAGCCTTCCGCCGTCTAAATCACAACGACCCTTCTTCTTGGGTAGATTGAGTTCATCGTAATAAGCGCGGCATTTTTCACAAAAAAGCCTTTTTTTGAAGCGGTTCGCTGAAAAATCTAAAGATGGATTTATGCGAATCAAGGATTTTATTCTGTATCCCCTTTTCTTGCATATTTTAAGAAGGAGTCTAGCCTCTCCCAATCTTCTAGGAAATCCGTCCAAAACCAACCCCCGCTTCCCGCCTTTATTTCGTAAAGTAAGGCTGCCAATTTCCTTGTCAATTATCTTTGCTATCTCCTTCGAGCGAGTTCTGTCAGAGATAGCCTCCTTCTTTATTACAGCAATTTGTCCCTTGTACTTCTTGTTAAACTTTGTACCCCAGTAGATGTCACCCCATGAAATACCGTCCAGTTTCAACCTTTGGGACAAAAATCTCGCCTGGACAGTTTTACCACTTCCAGGAGGCCCAAACAGTATATACATGTCTCTACACATAAAAGAATTATACTACCTATAGTCTGAAACTTCAAGGAAACGCTTTAAGTCTCGATAATGGACTCTATGATTCACTGGCAAAACCATAACCTTCTTCTTCAGCTCGTTTAAGGGCGAAAAATCAGCCCAGTTGAAATAGGTATGGGAATCAGACCAGAATGGTTGTCCAGCAAAAAGGCCCTTGTCTCTCAATCTTTTATATATCTCTTCAGAGTCGTTTACTAGAACAGGAAAAAATAAAGGTACTACCCCTTTCTCAAGGAATTCAAACAGCGGTTGCACCGATTTATGCGAATTCTTTTCGAAAAAGTCCAAATAATAAAGAAAGTTTGATCTTCTCTTTGTCCACAATTTCTGCTTTGCAATAAATGCGATTAGAACTTTTGCAACATTGGAAAGACCTAAATTATAACCACCAAACTCTTTTAGCCGTGGGCCATGTAAATCTTTTTGTTTGACACCTACCATATCGAGTGTGTCCTGAATGTTTATTCCTCGCGTAAAAATACCAGCCTGGTAACCCGAATAAAGAAAAAGGTCAAGATTTACTGCCGTAGCCGGTGGCGGGAGGGGATTTGGTCTGTTTATCTTCGTGTTATTTATGACCAGAGCTCCCCCATGCGGAATAGGCAAAAACTTTCTTAAACTAAAAATGGAAAAGTCCCCAAAAGCACCTAGGGGGATGTTTTTAAATCCACCCGCAAAAGCGTGGGCACAGTCTTCAATAAGTACGACTCCCCTTTCTCCACATATCTTTTTTATAATTTCTATTTCCTTTTGAGGAAAACCAAAATAGTGTGTTATCAAAACCGCAGAAACATTCTGATCCAATTTCTGCTCAATATCCTTTTTATCTACCTGCAAGGTTTCAGGGTGTACACGGTAAGCTTTAATTCTGCAACCGGAAGCTACAAATGGAGCTATTTCATCCCCACACGAGTAGGCCGGAACTAGCACAATGTTTCTTTTAGTCAAATTTAACATCTCTCTCGCACCAAGGTACAGAGCATTTCTGCCATATAAGGTGAAAATTGTTGTCCGTCCATTTAGTGGTGCTGGCAATTCAGAGTTGAAATTTTCATAAAGTTGAGGGGGGAAAATTTTTTCAAATTCGATCTCGTTATAAAACTCATTCGTTCTTAGCTGTTTCATATTTAGAGCAAAACGTCGTAGGATTTGAGAAATTCTATCGGCTTAAAATTGAGTTTGTGTCTCCTTGTACCCTCTTCTGTTCCCAATTCTCCATCATTGAGGTATTTTATACCCATCTCCTTAGCTCTAAGGAAAGCGTAACAGTAAGTAGCATCTGATATTCCATGGGTGCCCCCGTCAGAAGGCCTGTTTATTCCTTTAAGTAGGTAGATTGTTCCGCTTTTTTCCCCGTTTGGAACAAGGTGCATAACCAGAATACTTAAAGGCACTTCCTTATAATAGCCAACCCCACACAATACATTCTTTGTTAACCGAGAAAAATCAAAAAATCTCGCAAGTACATATTTCTCTTTCTCTATTCTCTCTTTAACATACTTCCAACCTTGGACTTTCTGCCATTTATTTAAGACCCCTACACCGTCCTTTAAGGAAATTTTAGTAAAGGGCTTAAACTGAATACTTCCACTGTTTAACAACTTATTTCTGGATTGTCTAATCCCTGCAAAATCTTTTCCGCGGAGTTCGCACAACAGGTCGACATCATAGATAGCCTCCTCCCTTGAGCGCTCTTTCACAGACATCCCCCTTTTCGCAACATTTGATACATTCACCAGGAATGATTGTAACCATTGCTCACTGACGTTCCGAATTTCAATTTTGGTAACCCCGAGGCTCCTTTTAATTGCTTTGATAAAAAGCTCGAATGATTTAAAGTCGTCAATGCGAGGGGTAAATAGAAATTTGTCATCTTTTCTCGAAACCAAAACTAGAGAACCAAATCTGCCTGAAATACCGTAGAGCTGGTTTTTGAATCGTAAATAGGAGAGTACATGATAGGGGCTATGTTCGAAAATATGTTTTTTCTCCTTGCTGTAAAGATTTGTAAGAAATTCAAAATCGAGGTGGAAATCTCGGCCCAGCCTAAACCACTCAAGTTCCAAGTTGCTTAGAAGCCCCTCTATTTTGGAATTGTCATTCATCTTTTTTGGGATAAATTATTGGAATAGGGTCCTGCTGATTGTTTCCGCTATACATGGCACCCCTCTCGTAAGCACTCTCTACCCAAAACATAATTCCCTCGGGATATTTCTTCCTAAAGTATTCCCCAAGTTTTGCGTAACTTCTGGCCAAGACCTCCGTTCTTTCTTTTACCATGGGCTCCGACCAGCCAAGCTGGTTTGTATAAAAAACTCTATTCCTCTTAAAGACCGTATTAAAAAGCTCACCTGATATCCCCAAAGGGCCAGTCTTTATCCCTTTCTCCCCGACATCACGCTTAAGGGCCATGATAGATGACAAAAGAGCACTTTTTATTTTTCCTTTACTGTTTTTTTTAATATCTTTTTTGAATTCTCGAAAGTTGGACGCGAGATCCTTTTTATAGTTCGTTCCGACAAGTCTTTTGTAATTTTCTAAAAGAAGGTCGCTAAAAAAGGCTGTCCCTTTTACTTTCAAGCCCGCATCTTCCGTGGAAAGAACGAATTCTGACATTTTTTGAATATACCTTTTGGTATGCATTCCTAATTTCCCAGTATATCCAGATACTCCAACCCCTTTTTTGTAGGAAGGACAGAATACTGCGTACAAAGTCAGAGGTAAGTTATTTTTTAACGAGCCGACAACTATTTTTTGAATCTTTTTTGTAATAATAGCGTTTCTCCACTCGGGGATAGTGAAATCGTCTAGATAAATCCACCACCGAACAAGTCGTTTAAGATTTTTCAAGCCTTCTTCTGAGTACGAGGTTTTTTGATAAGAAATAGCCGTGCCTATTCCACGCTGTCTGGAGTATGTAATCAGAGAACTCATGTCTGCACAAGAAACCGCGTGACCATTTCCAGTTAAAAGTTCTACGATCTCTTTCCAAGTAAAAATGGCCTTATTTTTCATAAACTGTTGGAGCCCGAGGATGGACTTGAACCATCGACCTGTTGCTTACAACGCAACCGCTCTCTCTGCTGAGCTACTCGGGCATGGAAAGGGATAATTTTATATACAGCAAATTAAATAAATCTTCTTTGCTTTGTGAGCCCTGTATGTGGATTATCCTCTTACAAAATGGTCCGATAATTCTAAGTGTTTCGTCTATTGAGTCCTTATAGTCATTATACCTTCTTTTAAATATGGGTGGGATATCGTCGTCTCTTATAGTAAGGGCATCTCCACATTGCGGACATATTTGTCCGCCATCTTCTGTTTGCGCTAGACAGGAAACACAAATTCTTCTGTTAAGAACTCGCACAAAAGCTCCTTCAACGGGTAGGTCAATTACAATTGCTGCATCTAGGAGAATCCTGTGTTTTTCTAATAGTTTTACGAACGCTCGAGCCTCTTGGGCATATTTAGGAAAACCATCTAAAATGAAATTCTCGCCCGCCGACATACAAGCAACAATGCTCTCCTCTACCAATCCTGTAATTAACTCTATTGGATATTCGGTAACTTCGTCTAAACACCTCTGAAGTCTTTTACCCCTAGGTGTTCCTAATTCGATTTCCCTACGAGTAAGCTCGCCAACTGAAATGTACTCCTTGGCAATCCTCCTGCTTAATTCGAGGGCAAGTGCAGTTTTACCACTTGCGGGAGGACCATACAAAAGATATGAACTTTCTTTGGACTCGATCATTACGGCTTGAAAACTTTTTTAACAATACAAGTAGCCTTGCCAGCTGGCGTCTCAAACTGAACCGGTTTACCACTATTTGGATCATAACCCCATAAAGCCTTTCCGACTACAGACAGGTAAGAAATAACTTGGGCCTCAGGTTTGGCCTCAATTTTTCCGGCGGCTGCTTCTATGGGTCCCAAAAAAACAAATACCCCAGAGGTAGTCTCAGTGGGATACTCTATCCGAGCTTCAAATAGAGTTCCAAAACGGATAGCTCCATCCTGGTTTTCTTGAAAGACTATTGTTTTTGCTTTTTTCCTTCCCAAGTCGTCTAATTTTCTGGGGATCTCAAACTGTAACTTGGTTTTGATTTCCTTAAATTCTATATTTTCCGGCAAATCTGGGTCCTGGCGAGCGACTTCTCCTAGCCTTAGCTTAAGCGAAGCTGCTTCATTTTTTGTTCGGTCGATTTGGCCATCAAGAATTCCAATGCCTTCTTCGCTGGCTAGAATAACCTCACCTTTTAAAGCGAGCCTTACCAATTCCTCTCCAGGCAATGTCCTGAGTCTGTCGATGTCTACCATATATATACTATTGAGAAACTATTATAAGGCCCAACTCGCCTATCGTCCAATTTTGTGTCGCCTGCAACTTTCAGAACTTCGGGATTTGAGACTATGGGGCTACTTCTTGCCAGAAGATCCTTCTTTCCCTAAGTTTATAGGGATAGGTGAAGATTAAATCGGGCGCGTATTCAAAGACTTCGGCCGGGGTGGCGGAATTATCGGTCAAATTCCGTTCCAAATTCATTCCCCCATATGCCGCAACAGACCCGCGAATATAAAGCTGTGTTGTTCCTGCTCCTGAATGGAAAGCGCCATCGGCTTCATACAATCCTTCAAGATGGGGTGTGACTCCTCCGCCAAGCGTTGAAGAAACATTGATGTTACCCTTGGCCCCCAGCAGGGTTTTGCCGACAAAAGCCATAAAGAATCCCTGTCCCTTTGTGAAGTTAATCCTTGCGTTTAGGTTCAAATCTGCCCCGTCCACCAGCAAAATTACCTTTCTTGTGCCCAACGAAGCATCGGTGTTTATGGTTAAATCCAGCCCGCTTGAGCCGTCATAACGGTAATAATAGTATCCCCCACTGGCCGTTCCCCCTGAAGAAAGCTCGGTGCCGTCAATGGAAGGTGAAGTTATCTCATTCATAGTTACATCCGAAGGAATCAGTCTCTTAAACCAGGCATATGCATATTGCCGGTTATTGGAAGTTAGACTTAAAGTGTTTGCCAGCCATCCAATAGTAGAAACCGTGCCTGTACTAAAACTTGCCGTTCCCCCGTAAGCAGGCACACCAGGATAGCCTCCGGGGCCGACCAAATCAAACAAGGGATTACATCCCGGCAAGGCGCAAGTTCCAGGAATGCTGGATGTTATGCTTCCATTTGTTGTAATATCCGCATCAATCACCTGCCACCAAGGGCCTGCGGAAGTCACATTAACAACTGTGCCTCCGCCTAACCCAGCACTATCAGCGCAAGTTGAAACCCCGCCCATAATCACCTCTGTGGATACGGTAGTTGAACCAATGGCCACCCCTGTTGCCTGCGTTTGATACGTCACGGTGCTGTCGGAAGCCGGGCTTACCGTAAGAATCCCCGTATTGGCAGAAGTGAAATTTACCTGGTCAACGGTTCCACTTCCTACCGTAACCGAAGCCGTAAGCGTTACGCTTGAGCCCACTGATGTTGTGGCTGTTGCCGGTAGAAGATCAACGGTGCAACTGGAAGGAAGTGTACAAGTTGGATCGACAACGCATTGGGTTTCGGCGGCACAGGCGGCAGGGACACAGGTTCTTGTTTGCTGCCGCTCGCTGGAGCCGCATAAACCAACACCGCAGGCGCCGTCCACCCAGTTACCACAAAGACAGCCAGGCGGAGGACAAGCCTGGGTATTACAATTCACATTCCACGAACTACACCCATTCGTACAGAGACTTATTCCTCCTCCACAAGTTTTGGAACAAGGACCACAAGTTGTTGCACCAGGATTACAGACATAAGCACAGGTATCGGATACTAGGCAAATGGCCTTATTACAGGGATTCCCCTCGCACTGTGGCGAGGCGGTACAGCCTACTGTATAGTACATACTCTCCTCCCACCAACAATGGCCTCCACTATAAGGTGCGCATTTCGTATTACCAGTACAAGCAGCCTGAATGTTTTTGGGGACAACAAATAATGCAATAAAGATCAAACCTGAAAAGATTAGCAATATTAGTTTCCTCATGGCAAATTTAAAAAATTGAACTTTCCTTAATAGAAATTTTTGGTCCATTGTTAAAAATATCTTCAGTAATCTTCTCTAAAGGTTCATCGGTCATCTCAAAGTGTTGCAGAATTTGTTGAGATATCAGATAAGACACAGGGGTATTTCTCTTCTTTTCTTCTATTTGCTTCCAAATATTGCCATCAAGGTAGATATTTAAAGTATCCCGATTTCCAGAAGAACTCCACTCTGCATAAACAAACGGTTCAAGCTCTCCATATCCCCCACCTTCGGGTGTTTGTTTGAATTCGGAGGAGAGAACTACCAATACTTTCTTCGATTCGGAGCCCTCTTTCGTCCTAATCAACTCTTCGAGCGAACGCACAAAATCTTCGTTTACTTCCCACTCAAATCCGCTCTTACTACTTATGAAGTTTATTTTGTCTTTACTCAAAAATACCAAGCCTCCCCGTCTTTCATACAACACCCCTAAAACAGTAGCAAGGACAAATACTATACCAAATAGAATATAAAGAAGCTTATTCATATACCTACCTTAATCTTTACAAAAAAAGGTAAATCTTTCAAGTGACTTAACGAAGCACAAAAGGAGAGTTCTCAACATCTTCTGCCATTTCTCTAAATTCCCCCTCACTGGGCCAACTTTTGGTTATGTTGAATATGGGCGGGGTCGCACCAGTTATACGAATATCGTCCTCATCATCCCTCATATGGTCGACTTCCCAAGACCAAGCATTCATAAGCTGGGTTATTGCCGCCAAATTATGCTCCGAAGGATAATCATCTGACAGCCCTAAAGTGCCATAGTCCGAGTCATCATAAAGACTTTGCCGGAAAGTAAACCTTATGACAAAACCGCCGTTTATTTCCACCCTTTCTATTACCAGCTCGCCCACGCCCTCCTCGACGGGAAAGAATGGCCTTTCGTCCCGGGTGGTAGGATGCACGATATCATCATAGGTTAGATGGACAATAGCAACGGCCGTTGAGGAAAGGTCTACGGGTTCAACTGGAGCCCAAGTTGCTTGATACAGGTACCTTACCCCGCTTCCCGGGTGGTCAATGGCAATCCACATATTATTTATGGGTTGTCCAGTATGGGCATATTGAATAAAAGCTTCGAGAGTCGGAAATTGTCTTAAGAAGGGCATATTTTCCCCCGCCACGTTAATTTGATAAAGACTCCGCATCAGTTGTTCGTAAAGATATCCTGTTCGTTCCGGGTTTATAGTAAACATCCCGTCATATAACTCTGCTTCATTGTAAAGAATAAGCCCGTCTGCCGATACCTGCCACTCATCCCTAACCGCTTCGGGGGTGGGGGTGGCTATTTCGGTTGGCGGAACCGGTGAAAAAGGAGTGCTGGTAGGTCTGACCTCTGTGGCCACGGTAGTCGGAGTTTCAAGGTCTATTGGCCTTAAGGGTTCTGCTCCTTGGGCAACCTGACCGCAGGCGGTGGCGACAAGCGAAAGGCCAGAAACTACAGCTAAACCTCTCTTCCCGGATTTTGAGGCGATAAGCTGACCCATCTCTTTTGCCACTTTATCGGAGACTCTTTTAAAGAATCCTCTTTCATTCGGCAATACGACTTCTTCTGTAGCTATGGCTTTGGCTACTGTCAGGCTTGCTGCCTGAAAAGCTTCATCCGGGTCTGCGAGATTTCTATCAAGAGCCTCTTTTATATCTTGTGCTAGACTTTTGTCGTCAACTTGTACATCAGAAAGATGTCTTGCAACTTCCAAATCGGTTGCTCTCTCCAAATCAAAGTTGGGGGGCGGGGTTTGGCCAATTGAAAAACGGGCCATGTTTCTGGCGTTTTCGACAATAGCCCGCGCTACAAATTCCTCATGGGGAACCTCAACTATTTCAGACTTCTGTTCAGGCATTCTTTCTCTCATTTTAGGTTAACGCTTCAAAACCAACAAGTGGTTTAGTTAGTCACTATTTTACCACTAGAGGATTTATTTAGTCTCTTCCGGCTCTTCTATGCACACGAATCCGACTGTGCCATAACCTTCTCTATTTGACCATCTGCCGCTACGAATTCCCTCTTCCTCATCCACCCAACCGTCAAATATACCTTGGTAGTTACCAACTAGTTTGTAGTCTCTATCAACCATTCTCCAGATAGTTCCATTATTCGCATCCGCCAAGAAAATAGAAGAATTTAAATCTCCCTGAAAACCTTCCAGCCTCATAAACCTTATCCTTCCTCGCCCTTCCCTATTCGACCACAATCCCCACCTTACCCCATCTTGTCTTTCATCTACGGGTATAGATTCTTCCGGTACCCAGCGATAGAAGCTTCCAGCCGAGCTTCCTACAATTCTGTAATCTTCATCAAGGATAACCCATAAAGAGCCATCTTCCGGATCTGCCACTATTCCTCTAAAAATTTCTCCCTCTTCGGCCTCGGGAGTTGGATGGGGTGTAGGAATCCCGCAGCCTGCCAAGATCAATCCTCCCCCCGCCACTTTTATAATTTTAAGGAAGTCCCTTCTACCTATCCTCTCCATATGTGCGAATTGTACCAATTCTTAATCCTATAATCAAAAAGGAACGGTAAAAAGGATGCTTTGAAGATTATTCCGCCTTTTCCTGCATTCCCAGAAGCCCCAATACCGCTTCTTTTCTAAGAATTGCGACAGCGATTAAGAGTCCAAAAAAAGCAAGAAGAACTATTAAAGCGGGTGTATAATAGCCTCATGCGTAAAGAGAAAAGGGTTTTTAAACCCAAAGTGGTCCTTGCCTTGATTGTCAAAGACGGAAAATTTCTACTCATAAGAAGAAAGGTTAGACTTCTTAAGTTGGAGTGGGCATTTCCGGGCGGCGTTATTGAGGATGATGAAACGGATGAGCAGGCGGTTATCCGGGAAGCAAAAGAAGAAGTCGGATTGGATGTTAAGGTTGTAAAAAAACTCTTGGAACGCAAACATCCCGATACTTTTGTTGAAGTTGCATATTTTGATTGCACCCCCAAGGCAAATCAAACTCCCAAAAATGGCGAAACATATGAAATTGCCGAAATTGCCTGGGTACCGGCCGGGGAAGTCCTTAACAAATTTACTTCCGATGTCGCCCCCGAGATTCGTAAATTCATTCTCTCCAAAGCCAGGTGCTGATATAATAGCATCAGCATGGACAAGGCATATAATCACGCTCTTTTTGAGGCGAAAATCTATGAAATGTGGGAAAAGTCCGGCGCCTTTAGCCCAAGCCTTCCTTCGACAAGTCATTCGACTCTGAGGGATGAGCCCTCAGGCTCAGACTCGAAGAGCTCAGGACGTCGGATGCCTCCGTTCACCATAATTATGCCTCCTCCCAATGCTTCCGACCCTCTACATGTTGGCCATGCACGTTTTATCGCAATCGAAGATATTTTAATTCGTTATCACAGGATGAAGGGCGAATCCACGCTTTGGCTTCCGGGCGCAGACCATGCCGGAATTGAAACGCAGTTTGTTTTTGAAAGGAAGCTAAGAGTCGAAGGCAAAAGCCGCTTCGACTATGACCGAGACACACTTTATAAGATGATTTGGGATGATGTTCAAAAAAATAAATCCACCATGGAAAGTCAGCTTAGAATTTTGGGTGCTTCCTGCGACTGGACAAGAAACAAATTTACCCTCGACCCCGAAATTATCAAGATAGTCTATAAAACATTCAAAAAGCTCTATGACGAAGGGTTGGTTTATAGGGGCGAAAGAATAGTTAACTATTGTCCCCGCTGCGGCACGGCATATTCACAGCTTGAGGTTGATTCGGTTGAACGGGAAGACAATTTGTATTATCTGGACTACGGAACAATCACAATCGCCACAACCCGGCCGGAAACGATATTTGCGGATGTTGCGGTTGCGGTTAATCCCAATGATGCTAGATATAAAGACATTGTCGGCAAAACCGCCCTCTTACCCTTGGTTGAGCGTGAGCTTCCGATAATTGAGGATGTTTTGGTTGATAAAGATTTCGGAACGGGAGCTCTCAAAATTACTCCAGGGCATGATGCGACCGACTTTGAAATCGGGCAAAAGCACAAGCTGCAAATTGTCAGCGTAATCGATGAGGCCGGAAGGATGAAGAATACTCCCTCTAAATATGTCGGAATGAAAGTGGAAGAAGCAAGACAAGAAGTTGTAAAAGACCTCGAAGCGGCCGGCAAAATCAAAAAGATAGAAAAAATAGCGCACGTGGTTGGACTTTGCTATAGGGACAAGGGCCTAATTGAGCCGATGCTTTCAAAACAATGGTTTATAAAAATCACGCCCTTGGCCAAAAAAGCACTGGAAGCCATAACTAAAGGTCAAGTGAAATTTGTTTCAGAACGCTACGAAAAAATTGCCAAGCACTGGCTTAAAAACCTCAGGGATTGGAATATTTCAAGACAAATTGTCTGGGGAATAAGAATTCCGGCTTTTCGCTGCGACAAATGTATGAAGTGGACCGTTACAGACGGGGCTGAGCCTGTCAAATGCCCCAGTTGTGGGCACGACAAGTTTGTTCAGGACCCGGACACCTTCGACACCTGGTTTTCGTCTGGCCAATGGCCATATGCCACTCTCCTATCGTCGAGTGGAATTTCCAATAAAGAAAAATTCGAAGACTACAACTATTTTTATCCAACCTCAGTTATGGAAACGGCCTACGATATTCTCCCTTTCTGGGTCATAAGAATGATCATGCTCGGGCTTTATGCAACCGGCGATGTTCCATTTAGAGACGTTGTAATTCATGGATTGGTTAGGGATAAGGAAGGACAAAAGATTTCCAAGTCAAAGGGAAATGTAATTGACCCGATTGACATGGCCAATAAATACGGGGCGGATGCTATGAGAATGGGAATGGTCTGGGGAGCTTTGGTGGAAAACGATATTTCCCTTTCCGAAGACAATATTCGCGGTCAAAGAAACTTTGCCAACAAGGTTTGGAATATTGCAAGGTTTGTGCTGGCCCAACCGTCTTCAAAAGCTAAAAAGAACGACGAAGACAAAAAAATATTAAAAGAGCTCAAAAGCACGACAAGCAAAGTAACCAAGGCGCTTGATAAATATAGACTCAATGAGGCTGCAGGAGAAATATACGAATTTGTCTGGCATAAATTTGCGGATGAATACATCGAAAAAAGCAAAGATAGGCGTGAGCAGGCTCAGAAAACTTTGGAGTTTGTTTTACAAGAATCTCTAAAACTTATTCATCCGTTTATGCCGTTTGTCAGTGAAGTAATTTGGCAAGAAGGAAAAGAACGGTTCGACTCCCCTATTTTAATTAATGCTTCTTGGCCCAAAACTTAAATCGCGGGAGTTGCCGATGGGCTAGCTACACCAAACGTAATAGTCGAGAGCGTGTCTTGGGCGTTTTGCTCAAAACCTTGGCTTGAAGGGTCTCTGGTCAAATCAACAATTTCCAAGTATGAAGTCGTTCCCAAGGGAAGATAATAATAATCGGAGGGCACAATGGTCTCCAAATGGAATTTATACCCTACCATTTGGGCTATGGTTGCGCTGGTTGTCGCCGAAACAACCCCCTCAGTGGAAAGCACAGTCATTTTTTTGTCGACAAAGGTTTTAAGCGTTAAGCCTCCTAGACTTCCCGGCTTAAAAGTCATGTTTAGTCCGTCGAAAAATTCGGTTCCTGTTTTTTGAGTCGGTCCCAAAAGGGTAAGATTTATTGTTCCGTCTGTTTGCTCCTGAACCTTGGCGTCCGGGCGATATTTGAAAGAAAAATTATTCTTTGTGTTTGTATAAGTCAGCCAACCGGTGGTTCTATCTACCGGGGTTGGGATTGGAGTTGGGGCAACGGGTACCGGCGTGGGTACTGGCTTTGTCGAGGTTCCCTTGAGGAAATAATATGCTCCGCCCGCAATGGCGGCCAACGCCAAAATTCCCAAAGAAATCCAAAGCATCAAATTAGGCTTTGAGGCACTAGGCACTGGGGGGGTCGGCGGCGGGGTTGGTGTCGGAGTTAAGACCGACGCAGAAGGAGCCGGCGTGGTTGGAGGTATGGGAGGTGTTCCAGTAGGTGGAGTTGTCATTTTGGCAAGGTTCTGGGTATCCCCTTGCGGATTCGGCAGGTTGTCATCCATAATTAATTTATTATACAGCATGAAAGAACCTGTCCAGCAACCCCCAAAAAAATCGAAAAAGAAATTGCGTCTCAAATTCAGCAAAGAAGTCGTGTTTTTATGCTCCTGTTGCGCGGCAATAATAATTTTTTCGCTTTCGACTTTTAACGCTAGCTTCTTTTTAAATAGGAAGGTTCTTGGGACAAGCAGTCAAAGGGCCACAACCCAAGAGGAAATTCTCTATTGGCAAAATCTCGTAGCAAAGTACCCAAATTATTTGTCAGGATGGGTGGAATTGGCAAAACTCGAGATAAAGTCCGGAGACAATAAGGCCGCACTTTCATATCTCGATCGCGCCAAGGAAATAGATCCGAACTCAAGCGAAGTCAGAAATTTGGAAAGCGCCTTAAATACTACTCCTTAGGCTTTTTTTCTTGGGGCTCATTTTCTTCCGCGGCCGGAGCTTCTCCCTCGGCCGGCACAACACCCTCAGGAGCTCCTTCCGCCGGAACTGCTCCCTCTACGGGAACCTCAGCGACAGGTGCAACCTCTTCCTTTTGAGGAGGTTCTACTTTAGCAATAATCCCTTCGGCATCCGTCTTAATGTCAACCTTTGCCTTATCGACCGGTAAATCTTTGACAAAAATCGCCTGGTCCACTTCGGTCAAATTTGAGATATCTAAAATAAACTTCTCGGGAAGATCGGTCGGAAGTGCCTCGACCTCGATTTCGTCGATATATTGAACGACAGTGCCTATTCCTCCTTTTTCCGCCGGCGCTTCCCCGCTAATCTCTACGGGAACCGCAGCCGTAACTTTCTCCTTAAGATCAACCTGGTGGAAATCTACATGAATGGGAGTGTCGGATACGGGCTGAAGTTGGACATTGGAAACCAACACGGGTTTTTCTTCAACTTTTCCGTTTTTGATAGAAAGGTAAAGAAGTCCAGTTTCTCCAACCTTTTTATAGGTATCTTGAAAGTCGGAAAGTTTTACCTGCAAAGATTCGGATTTAATTCCTTTTCCGAAAACGTTTGCTGGCAAATACCCTTCTTTTCTTAAAGTTTTTACTTTTCTACCAACAACACTTCTTTTTTCTGCCGCTAAAGTTATTTTGTCCATTTTTCTACCAGCGGCTGAGCGCAAATAAATCGCCAGCCAGAGTCGTATTATACTCGAGGCTTCCCTCGACGGTCAAGGTAGGCTTTGGGCTGGTTTTTGCGACAACCCCCTCGGGAAAAGAAAACTTCAAGGTTATTGTGTCTGCAATTGTTCCTGCCTGTTTGCGTACATAGAGTCTGTACTCTCCGGGCTGACCGAAAGAGATGCCCAGTGGAGTTTGCCAAACAAACTTAGCCGAGGCTTTAGCCCCCGCAGGGATTTCTATCAAAACACCGGCTTCTCTTCTTCCCTGTGTGTCGTTAATTTCGGGCTTTATCGTTTGTGTTTTGTCTCCAATTGTCACTTGCACGTCTGCAAAGTCGGCTCCTTTTGGGGCTAGGATTCTTACATAATTTTTATATTTTGCTCCGGCTCCAAGTACTGTATTCGCGCTATTTTTATAATTAATTGTTAACTCTCTGGTAATATTGTCGTTGTCAAATCTAACCCCCAAAGACGATTCTCTCCCTATATAGTAATTTGCCTTATTTACGCCCACATTTGCATCAACTATTCCAACCCAATCAGGATAACAGTTGCCTTCGCAAGTCGGCTGATTGACTGCGCCATCCCAACCGATGTTTGACAATGCGTTTTGTACGTCGCGGTTATGTACAAATACCTGGATATGCCTTGCGTTAAGGGCTGCGAATGTTTCTTTTGAAAATCCCAAGATTAATGAATCCGAAGGATTTTCCAAATTCGTCAAAAGTGTTCGGGTAAGTGCCGTGAGGTAATTTGTCTTTTTCTGAGATCCCGGAAAAAAATCTTTTTCGACCTGGGTTTGGGTTTTTTCGTAAAGGTCGGACGAACCAATCGTTTGATTGAAATCGGAAAGCGTAATTGGCCCGGTTACCTTAATTAGACCCTTGATAAACTCGAGGTCAATTCCGATAACTCCATCGACGGATTTGTTGATTTCTTTTCCCAAAAACCATTCCGCGCGGGTTGCCGAGGTTGGAAAGTCCGGATCCCAATTAGAGTCTCTTAAATACCAATTCGCTTCTCCCAGGTATTTTTTAATAGGAGCCGGCGGTTCAACATGCCCCTGAAGTTGCCCGTCTGCAGAGTAAATATCGGAGACGTTTGTATCAACCAATTTTCCTTGGTCAAATGTTAAAAGGGCGTATGAGCCGATAAATCCCCCGGTTGGCCTAAGCTCCATATTGTTTTGCAAAAGAACTAGATAACTTTTCTGTTTGTCCGCACCCAAAAGATCGGGTAAGTTATCGACAGCGGTTTTGCCAAAAAAGAGCCGTTCTTTTAGTTGGCCCAAATCTATGCGTGCGGTTAGCGGCGCCACAAGCCTTGCGCTAATCGGCATTAGGTCGTTGATCTCTCCCTGGAGAAACCCCAAGTCTTTATAGAGAACATCCAAATCCAGCCCCAAGGACTCGGATGCGCCACTTAAGTTATAAGAATCTTTTCCTAAAATGTTTTTTACAAGGCTTTTGCCTTGTTTTGCTATTGATACGGCCCGCTTGGCAATAACAGAAGAATCTTCAATTATATTTCCCAAAGAAGCCGTCTCCTTGTATGGCATTCCCAAAAGAGGGATTTGCATAAGAAACCCCGACTCTTTGTTTGCCAAATTGGCCGTGACACCAACAAACCCCGCTGCGCTTTCGGCCAAAACAAGTTTTCCGGTTACAAATGTTTTCCCGAAAATGACTAAGCTGAGAATGCTAATTATCAGCATCAAAAACGGCAGCAGAAGGAAACCAACTACCAACCCCCCACCCCAAACAAACATGGGGTTGGTCAATATTCTTTTAATTCTGGGGAAGGAAACTTTAACTGCCGCCTCTTTAACCCTACTAGCTTCTCTGGGTTTGATTTGAGGAAGAACTTCGCCGGGGTTTTGCTGAAACCATTCGACAGTGTCGGGCACAAAACTTTCAAGATTTTTTGCAATATGAATTTCTTTGTCGACCCCCGGTGCCCTGACATATTTAGTTCCGGCTTCAATAGGGCTTTCGGTTTGTCTTAATCTGGCGAGATATTTAACAAAATTATCAAAAGTAGTTTTTGCAGAGTACATTGATACCTCCTGCCCAAAATATCCGAAAGAAAACAAAGACTTAACGACTTCTCTTGCAACATCAACTGCGAAGGTTGGATAAACTTCAAAATTGTTGTCGGGAATTTTTAGGCGGGAGCCTCTTTCCAAATCGCTTAACATTTCATGGAGCAGAATCCCTCTTTTTAATACCATCCTTGGAGAAAAAATTTGTCCAACATAAATAAGCTCAAAATTTTCCTCTTTTCCAATTTGAGTCTTAACAAAAGTGCAAAGTTTTTTCTGCTCTTCGGTTTCTAAAAAATAGGGGAGAACAAAAATTGCCTTTTCAAAGTTTTCGGAAGAATACTTTATTATTTCTTTAATTATTCTTTCCTCCCTGGCCAGATTCTCGGGGTAAAGATTCACATAAATCACGTAAGAGGACCCCTTTAGTTCAGAAAAAGCACTATAGCTTGCAAAACTAAAGTATCTCGCGTGTCCAAGATGCAATGTTTTTTCCTGCCAAGCCATGATATCTTCTGAAAATATTTTTACCTTGCAAAAATTGGCAAGAAGTTTTTCCAATAAGCTAAGTGGTAAAACATCAAAATCGGCAAAGACAGAAACTGCAGGTCTGTTGCTTATCACAAAAGAGGGACTACTCGAGCTCTTCATTGTAGACTTATCGTAGGCCAATCTCCGCAAACTTTCAATTTTCCAAATGACAGACGTGGAATTATCAAGAAAATTACGGGCAACGTGAAATTTTCACTGATGTTTGTCCAATTCTTCATTAACCAGAAAATCCGCGATAGAATTTTTGGACCGGGGAATGTGTTGATAAATAATTTTTGTCGAAAGGTGTTTTTCCAACTTTTTTACTTCAAAAGAAAGCGTTGCCAACAGTTGATTTTTAATTTTGTATTTTCCGTTTAGCTGATGAGCTATTAGTTCTGAGTCCAGAAATAAATCTACAGGTGCATCTGCACTCCACTCACGGTTTTTTGAAAGCGTTTCCAAGGCAAAAATTACTCCGCGATATTCTGCAACGTTATTTGTAGTTTCTCCTAAAAATTTTGAGCCTTTAAAAACTACTTTACCGTCTTTTGAAAAAACTACGCCGCAGGCTGCGGGCCCGGGATTCCCCCTTGCTCCTCCGTCGGAATAAATCGAAAGTTTGCTCTCCATTGTCTTGCTAGTTTACCACAGGAGTCCGATCAAAAGAGCGAACAAAATTTGGGGTTGCTGGAGAGTAAGCCAGTAGTGGTCGAACATTCCCGTCACGATAACAAAAACTATTGCTAAAGCTAGCGGGGATGTTTTCGATAATGTCCTTTGAAATAAATATCCCAACAATAACAAGCCAAATATCCCTGTCTCGACAAAAGTTAGAAGAAAAATATTGTGTACCGGTTGGAGTATCCACAAAGAAGAATCTTTTGCCGCATAGGCCGGAAGGTTTACGATAAAATTGTTAAATCCTACCCCCAATAACGGCGACTTTGAGACCATGGTTGCGGATGCTCTCGCCAAGAGAATTCTTTTTTCTATGCTTTCAGGAAATTTTTGCGAAAGAAGTTGTGGAGAGAGAAACAAAAAAGCAAAGCTTAGAAGAATTGCCCCCGCCGGAATAAGTTTTGTTAGCTTTTCCCTACTCTTTCCTAAAAATTTTAGGGATAAAACAACAACTGTTCCAAGATAAACAGCTAAAGACCCGGACAAGAAAGACGCCAAAAATCCAATTAGAACAACTAAATAGTCCGACCTGGACTTTTTGCTTTTCAAAACAACAAATATTAATGTTGCCACAAACATATAAGCGCCAAAAACATTGGGGTGAGGAAAGGTTGAATAGGGCCTAAGAAGAAGTTTCCCGAAAATGTTGTAAAGCGCGATGCCGGGGGTGGTCGCAGAGAAACTTCTCTCTCCCAAATAATATAAAGGACCGCCCAATGTTTTTTGGAAAATAATCTGTAAAAACCCAATTAGGGCAAAGGTTACAATCGAAAACGGGAGAGCCTTAAGTATTAGTGTCTTTACTCTCTCGCGGTTTGAAGCAATTATATAATAAGCCAAGAGTGTCAGCTCCAAAACTTTCCCCCACTTTAATATTGATACCAAGGGATTTAACGCCCGCAATGAATTTATGATGGCGAAAACCAAAAGGCCGGCCACAACAACCAGGAATTTCCTCTTTTTATACCACCCGAGATTGACTAGTGAGGTTAGTAAAATCCCCAGAATTAATAAATCCGTTAAATAAATTGTCGGGGAAAGATAATCGACCCTAATTCCGGCGACAAAAGACCAGTTTGGCCAAAGGTGTAAGCCTATTTGTGTTGGAAGAAAAAAGATAAGTAGGAAAAAGAAAATCTTTTCGAGGAACCTCATTACTTTTTGCCTTTGGGCTTAACTACCAAATATCGCTCCAAGCCTTCTCCGACCGACTCTGTTTCCACATCTTTGCTTTCCGACAAGGCAAGGTGAACAATCCTTCTCTGTGCCGGAGTCAGATTATAAATCGGTTGCGGCTCTCCTGTTTGGATTGCCCTCTCCATTGCCTGCTCGGCAATTTCCTTAAGGTGGTCTTCCTGGCGCTCTCTCCAATCGCCGACGTTTACTATTATTCTTACCCATTCGCCGACCGATTGTCTTATCATCATCCCCAGTGCCGTTTCCATGGAGGCCAGTGTTTCTCCATGTCGGCCTATCAAAAGTCCCGTTTCGTCTTCTGTTTCAATATCCACCCGAATCGCTTGATTTTCTTTGTCTTCATAAACGCGGGCCTTAGCCTTTGTCCCCATCAAGGTTAGAAGGCCGTTCGCCGCCTCATCAACTTGCACAAGGATTTTATTTTTTGCCGCCATTTTGCAACCCCAATTCTAGCAGAGATGTCTTATTTACGCCAGAAGCTCACTTTTTGTACAAAAGGAGAAAGAGACCCCCACCCGGAGGTTTGATATTGCTGAATCATCTGATAAAGCGAGAATAGGAACCAATACAGCGCGAGTCCCGCGGGAAAACTTATTCCAAAAATAATAGTAAACAGGGGAAACGTAAATGTCATCGAAGACTGCATGGCAACTTGAATATCGTCAACTCCGCTCTTTGTTTTCTCGGCAACCTTTTCTTCGGCTTTGACCAAAGGCGCCATCATCTTTGCGGACAAAAACTGCACCAGGGCCGCAAGAAGCAAAATTGGTCCGGGGAAAGGGAAAGGTACTCCCGGAATATGGAAAATGTCCGGTTTGGTTACGTCCAAATATAAAAATTTCGTATTTATTGTTTGGTTTTCTGCAAACTTCAGGGGAGAATAAAGAAGCTTGTTAAAATTTGTGACTGCCTCGTTGGAAGTAGAAAGTGCGCGAGCAAACACATTAAAAAGAGCTATTAAAACGACTATTTGCAAAATATAAGGAAGGCACCCGGCCCCCGGATTTATGCCTTTTTCTTTATAAAAATCTGCCTGCGCCTGTACAAGCTTTGTCTTATCTCCCTTCCACTTCTCTTTTAGTTTCGCCAGTTGCGGCTCATACTCCTTCATTTTCTTCATCGATTGCATATAGGGCTTTGTTAGCGGATTTAAAATTAGCCGAAGAAAAAGAGAGAAACCGACAATCGCCAGGCCCATGTTGCTAAAAAGAAGTTTGTAAAAAAGAATCAAGCCGTTTGCCAACGGCTGAATTAACAATGTGTTAAAAATATTCATGTCTTTTCCGGAATGGGGTCATAGCCAAAACTCCCAAAGGGGTGGCAGTGAATCAACCTTTTAAGCGCCAGACCAGTTCCGTTAATTACTCCGAATTTTTCAATCGACTGTTTGGCGTATTCGCTACAGGTTGGCTGGAATCTGCACCCTCCGCCAAAGAGAACTTTCAGTATCCAAGATAACGTATTTTTGTAAGCGGTCAAAGAAAAGGTAAATATTTTTTTCATTTCATTATTCCTGTCGCCGAAAGAGCGTTTCCGACCTCATGCATCAGCTCGTCCGTAGACTCCGACAGGCTTATTTTTTTTGCTAAAAAGACTACGTCCAATCCCCTATTAATATAGCCCATCGATTGCCTTATGGCCTCCCTGAAAGCTCTTTTTATTCTATTCCTTTGGGTTGCTTCTTTAGAAATCTTGTTTGAAACAACAACTCCAAACCTCGAGTATTGGGTGTCTCCCCTATCAAAAAAGCGCAAGCCAAAGGACTTGCTTTGATAAAGCTTTCCCTCTTTTTCGACCCGAGCAAATTCTTCTTCGCCTGAAAGTCTATATGGTGCAGCAAGCATTATTATGGAGTCAGCCTTTTTCGGCCTTTTTGGCGCCTTCTTTTAAGGACCCTGCGGCCGGAAGCGGACTTAACTCTCGCACGAAATCCGTGAGTTTTTGCTCTTTTCCTTTTCTTCGGTTGATAGGTTCTTTTTGTTGACATAGGGGTATTATAACAGCATTCAAGAACGCTCCGCAATTTGTTGCGGAGATGAATTGAACGCCGATATGTCATCCTCCTTTGGAGGGAAACCCCGCTCTTTGGAGCGGGGAGGATGTCATAAAGTTTCCAATCTCCATTTTCCAGTCTCCAGTTTTTTGGGGATTGACGGATTGTTGATAAGGAAAATTCTACCAAAGTCTTTGTTTGCCCCGAGAGCGCGAGGAAACCATTTTCAAAAATGTGTCGAACCAGTCATAAAAAGGATGTTGTATCTCGTAAG
Organism: Patescibacteria group bacterium; assembly: GCA_022868165.1. Lineage (GTDB taxonomy): Bacteria > Patescibacteriota > Microgenomatia > UBA8517 > UBA8517 > JALHYA01. The sequence goes on along the minus strand of JALHYA010000004.1, from coordinate 34,181 downwards.
AGAAATTCCGACTGGTGAAACGTCAAGCGAGGAGTGAGATTTGCAATCTTCTTTGTGCTACACCCGACGAGCATTTTTTGAAAATGCGTTTACGACAAAGCTCGAGGGATAACAAAACTGAGACTTTTTGACTATTGACGGATTGTTGATAACTTAGTTACTATCCCCTTACTCCTGTCCTCCCACAATGGATGCAAATAGACTCTGGCACGATGTCCTTGAGAGTATAAAGGTTGCAGTCTCCCCCGCAATTTTCTCTACATGGTTTTCCCAAACCCACCTAATAGATCTTGCCGACATAAACGATCGGGCAACCGCACAGGTCGGTTGCAATTCCCCTTTTGTTAAGACAACCATTGAGTCGAGATATTTTGGACTGATTCAAGACAGCTTGACAAAACAGTTGGGGAAGCCCTGCGACATCCTCTTTGTAGTAAAACAGGCGCCAAAAACAAAAGCAATCGAAAACTCTCTCGCCCCTTTGTTTAATCAGGAAAAGGAATCTTTGGAAGTGCTTTCTACGGCGCTAGCTAGGGCAAGGATTAGACAGGGGTTTACTTTCGAAAACTTTGCCGTCTCTTCTTCCAATCAAATGGCGTGGGCTGCGGCTGACGCGGTTTCAAAAACTCCGGGGAGCGCATATAACCCTCTTTTTATTTGGGGAGGCGTTGGGGTTGGGAAAACCCATTTAATGATTGCTGTCGGGTATGAAATCTTAAGCAAAAATCCCAACCCAAACGTTCTTTTTTGTACCGGAGAAGATTTTACCAACGACATCGTGGAGGGAATAAGAAACAAAACGACACAATCTTTCAGAAACAAATACCGCAAACTTGATGCCCTTTTAATAGACGACATTCAGTTTATTGCTGGCAAGGACGCAGTGCAGGAAGAATTCTTCCACACATTCAACGCCGTAACCAGCGCCGGGGGTCAAATTATTTTAACCTCCGACAGGCCCCCTTCCGAAATATCAAAACTCGAGGAAAGATTAAGAAGCCGTTTTGAGGCGGGATTAATTGTTGACATTGCGCCCCCGGATTTTGAGTTGCGCTGTGCGATTTTGCAGATAAAGGCGGCCGGTAGGGGAATAGAGCTTCCTATGGAATTGGTTCAGCTTATTGCAGCCAACACCGACTCAGCCCGAAAGCTTGAAGGGTTTTTGGTAAGGCTTTCTTCTGAAGCGAAACTAAAAAATACACAAATAACCGAAGAGCTTATTCAGTCACTTCTCGGTAAGGGGGAGTCGCAAGCTTTGCAAACAAAAAGGGTTAATCCGGAAAACGTCATCTCCGCGGTGTCCAAACACTTCTCCTTAGGAAAACGTTCCCTTCTTGGAGATTCCAGAGCAAGGCCCGTCGCCAGACCCCGGCAGATACTGATGTATTTACTTCGAAGGGACCTGGGGCTTCCTCTGGAAGAAGTTGGGAGGCTTGTGGGAGGAAGAGATCATACTACCGTAATGCACGCTGTGGACAAAATAACCCAGATGGCTTCGACCGATGTGCAAATCCGCCAGGATATCTTGGGGATAAAACAGAGGCTTTGAGGATAGTTGGCAAAAAGCACCAACATATCAACACTCGCCTCAAAACTATCCACAAAAGAATCCACAAATTGATATATTTGATGTCAACACGAATTTGTCCCGAAACTTAAATTCATATATGTCAAAATTTCCACTTATCAACTTCACCTACTACTATCACGACTATTTTAATGACATCCTTCTACGATCTTACAGTTGAGGCTTTTTTGTTTTGAAGGATGACATGTCAGCATTCAATTCATTTGAGAGCTTGCACTCACGGTTTTTTGAATGCTGTCATAATCAAAAGTACGACTTGTGTTTTGAGAACCTTTTTATATACTCATGGAAATGAAACTTACTGTTCTTCAGGAGAACTTATCCAAAGCCCTTAATACGGCCTTAAGATTTACTTCCAGCAAAGCCCAACTTCCTGTCTTGGGAAATATCTTTCTTTCGGCAAAGAAGACAAAACTTTCCATTTTGGCAACAAATTTAGAAATTTCGGTTGCAATTTCCATAGGGGCACAGGTACAAAAAGAGGGAGAAATTACAGTACCGGCAAGGGTTATCTCGGAACTTGTAGCCAATCTTCCTCCGGGACAAATTGAATTATCCGTAGAAAAAGAAAAAATTCAAATTTCGGCACAGGGTTTTGAAAGCAACATTTCCGGAATGAACGCCGGGGACTTTCCTTCAATTCCTCAGAGCGTAGATAAACAAAACTCAATACTTCTACCCAAAGAAGAATTTTCCCGGGCCCTTTCTCAGGTTGTTTTTTCGGCATCAGTAGACGAGACAAGGCCCATTCTTACGGGGGTTCTTTTTCTTTTTCAGAAAGGATTCTTGACAATGGTTGCAACCGACGGGTTTAGGCTTTCCCAAAAGAAGATTTCTTTGGGTGGGGGAGGAAAGCCGCAAAAGATTATTTTGCCGAAAAGCGCTTTGGGAGAAATTTCCAGGCTTTCGGCGGAGGCAGAAGAGATCTCCCTTTCCTATAAAGAAAAAGACAGTCAGGTGGTTTTTGAAGTGGGGGATTGTGTTTTTTCGACAAGAATTTTGGAAGGGGACTTTCCCGATTTTGAAAAAATAATCCCCAAAGGAGGACAAGTAAAAGTCGGAGTGGACAAAGAGGAACTTTTAAGGGCGGTCAAAACATCCTCGGTTTTTGCCAGAGACTCGGCAAACATAATTCGATTTGCTACTTCAAAAGGGGGACTTTCGTTAAGCGCCGAAAGTAACCAAACCGGAAGCCAGAAGGCGGTAGTTGATGCAAAGGTCGAGGGCGAAAGTAAGGGATTTGAAATTGCATTCAATTATCGATTTGTTGAAGAATTCTTGCAGTCAGCCGTAGGAGATGCCATAACGCTAACTTTCTCATCCGCCACCGCTCCTGGAGTGTTTCAGGAAGCCACAGACCCCAACTATCTTCACCTTATAATGCCGGTTAGACTTCAGGGCTAGAAGGGTTGGTTTTTGGGTTGAGTTGAATAATCGGTTGCCCAAGTCTTTAGGAAATTGTCGAGCGTTGTGGGAGGAAAATACCAGACTTCAAATAGGGTGTTGCTGTCCGGGTTTGCAAGATATGCAATCCCCTTGTCCAGATAAACAAAAAGGTAAATCCCGTTTATCCAATCAAGGCCGTAAAGCTTTGTGTTTGTTTCCCCATACACATCCACAATGTCTTTTGTTGTTTTGGTATCTTTAGCGGAAACGATTTGCCTTAAAAACAGTGCGGTATTGGAGTTGTTGTCAAAAACGGCACTGTTGGGTCGGGTTTCGCTTAAGGAAGAATATGTGTTTGTAGTTTGATTTCCCGAGGAAGTTTCACTGAGAGGGTTTCCCAGTACACCATTGACCTGGTCCTTTGTGCTCTTGCCGGCGACGAGGCCTTGCCAGGAAACCCCCGAGGTTGTAGTTGGAACAGGAGTGGGCGTTTTTTTACGTCCCGCACCAAGAAGGAAAATTGCTCCAAAAAGCAAGATAAAAATAATTATTCCAACAACAACGATTTTTTTATTCATCCGAAACATTTTACCACCCCAGGTCTTGCTGAAAAATTACGTTTCGCGCAAACTGCCAGTGTGCAGGATATTTGGTTTTAAAACTTCCACCCAAACAGCCGAAGAGATTAATTGGGGCATGTCCCGGGCTGTTGGCCACAAAAAGACCTATCATTTCGGGAAAGCTTTCTCCAACGCTGTTGTTGAAAGGATAAGTGCAGATAAGAACATTGCCAACGCCAGGCGTGTCCGCATATTGTCTAAAAATTCCTCCATATCTTCTTGCAAAGATGTGGCCCGATTCGTGCGTTGTGGTATAGAGGGTGCTTGTGGGTCCATATTGCACGCCCGCAGAATAGATGGTGATAATGTTGGGACCGGCGATAACATCTCCGCCGACACCGCCGTTGTTCCCGCCGTATTTCAGAACAATTTCTCCTGCAGCACAAAGTCTTGTCATATATACACTGGCCCTTGTAAGCTCGGTAATTGCTCTAACCTCATTTGCCTTTAGATTGGCCGGCCAGGAATCATCAAACCTGAAACAGCCGGTCGGGGGGTTTCCGATTATTACGGCTGCACCGCCGCTTGCTTGCGCCCCGTTTTGTTCTGCCGCGTCCGCGGTAACCGTCAGGGTATCTATAATTGCAGAGTCTTGAAAGCGGCCGCCGGAATACTGGGCTTGATATGTAATTTTGTAGGGCTCGGTCGGAGAGATTCTTAAGTTTGCTTGCGGCCCAATTGTAATTGCTTTCCCTTGCGAGTCGACTAAATTTGCATTAGGGCAGTCCTCTGTCGAGCCCTTTTTTATAACCTCGCAGTCATAAGCAAAACTTATATTGGTCAGAGTACCCTTTTTCGCCGTTATTGTGATGGTATATTCGACAACTATCGGGGGAGTTTTGAAAAGGTCGTCGTTGCTAAAGGGCCCCGTGGGGCTGGCTACTTTTTCTACGCCTATATAAGGATTTTCTCCGCTTATAAATCCCGTCCGAGGAGGGACAATATAGGCACTGGAGTTGATAATAAAAAGAATAATTACAATAACTGCAGGAACAGCAAAGAGGGCTACCAATATCGGAATTCCAATTGAAGGAAGAATTATTCCGGTAAAGATAAATGAAAAGAAACTCCCAATTCCAGATGCGATTGTGCTTAGCCCGGAACCGCCCAGCGCAATTGCTCCGCCAGCAATTCCGGCAGCCAATCCGGCAAACCCGCCGATTAAGATTCCTCCGCCAATCAAAAGACCCCCGACAACTTCTTTTCCGTGTTCTTTAATCCAGATAGCTACACGGGAGGCCAGATCCACTGCTTTATTTGCAATCCAGTCGATAATTTGGCCGACAATAAAACCGACTCCGGGAATGGGGATTGCGGCCTGACCTACGGCTCCGGCAACGGCTTTGCCGGCAACAGAGATTCCTGCTTTGGTTAGTGCTCCTGCAATTGCCTTGCTTGCCGCCTTTTTGGCGATGCTGCCGAAAAGCTGTTGTCCTACCCGAGCAACGAAAGAAGGGCCTCTTTCGGGAATACCCCGCCCTCCGCCGAGGAGGGCAACTATGCTTTCCTGGTCCATCCCGAACTCGGAACCGCTGAGAATAGTGATTTCTCGAACGGAAAGAAGCCGGGTTTGTTGGACAAAAGAAAACTCGGCCTTTCTAAGATTGTTAACCAAAGACAAGATGTGCTCTCTGTCCGCCTCAGGAAGTTTTTCGGCCCTTTGTGCTACTTGGGAAAGACTTAGGGCGCTCGAAACAGCGGCGCTTGTTTGGGGAGTCATCGAGCTCTTGGGGGGAGAGAACATAGAAATTATTGCCAGGGGAGTTCCTGCCGCTTTTCCGGCCATTTGTTCAAAAGACCCAAATGCCCCGCTGGAAATTTTTATACTAAGGCCTTCCTCAACGGGTGTAGACGGTGTTGTGGCCGGTGCCGAGGGCGGGGTCTCCGCGGAAGAGGGCACGACCGTCTTGGTTGCTTTAGGCTTTGGAACCTCTTTGAGTGCGGGAGTTTCTTCCTCTGCTCTTTCGACTACGGCCCGAACTTGGGCCGCAGCCACCTGCTTTTCTGCTACTTCCTCTGCGCTCTTAGTGCTTAATTTGGCCAACCAACCCTTTGTGACTCTCGAAGCACTTTTGGAAGTCGAAAGGCGCGTGGAAATATCTTGCCCTTCTTTTTGGGCCTCAAGAAGTGCGGTCGGCATGTCGCCGGTTATGGTTCCTGCGGCAACTCCCTCGAAATATTCCTTGGCATCGACCAAATTGTCAGTGCCGGCAATGATTTGTACCAGCCGATAAAATTCTGGCCGCGGCATTCCTTCCCAGCTTTTGGCTTCGGGATGTTTATCGAAAAACGCCCATGCATCTAAAAGTTTTCGAGCTTCTTCTTGGCTCATGTTGCTAAGGGTTTGGTGGATATTAGTTTATGTTCCGCATCCGAGGCAACAATCCTAATGGGAGCGTGGTGAGGACCGGCAAAGAAGATTCCCTCACCGATGTTGGCGGCCAAGAGAAGCTGTCTTTCTCCCTGCGACAAATAAAAAACTTCGGCAATTTTATCTATAGCCGCAGGCGATTGTTTAAGAAGAAGCTGCAAAGCGGAGTTGGTAACTATCGCCTTTCCGATATCCTGACCCAAAAAGTCTTCTACGTCTTGGGTGATAGTTGTAAGACCCAAATAATATTTTCTGGCCCTTTTGACCACCGACCACAAAAATTGTGCAGAGTCCGGGTATTTCATCATGTGCCAGGCCTCATCTACAATTAAAAGCCTCTTTTTAATATCCTTTTTGACTCTTGTCCAAACATAATCGAGGATTACAAACATTGCGATTGGGCGCAGAACATCCTGAAGGTCTTTGACAGAAAAAACGGTGAACGGATTATTCAAATCGACATTTGTTTGCCTGTCAAAGATTCCCACAAAAGAGCCTCTGACGAATTTTTCAATCCTTGCGGCCAAGTCCAAAGCCTCGGGAGTTTCCATTCCCACAAGCATTTTATAAAGGTCTTCCATTAAAGGCGGCTCTTTTTTCTGTGTTGTAGGGTCTTGGGTTATTCCCTTGGCCCGGTAGGTCGCAACCAACGACCTATCCAAAAGAGCTTCTTGTATGGGAGTAATCTGGCCCATGATTACCTTAAATAGAGAGTGGAGAGAAAGAATTTTTAGTCCCAGTTGATTTTCTCCTTCCTCATAAATTTGCGAAAGGTCAAACGGATTTATTTTTGAAGGAGAGTTGAAAGAAAAAGTTATAAATTGTCCCCCAACAGCATCGCAAAGGCTTTTGTATTCGCTTTCCGGGTCCAGAACGATTATTTCCGTTCCCAGCATTAGACTTCTTAAGGCCTCAAGTTTTACGAAGTAGGATTTTCCCGCACCCGAAGTAGCGAAAATCGTCATGTTGCTGTTTTCCATTGAAAAGCGGTCGAAAATAATAAAAGATTCGTTTTTGGAATTAATTCCATACAAGACTCCGCGGTCGCTGGAAAGCTCGGCGCTTGTTAGCGGAAAAGTTGTGGAAAGTGAAGTTGTGTCCATGTTTCTTGTTATTGCCAGCTTGTCTAAACCAAAGGGGGCAGTCGATAGGAAACCCGAATCCATGTCCAAAATTGCATGCTTGGAAACAATCAAGAGCGAACCGAGAGTTGATTCAACCTGGTGGGTTATGTGATTGAGCTCCTCAAGTGTCGGAGCCGGAATTGTTATGTAGAAAGAAAACTGATAAAAACGCTCTGCGCCCTTTACAAGTTGTTCCTGCAGGTTTCTTGCATCCTCAAGTTTTGCCTGTGTTGAGGGGTCAACGATTTTTCCTCTTTCCAAGTCGGTTCCGATTTCGGCCTCCATCTCGGCAATTTTTCTTCGTAAATCATCAAGGACCGTTTTACCCTCGACCGGGTAAATAGAGAAGGAAATATCCAGGGAGTTGTTGAAATTGACGATCGGCTCGAGCCAGCCCGGAGCAACAAATCTGGGATAGCCGGCAATAAAAATGGTTCTAAAGAAAACGCCGTTTAGGGTTATATAGTCGAAATCAATATCGAGAGATTGGGGAGCGATAATATCCAAAAGATTTTGCTTTTGGGCAATCGAAAGCTGCACGCTCGGGATTTTGGGCTTCATTGGGTTTCCTCCTTTTTGACAGTCGGAATTTCAGGATTAAAAACGCTGTAAAAAAGTTCAATTAATTCGTTGGTGGTGAGTTGCTTTAAGCGAATGCCCAGCCGTCCTGTCTGCCGAATTAAATGGTCGCGTCTGGGATAAAGAACCACCTTGGCTTTTTTGACAACGTAACTTTTGGGGAAAGGAAGAGGACCTTTTCTGCGGGTTGAAGAAAAAAGCGCCTTTGTTACTCCCAGCTCAAGTTGGCTAAACGGAATTACAATATAAAATTTTTTGCCCAAGACATTTTTCTTTTTAACGGATTCCATAATGAAGGCTTTATAACCTTGCATCAGTTGTGCCAATTTAGGATTTCTAATTTTTTGAGCATTTTCGTCAATATAATTTATATAGCTTGTAATATCTTTTCTTTTGGTTCTGACGACAATCTGGACCGCAAAGGAAAGGGAGTTGATTAAAGCGGCGTAGGCAGCAATGACGGCCTCCTGTTCCTTTTCAGAGAGTAGACTGAAATTGAGAGAAGTGGACTCCATGATCAAAGCAGCTCCGCCGTCCCGATAAAGAACAATATCGTCGGTTATGTCCGCAATTGGAAGAAATTCTTGGCTGGAAGCGGTCAAGGGTTTGTCGGGAGTTGATATTATAGGGATTTTCATTGGCCGATTGTTGATTGCTGATTGCTGATTGTTGGCAGTTCGGCGGCGACGATGTTGATTCTGGCGCGAATGGCAATCGGCGGAATTATTTCTCCCGTTGCTTCAAAGGTTGCAGGGTCAAAACTAAATCCGTCTTTTTCCGTAATAATTTCGTATCGGCCGTTTTGCAATGGGGTGACAACGACAAAGTGGCCGACCTTGTTGCTTTTAAGAGCTCGTACGGGGCGACCGGCGGCATCGCGAATTTCCAAAATTGCACCTTCGATAATTCGGCCGGAAGAATCAAGGACCTGACCGACAATGGTGTTTGGGGTGGTCGGCGGAATGGGTGGGGCCGCCTCGGGAGAAAACTGCGCCGCTTTCCCGCCGGGAGCAAAACCCCGGCCGGCCATGGGTTGAATATCAAGCAGCCTTTCGGTTATTGGCTTACCGCCGGCTAGTTTTTCCTCGACAACCATTTTTGGTTTTGCCGAAGGAACAACTCTAATATATTGAGTTGTAGGAATCTTTACCCCAATTTGTTGTTGGGGTCTGGCAACCAGCACGGTTGCGGGAAGGGGAGCTGGGCTTGGGGCAACGGGAACACTAGGTTGAACAGCAACCGTCGGTGCGGAAACCGGCGCGGGTGCCCCAAAAAGCTTGCCGAGCTTAGACAGAAATCCACTTTCCCCCAGTTCTAGTTTTCCCAAAAATCCTTGGGGTTGGGCAGTTGCGGCAAGATATGCATTTAAGGCGGCTTCTCCGCCGGGGGCAATTATCTTTTCCGTGGGAGCCTTGGCCTCTTCTCGATAAAACACGGGCGTGGCTTTTGTTTCTTGCCAGACAAAGCTTGTGGGGGAGTAGGCGGCTCTAAAGAAAGCAATAATCCATCGCTCCAGCGGTCTTTCTTCAAAAGGCAAAAATGCCAGAGCAGCCCCCAAAAGAGCCGAAACAATTATAAAAGGCCATTTAACATAGCCGGGAAGAGGGGCGGCATAGAAAAGAAGTGCAACCAAAGCTCCCCCTGCAAGCTGAAAGAACTGCTTGAGGGTCATATCTCCCACCAACCGGAATTGGTAGGAAGATATTTGTTGCGGTATGGCGTGTTGTTCCATAAAACAAAGGAGTACTTTGATACTCTAAATCTAGGTTACAATGTGAAGCCTTCCGCGCAAGAGCAACCCTTTTTCACAAACAGCCGTTTGTATGTTGAAAAGAGGGAGTGTTAAAATAAACAGTGATGGAAAACAGACCCGATTTCGGCCCCCGAATTAACTACCAAGCACAGGGCAAGGAGGGTGGGGGTGGAGAATATGACCCCTTGAGAGGAGAAGGCCGCGAGTATTTTTATGTCGAGCCCAGCTTTCTCGCGACCTTAAACGGACTTAGAGCATTGGCAAACTTGGATAAAGTAAGAAGGGAAGCGAGTGGGCCTCAGAAAGATAAGTTAATCAGGGAGGCCGAAGAATTGGCAGCAAGGGTAGAAAAAGAGATCCCAAAAAATTTTGAGAAACTGATGGGAGCGCAGCTAAACGAGCTTCAGGGAATGCTTGATAACCAACTCCTCAGGTTTAAGAGCCCTTATCCTTACGATTCCAGAAGGCAGGAGATGTGGTTTGATAATTTGCACGAAGCCGTGCAAAAAGCCCGGCAAGAGGAGTGGCCGGAGAAGGTTCCAGGCGCGAGCCCAGAAGAAGACGTTCGGACAAAGATTGATTCTTGGTTAGATAGGATAGCAATTGACGCAACGTGGGGTGAGGCCAACTTTCGATTATTGGAAGGACTAGGATCCGTTCTTCCTGCTTTTTACGACGGCAAGAAGATGATGCAGTGGGTCAGCGTTCCTCTTCGAAGCGATCCGACTGCTTCTTTTTACGAGCGGACATTTGCCAAAGAACTGCCTGGATTGAAGTTAACGGATACGGAGAAAGTAGTCCTAAAAGAGAAAGCCGACGGATTGAGGGAGAAAGCAATTCGGTATCAGGATGACAGTGCATATTGGAGAATGAATGTTGCTGCGGTACAGCAAATTGACCTTGATGATCCGGCAAATAGTACTTTTATGGAGAAATTGACACCGGCAGAAACATATTTCATTCGTAAAGTATTTACCGACTATGACCCAGATGCCGAACGGGCACAAGAAGAGAAGCTCAAAGATAAGATTAGAGAAAAAGCCAAGGTATATGCAGAAGGGCTTATACAAAAAATTGGCGATTTCAAAGTGGAAGGCGGCTGGGCTATTTACAAGGGCAAAACCGGAGATACTCCTGTTCCGCTTAATCTTCTAAATTGGTACGCCATGGGAAGCGTTGAAGAAAAGAAAAGAACCTATTTGGCAATAATGGAAACTTTGCTAACGGGAAATACTCGGGAAGAGTTAAGTAAGTTGGAAAAAGAAGAAAACGGGATTAAAGGTTTTGACCAAGTCGGAATGGACAACTTAATTAGCACTGTAAAAGCAAAATACATAGAGAAGCTTGGGGATTGGTTTTCCCCTTCAAGAAAAATAGAGGACAAACTGGCTGCAGTAGTAGCCAGGGCAGGAGTAGTGATGGACTGGGGCCATATGTCTTCCGCAGAGATGTCGTGGGGATGGAATTATTCTATTGATGTACGAGAAACTAAAGACATTGAAAAAAGAAAAAGCGAGCCCTGGGAATTACATGTCAAAAGAGAAAAATCTCTCGGGGGACCTACTGTTGCGACCGACATAAGCACACCAGCCTATTGGAGAGAGACCGAGAGAGTTAATCAAAACAAGGCCTGGTCTAAGGGTTTTTTGCCACCCACGAGCCCTGATTATCGCAGCGAGCTAGGAGATCATGCTCCAGATTGGAAACAGGGTTGGATTGAGGTAGAAAAAATTGTTAATCAGGATCCTAAATTAAGAACTGCATGGAACAAACTTTGGGTGCCGGAAGGCAACTTCGAATGGAATCCGAAAACGCGAAAATTATTGGAAAAGATGGCTTGGTATTGGGAAACATCAATAAAAGATTCTAAAATTATGGTCAAAGACGAGAACGGAATTGAAAAACCTCTTTTTTTGAAAATTCCTTTCTTTTTTCCACCAGAAATAGCCTCTCTAAACTTTTTGAATACAATTTCATTTAAGGGCGATAGAGACATCAAACCCAAATTTGTCAACGTAGGGGCCGAACCGGTCGAAAGGCCGGGGCAACAGACAGTCTGGGATCAGTTAAGAACCGGGGAAAAGATGTCCGAGTTGAAATGGGAAAAGATGGGAGATCAAGCACTCTATCGTTGGATGATTACTATTGGGCAAACCGTTCGCTATGTTGTTACAATGCTTGATCCAGAAATGGCAGCGAAGGATCAGTTGGAAGTGTTCTTTTCCAGCCCCGACAACTTAAAGGAGCTACTTAAAAGGTCCGATTTGGGTGAAAGGGACGAACAGCTGCCAATGACAGCCTTGACCATCTCGCTTGTTCCGCTTTTAGTAGTACTTCGTACGTCATATGAGCATGGGATGTGGGGAGCCGCCGGTATAGACAAATCAAGAAGGAGTGATTGGGCAATGGATATTGCTAAATGGATTACTGCCTTTAGGTATTTGCCCGAGAAAAGAGACGATATTGATGCACACTATGGCGAATATATGGCAAGGATGACGAAATTTTATGCCACCGTTGTCGCGAGGGCTGGAATGCTTGCTGGGATAGCGGAGGAGGCCATGGCAAGTGACGCGTACAGGAAGGAATTATCCAAGGAATTTGCAGAGGTTGGAGCTAACATTGAAGAAAGAATTGTTTTATTGAAGCCAATCCTTAGAAGGTAGTTTGTTGTTTCAAGGTCGCCTGCTAGTTCCAGCCGCCAGATCCTCAAGAAAAGTCCTAACTGAACCTGCTGGAAGTCGAGTTGCAACTTTAGTAATTGTTTGGGATGTGCCCTTGCGCGTCAAGGCGTCCTGGATTACCCGGCCAGGAGGTGAGCCCGCAACCATTCTAAAAGGCGCTGCGACTTCCCCAATTGCTGTTCCATAGGCGAACGGTTTTCCTTCAATCATGGACTTTATTATATCAGACGCCTTTGGAATCATAGTGAAGAGGACAAAACTTACCCCAAGAAACAAAAGCGCGACTCCGCTATTTCCTCCCAGACCCAAAAGGGGAGGCCAGCTGGCGTTGGTAGAACCTGTAAAAAGGCTTACTGCCCCCGTTCCAAATATCACACTAAAAAAACGCTGAACAACGTTTCCACCCACAAACTCTTGGAATGCTAGGCTGAAGCCTTGAAAAAGAAAAACGAAAGACAAAAGGAAAAGAACCCCAACGACAATAAAAGTTGAAAGATTCGAAACGAAACTTTTTAGCCAGGCCCCAAAACCGAAGTTAGAACTAATTACTCCAAGAAGAAGTTGAAACGGAGCGAAAATGGTTAGCAAGAGCACTGTTACATATGCCTTAAGAATAGTCCAGAGAGTTTTAAACGCCATCCATAGGAGGCTAACCAAAAGAATAAGGAGAACCAAAGCACCGATTATGATAAGAATAATACCAAAAGTACCTCCCGTTCCAGCTGTAATCGACGTAATGCCCACGGCCCCAAGAACTGCTCCCAAACCCACTCCTACAGTGCCGAGGGTCATCAAAAGAGTAAGAGCAAGAATTAGACAGAAAAAGAAAAGATATAGGGCCATTAAACCGATTGCGCCCAATGGAACGTTAATATTAAAAAAGTGTCCCTCGGTAAGTAACCTAAAAATTGATGTAGAAGATAAATGAAGGGCCGAGGGGAAGAACCCCTTTCCAACGAGGCTCACGAGTCCAATTACAACGTACATCAAATCGATAAGAAAACCCGCTATTGCATAGGAAAAAGTGATTAAGATTAATGCAATTACCAGCTTGGGGATTGCGGACTGTACGGAGATAACAACTTGGGGAGATATTTTAACCCGAAACATTATCATAAAAGCCAAAATAATTGTTGCCAAAATAATAAGGCCGTAAGCAACATTTCGCGAAGCCTTCCACATTTCAAGAACTGGACTTAGAGCATACTGGAAACCAAAACCTTGTGCTTGGGCTTCCGGAATAAGTTTGAATTTGCGGGCCAAGTCTTTGAAATATGTAATGGCAGAAATTGGACGTTCCTCGAGAAAGACTGCAGATAAAAGGCTCTCGCTAGATGTCGCTAGCGGCTGGGGCTGGGTTGTAGAGGAGGAAAAAAGGCTTTCGATGCAAGAGGATAGATCCCCCGAAAGTGCACAGCTCATTACCTGGGGTCCAATGATTTTGGTTGGAAGCCAGAAAAGAATTGTGTAGATAACCCATTCAACCTGCGCAGCCGTATATCTTTCTCCAAAAATTTCTGTGGGATTATTTGTATCATAAACTTTTGTGTACCATTCGGAAGGAGATTGGCTAAACCAATTTTGAGCATAAGCTGATGGGGCAAACGAAAAAATAAAAAGCAGAGAAATAAACAGGGACAAAATTGATTTTGTTAATAATTTTTTTATTTTTGACATTTTTTTGTTTGATGTGGGAAGTTGGATGCTGGACGCTAGACATCGATGCTAGATATTGGAATTTTCTAACTTCCCATTTCAAACTTCTAACCTCTAACAATAAATAATACACTAGCCTTACCAGTGCCAACAATGGCTTAATTCTGACAACTGGTATCTGTCGGAGAATTGGGAAATGGACAACTAGATACCAAAGACCACTGGTCAACCATTGCTTGGTAAAAATCGGCGGCGGATACTCCGTGGGCATCTGTCGTATTAGGGTCGCACGTACCCGACTTATAAATGTAAGCGAAAGCCTGTATGGGGGTTACATTTCTCCCGGAGCAGAGAGGACTACTCGGGGTATATCTTCTGGCGCGGGCGAAGAATTCATTTATCTGGTCAACATAACCAACAGGAGCAGGACTGGCCGCGCCGAAATCTTGAAGGTATCCCAAGTCGTAGTTGCTGGCATCGCTTTCGTGTAACCAGAGCCAAAGCGTAAGTGCCGTATTTATTCCGGCTTCCCTCGCTTTTCTAACAGTGTCGTTATAACACTCGAGAGCATTGGTTCCCGGTTGGCCCCCGAGCCAGTTTAGGGCGAGTTGAAAATAGGCCTGCTTATCAATCGTTCCTCGAAGAGAAACATCGGGGGCAGAGGTATCGCAGTTTATTTTCCCGCTTGAGGTAAAAGTTCCGGGCTCTCCCGATATAATTTGTTCACCGAAGCCTTTTGGCCGAAGTATGGTTTGAATTCCTTTTAAGAAATATTCGGAGATTCCTCCGACGTGAGGAAAGTAAAGTTCCGCGCTTTCCCCGGAACGCTGGCCTGGGTTTGCCGCAGAAACTCCGCTTCCCGAATAACTAACCTTGGTTGCAGCCGGAATATCAAGAATTCCCAAAATTGCGCCTCCCTCGCCTACCTTGGGAAATATTCTTTTAAAAATTCCTGCTGGGCCCGCAACCAATCTTGACCATAAATCATCCGCCAAAGGAGTTTTTGTTGTTACGCCAAGGCCGACAGAAACATCTTTTTTACAGGCACTCTCGGTAGCGATTCCCTGGAAGTTGCAAGTAAATTCTGCGTCGTAGGTTAGATTCCCGTCGATGGTTCCCGCGAAAAGATTGTCCCCGGGGTTCGAACGAATATTTGTTAAGTCGCAGGCCTCTGCCGGCGACACCCCTGTTACGGCCCCGGTTGTGTCTCCGCCTTGCGGAACGAAAGTCATCTGTAGTTTTTCAGCAAGACCATTGGCTTCTTCGGTGTGTGCGAAAAACAGGTCGGCAGGCGTGGTCGTTAGGTTAACGTTACTGATCTTTAAGTCGGGGGAAGCAGCACTTACGTTTTGCGATTCTACTGCAACTTCCCCTTTTCTGTCTTCTGTCGAAGACATCGGGATATATGCAAAAAGGTTTGACCAAAAGTTTGGTTTTAAGGGATTGTCAAAACAGAGATAAATATTTTTGTTTATAACAGGGATTGTGAAGTCGGGGGTGCAGCTATTTCCTCTCCATCTTTGATAATCTTTCCAATAAACACTGAAGTCTTTTCCCTGATATTTTGAGTCACTCGGAAGAGGGGGAAGATGGCCATTCCAGTAGGAGAGTCTCAATTTTGTATCTATCAAGCCAATTACACCTTGGTCGTTGCAGGGAACAGGAATTCCTGCGACCTCACAGGCGACCATCTGGTCGTGTTGGCTATTGCCGGCCGCCTTGATGGAGGTAATTCTATCATTGAGTTGAACCTCCCAAGGGAGGAGTTTATTTAAAGGACCCGAAAAGTTTACAAGTTTGTCCAAATCCGTTGGATTGTTTGAATTAAGATAGGTCGACTCGGCCCTATTGTTCACCCCGTTAAGATACCAGCTGACATAGTCGTTTGTTTTTTGTGCGTCGTTTAAATTATCTTCGGTGTTGCCAAGAATTGGAAACTTTGCTTTAGAAAGGTCGATTTTATAATTCGCTGTTTTGCCGGTAACTTTATATGTACATTGGTAAAGATTATTTTCAATAAAAGTGCAGTTTGGAGCATAGGCAGGGGAGGTTGTTTGCACGGCAGTTACGCTATCGGTTAGAACCAGGCGGTTGCCGCAAAAATTTGCCGTTTGGGATACCTCCTTGACACACGGGCTTGCCTGATAAGGCCTTAAAGAGTTGAATTCGTTTGGTCGAGTTTCGTTGCAGGGAACATAGGGTTGGGGAACCTGGGCCAACGCGGTGCGAGGGATAAGTATTTGGTATAGGGTATATAGGGAAAAAAGAAGAGAAATTAGACTAAAAATTTTTAAGGTGGCAGGTTTAAACGAGTCCATGACTCATTTATGGTTGGAAAATTCTAAATTGTGTTACATCAACTCCCGTAAATTGCTTTATGAATTGAAGAATTAAAAATCCTGCAGCAATTAGTACAATTCCGCCGATTGCATAAGTCAGGGTTTTTTTTGCGCTCTCGATTCCTTTGGGGTCTCCTCCGGCTGTGATGTATTTAAAACCCCCGACCACAAGCATTATAAACAGCGCAATACCTGCTAGCCCTAAAAGTATCCCAACTACATTTCCAAAGACACCCTCGAGATCTGAGAGTTTTGCGACATCTGAACTTCCAGCTTGAGCCAACATTAAGCAAAGTTTAACCTAATGAAGTGCTTTGAGCAAGCCTGGTTTAGAGGTTGGAAGTTAGAAGTGAGAGGCTGGATTAGCGAGGATAGATGTGGGATAGTGAAACGAGATGGCAATTAAAAGCTTTCTTGATTTAGACGTTTACGAAGAATCGTTCGGGTTGTCTTTGGAAATTGAGGATCTGATTAAGGAATTCCCGAGACGTGAAGAATTTCTTTTGACCGACCAAATGCGAAGAGCTTCTAGAGCTATTCCCGCCCTTATTGCAGAAGGATACGCAAAAAGAGAAACGGTGGCCGTATTCAAAAAATTTCTCAGAGACGCAATCGGGGAGGCAAATGAGATGATAAATCACATAGCTTTTGCCAAAGCGAGGAAGTATCTTTCGCCCAATAAAGCCGACGAACTAATCGAAAGATATA
Source organism: Patescibacteria group bacterium (assembly GCA_022868165.1). GTDB lineage: Bacteria > Patescibacteriota > Microgenomatia > UBA8517 > UBA8517 > JALHYA01. Next base: position 17,373 of record JALHYA010000004.1, on the reverse strand, counting down.
ATGTTGTTGGTAGGAAGCTTACAAAACTTAAAGAGAATTGGAGAAAGTTCTAATCCACTATCCAACTTCATAATCTAGTTTCTAGCTTCCAATTTCTAACCTCTAGAGCTCAAACCGCTGAAGGAATTGTGAGTTGGAAGATGTTGATTCCGAAGAATGTGTTAATTAGCTGGACTATCGCCCAAGCGGCAAAAACAATAACCAAGCCGACCAATGCTGCCGTAATTTGATTTCTAGCGGCTTCCGTTTGTGCTTTGTCACCCCCTGATGCTATCCAGCGAATTCCGCCGATAACCAAGATGAAGAAAAACACAAGTGCTGCAACTACCAGAATAAATCTAATCAGTCCCGACACAATTCCGCCGATAGTTAAGTTTCCAAGTTGGGAAAATTGGCCGGAGGGCTGAAGATTAATATCGGTGGCTGCGTACAAAAGATTTAGCATGCTATGAACTATTATTGAATTTTCAGAATACCAATGTCAAGTATTAGTATGTTTATTCCAAAAAAGCTCTCGATTACCTTAATGATTGCGAAAACCGTCAAAAGAAGTACGAAACCAATTACTGCATTTGCAATTTTCCCCCTAGCGGCTTCTATTGCTGCCTTATCTCCGCCCGATGTAATCCATTGAATTGCTCCGATTATCATAACAAAAAAGAAAACCAAGGAGCCAACAACAAAAGCGATTCCTATTAATGAGGGAATAAACTTTTGGAAGAAACCCACCCCCGATGAGAATTTAGGACCGATTGGATTCGAAATAGGTTCTTGTGCGAGTAACATTTATTATTTAGTAATTTGGTTGAAAAGTTGGCTGATATTAAGAATGTTCGGAATTCCGATAAGAGTTCCAACCAGGTCGACAATAAATATTGCAGTAATTACGATAACCAAACCTATTAGTCCAGTAGAGATTTTTTTCCTTGCGCCTTCTAGTGCCTGTTTATCTCCTCCCGCGCTTATCATTCCGATTGCGCCGGTGATAAGAACAAAAACAAACCAAATAATCGCAATTATGGTCATTAGGCCTATTGCGCTAGTAAGGAACTTACTAAAAACTCCGACGGCATTATTCCCCGGGTTTCCCAAGGGGCCGAATCCAGTAAAACCGCCGGATGGTGCCAAATTTATATCTGCTAGTAGTTTTGTCATGGGATTGCTGTTCTAATTTTTGGGTTTAAGATAAACGTCGGATCGTTGAAAATAAGCTGGCCGAAGATGCCAGCAAGAACAAAAGCCCCTGCGGCAAAAGCCAGGCCCAAAAGAGTTTGCCAGATTCTTGCCCAGGACCCCGCAATTTTCTTCGGGTCATCGCCAGCCGACATGAATCCGTAGCCAGCAATTACTAAATTGATTAGGGCATAAACTCCAGCCCCGACAACTAAAAATTGAAGTATTCTATTGAGAAGAATTCCTAATCCCTCAGGGCCGGCTCCGATTTCTTTAACGCCGGGCGGGGGAGAAACTTGCCCAAAAATATTATCCGTAGCCGCGGTGAGTGTGTAAATTAAGCTTAGCATTTGTTTATATCTTGGGCGCAGTAATAAACTGTACCCCAATTATAGATTCGATAAGTCTTATTATCCAGTATGCAGCAAAGACAATTATAAAACCAATTATTGCCGCAGTTATTGCCTTTCTGCCGTTTGCCAACTGTTCGGGATTGTCGCTTCCGGCTCCGGCAATCATTCCTATTCCGCCCGCAACGAGAAGAAAGAGAAGAATAACCCCCGCAATTACTAAGGCATTTGATAGGACAAGGGAAACAATATCTCCAATTGTTTTGGTTTGTCCGAGGGGAGAGCCGAAGGTTGTTCCTATTGGCACCCCCGTTTGTGCAAGAAGATTCATACCCCAAGTTTAGCAAAAACGAAGGAGGTTTCCAATAAAACTATTGAATTCCGAAGATTTTACCTACACTTGTTTGTAGCCCCAAAATAGAAGCTACAATCTGAACAATCCAGTAAGAAGCAAAAACTATTAGAAATCCAATTAGTGCTCCGGTGATTTTTCCTTGGGCGGATTGAACCGCCTTAGGGTCTCCGCGAGAAGTCATTAGCTGCAATCCTCCAAAAATGAGATAGAGCAAAAGTAAGAGGCCGGCTCCCGTAAAAAGATAAGGAAGAAGAGATGAAATTATTTCGCCGATTGAGCTGCTTCCTACAAATTTAAAATCAGGTAGCCCCAACCTTTGTATTTCTTCAAGATTTTGTGCCAACATTGTTGTTATTTCCCAAACCCGAAGTTGCCCAATTTAAGTATATCAATTCCTATAACTCGAAGAATAAAGATTGAAAATATAAGCATAATTATTCCTGCGATTGCGGAAGTTAATAGTTCTTGGCCGGCCTTCAGTCTCTCCGGGTTTCCCGAAGAAGTCATAATCATAAATCCTGCATAGATGATCAAAAGAAAAGCAATTCCTCCCCCGATTCCAATCGCCCATCTTAATATAAACCCAACAAAAGCATTAGTGTCGTTTATAGGGATACAGCCGATGGCGGTGTTTATTCCATCGCCGTTATTGCAAGTAGGAGATACACCCATTGATGCCGGATTAGAAGTTAGACACATGCCTCCAGTACAGGAGAGCCCGGCGTTGCAGACAGAGCCCGCACAACAAGGCTGGGTAACGCCCCCACAGGTTGCTGAAGATGGAGGAGGAGAAAATGGAGTCGCTCCGGGTTGCTGACAGCGACCCGAAGTACAAGTTAAGCCCGAATTGCATGGGTTGAAAGAACCGGTACAGCAAACAGCATTTTCTGTTCCACAAATACTGCCAGGCGGTGGAGGAACTGCCGAGGTACCTCTGGAGTATACAAAGAAAATCACAAAAAAAAGGGCAGAGGCGAAGAATAATTTTTTCATCGCTTTGAGTTTATCACAAAGCTAATTTCGAGAAAATGGCGATTGGTATAATATGAGGACATCGACAATAGAGTTATGATTTACGATTTAAGATTCAAGATAAATTTTTTCGTTAACCTATTTGTTGTTCCCTTCTTGCTTGTTTCGACCCTATTCCCTAATCCCTATTCACTATTGCCTGCCGCTTCCGCCGAACCAAATTGCGATGCTCCGGGCCCGGGAGATTACGATTATTGTATTCAAAAAATCCAATCTCTCATTAATGCGCTTTCTCCTGCACAGGAAAAAAACAAGCAAGATCTGGCCGGACTTCGTACACAACTTGCGGATTTGAAGAGAAGAATTGACGCAATTTCCAACCAGCTTGACCAAACGGCAGCGGAAATTGCCCAGAGAGAGGAAGATTTGGCATATGCGAAGAAAATTTTCGAAGAAAAGGCTGCGAGTCAATATAAATTCTTGCGGCTTTATGACCCCATTGTTCCCTTTTTGTCTGCGGATGACGCCTCTCAAGCCTTTCGCGAAATAAGTTTCCGACAAAAAGCACTCGATGAGGACAGAAAAACAATGGAGCAATATGCCGAGGACCTTCTTAAGCTCAAAAACGACAAGGCCAATTTGGAAAAAAATCAGGCCGCTTTAGCGTCTGTTCAGGCGCAGGTTGCAGAGAAAGAAAAATTTTTGACAGGAGAAGTTGCCAAAACTGAAGCTGTGTTAAATGAACTTTCGGCTAAACAACAGGAAATATTGGCGGCGAAGAGCGGAAGTTTTATAGCTAGCGTCGGAGACAGCGAGTTGGCAGATGACTACAATGCTTCAATCAAAGGTTTTAGAGAAGCTGCACCCTCGGGGTCATTTGCCGTTTTTTCCTTCGGTGCATATACACACAGAAAAGGAATGAGCCAATATGGAGCACGGGGCAGAGCACAATCCGGCAAAAAGTATCGCGAGATATTGAAGGCGTATTACGGCAAAGAACCGGTTAGTAAGGATACGGGGGGAACGATTAATGTAGACGGGCTCGGTGCCTTGGATTTTGAAAATTATTATCTAATGGGAATTGCAGAAATGCCATCGACTTGGAACGAGGAAGCCTTAAAGGCCCAGGCTGTAGCAGCGAGGACTTATGCGTATAGACTTAAACAGAATGGGCAATCGATATGTACGAGCGAAGACTGTCAGGTTTTCAGGAAAAGTAAAGCCGACAATCCTCCCGATGCATGGAGAAACGCCGTGACGGCCACAAGAGGCGAAGTCCTGGAAGATGTTGTGACTTATTATTCTTCAACAACGGGCGGCTATATCACAACAATGGGATGGGATACAACCGATGGTGGTGGTGGCCAAAGTTTTTTCGACAAATCTTATGAAAAAATTGGTGGTTCCCCGTGGGCGTACAAGGCGTGGTATGCAAATGGTTACAGTCCGAACGGAGAAAAGTGTGGAATACCCGATCCGTGGCTAACATCCGCCGAACTTGCAGACATAATCAACGCCGCCCTCGTTCTCAAAAATAGAGACGACAGTAGGGTTACGCCTGTCACCACTTCTTGCTGGGGCGGGAATCCCTACAACTATGACGAATTAAGAAGCGCTGCGTCTCCTTATGGCGGGATAAGCTCAATCTCAAGTATTTATGTTACACAAGGAGAAGGAACGACAAACGAGGTTGTCGTGAACGGTTCGGTACGACTCTCCGGCGCAGAGTTCAAAAAAGGTTTTAACCTAAGAGCTCCTGGCTATCTTAGGATTCCACAGAGCGGTTTTTCATTCTTCAATATTGAACACAAATAGCTTGTGATATAATCCGCCTAGGATGCCAGATATATTCATTTCGGCTCCCGAAGAAGAAAAGAAAAAAGAAGAAATAGCACGCCCCCAGGCTCCCCTTCCAGAATTTATTCCCACACAGGGGAATTTCCTTTCCGCTTATTTATATAAACCGCGAAATGTGGAGTTTGAAACCCGAGGGCCAGACGAAAAAGTTATTCTTTTTCTAAGGCAGCATCCTGCGGTGAATATACACTGGATAATAATCGGAATTTTGATGGCCGTTGCACCGGTTGCCTTAAAATTTTTCCCGATTCTGTCTTTTCTTCCCGCTAATTTTGGTTTTGTCGTCGTTTTGGGCTGGTATTTAATTACGATGGCCTTTGTTTTGGAAAACTTTATCAGCTGGTTTTATAACATTTACATTGTCACGGACGAGAGAATTATCGACATTGATTTTTACAACTTGGTCTATAAAGAGGTTTCGGATGCAAACATAGAAAAAATTCAGGATGTGACTTACAGAGTAGGGGGAATAGTCAAAAGCATTTTTGGCTACGGAGATGTTCTTATCCAAACAGCCGCCGAAGTGGCCGACTTTGACTTCCCTTCGGTGCCGAATCCGGAAAAGGTGGCCAGGATTTTGCAGGAACTGGCGATGAGCAAAAAGGAGGGAAGTTAAATGATACCAATTTTGGGAATTTCCGTTTGGTTGGTAGTCAAAATTTTTGCTATTTTGGCGTTTTTGATATATCTTCTTTTTGCCTTAGTAATCGTTCGCCAAGTAAGACTGATGACTGAGACCGTCCAAGTTGGGTTTGAAGGATTTTTAAGATTTCTGTCTTTTGTTCATCTGTTTTTTGCGGCGATAGTTTTGTTTTTGACGTTTTTTATTCTTTAAATGTTTGGTGTTACCAAAGCTACCTTAACCGGGAGCCCAGATTCCTCCGGCTGGGCACAAGTTCATGATTTCCTGCCAGATGATGAAGAAAAGCAAAAACTTCGTGGTCATTTATTTGCCGTAGTTGCTACGGGAAAATCGGACGAAGGAGTTGATGCGGTTTCAGCCGGGCGCGAGCTTCTTTCCCGTCTTCACGAAGAATATTTTGGAGAGCTGACGCTTACCCCGTTTAATGCCCTAAAAAGCGCAATTGAAAAAGTCATAAAGGAATTTTCCGAGACTTGGGGAAATGTTGAGATTGCGGCGATTTCCTATATGGGTGACGTCGTTTATTCGGCTGTAGGGGGTGGTGCCGAAATCTCCGTTTTCAGAAACGGAATGCTGGCAAAAATATTGACATCTTCGGCGGGACAAGCGGCTAGCGCCTCGGGTTATCCGAAAGAAGGCGATATGCTTATTTTGGGCACCAAACTTTTCTTCGAGGCAGTCCCGGGCGGAGTTATTAAAGCCGCATTGGAACCTATTGAGCCCCAATCCGCTGTTGAGTTTTTGGCCCCCAACGTTCATTCGAGACCGAACAGCGGAAGCATGGGGGCGGTTTTTATAAAATTCGGAGGCGAAGAAAAGAAAGAAGATGTGATGACTCCGGTTTTGGAGCCAAATATGCCGGCAGGACCATCTATTTTTTCCAAGGTTAGGGAGTCCTCTTCGGGAATTTTTGAAAGACTATTTTTTGGGGTCAATAAACTTGTAGGAAACAGGCTCCCGGAGCGAAAAATTTACGTTCACCAGGGTGGTGAAGATATGGCTGAAAGCAAAAGTAAAAGAACTACCTTAACCGTTGGTGCAATTCTTCTCCTCCTCCTTCTTGTAAGCATATTTTTCGGTATCAGACAAAAAAGAATAAAAGATTCCCGCTCAAAATACGAATCCACTCTTTCGCAGGCACAACATGATTATAATGAAGCGCTAAACCTCTCCTCGACCGACATATCCAAAGCCCGCGAGCTATATATTTCCAGCAAAACAAAAGTAGACGGGATTTTGGGGAGCGGAGTAAAAGATTCGGCCGTAACGGATTTGAACCAGAAGCTGGAAGAAAGCAGGGCCTCGATATTGGGAGAATATAGGCAGGACCCCCAGGTTTTTGTTGACCTTTCACTTCTTAGCGACGGATTCCGGGGAGACAAGATTGTTGCAGGAGGCGGGAAAGCCTATGTTTTGGATATAAACGGAAAAAGAATAGCCTCCGCAGAGGAAGATACAAAGAAAAGCGAAGTTGTTGCCGGCCCTGACCAAATAAGCGATTCTCAGGAAGTTGCTGTTTATGAAGACAGAGTTTTTGTTTTGAGTTCGAGCGGCATTGGTGAAGTTGGCGCGAAAAGCTCAAAGGTTGTTGATAAGGATTGGAGTGGTTCGGCACTCATTTATGCCTATACGGGCAATATTTATGTTATCGATAAAAGTGCGTCGAAAATTTACAGATACTCGGGAACGGAAACCGGCTTTGGAGCAAAGCAAGATTGGCTCTCTACCGACGTAACGGCCGACTTTTCAAAAGTTACAAATTGGGTTATCGATGGCACAATTTGGCTTCTTTCTTCTTCCGGGAAGATTTTCAAGTTTTCCGGGGGAAGCGCACAGGATTTTATTATTTCCGGGGTCTATCCACAACTGACTAACCCTACGGCAATTTATACGGATATAGATGCAAAGAGCCTTTATATTCTCGAGCCCCCACAAAACAGGGTAGTAGTTCTTGATAAAAACGGCAATTATGTGGCCCAGTATGTAAGTTCGAAGATTTCCGAGGCAACCGGACTGGTCGTTTCGGAGGCCAACAAAAGAATAATTCTTCTGGCCGGAGCCAAACTCTACTCACTTGACATAAAACACCCGATTGAATAAATTCGAGCGGTGAGGGAGGGATTCGCCGTGCACAATACAACCTTGACCTGCACTATCGAATCCAACCGAACCGCGAACGAATGTGAGCGGTGAGGGAGGGATTCGAACCCTCGGTAACCTTGCGGCTACTCGCGCTCTCCAAGCGCGTGCACTAGACCGCTATGCGACCTCACCAATCCTATTGGGGAGAGCGCACAACGTTCTGCGTGTTCGCAGGTTGTTATGCGACCTCACCTCGTCGGAATCAGCATTCGCTTATAGGCTTCTGCTTACGCATAAAGCCTTCTCGCTTCGCTGTTCCTCCTCTCAAAATTGCAGAGCCAATTTTGGCTTAACAAACAATCAAATGATTTTCTATTTTTGCTTTTTGTGTGCTTTTTCCCACTCTTTAAGAACCTCTTTTCCTTGTTTCAAGATATCCTTTTCCCTCTTTGGGCCTAATTTCTTGGCTGCCTTGCCATAGTCCATCCATTCCGATTTTTCAAAACCGATAAGCTCGCTTCCTCCGGCCTTCTGAACCATCAAGTAGTAAAGAGATCTTTGGGTAAGAACTTTACCGTTTATTGTGACTACTCCGCTAAATCTTCCTGCTTCCTCCAAAACTCTGGCATTCATGCCGGCCATTTCTCCCGTCATTCTAATAACTGCACGCACGGAAGATTCGCCTCTTCGAACCGTGATTTTTGGAAGTTCCCACTCTGAATCTTCCCCTTGCTTGACCACTAAAAAATATCTCTTTCCTCGAGAGTCTTTAAAAAGAACCGTTCCTCCTATTAAAATTTCGTTTGATTTTGCTGCCATATTTTTTTGTGCGCCCGAAGGGACTCGAACCCCTAACTTTCGGGTCCGGAACCCGACGTTCTGTCCATTGAACTACGAGCGCCTGGCGGTGGGGGCGAGATTCGAACTCGCGTATCGGTTTCCCGATATGGTTTTCGAAACCATCCCGTTTGACCGCTCCGGCACCCCACCGCGAGTGCGCCCACCCAGAATCGAACTGGGATCAACGGCTCCGCAAGCCGCTACTCTGTCCGTTGAGCTACGGGCGCCTAACCTCGAGCGGTGAGGGTGGGATTCGAACCCACGGTGACGAAAAATCGCCACATTGGTTTTCAAGACCAACGCCATCGACCACTCGGCCACCTCACCTCGAGCGGAGGATGTGGGAGTCGCCGTGCAAAGCAAAACCTTACCTGTGCACGATCGACACCACGACTCCGCGAGTCTCCGAGCGGAGGATGTGGGAGTCGAACCCACCGACCACTTTCGCGGTCAAGGTTTAGCAAACCTTTGCCTTAGCCGCTCGGCATATCCTCCAAGTTGGCTTCCAATTATACCAGAAACCCAGCTTGGAACCTAGCGCGTTTAAGCGTATAATTTTTAAATAAGATGCCAGAATCTGCCACCAAAATGGAGCAGGAAAAAGAACTTTTAAGCTGGTCTGCTCCAGCCAGACCGTTCAAAAAAAGAAGTAAAGAGTTTTATATTACCCTGATTGCAATGGCCGCTGTTGTTAGCCTAATTCTTTTTTTGGTCGAAGGTTGGATGCCCGTAATTCTTATTATTTCGCTTATTTTCCTCTTCTATATCATGAACACGGTTGAGCCTGAAACCATAGAATACAAAGTAACCAATAAAGGCATCCGCGTTGCCGGCAGAACCACGACTTGGGATTTGATGAAAAGGTTTTGGTTCTCAAGAAGATTCGACAGTGACATGCTGATTATCGAAACGGTTTATTTGCCGGGAAGAATGGAGCTTGTTTTGGACCAGTCCAAAAAGGACGAGCTTAAAAAAACCCTTTCTAAGTATCTGGTAGAAGAAGAGGCCCCTCCTTCGTTTTTGGATAGAAGTGCAAATTGGTTTGCCAAAAGACTACCTGGTAACGGCTAGCGTAAAACCCCAAACACTAAAGGCCCCCTTTCTTTTGAGCGCTTTTCCGGCCTCCTTTATGGTCGACCCTGTTGTCCAGACATCGTCGAAAAGAACAAAAGAGTATCCAGTATCTCGTATGTGGTATCTAGGGTTTAAGGCAAAAACGCCGCGCAGATTTTTAAGCCTCTCCTTCCTTTTGAGGCCGGCTTGAGGAACGGTTGAGGCAGTTCTTATTATCAGGTCGGGAGCAAATTCCCAGCCGAGGTCTTTGGCTATGAGCTTTCCGATCTCTTCGGATTGATTAAATCCACGGACATTTCCCCGATACCAATAAAGAGGAATAGGGATAAGCACGGGATTTTTAGGAAAAACCAGCCTGCGCTTATTAATATTTTCTACAGCGCGCCGGGCCAACTCTTTGGCGACCTCGCGTGCGAGCTTGTACTTTAAGGCTAAAATTGCCTTTCTGGCCACTCCGGAATAGCCCCAGAGACTGATTTGTCCGTCCAACCCCAGCTTTCTTAGACACTTAGAATGCGTCATTCCGTCTATTGCCGCCCTGCCGCAATGGGAGCAAACTTGCTTGACAGTAATTTCTTTGGCGATACAGAAGTCGCAAATATATGAGCCGGATTTGACGCACCCGAGGCAGCTTTTTGGGAAAACAATGTCTAAAAAGTCGATTTTAGGCAAGACGTACCCTTCTTAAGGTAAAATATATCCAATGAAAATTCCCAACAAAAGGGCACGTTATGAATATAGCCTCGAGTCGGATAGGTTCGAGGCAGGGCTTGTATTGTCCGGCGGCGAAGCCAAAGCTATCCGAACCGGCCATGCCGACCTAACTAGGTCGGTAGCCAGAATACTAAATGGAGAAGGCTGGCTGATTAACGCCAATATTCCCTTTGAGGGGGCGCCGAAATACAACCCGACACGTTCCCGGAAGCTCCTTTTGCACAAACAGGAAATTACCTCAATTTTGACAAAAATGAAGCAAAGGAGGTTGACTTTGGTGCCTGTTTCGTTATATACTACAGGCCGTCTCATCAAGCTCGCACTAGCCTTGGGTAAACCCAAGCGACAGTTCGAGAAGAAAGAGGCGATCAAGCGCAAGGATATCCAAAGAGATATCGAGCGTGAGTTAAAAGGATAATGGGGACGATCGGTTTCGACGGAGAGTACATTTAAAAAACAGCAAGCCGAGTTTGATTCACACTTGTCAAAAGGGATCAAAACTTAAGCGTCAACGAAAGTTACGCTCCCTCTTACGCGTTTGCGTAAGTAGGCATTCTGGAAGAGGCGCTTCTTGACCGCGCTTTCAGGGTGTAAACCTGTCAAGATGCCGTGTTTTCTTTTGGCTTTAGGAAAACGCGAAAGACATTTAAAGCATTACTCCGGCTTTTTTGCCATTCTTTAACACCGGAGGAAATTACAAGGATGACTAAGCTTGTAGAAGTTTTTTAATTGAATCTTCGGACGAGGGTTCGATTCCCTCCGTCTCCACTCACATTCGTTCGTGGCGACTTCACTCATCGAGGAGCGCTTTTAGTGGTACTTAGTGCTGTGCACACGATTCCCTCCGTCTCCACAGAAAGTTTGTATTAGATACTTCGTCTTTTCTTCGTGTGCATTTGCTATGTCATTCTCCGCACACTCAGCGTGTGCTGCTTCGCTTCTAAAAGAGAATGACATATCAGTGTTCAATTCATCGGCGAGCAAGCTCGCGGTTTTCTTGAATGCTGCTATAATCAGCCAGAAAGGACAGGATGAAAGACCAAGTCGAAGAGGTAAAACAAAAGACCGATATTGTCGGAATTATCGGGGAGAAAATCCAGCTTAAAAAAGCCGGCAGGAATTACAAAGCTCTTTGTCCTTTCCACAACGAGAAAACCCCTTCTTTTATGGTTTCCCCCGAGCTTCAGATTTTTAAATGCTTCGGATGTGGCGAGACGGGGGATGTTTTTAGCTTTTTGGAAAAGTATGAAGGAATGGAGTTTGGCGAAGCCCTTCGATACCTTGCCGATAGGGTTGGAGTAAAGCTGGCCCCTTTAAGATTTGAAGATAGGGGAGAAAAAGAGCGTCTGATTGAAATAAACTCCTACGCTTCGAAATTTTACCACTATGTTCTCCTTCATCATCCCGCTGGCAAAATTGCTCTGGATTATCTCACAAAGGAAAGAGAACTGAAGCCCGCAACAATTGAAGAATTTCAGCTTGGTTTTTCTCCCGATGCTCCCGGTGCAATCGAGAGGCTCTTGGTATCCAAAAAGAAATTTGCACCGAGCGAGGTTGAGAAGGCGGGAATAATTTATAGGGCAGGCAGCCGTGCGGTTGACAGGTTTAGAGGAAGAGTGATTTTTCCGCTTTTTGACCATAGGGGAAATGTTGTGGGTCTTGCGGGAAGGATTTTGCCTTCGGAAAAAAATAAGGATTTGGCCAAATATATTAATTCCCCGGATACCCCCGTATATCACAAGGGGAGCCTGCTTTATGGTCTTAACTTGTCCCGCTCTCTTATCAAAAAGAAAAATACCGCCATCGTTGTTGAGGGGGAATTGGATATGATCTCTTCCTGGCAGGCAGGAATTAAAAACACGGTTGCTTTAAAGGGGACAGCATTGACCGAAGACCAACTAAGACTTTTGTCCCGTTTTAGCGAACGCGCGATTTTGGCTCTCGATTCCGACATTGCCGGCGATGTGGCAGCCAGGCGTGGTATAACCATTGCCCAAAATTTGGGAATGGAAATCAAGGTTGCCCTCATGGGTAAGTATAAAGATCCCGATGAGGCTGCCAGGAAGGATTTGGAAGGTTACAAACAAGCTTTGATAAAATCCATTGGCGTTTGGGACTTTATGGTTGAATCGGTTTTTACGCGCTTTGATGCTAAAAGCGGATCGGGGAAGGCAAAAATAAGCAAAGAAATCATTCCGATTCTGGCTTCAATTCCCGACAAAATCGTTCAGGCACACTATATCGAAGTAGTTGCCGATAAACTCAAAGTTCCGGACACGGCCGTTATAGAACAAATAGAAAGTTTTAATCAAAAGGAGAAAGTTCCGGAAGTTGCGATCGCAGCAAAAGAGGAAAAAGAGAAGGACAGGCGAACGCTTTTGGAAGAAAGATTTTTAACTTTGGCATTTCAATCGGACCCGACGATTTTTTTGACCAAAAATATCAGGGAACTTTTTGCAACCCCCTTGGCGAATAGGCTATTGGAAACATACGAGGATTTTTCCAGGAAAAAGAAAAAGTTTGATGTCGCCAGATTTGCGGATACCTTACCGGAGGAACTTATCGGCGGATATACGGAAATGGTTTTGCAGGATACTGAAGGGTTGGTTGAAAATAAAGAGGCGCTGGAGAGCGAACTAAAACTGGTTATAAAGGAGCTAAAAAAGCTTGATATTAGAGAAAAACTCCAGGCGATAGAGGGAAAAATGAAGGATTTTGAAGCTAAAGAAGACAAGGCCGGACTTAAAAAGGCCCAAGAAGAATTTGGTAAAATATCGAATCTTCTTTCGGAGCTTGAAGAAGAAAACGCTAGCGATATAATTCTACAAGAGTAAAATTAGAAAAAGGGGGTTTTGCGTGGTAAGAAAATCCGTACAAGACTTAATAAAAAAAGGTAGAGAGCAGGGATTTTTAACTCAAGACGAAATTCTTGAGGTTTTTGCCGATGCCGAAAAAAGGGTCAGCGAACTTGACGAACTTTACGACAAACTAATTGGGGAAGCGATAGATGTTTTCGAGTCGGTTACTCCCGAGGAAATCGAGTTCGACGAAAAGGCTCAGGAGAAACTGGATAGGGAAATTGAACTACTTTCCAAATTGGAAGGTATCGAAAGCACGGACCCTGTGCGTCAATACTTACGCGAAATTGGGCGCGTTCCGCTTCTTTCGGCAGAAGAGGAAGTCGAGCTTGCCAAAAGATACGAAAAAGCGGAGAAAAGAGCAAAGGACAAACTAACCGAATCGAATCTTCGTTTGGTTGTTTCTATTGCAAAAAAATATATCGGCCGGGGGCTTTCCCTTTTGGACTTGATTCAGGAAGGAAACCAGGGGTTAATCCGGGCGGTTGAAAAATACGACTGGCGCAAGGGCTACAAGTTTTCGACCTACGCGACTTGGTGGATAAGGCAGGCAATAACCCGTGCCATTGCCGACCAGGCCCGCACAATTCGTATTCCGGTGCATATGGTCGAGACCATTAATAAGCTCTATAGAGTTAGCCGCAAGCTGATGCAGGAGCTTGGCCGCGAGCCGACTCCCGAAGAAATCGGGGAACAATTGGATATCGATGCGAACCGGGTTCGTGAAATATTCAAAATTGCACAGGAAGTTACCTCGCTTGAAGCACCAGTCGGGGAAGATAAAGAAAGCTTCTTGGGAGACTTTATCCCGGATGAAACTCAGCTTTCACCGGTTGATCAGGCATCAAAACAGCTTCTTAAAGATCATTTGGACGAAGTTTTATCAACACTTTCCGATAGGGAAGCAAGAGTGCTTAAGCTTCGCTTTGGACTTGAAGGTACAAAACAGATGACTTTGGAAGAAGTGGGCAAGGTCTTTGGGGTTACCCGCGAGCGGATTCGTCAAATTGAGGCAAAAGCGTTAAGAAAATTGAAGCACCCGTCTCGAAGAAAGAAACTTCAGGATTATTTGGATTAAAAGAGATTTGGTGCTACCAAGGCGTGACACGGATGTGTCAACTTGAGAGCCTTGGTAGCACCATTCCGAAGAGCATTACGCCTTGACTGTATTGAGAACTTCGCCGACTGCCTTGTCGAATTCTTCCCTTCCCATCTCGAAGGCCGCGTACACATTCCAAGTCCTGAGCTTGGTAGGCTTATTCGGGATGTAGGGATTCTCGACGACAATCAGCTCGGCTTCTTCTCCTTCGCCTCTTTTGGCCAGCGTGTAATCGACCGAGGTGAAATTGGGGGCCGAGCCGGCTTCGACGTCTACCGCGAGCGATCTCCTGTTGAGAACTTCGTATTTCGCGCCGCGGAAGAGGATAGAGCCCTTGAGGGTTCCAGTTTCCGGATCGGATGAGAAAAGATTCTCTGTCTTTGTGATTTCCTCATCCGTCATCTGGCCCAAGATCAAAAGATCAAAGCGCTCCTCCCCAATTTCCAGCCAGGAATGTTCACCGACCTCCTTCTTGACGAAGTGGCCGGTGATGCCGGGAGCAGAAAGCCGGCGGACCATAGGGAAGTTCACAATCTGTGTTACCATCCCATTGGTCGGATTCGGCGTCACGACGGTCTTGTGCCCACCCTTGGTAGGCTTGCGTTCAGGACTCCTAACCCACTCCAGGAGGACTGCTACCAACAGGAGTACAATCACAATGAATAGGACTACGGCGATGTTTTCGTTGGTCGGCTCGACTCCGATCAAACGGAGCAGATAGCCAACCCCAGCAGTGATCCATGAAACGAACCGTACTAGACCTTTCACGAATGTGTCCATGGCCTCCTCCTTTTAGGGGCTGAATGATTGCTCTTCGGATTTAAATGAGCGAATCAGGCTGGCCGTATTATACCCTATAAGACAATTTTGTCAAAGAATCCCAAAATTGGTATAATCTGACTGTTCTTCTATATTCCGCGGTAGCTCAATGGTAGAGCAAGTTCCTGTTAAGAACGAGGTTGGAGGTCCGAGTCCTCCCCGCGGAGCTGAGTTTCTCTTAATCTGACCATGTTGGCACAAAGAAGAGCGTCAAATATTGGCGTGGATTTAGCTTCAGAAATAGCTTTGTTGTTAACAGTGATTCCTTCATAGAAGAAGCGCATATAGTGCCTCTTGAGAGGTTCTGGTGCGTTCTTGTACGTTCTGTAGATGTTTCTGGTAAGAGATAGCACTTCATCAACGAGCGGCCTATCTAGCTTGCTTTCTTCCTCAACTTCATCAATTTGAGCTTGAAGGTTATCAATCTGCTGGACTACTTCAGTGTGCTTCCTGTTATAAGTTTCTTTATCCATAGTACCATTGACAACTAGTTCTTCTATCCTGTTTCTTTTAGTTTCCAAGCCTGTCTTTTGATTAATAAGGGCTTGCTTTGCACAATGATCGTCTTTTTTACCCGCATTTAAGAAATCATCAGCTTTTTGCTGAACCTGAGTAATAAACTTATCAGTAAATTCAAGTTTTTTAATGTAATCTTCTACTTGTTGCTCTAGGACCTTAGATTGGATGTATTTTTGTTTGCAACTTGGAGCGTATCGTTTTTGACAATGATAATAACCTAGTTTTTTGTGATTGCTTCTGATTAATGAATAATCGCCAACTAAACGCATTCCACAAGTGCAATAAACAAAACCTCGAAGCAGAAAGTCATATTTTCTTTCTCTTACTAGGAAGTGTCTGTGTTTTGCCAATATATACTGACAGGTATCAAACAATTGCTTATTAATTAACGGCGTATGGTTGCCGATTTTTGACTCACCATGCCAGCGAATTAGGCCGTAGTAGAAGGGATCGTTTAAGATATTGTTTATCCTGCTGAAGCTGATACTTGTTCCGTTTTTCGAGATAATGTTTTTGTCTTTCAGCCAATCTTGAAGTGTCATCATCGAATATTGGCCTGTGCTATACAGTTCAAACATTTGTTTGATGACTGGTCCTGTATAAGGATCTATCTCACAATATTTCCTTTCACCTTCACCACCCATACTGCGGTAGCCAAGAGGAGGAGCCGTCGGCTGCCAACCTGATCTAAACTTTTCCATTAAAGCGTCTTTTGTCCTTTGTCCATTGACCTCACTTTCCCATTGAGCAACTGAAGCAAATATATTAGGAACAAGGCTGGAGCCATTGGACAAATCACCTTCAAGGACAGAGATGAGGCTGATATTATTTTCTTTAAACTCGTTCCATATTCTGGAGAAATCAGTAACATTTCGAGCAAAGCGGTCAATCTTGTAAATCACAACGCAGTCAATACCTTTCTCTTTTATCTGTTTAAGCATTTCCTGAAACTCAGGTCTGTTAACAGTCCTTCCTGATCGAGCACCATCTTCGTAGATATGGAGAAGCTGGATGTTGTGCATCTTGCAATACTCTTGGATAGCTCGTTTTTGATTTTCGAGTGTGAACCCTTCTTCGACTTGTCCGATTGTACTGCACCTGAGATATGCGTATCCTTTTTTCATATATTTTCTAAATTGTCTGTTATATTAATATTCACCCAGTCAAGCCTAAATGGCCACTGGGAATAGGCTCTAAAACACCACTCAACTTTTTATTTTTACTGTTAATGTGAATAAGCAATATTTGGAACCATTGGCTGGCTGCAAAATCAATTGACACCTTGCTATGGGGGGCTATGTCTTTCGAATTAGTCAACGGGCAACATACCTCAGATTCTTTTATGGGATTGTTAGTTTTTGATGATATCTCTCCTTTTGATATAAGGGCAGATGTCGAACAATTATGATTTTTATTAACTTTTAAATTAGACTCTTGAAAGTCAAGGCTAACAGGGTCTTTAAAAGTCTTGTTTTGTAAATTTGTGTTCATATGATTTTGGTTAAAAATTGATAGTTATTTTTTAGTTTCCTTATTAATCATTAAATTCTTTCGATACTTATCCCAATCGCCATCAAAAAAAATACTCATGATTTCTTTTTCTTGTTCATCGCTTTCAATTTCAATTTCCTCGATGATGTTTTGATCGACCCACTTCATATCGTCGGGTTCCAAACCTTTGAAGTTACTGTCTGCGTATATTTTTTGATATTCCGCATCACTTCTAACTTCTTGCTTAATAACAACTACCTTAGAACCAAGAGAGGGAAGAACAATAGAACTATGCTTATAAGAAGTTAGAGAGTTTTTGGTTGAAATTGTAGACTTTAAGGCTGTTTCACTAGATTTTTGTTGAATATTTTCAATTTCAGGCTGAAAAAACCTTATATTTTCAAGAATAAATTCTCGTGGTTGGTTTTTTTCTTCGTGCGTATATCTAGTTGATTCACCACCCCATTTGGCAAGTCCAATAATGTATCTTGTCGGAGATTTAACTGTGTATAGCTGACGTTTTTCGT
>JALHYA010000022.1 GCA_022868165.1 Patescibacteria group bacterium | reverse complement strand
TGAACCACATCAAGAGAAACAACCTGAACCGCATCAAGAAAAACCTTCAATGCCAACTTCCCCCGTAACACAAGCTCCATCGACGGACATCAAAACGATAGAGTGTGATTACCATGGTTTTTCGAGCTATCGGATAACATCATCAAAAGAATTAGCCTATCTTCCGTGTTTGAGAAACGTCGGTCTGGTATGTCCCAATAAAGAATGTGAAAAGAAAGTTGAAACACTCATGAAAGTGTTTAGGTGAATTGCATGGAAAACAAACAATGTTACATCTATTGTGATAAATGCAAAAAGACCACAAGACATAAGCAGATCAGAGCGGGAAAGATTACCGTCAAAATGAATAAGAAGCTTATCGCCTATCGAATAAAATTTCAATGTTCCGAATGCCAAAACATAGTTACTTTCAAACAGAAAATAACCTAATTCCCCTCATTTTTTCCTTTCAATAATTCTTCATTTATAGTTGATTTTACATAAAAAATGCTAGAGAAAAGCATCATAAGTCTTTTATTCTCATTCTGAGATAAAGGGTTATCCCATTTCTCATAAAATGGGAGAGAGGAAGGATAAGTATGAAAGAAAAGAAACGAGATGTATTGGAACAAGCGGAAGAACTCCCCTTCATAGCTAAAATCAGAAGTGCGGGAAAAAGCAAAAGCCTAATCGTGACAATCCCGAAAGAAGTTTGTGAGATCATAAAACTGAAAGACGGGGACTATGCCAAAATGACCGTTAAAACCGTCCGCTTAGAAAAGCTCTAACCCGTCACTTTTCCATCTTTTTCCAAATCCAATTTCTTCATGGATTTCGGTGTCATTAAACCTAACTGTGTGATCTCGGTAGAACAAGCGATCCATCGAGCATGTCCTTCCATGATGATGATCCGTTTTTTCCGCTCCAATAATGGAATAAGTGGTTTCATGTCGGGAAATACTTCGGGGATTAGATCAATCAATGCGTTTATTTTGGCTACGCCTACAGCGGACTTTTCATCAAGTGCCGCGTATTCCGTCAACTCAGGTCTTTTTTTCGCTAATTCCTGAGCTAGAAGTTTGAGAGGTTCAAAAAACATGTCAGTCCGCATTTTTGTTCTTTTCATGTGATTTATCCTCTGTTCCGTCTTTTCCCCTTATGAGCAACTTACTAGAGAGTTCTTTTGGTAGTTGCTGAATCAAGTTGCTTAAGGCTAGGATTTGCGTCATTTCTTCCCGTCCCAATCCGTCCCTAGATATTTCTAGCTCCATAAATTCATTCGCTACATCCCCGAAAGGCGATGATCTCCATTTTCCCGCAAGCAACAAGAACAAACATGCTCGGAGATCGCGGGGACTTAACCGCGTCTTCTCGCGCAGATCGTTAGACGGGAATAAAGCCTCAATGCCTTTTCTCATGATCTCCGTCGAAGGCGTCCCAAAAAGAAATTCCGTGATCTTTTGTCCATGCTTCTCTAAGGCGTGAACTGCTGATTCGAGGGAATCCTTCGCTTTCTCTACTCTTTTCAACCGATCTTAACTCCCGCGATTCTCAGCAATTCCATCATAGCGATGAACATGATTCCGAGCAGGATAAGAATTTGAATTGCTTGTCTTTCTTTCGGGATGTCAAGTCCTAAACGTCGGAGTAACTCGCTTTTTGCCAATTCGATGATGTCCTTCCCCGTTATGTACGGAAGCGTCCCGCTGTCTATCGGTTTCAAATCGCCTTCCCGTATGACAAGATAATGTTTTTTCAGAAACAACACGGGAATAACACCGTAGATTCTAGGTGTCCGACTGAACAAATCCTTAAAACTGAATGTGACTTCTCCCCAATCAAACCGAACTTTATTCACGTTGTAAGGCTTTTTGCAGAAAACAAGATCACCGTTCTTCATGAGAATCATCGCTCGGACTTTCCGTCCAAATATCCCCATTCGCTTTCAGTCTCCATCCCATGTTAAATGTCACAAAATATAAATAATTATCGGTTTGTGATGTTCTATCTCGTTCTCTATTCTCAGAGAATGCGGGTTTTCAGTCCCATGTAATAGCTATGACCGCGGCACAGATCGCGATGATCAACGCAAGAATCGCGATAGCGATCACGTCTCCCATCCCGTAAGGAGCGGTTGAGCTTACAACATCATAAATCGTAAAAGGAACATTGAAAAGGCTAGAGAAACTGTAATGTCCAAATTGAAAAAGCGAAAATGTGTGATCGATAGAAAATGTTTCCGCGAATGTTGAACCGCGAAAGATTGTGATTGATCTTCCAT
>JALHYA010000021.1 GCA_022868165.1 Patescibacteria group bacterium | reverse complement strand
TAAAGCAGAAAAGGAGTTACCACCAATTAAGAAACCCAAGAATATCTGGGGAGGATGGTCATAAATGGCAAGAACATCATATACTCTTTATTATCCAGACGGACATACTGAGACAATCAGTGTGTACGAACTTACGCAGGCCCAAAGTATTGCCAAGCAGAGAGGGGCAAGTCTTACACCTATTGCTGGAGCACCTACTCCTACTCCTACTCCAACAACAACTACACCTACGACTACTACCCCAACGACCAAGGCGGGAGTTGGGATAGGGCAAACATCGGCAGAGTACAGAGCAAATTTAACGAAGGCATATGATCAATACTTGGCTTTCCTTCAAACGCCACAAGGGCAAGGCCAACCTATTCCTACAAGTATGGCTGATTTCCAGAGTCGTATTCTTGGTAATCATCCCTGGTCTTATTTTGATACTCTTCCTACCCAGACTACTCCTGGTGGTACGACTACTCCTACGGCAGACCAAGCTAGTTATGACAAATACCTTGCATATATTAAGACACATCAGTCTTGGCCTACCCCAAAAGATATTAACGATTACCTTGCCCACAGAAACCTATGGGAAGCCAATGGGGATTTCTACGATGCAGGATTTAATGATACACAAATACAGAATTATAACGCATTTCAGGGGTTTGCTTCTAAATATGGAAATCTTAATGACTGGTATCCCGAAAATATTGCGGATTACCTTGAAAATTATGATAAAGCCCAACAACAACTAAATACATGGAGACAGGAAGCAGGGCCAGAGGCCGCGGGCTTTACCGATGACCAGATACGGGAATTCAATGCTTTTAAGGATTACGCATCTCAATATGGCAAGGCTGGTGAGTGGTTTCCCGTAGATATTGGTGATTTCTTTGCCAATTACGATAAAGCGAAGGGTCAATTAACTACATGGCAACAACAAGCTGGTGCGGTAGAGGAATATGAATTAACTCCTGAAGAGGCAGCAAGAAGGCGTGAAGAGTCTTATCAAAGGTCTCAAGTTGCAGCAGGGGAAGCCTACCATGAAACCCCGATGTATTCTGAGACTTTTGCCAAAGAGATACAACAATGGGCAGGTAGTATGTCAGGGGCTTTAAGGGGGTTTGCAGAAAACCAATTCCCTAGTTTACGAGCAAAATATGAAGCTGGAGTGGGACAGATGAAGGGTTATTCTACACCAGAGGAAGCTAGAGCAGAGGCAGCAAGAAGAGCATCAGGATTTGAGGCATGGTTGCCAAAACAAGTCCCTGAACTTAAACAGCAATATTATGAGCAACGACCATACGCAAGGGGAGAACGTTACCAAGAACAATCTCCAACTCTTAGGGCGGTGAACTGGTGACTTATCGTTGGGAAACGGGAACCCCCACTATTACGAGGCAACCCGCAACACAACTGCAAGGGGCATATCGGTGGGAACAACAAACACAACCCAATGAGGCACAACCTACTGCGACTGCCACAGTAACGCAACCAATTCAACTACGAATAGCAGGGCCGATTCCCAGAACCACTCTAGGGGCAACTAAAACCACACCCTTAGCTCCTGGATTTGAGTATCCTCAAGGAGTACCAACAATTGAACTTACCCCTGACAAAGACCTGGCTCTTGTATTGGGGGAGAGTTTGAAGAGGCTTCCTATACAATTAGGTGCAACCATCTTGCAGGCAGTTCAGGGCATAAACGGACCAAGTGTTGTAGATAGAGACTGGGCGGATAGATATATTGCCGACGCAAATACGGATATAAACAGGTTTGTTGAGGAGATTCGCTGGCAATATCCTGGTGCAAATGCTTTGCAGGAAGTGTCTAGGTTATCACAGAACCTTGCTTATTCCCTGACTTCTATGGGGACTGGTACTTTAGCTGCCCTTCCATTATGGCTTACCCCTGAATTTACGGGAGCAACAAAAGCGGCTGCTGCAGTAATTACAGGTACTATTTCTGGTATTGTGGCATATCGAATGACGACTTACCAGATAGTACAACAATACCTTGAGTTTAAGGACGCAGAAAAGAGACAGCAAACAGGACAAGGTTTAACACTAGAAGAAGAAAAGCAACTCAAGACTGACTTTAACAGCAAGGCGGTTAGGTATGGTCTTTGGGAAGCTGTACCAGAGGGCGTTGGTAATATGTTATTCTCTGGAATTCTGACAGGTGCATTTACTAATGCTTTAGTCAAGGTTGTAGGGCAAACGGCAGCAAAGCAAATTGCAACTTCGATGGGGGCAACGATTGCAACTAAAGCAACTAGCATCTATGGTGAGGAATTACTAACTGAAATGATTACCCAGAAAGGTCAATCTGACATAGAAGTAGAGGCAGGGTTAAGAGAGGGAAGAATAAGTTGGTGGCAAGCCCTCAAGGAAATAGCTCCGCAGACGTTTCTCCTAACCACACTGATGGCTGGTGCCGGACAGACTGTTATCAGTAGTACTAACGCCATCAAGAAAGCCAAGACTTCATTAAAGAACGAGATTGGAGAAGAACATTCCCTCTATACCATAATTTCAGATGGAATTGAATCTGAATTTGG
>JALHYA010000020.1 GCA_022868165.1 Patescibacteria group bacterium | reverse complement strand
TCATTTATTGAAAAATGAAAGAAGTTGAAACAAAAGTGTTCAAGGCAAATTAAGCTATGTTGTTCTTTATACAAATTCCATTTGCTGAGAAATATAAAAAATGAAAGGAAATTGTTCAAAAGAATGGATACCTCAATTTGTGCTAAACAGTAGAACACAGTTCCCTTCTAACAGCCTCAGAGGCATATATCCTCTGAACTCTGATCTGAAACTCTAAGAGAACGCCGTTCACGTCAACAATGAAAGTCTTCTCCATGCTTGACCACCTCCAACCAATTCCTCAGCTTCGGCGAATCATAGCCTTTATCCATCACCAAACATCATAGAACATCGTTCTTTCGCACTCATTGAGAGATTATGATATTCAATTCGCTTGGGATTGCGTTCTACATGATTAAACGAAGCAGAAACCTTTTAATTTTAACACTTTCGCATATATTTTCTATGAGAGAATATTTCTTGTCATCTCGCATTTTCAAGAGACTTTTAACTTCACACAAGGGAAAAACGCCTACGTGTTATCATTGTAAGCAACCGCTAGACGCAGAAACTAGAATCGTTTCTATTCCAAGGAACCACAGCACTAGGCAATATCATGAGGAATGTTACGAGAAAATGTTCATTGACGCTTAGGTGATCGCAGTTGTTCAATCGCATATTCAAAGGCGTGGCTTCTTTGTGCAAATCGCTTAATCTCGATCTGCTGATCTATCCATTTTAGAAGATCGTCATCAATGCTTATAGAGATCGTTTTTTTCTTTCCCATTATTCCATTACCGTCTATTGTGAACTATTGTAGCGCAATACTTAAATAAATTGCTATTGCAGTATATTACGGTGCAATAGAATGCAACAGTCAATAACCATACAAGAAACACGATCTAAGAATCAGGTTCTCTTAGAAAGGATAGTTAGAAAAGAAAGGAGAGTTGGAAGACCTGAACATCTGACAACAGAAAACGTGATCGAAGCGGTTAGGGCCTATGCCACTACATCAGAAACAGAGCTTTCAGAACGACTCAATGTTTCAAGGCAAACCATCTATCGAAAAATGAAACTGATTCCCAACGAAACCATCATTCAGATTTTCAAAGAACTAGGCGAAAGCGATCTCAAGCCTTATCAGATGAGCTATGAAGGATTCTTGACAATTCCAGAAGTTGAGCAGTTCAAAAAGGCATTAGAAAGAAGGCAAGTGTGCCCTCGACATAGAAACGAAAGACTTAGAACCCTCTGGCATCTCTGCGTCTATCTGAAAAGGCATCCTAGAACCCTGTCAATCGAAGAGTGCGCCGATTTTCTGCCAACACTATGGAGAGAAAGGATCGCTGGTCTAGCCTTATATCACGTAAAGAAAGTTATGCGCTCATGGTTTCAAAACGTCTACGGCATCAATGGGGAGATCCTCACATCTAAAGGCATTGATGGAAGTCTCACCTACGAAATCGGGAAGAGATCACATGATCGTCTAACTCAGAAACAGAGACAAGCTTTCATAGAAACACTAGAGGCAACAGTTGAAAAAGATTCATTGTTCAACGCATGGCTTAGCTTGCCTTTCTTCCTCTACTACACAGCCACCCGCATCAATGCAACCTTAAACGCAAGAATAGAGAACATCGAGAAGCACGAGCACTATTGGATAATCACGGTTGTTGACAAAGGTAGACACAAGAACGGACGGAAGACTTGGCGAAAGTTCATTATTGGAGAACTGAAAGAGAGGCTCGAAAGAAACTTAGCATCGAGAGGGAACCCCGAATCTGGATTTCTATTTCCATTCCATCATAAGAAAGTGTTGGCCCTATTCAGGCCCATCTACGAGAAAGCAGGAATCCCCACTCCAAAACAACTATGTCATATATGGAGACACACGAGCGCTCAGGAATTCCTAGAGGCTACAGATTGGAATTACGAGCTGTGCGCTCAGACTCTAGGATGGGAAGGCTCAGGAATTCTGAGACAATGTTATGGCTCAATGTCTGAGACCGCCAAAGAACGCGCATTAAAAAAAGCTATGGGAATGCGCATCAAAGAAACCAAGAAGAAATTCAAATTCTAATGGAGATTGTCCATATGACAATACAAACAGATGAGACCCGGGATACAGAAAAGATCACGGTTAAGAAAGTGTTGAGGTGGGTAGGCTATGTTCTCGCGGCGCCAATAGCTCTGTTCATTGTGATTCCAATAGTTCTATTCTATGAAGCGGCTCTAGTCTACGTTGTCGTGGCTGAAGCATGGAAAAAGATAAGACGTCATGGACACGACTAGGTATTTCTGCACAGTTACCCCCCCACCTTTTCCTTTTAAAGTTTGAAGTCATTACGATTCTCAAAATTCAGGCGCCCTAGTTTTTTTTGACGGGCGCAATCATTCTAAGAAAACTTTGACGGGTCCAACCATTCTAAGAAACTTAGGCTAAGATGTAACATAAGTATATATCTTTCCATCAAAAGAATGATGAATAATGTTACAAACTTAGTATATATATACGGATGCCTATGTTGAAGGTATGTCTTAATGTGACAGTTATGTGTAACACGAGTGTCACATATCTATTTTAGTATACCGAAATTCAGAAACTATGGGAAAAGTCCATGCGAATATCGGTATACCGAAATTCGTTTACTCTTCCACCTTCTAGATACACCTATCCTCTCCTCAGTCCAGAAATAGGTTAAGGAAATAAGAGCTCGTTAGCAATAGAGGCAATAACACACGTCTTTGACTATCTGCGCCTCATAGCTTCGAGAAACACCCTTCAAAAAACAATTTTAGTATACCGAAATTACTATGCCTTAGTATGCTCGTGGTATTGCTGAGAGCATAACCCACAACTCTTCAATTAATATGGAAAGCGTTAGTCCAACACTCATTACAATATTCTATTGTTTTAATATGGATCACATCGGTTTCAGCGAAGTCTTTAGCGCATTGTATTTTTCCAATCTCTTTCTCGGCTCTAAAAAGACATTTTTCCTTATTTCCCTTAGATGAAGGCAATTCTAGCCTAGGCTTCTCTATTGGAACGTCTTGGGCCTGCTCTTGCTTCTTTTCCGTTATATGGACCGAAGAGGACTTCTCTTGTTTCTCCAAAAGGACCGAGATCACCTTGTCTAGCGATTTAAGGCCCAATCTACGCTTTTTTTTCTCTAATAACTCTTTATTTTCCGTAGAAATTTTCATAAGGCTTGTCGGAGGTCCTTTCGCCATGTTTGAACTACCCTACTTTAAAGCTAGGGCTTCAAGGCTCAAATAGTTTTCTTTTCATTTGTTCTTTCATGTTGGCGAACGGCCAATATTCTGGCAACCCATTCATCATCATACAACGAAGGTGACTCCGTCTTACCTTTTCGAGCTTCATTGAGCTTTAATTCTAAACATTGAATCGTTTCTTTCATTTCACTATGTTCTTTCATGATCTCTGGAGAAGGCCCTTTTTCAATTTCCGCTTTCAATTTTGCGATCTCAGAATTCTTTTCAGTGATCTCAGCATCCTTCTGAACGATCTCAGCGCGCGCAATGTCTGCATTCGCTTTCAGTTGCCATTTCAGTTTTCCAATCTCAGAATCCTTCTCAATGACCTTAGAATTCAAGGCTTTCATGTCATTTTCTAACGTGGTCCTTTGTTCAACATGGGATTCAATAAGAATGTTACGCTGGCGCTCATACTCGGTTCTGAATTTCCGTTCAATTTTTTCCGTACGTACTACTAATGGCGCTTTATAACTATCCTTAGTTGAATAATATAATGGCATAGCCTCAGGCCACGTATCAAGCTGTTTCTTTTCCCGATACTCCTCAACCTCAGCCCACATATCTTCGGGAACTTTTACACCATGTGTTGGTTTTCCCTTCGGTCTTCCTCTTGACCTTAGACTTCTTTCCTCTTTTATATTTTCCATGCCGATCACACACAAAAAAGGGGAGAGCGGCTATTTGTGTTCGGGACATTCTACGAGCTTGAAATCTGGAACTCGATGGTGTTTATCCATTCGGTTGAATCTTTCAATGTACTCCTCAATAGCGATCTTAACGGCACGGTGTCGGGAACTGATCTGTCTAGCTTCACAGATTCTTTCAATCGTTCTCTCTTCCGCTTCCTTCAACGAAACTGTTATGGTTCTCATGTTTTGTTGATAGGGTAGCTTAACCTATGAAGCTATTTTGAATCTTCTGCATCACGGTTTCATTTATTGAAAAATGAAAGAAGTTGAAACAAAAGTGTTCAAGGCAAATTAAGCTATGTTGTTCTTTATACAAATTCCATTTGCTGAGAAATATAAAAAATGAAAGGAAATTGTTCAAAAGAATGGATACCTCAATTTGT
>JALHYA010000019.1 GCA_022868165.1 Patescibacteria group bacterium | reverse complement strand
TATGAATTTTCATATGAAGTCGGGTATCTACGCTATACGCGAGATCGCATGTACGCGGGATTTTGCTATAACGATTGGACGGGGGACATCGCACATCCCTATTGGCAAAACAACGATTCAATCACAAATCCCGTAAGCCTATTTTCACCGACAACACGGATAATAATCGCGTTCCATCGCGGTTATCCGACAATCTACCCAACATTCTATTTTGCAAACATCTATTGGGGATCAACACAGAAACCCGTCCCCCCATATGACTATAAAGACGTAAATGGAACATACGTCCAATATCATGTTCAGTTTTTTGTCCAAACCGAAACATTGGAACAAACTTACGTTAAGGAGTATCAACCTTTCACATTCACGGAAACAAAAACTCGTATGATAAACTCCGCGAACATGATTCTTAACACAATGTTTCCATCTGGATGTTCTAACGAGATCACGGGAAAAGCTTTCGGGGGAGACGCATGGGTAGTTTTATACTCTAGCGAATTGGCCATGATGTCATTAATCGACCTCTGCCAATACGTCCCCGAAAACAAAGACACTTATCTAATTGCGGCGAAACGATTCATTCATTATCTCTTTTCAAAACAGAATTTGACAGATGGAAGCTTTCCTTTCATCCTTACGGATGGCGATCAGCATCCATGGACGAATCCAGATGAAGGGCTTTATTACGGATATGACAAGATCGACAGCTTTTCAGCATGTGCAATTAGTCTTTTGGCAAAATACCATAACGCCACGGGAGACACGGACACCGTTATTCATTTCTGGAATCAGCTCGTAAAATGTAAAGACTTCATATGGGACTTGACTAATACGACTTCATGGATTCCCGTCGATGGATACCACTATAACGGGACAATCTACACAAAATCAGAATGGACATGGACGCATGATACTTGTGAAGGTCAAGCGGGGTATAGAGACTATGCTTACTTGTGCGGTGTCATGAACAATTCGGATCAGGCTTACTTTTCAGGTGTCGCGGATTCAGTCGCGAATGGAATCAGAACAAAACTATGGAACGAGACAGAACATCGCTATGTCGGACTTTACAATGTTCTCAGTGATTATCAAGACACGACACGGGTTTACTGTGTCATATGTCCGATCATCTATGGAATAGAAACCAATGTTACGCGCGCGGTCACTACCGTGAACGATTATGTTATGTGGGGAATTCTGAGCGGGAGATATTACGATAAACCATGGGCACCCGATTATTCCGTATATAACGAATATTCGACAATGTCGGGAATGATTCAAGTCGCTCTTTACCGACTTCTTTCCCTAAACTATACTAACGTGTGGATGAAAACTAAATACTTAGAGGTTTCCAAATTCCTTTTCACTAATCCGATTTATCCGACGGGTGATCTACAGTCCCCCGCGAATGGATGGCTTGACTATGTTAATCTCGTAAATTACACATGGGCTCCTGAATACGCTAGGCTTGTCGAAGGTTCAGGATGGTTAATCAATGGCTTTCTTTTGACACCGAATTGTTCAAGTCTCTATAGTTATTCTCCCGTTGAGCTTATGGCATTGAATGAAACATTGAAAACAGAACAGCAATATTGGGACGGAATCGATCTCATGTATTGTGTGGAAACGGGGAAGCATTGGACGGAAGGAATAGAGCTATGGGAGATTTGGCTTAAGGGAAAAGGCTTGTGGGTTCAATGGTATGACTTCCAATTTCTCAAATATCTCTTAGAAAACGGTTACTTAGGCGATCTTCCATGGTGGGAAGAATGGACTCCCCCTGATGATTGGTGGAAGCGTTTAGAATTGACTATTTATCCGAATTACGTTCCATTGATCGCGGGATTGATAGGAGTCGGGATGGTTGTCCTTTCCCCCGCTGTTGTAGTCCATGAATTTCATGAACATGACTACGCGGAAGGTTTTGCATATGGAACAATTCTTATGGGGATCGGAATAGGCTTAATGATATTTTGGTTATGGGGATGATAAAAATGAACGCTGTTTTAATGCTTAGTATTTTCGCGTCCCTAGTAGATGACGCTTTTATCGCTCTCTTTTACGGAGCGGGTTCATGGTTAGGCTTGTTAC
>JALHYA010000018.1 GCA_022868165.1 Patescibacteria group bacterium | reverse complement strand
GCCTTCTTTGCAAAAAGCCGCAAAAGAAAATGCCGGAGTAAAGGAGCCGTTTCATTTGTTCGAGATAGCAAATGTTTATCTGCCAAAAAGAGGTTACTTGCCCAACGAACAAGTGACTATCGCTGGAATTTTTGCCGAGTATTCTTACGAAAATGCCAAGGGAATTGTTGAGGCTCTTGTTGAAAAACTTAATATCGATTATAAATTTGTTCCGGAAGACTCCAGGGGCTTTTTGCCGTCGCAAAGACTTTCGATTAAAGCTGGACAGACCGAAATTGGCCAATTCGGAGTATTGGAGTCCGGTCTAATCTACTATGAGTTTCCTGCCGAGTCCTTGCAAAAAGCGTCCAAAGAGCTTCGCTCATTTGTTCCCATTCCCAACTTTCCCCCACAAATCGAGGATATTACTTTTTCTTTTCCGGAAAAAACTTATTTGGGAGAAGTTATGGAAAAAATGATAAGTGCCGACAGGCTAATCGCGGACGTAAAACTCGTCGACCGATACAAAGACTTCTTCACTTTCAGAATTTGGTACCAGCATCCCACAAAAACCCTTATCGACAAAGATGTGGAAATCATAAGGAAGAAGGTTATCTCAGTAACCGAAAAGAAGTTCGGCGGAAGAATTAAGGATTAGATTCTGCGGGTAGGAAACAGACGGTTTATTTCCATCTTAACCGAAGGAAATCTGGCCTCCAAAGCTTTTTGTGTATCAGGGCTCTGGCGCTCTATTACCGCTTTCAACTCCTCGTATCTTTCTGCCCCGTTGATTATATTCATTCTGTCCAGAATCCAGATAGCTTTGACTTGATTAACTAGGTGATCGACGACATCCCCATTATTGTACTGAATAATATCTACAACAGTCGCTTGGAGTTCATCAACTGCATTAAGAACCCTTCGCTGTGTTTTCTCTTCGTGTGCCAGACGACCAATAGCAGCCGCCCGCTCAAGCTGACCCGATTCCTTCAATGTTCTTATATAATCTCTTATCCCTTTTGGAAGACGGGAACGCTTAAGAGATAGAAGGTGTTCTGCTTTCTTAAGCAATCCGGCTTTGTTTTGCGAAAATTCTACTGTCATTCCCTTGATGAAGGATTATACCATAACAAACCCGAACCCGAATGTTTTAGGGGGGTGTTGGAGTCGGGGTAGGCGTTGGTGTGGGTGTAGCCGTACAGTCCCAGGCAACTCCAACACAGGCCGTTATGGATCTATCGGATTGGTGATTTGCCGAATCCTGTGCAACTGCTCTAAAAGTATGAGGGCCGTTTGAAAGACTTGTTACGGGGTATTCATAGGGCGGGCCGGAATATGAGCGGACTTTACTCCCGTCTATATAAAGGTCCGCATTTACAATGTCGCTGGTCGAGCTTGCCGTAAACTTAATTGTAAAATTGGACGGAAGACTTCCGGCCTGATTGGTAGGATTTACAAACTGCACGTCCAAGGGATTGGAAGTCCCGCAATAGTCGCTTGGAGGGTGATACCTGGAATCCGTTTGTGAAGTAAGCCAGGCATTTATTCCTTCCTGCCATTTATTGGGCTGTCCGGGGCCAGCAGTCGGGTCTTCTTCCTTGAATACAAAGAACTCCTTCTCGTCATAATTGCCTCCGGCAATGTCCGAAGGCGTTGCAAGCTTTCCTTCGTTCTTACACACCTTGAGTTTTACATGAACCGTGTCTTTGCCCGGCTCGGTTCCCTTAATAAAATATTCCTGCCTAGAAGGATATCCGTCGTGGGCACCGTAGCCGGAAACACTATCGACTCCCGCCGTAACAATTCCTCCGGGCTTGTCAAAACCTACATTGGGCTTGCCTACCAAAGCCGCCAAAAGGATACTTCTCCAAATTGGAGAGGCACCCGAAACTCCGGAGGCAACATTTAGCATCGAGGTATTGTCGTTGTTTCCGACCCAAACTCCGACAACCGAGTTGGGATTTCCTCCAATCGTCCAGTTGTCCTTTTTGTCGTTGGTTGTTCCTGTTTTGACTGCGGCCGTAATTCCCGAAATATTCAAAAGCGAGTTTGTACCGAAAATTTCGGCACGGGCATTGTTGTCGGAAAGAATGTTTGCTATAAGCCAAGCTTCTTCTTCGGACAAAACTCTTCTTCCCTTTTTGGGCTTTGTTTCCTCCAATACTTTGCCGTTTGCGTCTTCGACCTTAAGAATCGATACGGGCTCAACTTTGTAACCCTTGTTCATAAACGGAGAGTAGGCATCCGTCATATCCAACAGCCGCACGTCTCCGCCTCCAAGAGTTAATGAAAGACCGACGCGATTAAGAGTGTCTTGCGTCGGGGGAAGAGTAGTAATTCCCAAATCGGTTGCGGTTTGCAATACGTCTTTTATTCCTACCATTGCCAGCATTTTTACCGCCGCAATATTTATGGAATTGGCCAGGGCAAAACGCACCTGCATCGGGCCTCTATACTTTCCATCGTAATTGACCGGCTTATAGTCGGGGTTATTCGCTCCTCCGGGAAAAGTCGTGGGAACGTCTATCAGAAGCGTTGCCGCAGTAAAACCTTTATGAAAAGCCGTGACATATGTAAAAGGCTTAAAAGAAGAACCCGGCTGCCTTAGGGCATCCACCGCAGCGTTAAACTGGCCGTCGTAATTGGGGTCGTTGAAGTTTTTGGAACCCACCATTGCCAAAATTTCGCCCGTTTGCGGATCCATTACTACGGCCGCGCCGTTTGTAATATGCTGGCTTTCGACTTTCGAAATTTCGTCGGAGACTATTTGCTGGGCTTTGTCCTGAAGCTTCCAGTCAAGGGTCGTTGTCACTTTTAGTCCTCCTTTTTCGACTACGCTTTCGCCGTATCTGTCATTTAAGATTTTCTGCACGTATTGGACAAAATGCGGGGCTTTGAAGCTTGCGCCCTGAACGTCAAATTGGACATTAGGAACTTGGGCGCGTGCCCCCTGCTCCTGGTCCTTTGTGATATATCCGTCCTCGCGCATTCTTCTTAAAACGTCATAAGTTCGGTTAATGTATGCCTTCGAATTCGAACCGAAAGGAGAATAATAAGACGGACTTTGGGGAAGTCCCGCCAAAATAGCCGACTCTACCAAATCCAAATCTTTTACCTTTTTGCCGTAATAAACTTCGCTTGCCGCCTCAACCCCCCATGCGGTTCCGCCGTAAGGAGCTTCGTTAAGATACATCTGAAGAATTTGGTCTTTTGAGTATTTTCTTTCAATCTGAATCGCCAGAATAAATTCCCTGATTTTCCTGAAAATTGTTCTGTCGGGTGTCAAAAGAACCGTTTTGACAAGCTGTTGGGTAAGAGTCGAGCCTCCCTGCAGCTTGCGATATATGACTATGTTGTAGGCTGCCCGGAGTATTCCCGTAGGGTCAAAGCCTTGGTGCTTGTAAAAGTTTTTATCCTCTATGGAAATTGTTGCCTCTCTCAAATACACGGGTAAATCCGAAAACTGGACGGGGGTGCGGTTTTGGTTTGCATAAATATCGTAAAGAACTTCGCCGTTTCTGTCCAAAATTTTTGTCGAAAATCCGCTCTGTCTTACGATTTTATCCGGAGAGGGGAGTCCGAAAGAAAAAATAGGCAAAACGACGAATGCGCCCAAAAAAATAACGACAACAGCCAGGAAGGCAAGTTTGGTAAGTCTAACCAGGTCCCTCGAGCGGGAGATATAAGGGGTCCTTCGGTGCCTTAGCCTATCTCTCCACATAATATATGTGAATTGTATCAAACTCCTTTGACGGCTTTCCAGTAAATAGGGTAAAATCAGATATGACTATTGATGAGGTGCTTACTCGTGGAGTTGCGGAGATTCTCCCCTCCAAAGAAGGATTGGCCGAAATTATGGCCAAAAGAAAGATTACTTTATATCAGGGTTTTGACCCCACAAGTCCAAAACTCCATATCGGACACATGATAGGGCTTCGGAAACTGGCACAATTTCAAAAACTGGGACACAAGGTAATCTTTCTCATCGGGGATTTTACCGGAATGATAGGGGACCCGACCGACAAGACTGCTGCACGCCATCTTTTGACAAGAGAGGAAATTCTCAAAAACCTCGAGGATTACATAAACCAGGCCGGAAGAATCTTGGATTTTGAAGGCCCAAACAAAGCCGATGTAAAATTTAACTCCGAATGGCATTCCAAACTCTCCGAGGAGGATTTCCTTAAGCTTGCTTCCCACGTAACCGCACAACAGACCCTAGAAAGGGATTTCTTCCAGGAAAGACTAAAAAGCGAAAAGCCAATTTATCTCCATGAATTTCTTTATCCGCTTATCCAGGGATACGATTCGGTTGCAATGGGGGTTGATTTGGAGGTCGGAGGAAACGACCAGTTGTTCAACATGCTGGTGGGTCGAACTTTAATGAAAGACTTGAAGAATAAAGAAAAATTTGTTTTGACAACCAAACTTCTTGAAGACCCAACCGGAGCAAAAATGGGCAAGACGGAGGGAAATGTGATAAACATGACGGATTCGGCCGAAAATATATTCGGAAAAGTGATGGCATTTCCCGACTCCATGCTGTCTTTGGCAACCGAGCTTTTGACGGATCTGCCAGTTAGTATAATTGATAAGCTCGGACCGATGCAGGCAAAAAAGAAGCTTGCTTATGACGTCACTACGCAAATACACGGAGTAAAGGAAGCCGAAAAAGCACACGCATATTTTGAAAAAACTTTTCAAAAAAGAGAAACGCCGGAAGAGATAATAAGCGTTAATATTGCGGAATCGCATTTGCCGCTTTTGGATTTGGTTTTTGCAACTCATTTGGCA
Source organism: Patescibacteria group bacterium (assembly GCA_022868165.1). Lineage (GTDB taxonomy): Bacteria > Patescibacteriota > Microgenomatia > UBA8517 > UBA8517 > JALHYA01. The sequence continues at coordinate 38,716 of JALHYA010000018.1, read as the reverse complement.
AGCTCGCGTTCCGAAGCAAAAAGGCTAATCAATCAAAAGGCCATAGATATTGACGGCCAAGAACAGAATGATCCGGCAAAGGAAATCGAAATTCCGGACAAAGGTCTTGTCGTGCGGGTTGGAAAAGTAAAATTTGTTAAAGTAGTCATAAAGTAATTATGTTCGGTAAAAAAGCCAGGAAATTATTCGTGCTCCTTATTATCATCGCCTCGTTGGGCTTGATACTGACCTCTATTATTCCTTTTCTTACGGCTTTCAGATGATGCAGCTTGAAGATTCAGTCGAAAGCCTGCCAAAGGTTGGGCCAACTTATGCTTCTAGGCTGGAAAATCTGGGAATTTTTACGATCCGCGACCTACTTATCCATATTCCCCATAGATATTTGGATTTTTCTTTAACTTCGGATATTGCGGGATTACAACCCGGTGAGGTTGCAACCGTTTCCGGGCAAGTAGTCTCTTTAAAAAATCAATACACGCGTTCGGGAAGAAAGTTACAGATTGGACAAGTTGCCGACTCCACGGGCAAAATTACTGTTGTCTGGTTTAACCAGCCGTTTTTGGTCAGAACTATTTTTCCGGGAGACACAATTTCTATGGCAGGAAAGGTGGATTGGTTCGGAAGAAATAAAGCACTTGTTTCGCCGGAATACGAAATCGTCAAAGAGGGAAAGGCCAGGCTTCATACCGCAGGGCTGGTTCCGGTTTATCCCGAAACTTACGGCGTATCTTCCAAGTGGCTAAGAACTCGGATAAGCGATGTTATTTCGGAAGTAAATCTCGATGAATATCTTCCCGCCGCTTTAATAAAAAAATATAATTTTCCGAAATTCGACGAGGCCGTCCGAAGCGCTCATTTCCCCCAAAATTTGGCGGATGTTGAACCCGCAAGAAGAAGGCTTGCCTTTGAAGAACTTTTGCGCCTTCAACTGGCCAGCCTGAAAAGAAAAACGCAGTGGAAGAAAAATGTTCCTTCTTACTGTCTATCCGTAGATAAATCGGTCGTAGAAAGCTTCATCAAAACCCTGCCGTTTGAGCTGACTCCTTCCCAAGGGAAAGCCATCGAGGAAATTCTGTCCGACTTATCAAAAGACAAGCCGATGAACAGGCTATTGGAGGGGGACGTGGGAAGTGGAAAAACAGTTGTAGCCGCAATTGCCGCATTGGTTACTTTTGCCAACGGATTTCAGACGGTGATTATGGCCCCGACCCAAATTTTGGCTTCACAGCACTACAACACCCTAAAAACACTTTTCGACCCCCTGAAAGTCCGCGTAAGTTTGGTTACGTCTTCCATAAAAAAATCCGATCTCGGCAGAACGGATATATTTGTCGGCACGCACTCTTTAATCCACAAAAAAGCCAAATTTGAAAAGGTTGCATTGGTGGTTGTTGACGAACAGCACCGCTTTGGGGTTGCCCAGCGCGCGGAATTGGTCAAAAAAAGCAAAACCCGTACAACAGTTCCGCATATATTAACTATGACCGCAACTCCCATTCCGCGCACGGTAGCTATGACAATATACGGCGACTTGGATTTGTCGGTTCTAACCGATATGCCAAGGGGAAGAATTAAAGTAACCACTTGGGTTGTCCCCCCGGTCAAACGCGACAAGGCTTATGCGTGGATCCAGTCACTAGTTACTAGTCACGGGTTACAAGTTTTTATTGTCTGCCCTCTAATCGAAGAATCGGAAAAAGAAACAATGCAGGATGTTAAAGCCGTAACAAAAGAATTTGGGGTTCTTTCAAAAATATTCAAGGGATTAAAGTTGGGGCTTCTTCACGGCAGAATTCCCGCCAAAGATAAGGAGAAAGTAATCGAAACATTTAAAAAAGGCAAAACCGATATCTTAATTACTACTCCTGTTGTTGAGGTCGGAATAGATATCCCCAACGCAGGAGTTATGGTTATAGAAGGCGCCGAGAGGTTCGGACTTGCCACGCTTCACCAGCTTAGAGGCAGAGTAGGAAGGGGAGCAAAGAAATCGTATTGCCTTCTTTTCACCGACAGCAAATCCCAAAACGTCATGAGCCGGCTTTCGGCCTTAACAAAATACAATTCGGGATTTGAATTGGCCGAGCTGGACCTAAAGCTTAGGGGCCCCGGAGAGGTTTTTGGGCTAAGACAGCACGGCTTTCCCGAGCTTAAAGTCGCCTCCTGGCAGGATTCCGAGCTTATCAAAGCCTCAAGGGACGTGGCGGAGGCACACCCCGAACTATTTTCACACTTGCGCCCCGAGGCTCTCGTAAGTTAAAATTCTCGTTGTATGACACCTTTACCGAAAAAGAAAAGTACAAAAGCGCGAAGCGCAGCCCGCAAAAAGGCCTTACGCATTCCCGGCGTGGTCCGCTGTCCGAGTTGCAAGCGCTTAAAAGAGCCGCATAAAGCGTGCCGTTACTGCGGCTTCTACAAATAATGAAAACCGCTGCCGATCCTCGACATCAGAAAAGAAGAGAGGTCGTCAAATCCCTCTTTGCCGAAACGTATACTCCTCAACCCGGAGAAGATGAAATCGTAAAAAAGATTCTAGCCAAGAAAGACGAAATCGACCAAAAAATCCAAAAAGCCGCAACGCAGTGGCCAATCGATAAGCTAAATCGAATCGACCTTGCAATCTTACAGCTGGCCGTTTATGAACTTGATGAGGGAAAAACACCGCCTAAAGTTATAATTGATGAAGCGGTTGAGCTTGCCAAAGAGTTCGGAAGCGAAAACTCCTCTTCCTTTGTTAACGGCGTATTGGGTACAATTTACAAAGAGGAAAATCCTGATGCCGAGTGACGATTCAAATGACAGATATAGATAAACTTAAAGAACTTTTCAAAAATCAGGAATTGCTCGAACAAGCCCTAACCCATAAATCGTGGCTTAACGAACATCCGGGCAAAAGAGGTTCAAATGAACGCCTTGAATTTTTGGGAGACGCGGTTTTGGAATTTTTGGTCTCCAAAGAAATATTTACCCGATTTCCGAATGAAGAAGAGGGATACTTAACCGCTCTGCGGGCAAATCTTGTTAATACCCAAAATCTTGCCATCTTGGCCAAAAAACTTAATGTCGGCAAGGCCATCTATCTGTCCAGGGGGGAAGAGGAGGGGGGAGGAAGAACAAACGAATCTCTTTTGGCCGATACAATTGAAGCAATTATCGGGGCTTTGTTTATGGATTCCGGAATCGATGCGGCGGAAGGCTTTATCGAAGTCAACCTTCTTCCGGAAATCGAGGAAAAAGTAAAAGAACCTCTCAAAGACGCCAAAAGCAGACTCCAGGAAACGGTACAGTCCAAAAGCTTGCCGGCTCCCAAATATCAGGTTGTTCAGGAGTCCGGACCGGACCACAGCAAGGATTTTGTGGTGGAAGTCAGCGTCAACGGCAAAAAAGTCGGCAGGGGAGAGGGAAAAAGCAAAGCAGTGGCAGAGCAGGAGGCCGCACAAAAAGCACTGGAGAGTCACTACTTGTAGTCCACACTCCAAAAAGCTACAATACACGCACAAATGTTGAAAATTCGACTGGCAAGAACGGGAGTAAGGCACAAGCCTTTTTATAGAATCGTTGCAATCGACGAGCGCAAAAAGCTCAATACTGCTCCTTTGGAAATAATCGGTACATGGCAGCCTTCGGTTGACGCTTTTTTGATTGATAAGAAAAAACTCGAAGCTTGGGTCAAAAAGGGAGCGCAAATATCAAGCGCCGTGAAGGAGTTACTGGAGAAAAAATGAGAGAACTTTTAGATTTCCTCTTGACGGGCATTTTGGGCAAAGAAAAGTATGAAGTGGCCGAAAGTTCGGCAGAATCTCATACCAACTATATCGTTTCCGCCAAACCGGGTGTTATTGGAATGATTATCGGAAAAGGCGGAAAAACCATTAGAACAATTAGAAATCTTCTTAAGGTTCGCGCAACCTTGGAACAAAAAGGCGTCTCCGTCTCCGTAGAAGAAAAAGCCTAAGAATTTTTTCTTGCTTCCTGAAGGTATCTAAAAATTGGCTCCAAAGAATTTCCTTTTAAGTATTTTTCAGAGTTTTCCCAAAACTCATCAAATTTCTTAGCACGATAACCTCTTTTCTCATACTCCAAAGCCTGTAGGGTCATCTCAACCTTCTCTATTTGCTTTAAAAGCTTTGCCTCCGGAGTCTTTTGCTCGTTAAATTCTTTAAGAAGATTAATATATTTCCTTCCACCGGCAAGCTTACCAAAAATCTCTTTAACTACTGCAAGTTCCTTCCCACGCTTGGGGGTCGGAGAGAATAGCACCTTTTTACCTGTCTCCCATTTAATATCTCCTACTTCGATTTCTCCCAAATCGTGAACGATACACATCTCTACAAGTTTTTGCTTATCAACGTTTTTATCAGCCAAAAGAACACAACAAAGGCACATCCGCCAAGTGTGGTCGGCAACGCTTTCCGCATCTTCAACACCTTTAAGAACCCAGCCGGTTCTTTTGACATCCTTAAGTGTTCCGGCCTTGTCGAACAAATCAACCAATATTTTTATCTGTTTCTTGTCCATAGCTAAACAGGCTGAATTATATCAAAATTTAGAACGGATTGGAGCGGGGAGCGGCGGGTTGGGCAGTAAGCTCCAAAAATGCCGGTTGGGTTAAAAGCGAAATCTTCGAAATAACATCCGCCTCCGCCGAAGTAAGCTTTGTTATCGGCTCCGTCAAAGAAGGAAGTTTTGTCGGCAATGGCGCGAAATAAGAACTCGCCGTAACAGAAGCCCTTGATAATGCCCCTGCACTCGTAATCCTTATTTTTCCGGGAACCGCAATCGGGGCAACAGTATTTATTTGGCTAACAAAACTAACCACATTGGCAAAAGACCCTTCGACTACAATCGTAGTTTCAACCCTCGTAAGGCCACCCACATCCCTTATTTCGGAGCCTATTCCGAAATCGACAACCGTAACCGAAGTTTTTGACGCAAGCAGCCTAAGCTGCGAAAGCGTCAAAAGTCCGGGATTTATATTTGGAACTGCGGCGTCGGCTACCTTTGCTTGAGTCGTAACTGTGCCCGAAACTTCCTGAAGAACCGAAACCCGCTCCGCCAAGACGCTTTCGTTTTTCTTGGTTTGAGCCATCTGCAAATTTTGCTGGGAAATTCTGGCTACGCCGACGTTATAAACAACCGCTCCCAAAATTGCCATTGCCGAAATAAGGCCGAAGGGCGTAATTAAGACCTGAAAATTCGGCGGAATTAAGCTTTTCTTCATTTGTCTACCATTTCTATGCTAACTAAATAGCCGCTTGTCGGGCTAAAGCTAAATCCTTTCAAATCAACCCTCTTAAATTTATTTGCCGCCATTAGTGCCGACATAAATTTCACCAGCTCCGAAGTATCGGAAACCGTAACCGTAATTTTGGTAATATCTCCAATTTGAATTTCTTTCGGGGAAACATCCGGGGGAAAGGAAGTAATAATCGCACCTGCTTTTTGAACACTTGGGCTCACGGTATCCGCCCCCAAAACCTGTTTAACCTTTCCGACTCTGTCTTTCAAAAGAATCAGGCTTTGCTCGGTAGATTCCAAAGATTTAACCGTGGTTTTGAGCTGGTCCTGTCGTGTAGTGGACGAACGAATTTCTACAGAAGTTAAAATAAAAAACGCCCCTATTCCGACTCCCGAAATCAAAAAAAACGCAAGCCCTACCGTTGCAACGTTTCTTAAAATTTGGGCTAGCCGGACCATGAAACCCTTCGGAGTTATTTCTGTCGGCAACAGGTTGATATCGGCCATTTTTTACTCTCCTCTTTCGGCAAGCCCGACCGCAATCGAATAAAGAGGTGCAAAAGCGGCCAAGCTTTTTGCGGCATCCGGATTAACTACAACTTTGGCAAAGGGATTTCCTACAACAACCTCAAGCCCGAGCATTTCGGTCAATGCTCCCACCGCCTGCGGCATTCCGGCTGTTCCTCCCGAAAGAATTACGGCTTTGGGGGCGTCTCCCTTTTCCTCAGTCTGATAAAAGTGTATTGCCTTTTTGATTTCGTCCGTAACCATTTTAAAAACCGGGTCGAGTGCTCCCTTTATTTTTCCTTCCAGCTGGGAACTGGACAGTCCGTATGTTCTTTTGTATGCCTCGGCCTGCTGAATTTCAACTCCCAAGGTTTGGGCAACGGCGCGAGTGAATGCCTCTCCGGCAGTGGCTACGGAACGGGAGAAAGAAAGCATTCCATTCTTAACTATGGCCATGTCCGTGGAGCGGGCACCCAAATCGATAATCATTACGGTTTGGTCGACCGGAGCCAATGCCCGCGCTGCCGCCATTAAAGAAGTCTCGACCGCCATGGGTGTGAGGCCCGCAAGTTGCACAACCCGCGTGTATTTTTCGACCAGGCTCCGTGGTGCAGCAACCAAAAGAACCGCAACCCCCGGCGGAGTGGCATTCTCGCGTCTTTCAAGAATTTGGTGTTGAACAATCGCTTCCTTAAGGGGAATGGGAATATACTGCTCGGCCTCCCATTTGACGGCGGACTCAATTTCTTGGTCGGTAAGCATGGGAAAAGTTATAGTTCTTGTAAAAACCTGCGATTCGGGAATTGAAACGGCAACTTGTTTTGAAGAAATCCTGGCTTCCTTAAAAAGTTTTTTGATTATCTCGGCCAATGCGGCTATATTCTTGTCTTCCTTAATGTGTTCAACCGAATCTCCCGTGTGGCCAATTACGCCCGAAGCAAGAAGTTTCCATCCGTCACCTTCTTTGGCGAGTTCTACCGCTTTAATTGTTTTGGAACCAATATCTAAGCCGACCATAGGCAGCTAGTAATTACTTTACAATGTCTCCTGTAGAAAATACAGACCCGCTAAAGGACAGGGGGACTTCGCCGTAAGATTGAAAAACTTCGATTTTTCTGTTCGACTCGCCCGAAGTTCCCGCGGAGTCGATTTTGAGCCCCTGCGAAGGCAAAAGAGAATTTCCGGGCAAATTTACGTCGATTCCGGCTTGATGGGTGGTATCGGTGTTGTAAAGAAATCTGAATCTTGCAAACTGCAAGCCGTTTTGAACACCGTAAGAGCCTGCCGGAACTCCCAAGGTGGCCAAGTCTATCGTTTTTTGAAATTGGAAGTTGGTTCCACTTATCGTGCAGGTGCCGGCATCGGGAGCGGAAAACTTGTTGGTAGCTGTGCGGTTTGAGTTCGGATCCAAAGCAACTCTGGCAATTTTTGTGGTGGAGTAATCGTCCGGAGTCGAGAGGTAAAATATGCTCACTTCAACCGCAGGGGTTGTTGCATCCGTTGCCGGCGTTCCTGCCTTGCCCCAGCAAACCTTAAGATTTTGACCGGTGAAGCAGGGGAACTCAGCACTACATACCAAATTTCCGTTTGCGTCGTGTGCAGCAAACCACGCAATCATGCTCTCTCCCGAGTAAAGCCCCTCGGGATTCACAAAGGCTTTTGAGCCGGAGGCAAATCCGCTGACGTTTGCATCAAATGTGGCATTTCCAACCGTTCCGGAGCCGCCCCCGGCCACCAAAGCCTGTTCAACTCCTGCCTCCGCCGCCGAAAAAGCCCGTAGAGCTTCTTCGTCTCTGGAGGTAACCGCGATATCGGTAATCGAGCGGGAAAGAACGGAAAGAACAATAGTCAAAACAACAGCCATCGAAAGAAGAACCAAAAGAAGCGCTTGCCCTTTTTGTCTCATACTAGATCCAGTTTACCAATTTCCACATACTTTCAGCAACTATCTAAATTCTGAGTTTTAATATGTTCTTAGGTAGATTTGGGTGTTGGCGGTGGCTTGGGCGGATTCGATACCAACATTTTTCGTATCCTTGGCAACCAAAGAGATACTCACATTATCCGGGACTCCTCCCGTTCCTGCCGCACATACAATAGAACAGGAAGTAATCCCTACGTCACTGCTGGTCAGACGGGCAGAGCCGGAAGCCACATAGCCGCTCGGGCCAATGCTCTGACAGGAAAAAGAGCTCGTGTTTCCGTCTGCATCCGTATAATTAAGGGTAGTTGTGTCTGTGTTGGGACAAGGCGATACGTTTTGGGCATTTCTTAATTGTCTTTCCATTACGGCCAAGGCGTAGTTAAGATTTTCCCTTACTTTTACTGTGGCCGTGCTTCTGTTTGTTCCCCTTAGAGTCAAAAGAACCGCCCGGGTCGCAAGAATTCCCAGAACCGCAAAAATAGTCACAACTACTAAAATTTCAATCAAGCTAATACCTTTTTTCACTGTTGTCTCCAATCGGTTAGGCTGGTCGCGCTCCTTACTTCGTGGTCTCCGCCGGAATCGCTCCAATAAACTCTAACTGTGGCCTGAATTATTGTTTTCCCACCAAGCTGGCTCGTATTGAAATAGCCTTCCCTTCTAAATTTTGTTCCCGCAATCGTCTGGCTTGGCAAACATGTTCCTACCGAACTCCAAGCAAGAGTTTGAAAACACCAAGTGCTTGTCAAAGCATTGGCGGAGAATGTCGTAAAGTTGGTATCCCTTTGTCCCCTTAACCATTCCAAAACTTCTTGCGAATATCGCGCGGAAAGAGTTTTGTCTCTGGAAAAATCCGTGTTTCTTATGGAATTTGTTGCCAAATTCACAATCGCAACAATAATTAACGTTATTACCGCCAAAGCGACAACAACTTCAAAAAGGCTTTGACCTTTTTGCCTCACTGGATTTCTCCTCCTTCCGTAACCGTGATGGAAGCCGTATTTGTCGTACCGGTTTGGGTAATGTTAATCACAACTTGTCCGGTTATATTGGTTCCGTTTCCGATTATCTTAAAAACAATCGGATTTACCGCCCCGGCTGCGATTGTAATACCGCTGGGCATTGAAACGCTTTTTGTTTCGATTAGCCCTCCCGAGCAAACGGCATTTATCGAATAAGTTGTCGCCGAATCAACACTAAAATTAAAGCCGTCCAGTGTGGCGGGGGAGTCGCAGTTGGCACCCGAGGGTTTCTTTCCGGCCAGTGCTTGCCCCTGCGCAAGCCTTAAGTCTCCTCTTATATTTCGTGCGACGGCTTGCATTTCCTGTCTTTGCGAAAAACTCCTAAAGCCTACATAGCCTATTGAGAAGATTATCCCGACTATTGTCAGGGCAACAAGAATTTCGAGTAAGGTGTAGCCTTTTTCATTCATCACGGATTTGTCACTTTATAATTGCAGGTAGCACTACCGCAGGAGGATGAGCCTCCGCAGGTCACGGCGGGTTCCGAACCTTGTTCAAGTGCCGTGCATAACTCATAGGTAACTCCCGCGGAGCTATAAAGATAGGTTCTGGTGGGGTCAACCGGGTCAACGGGCACTTGGGAAATATAGGTATTGCTGGACGAACATGAAGCCGACGAATCGTCGCCTTTTAGCGCACCGGCAGAATTGGGAATAACGGTCGCCGCAACGCCGTTACCCGAGGGGTATTTGCTGCAGTCTGATTTGAAAATTTCCAAACCCGAACGGATTTGTTCCAAATCGCCTTTTCTTTTTGCGTCTCTGGACGATTCTCTTGCTCCCGATAACCCAAAAAGGGAAAGACCGATGAGAATAGCGATAATCGAAATGGAAACCAAAAGCTCGATCAGAGTAAAACCAGTATTCGGTATTCTGTATCCAGTATTCAGTATTCGGAATTTGGTATTTCTGGCAAGATATTTTTTTATTTTCATACTAAATACGGTATACAAACTACCGGTTAAATTGGGCAGTTTCCTCCTCCCGGATCAGTGAATGATGTTGTGGTTCCGACTTTTCCGCTAGAGCAGACAACAAAATATGACGAAGTATTTTCCAGTTGAGTCCAAAGAGCGTACTTTGTTCCCGTAATGCTTCCCGCCGGAGTTCCGTCGGTTTCGAACCAGTATAAACGGGCTGGAGCTTTCGGGTCGGTAGGACAGTTTGTAAAACCCAATGTTGAGCAGTATGTGCCGCTTGACGGGTCCACTGCGCTTCCCCCCGTTGAAACATAAAGACCGTTATTTTTATTTGCGTATTGCTCAAGAGCATTTTGATACTGTTTAATATCCGATTTTCTCTGTGTATCGCGAGCCTGCTTTTGTGCTCCGGTAAAAGACGCCAAGGCCAGTGCCGAAAGAATCCCGATTAGAGATATGACAACCAATAGTTCGACTAATGTAAATCCCTTTTTCATGGCTTTACTACGTACTCCCACCCGCTTGGGCACCAAGTTAGACTGGTAGTCCCAATTCCTTTTGCATCGCTTTTATTTTCCAAACAGGCCTCAAGGATATAATTATCCGCATCAACTGAGGCATAGCGGTAATCATTCACGGTATCTGTAGGAACATCCAAGGGGTCTTTGGGTAGGGGATTGGCATAAATTGCCCCCTCTGTAGTTGTCCAAACGCCGGCCCAAGGACAAGAGGTTCTGGAATCTTTTGACCCGCAGCCGACAATCTGGGAATTTCCGTCATTGCCCGGATAGCTTCCCGTGTCATTGTAGTAAAGGCGCAAAGCGGTCTGAATCGTATGCAGGTCCGACTTTCTCTGTGCATCCCTTCCGCGCTCACGAGCGGCATTAAGGTTGGCCAAAACCAGAGTAGTCAAAATTCCTATGATGGAGATAACAACAAGAAGCTCAATGAGAGTAAAACCGGTATGCAGTATTCGGTATGCAGTATTCGGTATAGAGTATTTGGTATTTTGGGCAAGATATTTTTTCATTCTGGATACGGTATACGGAATACTACATACAGTATACAATTCCGTCGGGCCGGTGTTGGCCGACGTGATGGCAAAATTGCAGATTCTACCCGAGCCGCAAGCATAACTCACTCCGGGGCTGGCGCAATTGCCGTTTAGGCATCCCGGATCTTTGGGATTTTCCAAGTGAGCAAAGACTTGATACTTTTTGTTTCCCGAACCTGGCACTACACGATAAAAGTAAATTTGCGCCCCGCTTGGATCGGACGGCATCTTTTTAAAATATGTGGTTTTATTATCGGTAAACTGACCCGCTCCCCAAGAGCAGGGAATCGAGCTTCCCGAAGAAAGATATGGACAGCCGACAATTAGTCCGGAGGAGTCAGCCGGATAAAGTCCGTAGTCGTTATAAAAAAGCTCGAGGGAGTTGGAAAGTTCTTTTAAATCCGACTTCCTTTGTGAATCTCTGCCTCTCATTTGCGCTGTTTGAAACCCACCGACAAGAAGCGTTGCCAAAATTCCCATGATGGCCATGACGATGAGGAGCTCGATGAGGGTAAAACCAGTATTCGGTATTCGGTATTCGGTATTCCGTATTAGGTACTTTGAATTCGGCATTTTAGATTTTGCCATACTGTATACAGTATACTAAATACTACATACTCTTTTGCTTCTGAAGAAGCTCCTGCTCATACTGGTCGATAGACCTATCAAGAGGCGTTGCCCCGAACGCGCGCCCCGCGCTGCAAATTTTGTTTCCGCATGCCAAGGTTCTTTTTACAATATCGGGCCTAAATTCGTCCGAGTCGCTTGTTTCCAAGGCAGTGTAGAGTTGAAATCTGCTGCCGTTTGAAAGGTAGCGAAAAGAATAACCGGCAGCGCTTTTCGGATCTTTGGGCAAATTTTTAAGGTAGGCGGGAAATGTGGCGTCGGTAATATCGCTAAGCGAATCTTTTCCCCATTCGCAGGGGGCAAGAGCCGCCAAAAAATCCTTTATTTTCATTCCCTTGAAAACCTTTGCTCCCTCTTTTTTGCAGGCCACAATCTCGCCGTCGGAAGATGCCTGCGGGTAAAAACCAAAGTCGCCGGCGTAAGTATTAAGAGCATCAACCAAAGTTCCCAAATCGGCAACCCTTTGCGCATCGCGCGCCCTCATCAAGGAAGTTCTGAAATTAAAAAATGAAGCTAAGGAAATAGCGGCTAAAATAATTACTACCGCTATCCACTCTTTTTTTGTGAATAATTTCATCTCCAAGGTTTACACTCAAATCTAGGGTTGCTGCACGCTCCGGAGCAGGTTGGACTGCTATAGTGAGGGTCACACTCCGCTCCGGGCCTTCTCGCGTCGAAAAAAATGGGAACGCAAAGGCCTGCCTTACATCCGTAATAGTAGGAAACAAAAAGATTTCCTGCCGGTGCATTGGGGCTCGATTGCACATAAGAATAAGTGCCGTCTCTCCCAATTCCGGCGGTATAATCCGGGTCGGATGTGTTTTCAAGTTTTGCAAAAACTCTATACCATCTGGCACAGGCGGTAGTTGTGTCATAATCATATAAATAGGATGCTCCTGTTCTGGGATCGCAAGGTATTTGTTTAAGATACGGCTGAAGACCGGTTCCCGGAACACAAACAACAAGGTTGGGCAGGGGATAACAGTTGTGGTCCTTTTCGTATTCCTCAACTGCAACCTGAATTCTATTGATGTCGGCTTTTCTTCTGGCGTCGCGGCCTTTTGCAAGTTGTTTTGAAAAAGCCCAAAATCCCAAAATGAGAAGAAGTGCGACGATTGCCACAACAACTAGAATTTCAACCAATGTGAAGCCCCTACTTTTAGCTTTTAACATTTACTAAAACTTATACAAAAGTTTGGCCAGATAATGACCGATTATAAATACAATATATACACAGGCCACCAAAAAGGGGCCAAATGCAATTTGGCTTTTTAATCCGACTTTTCCTCTTATTACCAGTATGAGTCCGACTATTGCACCCGTCAAGAAAGACAGAAACATCCAAACCAAGGCCTCCGGCCAGCCCAAAAGCGTACCGGCAAAAAGAGCGAACTTAACATCTCCAAGACCCATTCCTCTTCCTTTTGTAAATAAATTAATAAGAAGAAGGAAAGAGGCCGAAGCAAAACCGCTTAGTATAACTTCATAAAAGTCCGGCCTGAATAAAAGCAGAAAAGCTACAACGATTGCAAAACCCAAAAAAGACACCTGATCCAAAATTATCCGGTCCTTCAAATCGATTACAAAAACCGTTACGAAAAATACCGTTATTACCAGATAATATGGGTACGAAAATACCCACAGGGAACCGAACCATTCGCATATTGGGCTGGAATCTATAAACGTTGAGGTGAAACATTTTGTGGAGGCCGCAACAAGAATTAAAAAGGCAAGAGCTACACCCGCTTCAACCGCAGGATAGCGCCAGGAAATCTTCTTCATGCAGCTGCGGCACTTTCTACCGAGTAGAAAGTAGGAAATCAGGGGAATATTGTCATACCAAAAGATTTTGGCTCTGCATTCCGGGCAAATCGACCGGCCGCCCAGACTCATTTTCCTGGGCAGACGCCAAATAAGAACATTTACAAAAGAGCCTAGTACAAGTCCCAGAAGAAGGGTTAAGCCATACAAAAGTAGCATCTAAATTTTACGGAAGACAGGTGTAGACGACCGGCGGTGTTCCTCCTGCTCCTGCACAAGGGGTTGGCGGGTAATCCGTCGGTAATGTTCCCGCGCAGCGAGTACTGGCATCGGTTTTGAAAGAAGCGGACTTAGGAAGGAAGCAGACATATGTTGAGCTTCCCTGCAAACCATTGTTTTGCGCATAAAGGAAGTTGTACGTTGTGCCGGAGATTCTATCGATGAAAGATGCTTTTAGCTCTTCCGTTCCTGATTGGGATAGCTTGCCCAAAACTCCGGTTGAGCCTCCGCTATCCTTCCAGGCTGTATTAACTTTTGTCCAGGCCAGAGCGGTTGCCGTATCGCTTGCCCCCGTTGTCCAAGGATAAAAGCCGTTATTCGCATAGTACCTGTCGATTGCCGAAATAAGCTGTTCTGAATCGCTCCTGTTTCCGGTATCCCGGCTTCTGTTTATCTGCTCAATCGGGTTTATTGCCGAAAGGACTGCAACAGCCAAAATACCAAGAACTGCGATAACTATAAGGAGCTCAATCATTGTGAAGGCTTTGTAGATTTTGGCAGGCATTTTAAGTGTCTATATTTAATGTAAAGAACTTAAAAGTACTTGTCAAGTCCTACCCACGAATATAGACATAACCGATATTTAGCTGAGTCGGTATCGCTTTTTTCTCAACCGTAGTTCGCTCCGCTACCATCAACAATATTTTTCTCATGCGCCTCCTGCTGTCTCGCCAGACAACAAATGGCCTTTTATAACATTGTTTCTTCTGCGTCTGGCTCCGACAGCTTGCTCAAAAAGGATACCTCGCGCTAAATATCTCATCTTTTTAGGCGAGCGCGAGGAATTCATTTTTGAAAATGTGTCGAGCACTACCTTAATAAGGTTAACGAATTACCCTGACTACGGCGGTAGGGCGAGACGCAAGCGAGGAGCGGGAAATTTTTTCGTAACTGAAATACTCGACGAGAGTTTTTCAAAAATGAATTCCGACAAAGCTCGCCCTTATTGCCGAGTACAGAAAATCAGAATTGGGAAGTTAAATTGTATATGGGGAGGATGACGGCGATGACAAGGAAGCCGACGCCGACTCCAAGAAGAATCATAACCAAAGGTTCAATTGCTGCCGTTAAAGTTTTAACCCTCTGGTCGCTTTCTACCTCAAAAACATGGCTTATTTTCTTTAAAACATCCTCCATCTTCCCTGTTTCTTCTCCTACCGCAATCATTTGGGACAAAATAAATGGAAAAGCTTCGGGGTGTTTGGCGAAAGAGTAGGCGACAGGGAAACCCTTTTCAACCTGCTTTGCCGAATCTTTCAATGCCTCGGAGAGAACTACGTTGTTTACAACTCCCGCTGTTATATTTAGGGCATCCAATATAGATACGCCTGCTCCAACCATAAGACTTAGCGTCCTTGTGATGTCCGTCAAAAGAACTTGTCTTTGCAAATCTCCGATAATCGGAAGCTTTAAAATGAGTTCATCTGTTCTTCGTCTGCCGGGAACAGTTTTTCTATATAGCTGGAATGCGTAAAATCCGCCGACGGCCAATAAAAGGAATATCGGCCAAAAGCGAAGAAGAATGTTGGAAATCCCGATAAGAATTTTGGTCGGGAGAGGAAGGTTGGCGTTAAACTCGCCATAAAGGGAAGTAAGCCGGGGAATAACAAAAATCATCATAATAAGTCCGACCGCAAGCATTCCCGTAATAACAATTGCCGGATAAATTAAGGCTCCTTTAACTTTTCCGCTAAACTCCTGCTGTTTTTCCAAGTCGTCCGCCAAACGGGCCAAAACATCATCCAGCACTCCTCCGACCTCTCCCGAACGCACCAATGCAATATAGGTAGGGGAGAAAACTTTCGGATGGCGGGAAATTGAAGTGGAAAGCGATTCTCCTCCTTCAACATCCGCCAAAACCTGCGAGGCAACCTTTTCCATGGGGCCTTTTGCCTGAGAACGTAAAATCAAAAGCGCCTCGGTAATCGGAAGCCCGGCGTTGACCATTGTCGAAAGCTGGCGGGTAAATGTTGCAACGTCCTGGAGAGTAATTCTTTCCCTAAACCTGCGTATAAAATCCAACGGGGTATCTATTTTTGCCTTGATGGAAATAACGATTAATCCTTTTGCGTGAAGAAGCTTTGACGCGTGTTCGGGCGAAGTCGCCTCGACTTCCCCCGTGAGAACCGTTCCGGTTTTGTCCCTGGCTTTGTAATTAAATCGTTTCATCGCTAAGCACGCACAAGTCTGGTGAGCTCATCCGGTCTTAGGGAGTAGCTTTGTGCCGTTTCCAATGTAATTCTGCCACCCTTAACGAGCTGGGCCAAAGAGGTCTCCAAAGTGTTCATGCCCGCCTCCGTTGATGTTTGAATAATGGAATCTATCTGGTGGCTTTTTCCTTCCCTGATTGCGGTTTTAATGGCGGTCGTTCCCAACATCATTTCCGAAGCAACAACGCGGCCTTTGGGAATTGCGGGAATAAGCCTTTGGGAAAATACCGCTTCAAAAACATTCGAAAGCTGAAGGCGGATTTGGGACTGCTGCTCTTCCGGAAAAACATCGACGATTCTGTCAACGGTTTGGGCAGCGGAATTGGTATGCAGGGTTGCAAAGACCAAATGCCCCGTTTCCGCAACCGTCAATGCGGCCGCTATCGTTTCATAATCGCGCATTTCACCGACCAAAACCACATCGGGGTCTTCGCGAAGAACGCTCCTTAAGGCAATTGCCCACGAAAGAGTATCTTGGTGCATTTCCCTTTGCGAGACAATCGATTTTGCCGGTCTAAAGACAAACTCTATCGGGTCCTCGATGGTAACTATGTGGGCAGGCCTGTTTTGATTTATTTCATTTAGCATTGCGGCAAGCGTTGTTGACTTTCCGTGTCCGGTGGGGCCTGTCACCAATACCAATCCCTGTCTTAAGGTCGTAAATGCGTGGAGTGTTTTGGGTAATCCCAAGGCATCAATTGCGGGAATCTCTATGGGAATTCTTCTGAAAGCTACCGCATACGAGCCTTTCTGGGTGTAGGCATTCACTCTGAAGCGGGCTTTATCAGAAAAGGGCAAGGAAAAATCTATTTCTTTATTCACCGAAAGCCGTTCCAACTCTTCCGAGTTCAGAGTCTCCTTTAAAAGCTGCTGGATAACATCGGGGGTAAGAACAGCAGTATTGAGGGGCATCAAAGCGCCGTCAACGCGAATCGTCGGCGCAATTCCGGAAAGGATGTGCAAATCCGACGCGTTATTGTCAACCGTAACCTGTAAGAGTTCCTTGATCATCATACTTGTGCAACCCTAAGAACTTCCTCGACCGTCGTAATTCCTTCTATTACTTTCAAGTAACCGTCCTGTTTCAAGGTCACCATGCCTTCTTCGTGGGCAACTTTTTCGATATCACTCGACGCTGCTCTTTCCAAAATAAGCCTGCCGATTTTCTCGGTTGCCGGAAGAACTTCAAAAATTCCGACCCGGCCGAAGTATCCGGTGTTGTTACACTCGGGATCTCCCTGGCCCTTATAAAACTTTACCGCCTGCGTGCTTGGAGCCCACAAGGCTCCCAAAACATTCTTCATTTCCGCGACCACTTTGGGGTCGGGGTCATAGGCCACCTTGCATTTTTCGTGAACTTTTCTTACGATTCTTTGGGCGACAATTGCCGTAATTGAAGATGCCAAAAGATATGGCTCCGCTCCCATATCCAAAAGGCGGGGCAGGGCCCCGGAAGCATCATTTGTATGCAGGGTAGAGAAGACCAAATGCCCAGTCAAAGAAGCCTGGATAGCCAAATCCGCCGTTTCGCGGTCCCTGATTTCGCCGACGAGAATAATATTGGGGTCCTGTCTTAAGAAAGACCTTAGTCCGGAAGCAAATGTAAGACCCGCAGCCGGGTTAACCTGCACCTGATTAACGCCCGGAATTTTATATTCGATAGGGTCCTCCAAAGTCACAATATTTACCTTGGGGGTACTAATTTTTGAGATAATCGAATAAAGCGTAGTCGTTTTACCGCTTCCGGTAGGTCCGCAGATAAGAATAATTCCGTGGGGAACCAAAATCGCATCGTGAAGGTTTTTCAAAGCCCTACCCCTGAGGCCCAGTTCCGTCAATTCCGGAACACCTCCGCTTTTTTTAAGAAGTCTCATAACCACCTTTTCTCCCCATGTTGTCGGCAGGGAAGAAACACGAAGGTCAACCTCCTCGTCGGCCGCTTTGAAATTGAATCTTCCGTCTTGCGGAATCCTTCTTTCGTCTATTTTCATTCCCGAAAGAATTTTTATTCTTGAGACCAGCGAGTCGTGCAGCTCTTTGGGAATAGTCAGCTTTTCCTGCAGAATTCCGTCGATTCTGTAGCGCACCCGGGTTGCTTTTTCCTCCGATTCTATGTGGATATCGCTTGCTCTGGCCCGAACCGCAAACTCCAAAATCTGGCTGACAATTTCGGAGATTTTTTCTTCCCTTATGTAGCCCGTTTTTGTGGCCTGGAGGGTCCGCTGGACTTTTTCCGGCTCAACCTCTTTTAATGCTTCCCCTACTTCTTCGCTAAGCGAGGTTTGATACCTTGTTTCGATAAATTCGTCGATTTTTGAAAGAACGGCGGCCTCGGGTTTCACCCGCATTCCGGTTTTTTGCTCAACAAATTCGATGGCCGTAAGGTTAAGAGGGTCGGCCATCGCCAGAACCAAAACTTTATTTACCTTATCGACCGAAACGGGGAAAACCTTAAAACGTGAAGCGACTTCTTGGGATAAAACTGCCAGGGCTTCGGGAACTACGGGAATAAGACCCAAATCCACAAAAGGAATGTTATATAGAGTGGCCTTCGCCTTTACCAGTGCTTCGTCGGAAACAAGGTTCTGCTTTTTAAGAAGATCCTCCTGTGGAGTACCGGTCTGAATTTCCGCAAGCTTTATTTCTTTTGCCCGCTCCAGGGGAAGAGCGCCTTGGCTGACCAAAATATCTGCCAAACTTAAGGCAGAATCTCCGTTTGTTATGGGCGTATTGGCGGCAGTAGTATTGGGCATCTTGACAAACAAACATCAGCCAACTATCAACTCGTTGACCTGTTTTCCATTATGAAGGAAACGGATATTCTCTTCAAGGGTCTTGACAGCTTTATCCTTTACGCTGATACTGATTTTCGTCATGCACGCGTATTTAATAATAGGAAATAGTGCAGAGTACATAGAAAATAGTATTGAAGCACTTGCAAAGAAACTAAAAGTAAAAACGCTAAATTTTCCTCTCGCCAAAATTGATGATGTTAGGGCTCTTAACTCCTTTGTTTCCCTGACTATCTCGGAACCGACGGCGATTGTTGTTCGAAGAATCGATAACGCCACAACCGAAGGCCTGAATGCCTTTTTAAAAAATCTGGAGGAACCTCAGGAAAATCTTTATTTTATTTTGACCGCCGCGAGTGTTAGAGGCGTCTTGCCGACAATTTTGTCCCGATGCCAAATAATAAAAACGGGCTACCGGCAAGTGCAGGGAGACAAGAATGCGCAGGACTTTATTAAAATGGATATCGGGGAACGATTGGCCTTCACGGAAACGATTAGAAAGCGCGACGAGGCGCTGGTTTTCACCGAAAATTTTATTTTGGCGTGTCACGAAAAACTGGCAACAAGTACCAACTTACCGCTAATATCAAGATTCCTAAAGGCCGCAAACACTACCAGGCGGGCCCTAAAACAAAACGGAAATGTGACTATGCAACTTACCCATTTGGTGGTTCAACTTGAGGCAAATTAGCGGTATAATTGAAGCTGGAACATGGCCGAGAAAAACACATACACAGCAGCCCAAATCCAGGTTCTTGAAGGCCTGGAGCCTGTCAGGAAAAGGCCGGGAATGTACATCGGTTCTACCGATTCCCGCGGACTTCATGAGTGCCTTCGGGAAATAGTAGATAACTCGGTCGATGAGAGCTTTGCCGGGGTTGCCGACACAATTTGGGTAACGATAAACAAAGACGGTTCCGCAACGGTTAGGGATAACGGCCGGGGAATTCCGGTAGATAAACACAAGAGCGGAGTTTCCGCATTGGAATTGACAATGACCAAGCTTCACGCCGGAGGAAAATTCGGCGGCGGGGCATATAAAATCTCCGGAGGACTTCATGGAGTCGGAGCATCGGTCGTCAACGCGCTTTCAACCCTTTTTCGGGTAATAGTATTAAGAGACAACAAGGCCTATTTTCAGGAATACAAACAGGGAAACCCGCAAAAATCGGTAGCGCTTGCGACTCAAAAACAGCTTGATGAGTGGACTCCCAAAGAGTGGGGGATTAAAACCGGTGCCGGGCAAACCGGAACGATTACTACTTTTGTTCCTGATAAATCAGTATTCGGCGATATATCTTTCGACAACACAAAGTCTAAAAATCTTCTTCGCGACAGAGCTTACCTTATTGCCGGACTGACATTTAATTTTTTTGACGAAAGAGATGGTGATGAATCCCATTTCTACTTTGAAGGCGGAATAAAGTCTTTGGTTGCTCATACCAATAGAGGTAAAAACTCCCTTAGCGATGTAATTTATTTTGGTAAAGAAGAAGAAAATATTTCCTGCGAGGTAGCAATCCAATACACGGATTCTTTCAATGAAAACGTTAAAGGATTCGTTAACGGAATAAACACAATAGACGGCGGAACTCATGTAACCGGCTTTCGCATGGCTTTAACCCGCGCAATTTCCGATTATGCCAAAAGGCTTACAAACGGAAACGGCAACGGAAAAGAAGAGAAAAACATGCTTTCGGGGGAGGATATGAAAGAAGGTCTAACAGCAGTCGTCTATATAAAAATGCCTTCGGAGGCTTTGCAATTCGAATCCCAAACCAAGGCAAAGCTCAATAACCCCGAAGTTCAGGGGGTCGTAAGCACTGTTGTTAAGGAAGGCCTCGACCAATACTTTGAGGAACATCCGGGAGATGCAAGAAAAATAGTCGAGAAAATCTTTTTGGCAGCAAGGGCCAGGATGGCAGCCAGAGCGGCAAAAGAGGCAGTACTTCGAAAAGGCGCCTTGGAGGGCGGAGGCCTGCCCGGAAAGCTTGCCGATTGCCAGTCTAACCGTCCGGAAGAGTCCGAACTATATATAGTAGAGGGAGATTCTGCCGGCGGAAGCGCAAAACAAGGAAGAGACAGAAAATTCCAGGCAATTCTTCCCCTGGGCGGAAAGATTTTAAATACCGAACGTGCACAATTGGATAAAATCATAAAGTTCGAAGAAATAAAAGACCTTATTATCGCCCTGGGTGCAGGAATAGGGGAGTCCATTAACTACGACAAGGTTCGCTATCACAGAATAATAATTATGACCGATGCCGATGTTGATGGCGAACACATTAAAACTCTTCTTTTGACATTTTTCTTCCGTCACATGCCGGAGGTTATCAACAAAGGATTTCTTTACATTGCTCTTCCGCCTTTATATCGCATACAGATTGGGAAAGCAGTTCACTACGCTTTCGACGATGCCGAAAAAGACAAAATCCTTAAAGAAAACGGGGGAGCAAAGGCAACAATTTCCAGATATAAGGGTCTTGGAGAAATGAATCCTTCTCAACTTTGGGAAACAACTATGGATCCGAAAGTCCGGACGCTAAAACAAGTAAATGTGGATGTTGCCGAGGATGCGGACAGAATGTTCACCATGCTTATGGGTGAAGAAGTTCCTCCACGCAAAAAATTCATCCAAACCCATGCCAAGACGGCGACCCTGGATATTTAAAATTAGCCGTTGAAATACTCCAAAGCCTCAAATAGAATTGACTCATAATGAACGAGCTTTCAATTCTTGAACAGACAATGCTAAAAGGCGTTGTCGGAGTGGCACTTGCGGCACTGGTCTATGCCATCTGGCTTTGGCGAGACACGATAAGTTTTGACAAAGGCTCGGAAAAAATGCAGGAAGTCTGGCGGGCCATCCGCAAAGGCGCGGAGGGATATTTGGGACGCCAACTCAAAACAATTTTCTTGGTTTTAATTCCCTTAACGGTGATTCTTTTTCTTTCCGTTTATATTGTTCCGCCTTCCAAAGAAGCGGTCGCCCGTTTTGGCAACAGCGCTGTGATAGTGATTGCTTTGGGCCGAACTATCGCCTTTATTATCGGTGCTTCTTTTTCTACTTTAGTCGGACAACTCGGAATGCGCGTGGCAATCGAAAGCAACATCAGGGTTACCGCCCAAGCCGTTAAAGAAAACTACAATAAAGCTCTGACGGTTGCATATCGCGGAGGAACATTTACGGGAATGCTGACCGACGGACTCGGGCTTTTGGGCGGAACGATAATATTTATGATTTTCGGCAAAGCCGCGCCCGATGCGCTTTTGGGCTTCGGTTTCGGAGGAACTTTGGTTGCACTTTTTATGAGAATCGGCGGAGGAATTTATACAAAATCCGCAGACGTCGGGGCGGACTTGGTCGGTAAAGTTGAAAAGGGTCTTCCCGAAGATGACCCGAGAAACGCCGGGGTTATTGCGGATTTGGTCGGAGACAATGTCGGCGACTGCGCCGGAATGGCGGCGGATATTTTTGAATCATACGAGGTAACAATTGTTTCCGCCTTAATTTTGGGATTGGTTCTTTTCCATCTGACCGGACACACTTTTTGGATAGTTTATCCGTTAATAGTCCGGGCAATTGGAGTTGTATCATCGATAATCGGAACTCTGGCCGTTCCTTTTTGGGAAAAATTCCCTGTCAAGTTTTTCCGGGCCAAAGACGCGGAAGAGGCGATGTTTCGCTCCTATGAACTTTCCAGCGTATTTACTATCGTTGTGGCCTTCGTTTTTTCAATATTCTATGCCGACTGGAGACTGGCACTTCTTAATACCGTAGGAATTATTTTGGCCGTGGTATTTAACCCGCTTACTTCCTACTTCACCTCATACAAGAAAGGGCCTGTCCAGGAAATTGTGGAGTCCACCAAAACCGGTCCGGCAACAACCATTCTCTCCGGTTTGGCTGTCGGAATGGAGGCATCGGTTTGGAGCGTCTTGGTAATCGTTTTGGCATTGGCATCAAGCATGTTAATTTACTGGGGTTATGCGCCAATTTATATGCTTTACGGGGTTGCAATGATTGGCATCGGAATGCTTTCGTTGACGGGAAATAATGTCGCAATGGATTCTTTCGGTCCTATTTCGGATAATGCCAACGGAATAGGGGAGATGGCCCACGTAGGCCCCGAGGCTTACAAAATTATGGCCGAGTTGGACGCCGTAGGAAATACAACCAAAGCCATAACCAAGCAAATTGCCATCGCCTCCGCGGTCGTTGCGGCGACAAGTTTATTCTTCTCCTACGTTACGGATATAGGAATTGTGCAAGCAAGACTTGGAATGCAGGTTCTTTCGTCCATTAGCGTTTCCGCACTTGGCGGAGTAATAGGTTTTCTAATAGGAGGCGCTTTGCCGTTTATATTTTCCTCATTCTGCATTAAGGCGGTAGCCCGAGGTGCAAATAAGGTTGTCGAGGAAGTAAGAAAACAGTTCAAGGTCCCGGGAGTAATGGAAGGAACGAAAATTCCGGAATATGACAAGGTCGTTTCAATTACAACTGGAGCCGCACAAAAGGAACTCGTTCCATTGGTCGCTCTTTCGATTGGCTTACCTATATTGGTAGGTCTAATCTTTAATGTAGAAGCTTTGGGAGGATTTTTGGCCGGAGTAATTTTAAGCGGACAGCTTTTGGCCGTATTTATGGCTGTCGGCGGGGGGGCAATGGATAATGCAAAGAAGTTTATTGAAGACGGAAATTTGGGCGGAAAGGGTTCGGATGCCCATAAAGCTTCCGTCGAAGGAGACACAGTAGGAGACCCTCTTAAAGATACCGCAGGGCCGGCACTTAACCCTATGATTAAGGTAGTAAATCTTATTAGCCTTTTGGCCGCTCCCGTAATTGTTCAGTATTCGGGAACTCCCGGCGCATATGTCGCAATTGTAATAATTTTTGTAATTCTCGCCTGGTCAATTTGGCAAAGCAAGCAAACGAAAGTTTCCCCTACGGCATGATATATAACCCGAGGAGCAAGTTTCCATTCAAATTAAGCCGCAGCAAAATCGACCTTTTTATAGAATGTCCAAAATGTTTTTATATGGACAGAAAACTCGGTATAGCGCGTCCTTCGCTGCCGGGCTGGCCTCTTAACTCCGCGGTTGATGCGCTTTTGAAAAAGGAATTCGATTTATTAAGAAAAAAAGGCGAGGCGCATGAACTGATGAAAAAATATAAAGTGGATGCAATTCCATACGAGCATCCCGACATGGATATTTGGCGGGACAATTTCAAAGGAAAAGAATATCTTCACGAGGGAACCAATCTGATAATCACCGGCGCGATTGACGATATTTGGGTCAATCCCAAAAAAGAACTTCTGATTGTGGATTACAAATCCACTTCCACCGAAGCGGAAATTTCTCTCGAGGACAAATGGAAGCAGGGATATAAAAGGCAGATGGAAATTTATCAGTGGATATACAGAAAAAGCGGATTCAAAGTTAACGACACGGGATATTTTGTTTTCGCTAATGCCCAAAAAGGGCGGGACAAATTCGACGGAAAATTGGAATTTGAGCTTTCAATTCTTGCTCACAGGGGAGACGACTCTTGGGTCGAGCCGACTATTTTTGAAATTAAAAAGGTTTTGGATTCGGATAATATTCCCTATTCCTCGGCTACCTGCGAATTTTGTGCTTACAGAAGGTCCTCAAAGTCGATATGACGAAGTACAAAGAATATGTAGAGCGGATGCTTTCGGAAAATAAAAAGGCTTTCGAATCCTTTAGATTAATCCACGGTAAATATTCAACCGATACCGATAAATATCAGGACGAATTTAACAAGGAGGGGGAGAAAATTTTGGCAATAGTTCACGACTGGGAAAACAAACTTTGTTTGCAATCCGAAAAAGGCGGATACGGAAAATTCGCCGCGGGGCTTGCCGAAAAATTTCAGGCGGAAGTCAGGGCATTTTTCCCGATGATTGACCATATTGGACTTAAAACAAACACATTTTCGATTAAACACATTAAACTTTTTTGAAGTGACGACAGCCTCAAATTTTTACCTTTTCCCCTTGTTGATTAGCCTCAATAAAGGTAAAATATACGCATGGATATAAGCGAAGCTTGTGTCCATATATATGGACATAGGCAAGCTTATACAGGCAGAAATCACCTCCGAGCTTTCTAAAAGTTACCTCGATTATGCAATGAGCGTTATCGTTGCACGCGCTCTTCCGGATGTCCGCGACGGCATGAAACCGGTCCACAGAAGAATCCTCTACGCGATGCATTTGATGGGTCTTGGCCTCGGTTCGGGATTTACCAAAAGCGCGAAAGTCGTCGGAGAAGTCTTGGGTAAATACCATCCTCACGGAGACATGGCGGTTTACGACGCCATGGTACGTCTGGCCCAAAATTTCTCAATGCGCTATCCCTTAATCACCGGTCAAGGAAATTTCGGCTCTGTCGACGGAGACCCCCCGGCCGCAATGCGTTACACCGAAACAAAACTTGCTCCGATTGCCCAAACTATGCTCGCGGACATCGAAAAAGAAACAGCCGATTTTATGGACAATTTCGATGCAACCCTCAGAGAGCCGGTTTATCTCCCTGCGCTTCTTCCGAATCTGCTTTTGATGGGCTCTGAAGGAATCGCGGTCGGAATGGCAACCAAAATTCCTCCACACAACCTAAGGGAAGTCGCAAACGCAATTGTCGCCACCATCAACAAAGGCCACGTAATAGGGGAGCAAACAAAAAGGGAAGAGCAAACGGAGTTTGTGATAAAGAAAATTAACTTGGTTGCATCCGGCGAGCAAAAACGTCTGGAGGAGGGGGAGCTTAAGCCCGAAGAATTAAGTTTTGAAAGCGATGTAACAATTGAGGAGCTCTGCGAAATGGTTCCGGGACCGGATTTTCCGACGAGCGGGGCAATTTACGGGACCGAAGCACTTCATGAAGTTTATGCCACAGGCCGGGGAAAAATTTCTGTCCGAGGTATTGCCGAAATAACCGACGGCTCAAAAGGCAAAAGCCAAATAATCATCTCCGAAATTCCTTATCAGGTAAACAAGGCCGAGATGGTCAAAAGAATCGCGGAGTTGGTCAAGGAAAAGAAAATTGTCGGAATTTCCGACCTTAGGGACGAAAGCGACAAAGACGGAATGAGGGTTGTTATCGAACTAAAAAGAGATGCGAAACCGAAATCCGTTTTAAATAATCTTTTTAAGCACACGAGGCTTCAATCGTCATTCCCGGCAAATTTCGTGGCTCTGGTTGACGGCACGCCGCACACTCTAAATCTTAAGCAGATCATTGTCGAATATATCAAACACAGGCAAAAAGTCGTAACCCGAAGGACTATATTCGAGCTTACCGAAGCCAAAAAGCGCGCCCACATTTTGGAAGGATTGAAAATTGCTCTCGATAATCTTGACGCTGTAATTAAGACGATTCGGGCGAGCCGCACACAGGAGGACGCCAAAGCCAATTTGATTAAGAGGTTCGGTCTTACGGACATTCAGGCTACAGCTATTTTGGATATGCAGTTGAGAAAGCTTGCCGCACTCGAGAGAGAGAAAATTGAAAAAGAATACGAAGAAATGAAAAAGCTCATAGATTCTCTGACTGCAATTTTGAAAGACCCCAAAAAGGTTCTCGAAATAATAGTCAAAGAGGTTGGCGAGCTTTCGGAAAAATTCGGTGACAGTCGGCGCACCAAAATCTATAAATCCGCGATAGGGGAGTTCTCGGAGGAGGATTTGGTCCCCTTAGAGGAAACTCTTATTACCGTAACCAAAACCGGTTATATAAAAAGACTTTCAACGGGAACATATAAAGCTCAAAGGCGCGGCGGCAAAGGTGTTTTGGGCATGTCTACAAAAGAGGAAGATGAAATAGAACATATTATTTCGGCCACGACCCACGACACAATGCTCTTCTTTACAACGAAAGGCCGTGTTTTCGGCACAAAAGCCTGGGAAATTCCCGAAACTTCGCGCCAGGCAAAGGGGCAGGCTTTGGTCAACTTCTTAAATTTAGAGCAGGACGAAGAAATTCGCTCGATTTTCCCACTTTCGTCTAACGGAGAACACAAATTCTTGGTGATGGCAACAAAACTCGGGGTGGTCAAAAAAACCGCTTTGTCCCAATACCAAAATTTAAGGGCTTCGGGCCTTATAGCCATACACTTGCATGCCAACGATTCCTTGGTTTCGGTTCACGCTACCCACGGAGACGACCACGTTCTTTTGCTAACCAGACACGGAAAATCCATAAGATTTCCCGAAACAAACGCAAGACCGATGGGTAGAGCCACAAGCGGTGTTGCAGGCATAAGGCTTGAGCCGGGAGACGAAGTAATGACAATGGAGGTTTTTGCCCCCAAAGAGCCTAAAAGCCCGGACAAACGCAGAAAGGTTTTCAGGGATATTCTGACAATTGCCGAAAAAGGCTTGGGCAAAAGAACCGGAACCCATCTTTTCCCGATTCAAAAAAGGGCAGGCAAGGGAGTAAAGGCGGCCGTGGTTAATGCCAGAACGGGAATGCTGGCCGCGGCAATTTTGGTTACCCAAGAAGTAGAGCAGATAGTAATTACCAGCAAGCTCGGCCAGGTTATAAAGCTTCCCCTTAAAAACATTCCCCAATTGGGCAGAGCCACTCAAGGAGTAATTCTTATGCGCTTTACCGATAAATCCGACTCCGTGGCCGCTGCTACCTGCCTGGCTAAAGGAACGGAAGAAGAGAAAAAATAGGATACTTCACACCAATTGAATAAATTATAGGGTTTTGTTATACTTCAACCGCTTGAACTCTGATCCTTCGCCGATGCGGCGATAAACAGATAAACAAAAGGAGGCAAGAGGGCGTTGCCATTGACGGCCCTGCTGGTGGAACTTACTACATCGAAGTCTGCAGCTTCAATGGAGACCCGAGTCCGTACACGCTTTCCACCCTTTGGTTACCGTAAACAAGATGCACGTAAGGGGCACAAGCTTGCGAAGCGAAGGCTTCAAAGGTTTGTGCCCTTTTTTTTGTTTTTATTTTCCCCAACGTATATAATGTCTTTTGTGAACAAAGATTTTTTAAAACATCCTCTGACACTTATTTTTGCCTTCTTTGCTATCCTCTTTCTTTATTCCAAATTCGGCCCGTCCCTGCCTTTTTCGGTTCTATCCCAGCAAAAGGGGACTCCTTTGGTTGTTGAGGGAACAGGCTCGGCTACGGCTGTTCCGGATATTGCTAAAATCTCAATCGGGATTGAAGAAACCGGTTCCTCTTTAGCCTCGGCTCAAAAGCTCATCAATCAAAAATCTAAAACTCTAACCGATGCCCTAAAAACCCTCGGAGTGGGGGAGAAAGATACTAAAACTACGAATTATAGTGTTTATCCCGAATACGACTACCGGTCACCTGGCTCTACAATTACAGGATATAGAATAAGTATAACTTATGAAGTAAAAATTAAGGATATCGAGAAAGTAAATGAGATATTAACCAAAGTTACCGAGGCTGGGGCAAACACTGTCTCAAACATCTCCTTCGAGGTAAACGAGGAAACAAAAAATAAGCTTTTGGGCGAAGCGCGAGAAGAAGCGGTTGGAAAAGCCAGAGAAAAAGCCCAAAGTTTGGCCAAAGCAGCCGGAGTTAGACTTGGGCGAATAATAAACATTTCCGAGTCTCAGGGAATTACCCCAAGACCGATTACCCTTGAAAAAGGCATTGGCGGGACCCCCGAGGAAACCCAAGTCCAAATTGAGCCCGGGGAAACCGAGCTCTCGGTAATGGTAACCGTCTCCTGGGAAATCAGATAACTTCTTTTTAGAAAAATTGCTATTCTTTCTCTGCTATGCTACCTTTGGTGCCAGTTGCGGCGCAGGTAGCTTCCGACCCAACCCGGATTGAGCGCTACAGCCTTGCCGGCATGACCAGTTCCTGGACAACTCCCGGCGGAGGTTCTGTTCTCCTCCCCGATAGGGAGGCTATTCTTGCCCTGCTTGAGGTTGCGCTCAACTAGTTCTTGATTGAGGTGCATGAGGGCACAAGCTTGCGGAGCGAAGGCTTCAAAGGTGAGTGCCCTATAATTTGACTTCATGGAAACAATATCGTATTATTGCGCAGTCGCACCTGTAACATGTCTCATCCATTGGGAGGCATCATGGATAAAGGATCCGGAATGCAAGGGCAGGGTCTCGTCGAGTACGCGATGATCATCGTTCTGATCGCAGTCATCGTCATCGTCGTCTTGGCACTCATCGGGCCAGCGATTGGCAACATGTTCTCAAACGTCATTGCCAATATCTAATCTTAAGCCCGAAGGAGGTGGTAAGAGCACTAACTTTACTTGCGGCTATTCCATCGTCCATCCGTTCTCAATCCTGAAGGAGGAAATACACCATGTTGTACTTTCCGAAAGGCCAAGGGCTCGTTGAATACGCGCTGATCCTTGTTCTGGTCGCTGTCGTTGTGATCGTCATCCTGGCGCTCTTGGGGCCGGCCATCGGCAACGTGTTCTCGAACATCGTCGCCAACATCTAGGCCGTCGGCGCCGCCAAGTACGAAGTGGCCTGTCGGAGGGCGTTTGCAAATCAAAAGCAGACGCCCTCCAGCTTTACTTCTTTTTCAAAAAATTCTCAAAATCGATGAAATAAGGGTAATTGTGGGTGTGAAGTGGTTTTTCGATTACTTTTATCTTCGGATTAACTTTTTTCATAAAATTATTAACTTCCTCGAAAGTCGCAAAAGGGTCCCTCGTGTTTTGGAAAATAATTACTTTTTCCGGCGGGAAATTTTCAAAAGCTTTTTGAAAAATATTCAACCTTTGCATAGAAACGCTGGGAATTCCGCATAAAATTACCTTTCCTATTCTTTGCGGAATTGCCTCGACCGTATAGGCGGCCACCAAGGAACCGACCGATTTGGCAACTAGATTTGTCGAATCTCCTTGAAGAATATCGATTATATCCTGGCTTTTTTCCTTGGGCCTTAAATATTTATTCGGGTCAGTCCAGTGCTCCCAAAAAACGGGCCTAATTTCGTGCGGGAGATTTAGATTTTTGGCTACCCCAAGAACCCAATCTTTGTTGTGCGGCGAATAACCCGGCAAAATTATCGTCTTCATAGCTTTATAATAGTACATCCGGAATGAAAAATACCTTAATTGCTTTCGCATTCGGGGTCCTGTTAACGGGTATTCCTTTTTCGTATCTTGCGATCCAGAAGGCCCATCAGCAAAAAGCTATCACAACCCCAACGCCGAAACCCGCCCCGACGCCGTCATCGAGTCCAACTCCGAAGCCTACCCCGAAACCCACCCCGACGCCCAAACCTCCAACGCCAGTTCCTACTCCAACCTCAATCCCTCAACCGATTTTCAGCTCTCAACAAATAAATGCCTTCATCGACAGATTTGCGGGGCAGTACGCAGTTGACCCGAATGTCCTAAGGCATATTGCCGTATGCGAATCGGGATTCGACCCCTTAGTAGAAAACTCGGGTTATGCGGGACTTTTTCAATTTGGTCCGACCACTTGGGCAAATATCCGCAAAGAAATAGGGGAGGACATAAGTCCGGATTTAAGGTTTAATGCCGAAGAAGCCGTCCAAACCGCAGCATATGCACTTTCTCGAGGCAAAAAAGGCATTTGGCCAAACTGCATGCCATAATTTTGAATTTGGCCAAACTGCATGCCATAAGGGCTATCTTCCACCTTTACCGTGGAAAGCGGCATGAATATCACGTAGCTGTTTGTTCGTAACATGGGTATAAATTTGAGTTGTTGAGATATTTTTGTGTCCAAGCATTTCCTGGACACTCCTTATATCCGCACCAGCCATAAGCAGGTCCGTTGCGAAAGAGTGCCTCAAAACGTGGGGGGTGGCATCAACCGGGAGCTTGATTTTCCGTACGTATTTTTTAATCATTCTTTGAACCGAGCGGGGAGTAAGCCTCGTTTTTTCATCGGGGGTGGTCGGGTCCAGCTTCCCTTTATGTCTGATAAAAACCGGTTTATAGCGGTCGTTTCTTTCGTCCAGATATTTTTGCAGCCAATCGGCAGCGCGGGTAGAAAGAAAAACAACTCTCGCTCTCCCTCCCTTTCCGATAATCCCAAACTCGCGTCTGTCCAAATCGATTTTGTCCCGGTCCAATTTTACCAACTCCGAAACACGAAGACCCGTTGAGAATAAAACTTCCAACATTGCCTTGTCTCTTTTACCCTGAATTGTGGACAAACTCGGTGCATTAAGAAGTCTATCGACCTGTTCGCCGGATAGAAATTTTACCTGTCTTTCGGTCACTTTCGGCAACTCTATTTTGTCGGGCGCCATTACCGAATAATCGTTTTTAATAAGCCATTTCAAAAAAGAGCGCAGGGCAATAGCATGGTATCCTTGGGTTCTTCGGGAAAGGTTTCCGCCTTTTCTGTCGGGAAGTTGGGCCAGATAAACCCTATATTGGCGTATTACGTCTTGATTAATATCGGCCAAATCCTGCCGGATGCCTTCCGAAGAAAGCCAATTCATAAAACGATTTAAATAATGTCTATAGTTTCGAACGGTTAGGGGAGAGGAGCCCCGCTCGACCTGAAGATACTCTAAAAACTCTTCCGTTTTCTTGGCTATTTCGCTGTTTGGGCGGGCAGCAGCGGGCATTTCTTTTTAGAGTCTATAACTTAGGGTGAATTGTGTCAATAAGATTGTGCGACTAAACGCTGAGAAGTTTGTTGAGCAAAACAAGGTCGGGCTGGTTCCCGTCAATGCCTCCCATGCGCATCAGTCTTGTACCGTAGTGACCATCAAGCGAAGTGTCATCCGACAAAAGAAACACAAAGATATCCGTATAGTCCATCATCATTTTGGCATGGAAGGGAACGTCTTCTATGTGCGAGCGGCTTTTGTAAAGCTTGGCTACCCAGACTTTTGAAAGAGCTTGCGAAAGGATATCCCCGGCCTCAACAATATCCGGAAGCCCGACTACAATTTGTTCAGGCTTGACAAAAGCCGCATACTGTCGGTACCACTTACGAGTTCCGTCAAGCTCGTCGTATGGCCTGGATGAATTGATTATCAAGCGCCCTCGATTTGCTTTTTGCAAAAATTCGATTGCGCCAGGTTTCGGTTTTCCCTGATTAATTAAATCGGAATCGTACCAATAGCGCTGGTTTATTGCAAAAGCCTCCTTATCGCTTGCACCAAGTTCTTTGGCCCAGTCAGCAACCGAATGCCACCTGGAAATTTCTATTGCCATATGACTGGTCCCAAATTCTTTATTGAATGTTTCGGTAACTATTCCTTTGGTATCATTTATTGTGTTGTCATGATCCACACTGACATCGGCCAAAAGCCAACGCAGCCATTCTTTATTAAAAGGATATTCCGGTGACATGTTGGCCATTATACACCAAAAAGTTACCTCGCCAAATCGATTGTAAGGCCTTTATTTTAACAAAGACGACCATCTAATCGTCCCATTAACACGGCAAAATCTACAAATAAACAAATTTCAAATCCGACAAATAAAAAGCGGGGGAGGGGCCCAAGGGGCTTAAAATCATTCGGGTTTTGTTAGGAAGAGGACTTTGGACAGATGAACATAAAATGGGGAATTTTCAAATATTAATTAACAAAAATAAAACAAAAACATAGGAGAAAAGAATATATATGCTTAAGAGGTGCTCCACTCTTTGTACAATTCACTAACGTCGTAAAAGTTATATTGTGCGACCCTATATAGTTAGCTTCCCTCCAGTAGGATGTGCTTCTCATATGAGTTATGACCCTTTCGGGAGAAGTAGTCCTTATAAGCTCCCAGGGGCTTGCCCAGGCCTCCGTCCTTCTCCGGACGATAAACTACACGTTTTGTACAAGAGAAGACCTCTTTCGCAGCTTACATACGTCGCTAAAAGTTATCCACAGGCCATCTCCGCGAGAAAGTGAAGATTTTGAAGCTAACGACTGTATCAAACTATCTCAATTCTCCGTGCGGGAGGGGTTCGGTCTTTCTTTGGTGAGCCTAAAAAATATATTTCGTGAAAAATACCTATAATATTTGTGAAAACTGGCACCCGTCCCGACGGAATGCTATTTAATTATTATGGGTTATCTACTCGCCTATCTCCCCTGCCTGATGTCTGCCTAAAATTTGTATATTTGCTTATTTGTAGATTTGTTTATTCCTACTGGCCCCAATGGGTGGCCAAAAACATTCCGATAAAGACCAAGATGCCCACTACCAAGTATTCCCTGACCGTCTGGCTAAATAGCCTAGATTCGAGCTTGGCCTGGCCAAGCCCCAACAGCATGTACATGGCTACGGTCATAAAAAGAGAGCCTACAACAACCGTAACCGGCCAGAAGGCAAGTCCCAAGGCCACCTCCCCCATCACTAGTCCCGAAACTCCGGAAATAATAATCAAATTCCTTGAAAATTCGGTTTGCAAAAGGATACTCCAATAGCCTTGTAAAAATAGCGGAAAGGAAGAAATCGCCACAAGGATTACGGCAACCGGAATGGCGACTCTTAATGACAAGATTGCGTCGAAAACAAGGAAAGAAGTCACTAAAGTGAGTACAAATCCGACTCCCCTGGCGGCACGCAGGAGAGCAATTGTCCGAATTGCCGCAACTGTGTAAATGTTGGAGGTTAGACAAAGAACATATATTCCCACTCCGTAAAAAATCACTATTGGAAGTCTAGCGAAAATACTGCCGGTTAATAGAAACCAAAATGTCCCTACGCCCACCGTAAAAAATGCCGGAAGAATCAGGGTCAGAAGGGTCATATTCTTCCCCAGACCCTCGTAAAGCGACCAATAAAAAAGGCCGATTGTTAAAAGTGCCAATGCAAAAATTGCGGGGATTTTATAGAAGGTCAAAAACTGGATACCGATAAATCCCAGGGAAAGGATAACACTCGTTGCCACAAATCTTCGTCTTTTAGACATTTACGATATCTGCGTTGGAGTAGACTTGCTGTACGTCGTCGTGGTCGTTTAGTAAGTCCAAGAAGGACATAACTTTCGAAGCCTCTTTGGGGTCGGAAATTGTCTGATAACTCTTCGCTTCCATGCTAATCTCGGCGCTGGTCACTTTAAAACCGGTCTCTTCCAAACTTTTTTTGGTTTGGCTTAATTTGTCGGGCTGGACGTATACCTCTATGCCGTCGGGTGTTTCGTTGACATCCTCCACTCCCAAATCGATTAGTTTTAGCATTTGAGATTCGGGATCGGCATCTTTTTCAACTAACAGAAACCCCTTGTTTTCGAAATTGAAAGAAACGCTCCCCGGTCCACCAAGCCTGCCCCCTGCCCTATCGAAAATATTCTTAATTTCCTGTGCAGTGCGGTTTCTGTTATCGGTTGCGGCAACAACCATAACTGCAACACCGCTTGGCCCAAAACCTTCATAGGAAACCTCCTCAATGGCCTCTGCGGTTGATGTAGCGTGAGCTATTGCCCTTTCGACATTGTCCTTGGGCATATTAACCTCCCTGGCCTTATCCATAACCATTCGGAGTTTGAAGTTTGAATCGGGATCCCCTCCGCCGCCTGTTTTGACCGCAATGGCAATCTCTTTAGCGAGCTTGGAGAAAGTTTTTCCCCTTGCGGCGTCATTAGCCTCTTTTTCTCTTTTAATTGTTGCGTAGTGTGAATGTCCACTCATGGGCACAATTATACAACAAAAACGCCCGGAAAAGAGTATAAATTAAGACCATCTTGACAGGCTTCCCCGCTCCCCTATACTCATTACAGTTTCAATTGTATGGATACAGACCTTGCCCAAAAAGCTATCGATGAAGCTCTTAAAGGAGATTGGAAAGAGGCCACTAAAACCAACCTTCAAATCCTCAAAACAAACCCCCAGGATATCGACGCTTTAAACCGTCTGGCCCGTGCGTATGCCGAAAAGGGAGAGTTCGGTAAAGCAAAAAAATCGGCGGAAAAAGTAATAAAAATTGACCAGTTTAATCCCATTGCCACAAAAGCCTTGAACCGCTGGAAGGTTGCAAAAAGAGGGAAGATGGAAAACGGCGCAGGTACCGGCGCCGAGGTATTCCTGGAAGAAACGGGGAAAACAAAACAAATTTCCCTCCTTCATTTGGGGGATGCAAAACTTCTGGCAAAACTCAATGCCGGAGACCGGGTAAAGCTTACTCCTCACGCACACCGCGTTTCCGTTTTGACACACGACGACAAATATATCGGCCGGCTGCCGGATGATTTGGCGGCACGCCTGCGAAAACTGATTAAGATTGGAAACCAATATGAAGTATTTATAAAATCGACGGATTCAAACGACGTAAAAGTGTTTATCAGGGAAACTTACCGCTCGACAGAGCTTGCCAACATTCCTTCCTTTCCGGCCGAAAAAATCGAGTATGTTTCCTTTACCCCACCCGAGCTTGTGCGCAAAAACGAGGAAAGCCCGGTTACCACTTTTGAGGAAGAGTGATTTAAAACCTCTTAGCAAACTTTTCTCCGAACCTAAATTCCATATCGAAACTCCCCTCGGGAGCCTTGTTTGTCACTTTGCATGAGTAAATTTCCGCAACTTTGCGGATAAAAACAGAGTCATTCCCTATAATTTCGCAGTCAACAGGCGCAGTTTTTTCCTCAACCACTGAAGCAATTTTTGCCCCCAAGACCTCCAAAACCCCTCCGACATAGCCCGGGAGGCTGTCTTTGGTGCTGGCATTTTTAATATTCACCTTAAAATTCCCCGACGCAATCCTGTGGTCGGAAAAAACAACCATGATATTCTCCGGAGCATCATCCTGCACTAAATACCCGTTTTCCCCGTCTGTTAATCTGGCCTTTTTAAGAAATGTTGTATTTGCAAGATTTATGTCAACTCGATTGGTATTTTTTACGCCGATGCTAAAAAGGGCCAGCTTCACTCTATCCCCGATTCGAAGGTTGGTTTTATAGGGACCAAATATAGCCTTCAACGCGGAGCTTATGTTTCCTTCGCTAAAGCCTGCGGCAGGAGAATCAGCCCATGCGGCAGTCGGAAATCTGAAGTTTTTTGTAACGGTCTCGGCAAGAAGTTTTCCCGAAATTTTCTCGTTTTGTCCCAATGCCCAAACGCTTTTAATTTTCCATGTTCCCAGCTGCCTTGAAACGTTGACTTGGGTAGAGCCGGGAATAGTTATATTGGTGATCTCCCCCAAAACCGGGTCAAAGGTGCTAACCCGGACGTCGCCGCTTTTGGTGTTTACCACAAGGCTTAATTTGTCCTTACTTTTCCAAAATTTGGTGAAGAAGTTAATGAAAAGAAAGACCAGAAATACGGCCAAAACAAGCCATAACCAAATAGGGATACGGAGACTTCTCCGGTTTCTCCCAGTTTTTATTCTTTCGAGTTTTCTTCGTCGTCTCATATTTGTCGGATTTGTAGATTTGCTTATTTACTGGCTCTCGAAAGCCTTAGGCTCGTTATTCTTTCTCTGACTTCCTCTTTTGATTTGCCCATGGAATCCATTATGGCCTTGACCATGGCAACGGATGCTTCAAATTCGGGCTGTATTATCTTATGGACCCGCAAAAGCTTCATCTTCTCGAAATCCTCGTCATAATGAACCCTGGAAATAATCTTTACCGACGGATATTTGGTCTGTACCAAAGAAATAATTTCTTCCTGTGCTACCCTGTCGGGAATTGCGATAACTATTGCCTTTGCACCCGAGATTCCTGCCTGCTCCAAAACCTCCGCTTCCCCGGGATCGCCGTATATTACCGGCGTGCCTTTTTTCTTCTCCTCGGAAACAACCGACTGGTTATAATCAACCACAATATAATTTACGCCCATAGATTCCAGAGCTTTGCCTACCCAACCCCCAACGCGCCCAAACCCACAGATAATAATATGGTTTGTCATTGCGCTCTCTATCCCGCCTCTTCTATCAAATCCGGTAAGAAGGGAGCGCAAAAATCCTGAGCCGGAGGTCCCCGTTTTTACCTTTCTCCAAAGAGGCCCAATTGCCTTAAACAAAACCGGGGTCGAAATTAGGGTTAAAAGTGAAGTAGCAAATCCGATGGAAACAACATTCGGGGATAAAATCCCGAGATTCTGCGAGAGAGAGAAAAGTACAAAGGAAAATTCTCCCGCTTGGGAAAGGCCCAGTGCGACTGCGACCGCGGTTTTGCCGTGGAAACCCAAAGCAAGCGAAAGGAACCAGACAATAACTAATTTAATAAGAAGAACACCTCCTACTAGAAGAAGAATCAACCACCAGTGGGTTAGAACCATTGGAATTTTAATTAAGAATCCCAACGTTATAAAGAAAAGGGCGACAAATAAATCCCTTAAGGGCCGTGTTTCGGCGAAAATCGCGTGATTTTCCTGGCTCTGGGAAATTACCAATCCCGCCAAGAACGCGCCGAGCGCAGGCGAAATTCCCAAAAAGCTTGTCAGGGCCGCGGTTCCCAGAGCAAGGGCAATTGAGGTAAGAAGCAGAAGCTCTCTGGAATTCACTTCTGCAATCTTGTGAACAATATGAGGAACTACAATCTTACCCAGGAATATTGTTACGGCAACAACAAGAACAGCTTTTCCTAGTGCCATTAAAAGGGGCACTACCGCCGCTCCCCCGCTTAATTTACTCGCCAAAATCGGCAAAATGACAATCATTGGAACAACAGCCAAATCCTGAACGAGAAGCCATCCGACCATCAATTCCCCATGGATTGTATCGAGCTCTCCCCTGTCCGAAAGGATTTTAAAGACAACTGCAGTAGAAGAAAGAGAAAACCCAGCTGCCAAAATAAGCGCAGGAAAGCCGCTTATACCCAATATCTCCAAAAGAATATAAAGAAGTCCTGCGCCCAACACTATCTGAAGACTCGCGCCGATTAATGCCGGTGAAAGCATTCTACCCAACTTCGAAAAGGACATTTCAAGACCGATGGAGAAAAGCAGAAGAATTATTCCTATCTGCGCAAAAGTTTGTATCGATGAACCATGAAGAGGAAAAAGATTTCCGAATATTACGCCGGCAACCAAATAGCCGATTATCGGTTGGAGCTTCAAATATTTGGCGGCGAGGCCTCCGAGAACTCCGGCGGCCAAAACAAAGAAAAGCTCGCGGGCAAATACAAGCTCCATAAATTTAAGTTTAAGGCAAGCTTGTGAGCGTGTAAACCCCCGCACCAAAATTAGTGAAAATTTGGTGTGCGGGGTAAAGGGCTTGTGAAATATCTTGCGCATCTTTCTGTATAATAAATTAATACCGAATTTCGATGAATCTACTACTGCCCTTTGGTATTAGTCTGATAATTTTGGTTATTGGTGCTAGATTTTTGGTCAGGTTCGCAACCGGATTTTCTTCTTCTGTAAGACTCTCTCCTCTAGTTATCGCCGCAACAGCAATTGCACTGGGCACTTCGATCCCTGAATTATTTGTATCTTTTTCATCGATATTACAAAGAGTATCTCCCCTTTCAACCGGGGACGTAATAGGCTCGAATATTGCCAACATCGGATTAGTTTTAGGGTTAAGCATCTTACTTTTTCCAATTAAAGTCGGCACAAAAAAGACCCAAAGAAACAATATTATTTTGGTCTTATTGACACTCTTTTTTGTTGCTGTCTATTTTTTACCAACCGATATCAGAACATATTCTTCGCTGGGTTTGCTGATTTTCTATTTTGTTTTCTTATTTCTGGAAATCTTTTGGGGGGAAGAGGGGCGACGTAGGGAAGATAGAAAAGCACTGCATAAAATGAAACATTCAAAACTCACGCCGGCAGCAAACTTTTTAGGAATGGGGATATCTCTGGCGGCTATTGGCTTAAGCAGCAAATACCTTGTTTCTTCTGCGGTTGGTATTGCAGGCTACTTTAATGTAGAAAATGAAATAATCGGTCTTTCGGTTGTAGCCATTGGAACATCTCTCCCTGAACTCTCAACTTCTATCGTGGCTGGATTCAAAAAAGAATGGAAATTATTATTTGGAGACATTCAGGGAAGCAATATCTTCAACTTAGCTGTTGTCGGAACCGTTCTTGCGTTATTTGGCCAAACGCAAACCTTCGTCGGCCAACACCTTTCGCTAGCCTATCTTTCCCTGATTACAATTGCTGTCTTTTTTTTAACCAGGCGATACTCGGGCAAAAGTATTCCCCGGATTTTCGGCCTTGGTTTTTTACTCTTCTACGCTTCGTATATCTTTCTTCTAGTCCATCACTAGTTTGTCCAAGAAGGTCTTTAGGTCATCCGGAAGTTCCGATTTGAATGCTATGTTTCTTCCTATTATCGGGTGGTCGAAAGAAATTCCCGAGGCATGAAGGAAAAGTCTCGGGCACCATTTTCTGTCGTTTCGCGCAGTTTTCCTTCCGGCATAAAATTCGTCCGAAACGATTGGATGCCCTAGATACTTGAGGTGTATCCTAATCTGATGCGTCCGCCCGGTTTTTGGCGTAAGCTCGAGAAGTGTGAAGT
>JALHYA010000017.1 GCA_022868165.1 Patescibacteria group bacterium | reverse complement strand
TCGCTATTTTCATCATCTTCATCTTTTCTTTGAGCCGCCAACAATCTATATAGGTTTTCAACCTTTACAAGATATGGAGAGTGGGTGGTGTAGATAACTGTTATCGTCTCATTGATATCATCGAAGACCTTGAGTACATCTTCTTGAGCTTTAGCATGCAGACTCATCCCGGGTTCGTCAATAAGCATAACCTGACCTCTATCGGCATCGGTTCCTGCCTTTATTTTTGAGGCTTTTAATTGTAAGTAAAATGAGAGAAACCATCTAACACCCTGACTTCTTTGTTTGGGATACAATTTTTCTTCACCATCCTCAACCCAAAAGGCTAAATACGGTTTTCCTGCCTTTTTGTTTGTATCAGGATAGTTTTTTAGCTCGATGCTCAGAGATATCTTGTTGGTCTTTCCAATTTTTTGACTCCAATACTCCCTAAAATCAGCAGTAATTTTCTTGTTTGTAGTTCTGATTCTGTTCGCAATTATCCTATCATCAGATTCTGTGAGAAACTTCAAATCCAAATCAGCCAACGCAAGCAAATTAATAGCTCCTTTGTATCCCTCAACATCCTTTTTCTGATTTTGGACATCCTCCAAGTCTATTTGATTAGGTAATAAGCTTGAGAAATCTTCAAAGAACTCAAAAATAGGTAGTTTGCCAACAATTAACTTTATAAACTTTTCTTCGTCTAATAAACTAACAGCTGGTTTAGGAGTTTCTGTGCTGGTGGAACTTTCTGCCGCTGCGTCTGCATTCTCTGCTTGTGTATTTTCCTCAACAGGTGGAGCTTCTGAAGTAACAGGAGCTTCATCCTCTTTAAAGTAAGATTTAAATGCATCTTCTTCTAAGAAGAGAGTACTTGTTTTTGAGTCTTGCCACTCTCTGACTAAGT
Organism: Patescibacteria group bacterium; assembly: GCA_022868165.1. Classification (GTDB taxonomy): domain Bacteria; phylum Patescibacteriota; class Microgenomatia; order UBA8517; family UBA8517; genus JALHYA01. The sequence goes on along the minus strand of JALHYA010000017.1, from coordinate 91,558 downwards.
TGATTCTCTTCTTTTCTTTCAGAAAATCTTTTACTTCGGATTTAATTTGTTCGTTATTCACCAATTCCTCTATAAATGAGTCAGAACAGGTAAAACTACAAGAAATTCTTGGACAACCTCCAGTACTTCTAACATCATCAGGGGAGATTTTGTTTGTATAGAAACTGTTTAAAGCTTCAACAATAGATGATTTGCCTGATTCGTTTTGGCCTATGATGCCTGTGATGTTATCAACTGATAAATTTTGCCAAGCTGTATCTATGACACACCTGAAGTTCTGAACTCTAAAAGATATTAGTTTAAGATTCATAAAAAAATGCCTCTGTAAGGCATTGGCTTATACTATATCTTGTTTTCATTTGTGTCAACGTTAGTAATCAGGCAGAAAAAAGGCTGGAATTTAACCAGCCTTCCTTCCAAAGAGTCTCACTTCTTTTCTGCGACTTCCTCTTTAATTTTAATCACTTCTTCTTCTTTTTTCACTGGCTCGACTTCTTTTGCCTGCTTCAATTCAGCAAGTTTTGTCTTTCTTCTTGCAAGGTAAGCGAGATGGCTGGCTTTGCCTTTTGAACTTTGTTGGTAGCGTTTTCTGGCCTCACGTCCTTTCGAACTTGAATAATATTTGCGTTGTGCTGGTGTCCAAGTACCCATATTTATAACTCACCCCCTTACTATATTTTTATTATCAAGACGTATTTTGATAAAGGCACCCCGTAACTTGAGGTCTTTTAAAATGCTTGCAGATTTAGTAAAATAAATATGGTCAACAACTCACAGGCTTCACGAAAATTAAGAAAAGACAATTTTGAAAAGGTATATCTCTTGTTGGAGGGTATATTATGAAGAAAAATATTTCGATTCTTTGCCCGGAAAGTGATTTCACTTCGGAGCAACTACAAAAACTAGAGTTTACAGGAAAAGTATCCTTTTTGGATAGTAAAAGCAATAGTTCTTTGAAAAGTATGATCAGACTTTCAAAGAATGCAGATATATTAGCGTTCAGTCCTGAGAGTCTTGGTAAATCCGTTTCAAAGTATCTATTTGAAATATTGAAAGCATCACCCAATGTCAAGGCTTTAGTTCTAAATTCCACAAATACTGATTGTGTTGATATGAACTATTGTTCGGAAAGAAATATTTCCGTATCTGTTATCCATGAATCCGCCATTGAGGCTACTGCTGAACTTGTAGTGCTAGTGCTTCTAGGGTGTTCCAGGAACATATTTACAAATGGATGGCGAGCTCAGAAGAAAATGTATCAGCAAGATTTAGGTTTTGAGCTAGCAGGGAAAACTTTAGGAATTATCGGACTAAACGCTGTCAGCGAAAGACTGATACAACTCGCCAAGCCATTTGGTATGAGAATATTCTTTTGCGACAACACATTCACAAGAATTGAGGGAGCAGAGCGAAAATCGCTTGAAGGAGTGCTTTATAGTTCTGATATACTTTTTGTCAACTTACCCGAAACGGAAGCTAATAAAGAGTTCCTCTCTAAAGAGAGAATAGGCAGGATTAAACAAAAAGCGTGTATTGTCAATTTATCAGGCCAAGGTTTGGTAGATAAAAAAGCGATGGCACAAGCATTAGAAAATGGGCGGATCGGTCAATATGTATTTGAGACTGAGAGATTAAAGCCATCACCGCTTGCCAATATTGAGCATGCAATAGCTTTTAAACCACTAAGCAAACATACACGAGAGTCGCTAAATAGAGGTAAAAATGCTTGGGTAAAGAACATTGCAGACCTAACAGGAAAATATACTTCCTAACTTGAGCTTATAAACATAAAATCGATTCTGGCGAGTTCTTATAATGGGTGAATCAATCTCACATCTCGAAAACGTATAAAGTATCAATTCAGCTTCAACCTAGCTTTAAATCGCTTTAGACGAGCTTCTATAGAGTGGTTTTCATCAACTATGTTTATAGTTTGACAACGTTGTTATACTGGCACTATAAGATTTGAATTTATGTATAAGAGAGGGGGTGAAAATAAATGAAGAAACTCTTTTTCTTAGTAGCAATTGCAACCGCCTTCGCATTAACCACTTCTCCTGTTATGGCAGCACAGCCTCCTGATAAAGGCTTTGATGAGTTTGGATACAACAGAACTGCAAGAAACTTTGTTGGCACAGGCTCTAGCTGGTGTGATGAACATGGAGATGCCATCGATTGTCTGGGAATATACTCACCAGACAAACTTGTTATGAAGTGGAATGCAGAATGGGATCGAGGTAATGCTGAAGGCTGGACTGATCCTAATGGCTATAGAGCCTGGGTGAATAACGAGTGGAATGGAAAAGTTGATGGTGGCTCAGGGGCTGTTTGGCATTACAAGATAGTTTGGGTAGGTGATTATGTTGCCAATCCTTCTTTAATTCCTGAAGGTGGATATGGGATTTGGGGGCAATTTGCAACAATAATGGATCAAGGAACTGATCCAAGTTTTGGACCAGGTCATATGTGGTTTGCCCATGCTAATCCGACAGGTTACGGAGCATATTAGTTTTGGCAAGATCGCTAAGCAACCCATAGGCATAATGTTCAGTGTGTCGTCTGTCTGTTAAGAGCTTATTATCAAGCTGAAACAGCAAGACCTGGCTTCACTTTCTCTATTTCCTCCCTGCCAGAGAAAATAACCCTCTCTAAAGGGCGAGGAAACTTTAGATTTAGTAACTCTGAACTTAACCTGTTGTCCTATTACCTTTAAAATATTATAGGGATTTCACTAATTAAATTAGTAAAGTGCTAAACAGACGCAACCTTAGTTAGCATTTTGATTTGTTTCAGTCTTTCTCTCGCTTGCTCTGCCCAGATTGGATTTTGAAAAGCCTTGAGAACACGGGACAAAGCAGTGGTCAGTGCGAAACTAGGAACACGGAGCAAGATAGGCCTTATTCTGACAGTCTTAGCCTCTATCAAACTTTGGAATAGTGGCGTATAGATAACTTTCGCTATCTTTTTATCTCTTACCTCTATTCTCTCAAAGAAGATAGATAAATAATGCCTCTTAGCTTCAAATTTAGCGTTGGTAAATGTTTCCTTGATATTGTTTACCAGATCAAGAATAGCGATAGTTGCATCAACGTCAAACCCTCCTTGATTTTCGATAGTAGCCAGTTCACTTTCCCTATTTTGGATATCAATCGTTAACTCGTTGTGCTTTCTCTTAAATGTTTCTTTATCTATCGTTTGATCCAATAATCTGTCTTCTAGGATGCTACGCTTGGCCTCAAGAGCTTTTATTTCATTCTGGACACCTCGTATTTCTGACTCCCTAGCTTCTCTAGAGCGATTTACAAGCGCTTTTGCTTTGTCAATGATAACTTTGGTAAAGTCATCGCTGAAGCGAATGTTCCCCAGTTGTTCAACAACTTGGGACTCAATATCTCCGAGAGGAATATAATGATGACAACCTTTTAAAGCGCTTCCATGATAATAGGCTTTGTTTTTCTTTCTGCTCCAATCACCACATAAACGAGCGTTATCTTCCTGACAGTATGCAAAACCATTTAACAGCCAGCTATATTTTCTTCTTCGACATGCATTTTGGTTATGCAGATTGGAAACTCTCTGACAGGCATAAAATATTTCAGGTGTGGTTAATGGCTGATGGTTCCCCTTGAGAACGCTCCCGTTATATTTGAACATGCCGATATAAAACGGGTTTTTAAGCGTTGCATACAAAACAGTACGATAAACTCTTTTATTGTTTTTAGAACGCAGGCCCATCTCGTACACCATGTCTACAAGCGTATCGACAGGATAACTACCAGTAGAGTAGAGGCGGAACAATTCAGTTATAAAATGCCCTTTTTCGGGATCTATTTCAACAACTTTATGAGGTTTTTCCTCTGAGCCTTTGTTGACATTAATGTAGCCAAGCGGTGCCCACCCAGGAAAATCTCCTAGCTGACATTTCTTCTCAAGACTCTTTTTTACCTTCCTGCCCAAGAGTCTGCTATAAAAGGCGTTTGTGCCTGCAAGTATTGTTTCAAAAAATTGTCCTTCGGGGCTATCGTTTATCATTGGTTGATTGATGGCGATGAGTTGCGTGTCACCCTTTTTCAACGCAGTTTTTATATTAAAGTGATCGACTTCGTTTCTTGCTATACGATCAGTATCAACTACTAGTGCCACATTTACTTTTTCGTTCTGACATTGAATAATCATGTCATCTAATCCATCTCTACCAACAGTTTTAGTTCCACTTTTTCCGCCATCTTCGTACACCCCAACTATTTGGTACCCATTACTTTTTGCCCACTTACTACAAAGTTCTTTTTGAAGTTCAGGTGAGAACCCCTTTTTTTGTTCATCTGAACTTACACGAGAATATATTGTTGCTGTTCTCATATTTGTACCTCCTTTGAATTAACTATCAATGCTTTGGCGTAGATAAATTGATGAAGTCTTTTAAAAACTTGGTATATACCAGGAATAAAACGATAACCTAGCTCTGATAGCCTTACTTCAGCTATTTGAGTTGCTAATAGTTCTAAATTTTTCTCTATATTTTTCATAAAACCTCCTTAAAAACGAAAAAAGGTATAGCCCTCGACGCAGAAATGCGTTCTGAAACTACACCTTTTACTAAAACTATCAGTTTTACTAACTGATTTGATAAAAGCATATATACAAATTATCCCGATGTCAAGGGCTTTTTCCATTAACTATTTAATAACTTTTTGTTATTTTCTGTACTTTTTCCCTCTTTCTCTGGTTCTGCCACCGCTTCTTTCTTCGTTGTGGCTTTCTTGGTTTTGGCCTGATTGGCTTTATACTCTACATATTTAGGATCAGCATGAACCATATCCAAGATCTCTTTAGAATGAGCCTTACAAAACCCAGCTTTCTTTTGGCTATAAATCGTTCGATACAATGTCATTTATCTTCACCCCCTTCGTTGTGGGGAATTGTGTTTTAAATTACTTCCCCCAACCTACATTTAAATTATCAATCCTTTTCCAACTAAATCACGCCGGCAAAACTATATATAACTATCTCAACACAATGTTTTTAATAGGGGGTATTATCTTTGGAAATTTGAATTACAAGCGAGTCAATTAATAAATATTGTGAAGGCCAAAGTATTTGTTGATATCTCTCTTTATGAAGAATACGACCAAGTTTTTGCCATTTTGACCATATCGAATCTATAGTTATTATCCAAATAATCTTTACTCTTCTTTCTTTTGTGGTTCGGAACTTCTTAAATCAATTCTGTGATAATGCAACCCATTACCAATCTCTATTTGAGTTGTGGTGTAAAGTTGATAATATTTCTTGCCATTTATCTCAAGGTATCCATAACTTTCGTTATCTTCTCTTGGCTGGGCAACGAAGCGGATGTTTGTCTGGCCTCTTGCAACAAAATAGGCAGTAATGGCAGAAGTAAAAACCACTATAAGAAATGCCAGAACAGCAAGAATAACCTTTTTTCTCAGATTTGGTTTAGGTAAAAATATTTTCATATTTTGGGCACGGCAAGGGTTGTAATCTGACGAAACCTCTTTGCCAAAAAACAATCATCAATAAGCCGATGATTATCAAGACCAGCCCCAATACGAACAAAAAATAGTAGAACCTGCTATTTTCGAGGGCTGGGGATATAAAAACTGCTATTTTGTGAGAAATATTCATAACCTTACATTAGAAATTGGGTGGGGATAGAAACAAAGCTCCCCGCCGCGATAGCCTTTCGGCTACCCGTATCCCTTTCGAGATACGACCTTCGCAGGTGCTCGACGAGGAGCTTTATCCTGCGAAGGTTTTTCTGCCATGCCCGAAATGGGTTTAGGCAACTAACTCAATGCCTCCATTATACTAAACCAGAGGCAATTAGGATTTTATTCCTCAACCATTTTTAGTAAACAATCAGCAATCTTGATGTAACCAGCTGCATCTTCAGGAGAGATGCCATCAATAAATCTATGACTAGCGGGATTCTTAAATAATCCGATAGCACCCGCAAACAAATCACTCATCGCCTGTCTTTCTGATGGTTCGGAATGGGTGTTCGAGAGCTTTCCTGTTTCAGGATGAAACGCCTTTCTCATAAGAAGAACACCTATATCGCTTTTTGCATAGCCGCCCACTTTTCTCACTTGTACTTCAACTATCTTAAAAGCTTGAAATATTGCGGTGTCATAGTCACCCCTTAGAAATAGAGGCTTAACCTTCCTTATAAGGATGGGATGTAAATTTTCTGATGGTAGTAATGAGCCTTGTGAATAGGCAGTAAAATCCTCTTCCAATAACACATTTTCACCTTTCCTTGTTATAAATCTCCATTCGCCCTGTTCACCCGGCTTCGGAGCTAGGAACCCTTCCCTTTCTAGCCACATCCATGCTTCAGTTAAGATTTCCGCAACTTTTGTTAGCTCCTCTCCGGCATAATCTCTTAATGTTTGGTTTGTTTCCAAAGTAAAATTATAACGGTTAAGTTGGCTACTCCCACCTTCTTCGTCCATAACCTTTAAATATTTAAGAAGAAATGGGGCAAGCTCCTCTGCCTCCATTTCAAATATCGCTTCCTTTGGTGGAAAAATGTCGTTTAGAGTCTTTGTCATATCAACCTTATCCTATCATTAACTTCCAAGTAGCGTAGCTTGAAAAATTATAAATTGCACCCTTCATAGCCAGACTTGGTAACTTTTTCATTGAGATAGTTTTATCTCCAAAATAAAGTGGGGTAAAACCTACATGGAACTCGCTATACATTACCCCAAGCTTTGGGAGATCACTACCAGAATAAGAGATAATTGCATCAAGTTGTTTTACCAAGTCAACTTTTTTCTCACCAACCAAAAAACTTCTAATCTTCGGAAGAAATATCTTACCGATCTCTACAACATCTGAAACCTTTCCTGTTACATCCCTCTGGTTCAAAGAATCCAGGGTATCAAAAACCCTAGATTCATAAAGTTTCTTTAATTGCTTCTTGTTTTTAAATATCACCAAAATTTCTTTAATTCTTATCTCGTTTGAAACAAGTTCTTTGTGAAGATCTTCGGTGTAGACTTCTTCCCTTGCTGTAAGAATAGCCTTTACACAACGCGTAAACACTTTCCTTGCAAATCTAACATGTGCCAGGTGCGGGACACTGGCCTTTTTGCCTTTGTATAAAGTTGTCGGCTTTTCCTTTCCATGTACGGTTTTTGATCTTTGATCGTAAAAATCATTTATCCAATCGACCATTTCTTTTGTCTCCCCCAAGAGAGCGACTATCCCCGTTCGCAAAGCTGCAAGTATTTTTTCCTCTGGCGAATCAAAGAGGGATTCAAAGGCCGTAGCCATGTTAATAAGCCTTTCAAAGTCATCAACCTCTGGGTCAGATCTGTGTGACTTATTAAACCAGTCCAAGGCTCTGATTATTCTCTTCTCTTCCCCCAAAGAATGGAATGTCAAAGGCATATAAAATAGATGGCTCAAAACCTTGCTCGATTGGTCAACCATTAATTGATACGGCCTTAAATCAAAGTTCGGACAAAATTTAGTCTCCGGGTAATGGATCGGTACTGTCGTTTGGCCATTCAGATTGGCTTCATAAAAGGCCATTTTGTATCTAGACATCGGCCTAAAAATCTCAATCGTTGCATAATCAAAATTGCTAAAGTTGGCCCCGGCTCTTTCATCCGACAACTCCTGGTATCTAAGAATTGTCGAGAGCTCGTCTAAAAATCTTTTGAGTTTCCCCCCTTCTTCTTTATCGTGGATTGTGACCCAGCCGTACGTGTACTGGTTAACTAGGTTCGTATTTCGAAATTTAAACGATCTGGCGATTTTATCCAAATGCCCTCTTAATCTGGTTGACTCTTTGAAAACAATGCTCGAGTACGAAGGTTTAAGTTTATAACCACCGATGCCCCACTCCTTATCGATAAAAAGATAGGGGAAAATAAAAATTACAAGATTCCCTCTTATCCTGGTCATTTTTTTATATACTCAGTTCCGACCTTTTTGTAAAGTCAAAATATCTTCAAATAACTTGTATTTATGTGACGTACTATTTTTTAGTTGCCAAAGCTCAATGCCATAATTCACAAATCCCGCCTTCATCGCCACTTCTGCCAGTAGTTTTGCTGTTTCAATATGCACCATTTTAAAAGCATGTGAATCACTGACCAAAAGTGAGAATTTCGCTCCAGGCTTCAATACTATCAAGGCCTGCTGAAACATCTGATACATTCCTCCAAAATATTCCCTTACTAATTTGGAGTACAACTTCTCAAATCCACTTGTTCCTCCATCCTCTTTCACTCTTTTTTCGATCTCGTTTGCAACTTTTTCGATTGAGGCAATATCTTTTATTAAACTGCCAGCCTTATCTTCCTTATAAACATTGGTTGTTGATCCTCTCAACATGCGCTTTTTTATAACTCTAAACTCATCTAGATTTGTCGCAAACCCCATAAAAATTAGTTCCAATCTTGAGTGTTTTGTATATTCATGATCACCGGGATAAGGAGGAGAGGTAACCATAAAATCGACACTATTTTTTGAATAATAGGTCGACAAGAGCCGTGCATCCCCCAAAATCGTATCCGAAATGGTCGTTTTGTGTGAATTAGTGTGATATTTAAGATCGTCTATCATTCTTCTAACTTTCTGGTTAAACAAACCCACAACTTCCATGTCCCTTTTGGGTTTGACGACTCCAAAACCGGGTCCGTATCTAATATTTGAGCTTGGTAGGATTACTGAAGCTAAAGCGACGATAAAAAATTCTTTGACTTTATTGGAAGGATATCTATGTTTATTAATAATCTCTTTTAATATGCATAATTTTGCAAAAGGAGCATCAGAAATGTACTTTTCTACCAACAATTTAGGCCTATTTCTACCCGCATATCTTTTGGGGTTGAACTTGCCCTTATAAAGGGGTATAAGTTGCTGAGAATCCTTTAAATCACTCCCAAAGTCCCAATCATATTTATTCATTTCCCTTAATATTTTGGCTAGCAACTTTTTGTGAATGCTCTCTAAAACCTTCGTATCTATATCCCAATTCAGCTTTACTCTTGCCACTAATTCAAAAAAATCGTTTGCATCAATACCGCTTGAATTAATGCCCAATGATTTACAACAAACGAGGGTTGTTCCAGAGCCCATAAAAGGATCGGCCACTAACTGACCTTTCTTTATACGCTCTTTCTTTATCAAATAATCTGGAAATTCCGGAGAGTATCCCAATACAAAGTTATACCAGTTATGAAAAGGGAAATTATCAGCACTCGATGCCTTCCCATTGTGGGTAGTAATTTTTGGTTCAGCCCTTCTCGAGAGCTTTTCGCAGACACCGCAGAAGGTTCTTGTGGGAGGATTATATTTAAACGACATATATTCTATTTTAGAATAATTGAAGCAACTTTTCTAGATACATTAGCTCCAATTTTTAATCGCCGGGTTGAAGATTACCTTAACTACCCTTACGGGAGAGCCGGGTGTTTCATCGGCCTTAAAAACAGCTATATTAATAGCATTTCTAGTCATCCTGAGGGCTATTGACTGAATATGAACATCCAGGAACCCCATCTTTTTCATTTTATAAACGACCACTTCATGCTCACCTTTAAATTGATCCATATTAACCGCATCTTGTGTTGTCAGGGCCTTAGCTTCGATGGGAAATACATATGTTTGGTCATCGATTTTGGAAGTGTAAAACCCATCTATTTCATTAGGTTGCCATTTCATCGGGTTTTGTATCCGATGCACTTTATGCTTTCCGTCCCAAATTACCCTGGTCAGAACATCACAATAATCAATAACCGAAAACAGGCCGCCCTCATCGGGTCTAATAAATGGCACTACCTCGGGAGGAATGTTGGTCGAATCTATTACTATCTCTTCGAATTTCTCAGGCCACTCGAGCCAAGATTTGAGCTCATTTCCTACACCAACAAACACAAACTCTCCAGCATATTTATAATCCCTATCATCGGCAAACCCAGTCCTTTTCCTCAGGTCATACCCAAGACTACTGATACTCTCTGGTACCCTGGAGTCAATACCTCGGTTCTGTCTACATAAATCTAGAATTGTATTTGAAATAGACACAGGTTCTTTTATTCCACACGCAGCATATCCTTCTGAAATATCGCTCAAATAAAATGGAATTACTTCTTGATTTGCCCCAGCTTTGTAATATTTTTTAAAAATGTGTTCTAGAACAGGGTGTTTTTTAGAAGAATATCCCTCAGGTCTTTTGTTTTTCATCGTATTAATTCCGATACATCGACGCCATAAACATTAGCTAATGTTTTAAGTTCCACAATATCGAGCCTTCGCTGGCCTCCTTCTACCTTCGAAATAAATGACTGCCCCTTTTTAAGCCTTTCAGACACTTCAATCTGGGTAAGACCTTTTGCCAAACGAGCCTCTCGAAGCCTCTCGATAAGATCCTTATACTCAGTTGTGTAGATTGTCTTCATAGTACTATCTTATTATTCGAATATCGAATATTCCAAAATGGAATATTGTTTAAAAGCATATAATCCTATTGTTTGCTTTTCCATCGATTCATTTAATTCATATTGGGGAACTAACGAAGCAACACTATCTACTACGATTAAAGATACTTCTGTATCTAAAAGAGCATCTATAATATCAAATACTTCTTCTCCTGCTGATACTTGAGAAATGATAAGTTTATCAGGATCAATACCAATGAGTTTAGCAAATTTAGGATCAAAGGCACACTCAGAATCCAAATAAACTACACTTCTACCTAATTTTTGAAATTCTGCAACAGTACGAAGGGCTATTAAAGATTTACCGGAAGAAAAAACACCATAAAGTTCAATTGTACGTCCAAGAGGAAATCCACCTCCTACTGCAACTAAGATGAGGAACAAATGCACTCGTTTGCTAAGTAGTTGTTATATTTATCTGTGGATAAGCTATATACAGTTTGGTTGTCCAAGTTTTCAATTTTTAATACCTTCTCGCAGAACAGATTCTTACTAAACGATATTCTTTTACCCTTATTATCTTTCCTTATGGGTTGATCGCACCAGTATTTCAATTTTTTAGCTTTTTCCCCAATTAAAGTAACAAGTTTCCCATATTCTTTCAGTTTATCGATGCCATTTATGCTCAATATCCATAATGGATGTTTTCCCCTTGAGTTATTTTCCTGTTTCCAAACTCGGCTATGAATGCCAGTTGCTAGCAAAAGGTAGTGTATTTGTTTAACCATCGTTTCTGAAATATTGCAAAATTCTACTGTTGCTTTTATTTTGTTTACTGTTCCGTCTGTCATAAATAAACCACATAAGACTTCCGCAAGATATGCCTTTCTCAGGGAAAAAATCTTCAATGGTATGATTTTTTTCTCTTCGTGCTTCCCCAACAGACCAAGGTCTCTAAGTAATAAGTTGAAGATGTTTGTGCTTATTATTCTACCATCCCAACTTCTACGTGGGGGTAGCTTGTCAACAAAGTAGTACGATAGTGGTTTACCGTATATTAATTTATAACCTTTATTGATTGCGATTCTTCTTAAATCCTGAATTATTGCTTTATCGATACTTGCTATATTTGGGGTTTTTCTAAAATCCGAACTTCCATCACCAAGCCAATAACCTAAAAATCTGGCATAGTCCTTATTGAATTTATTATCGCCAAGTCTAACTTGGCATTTATTAATCTTTAATATATATTCACCTTCTTTTAGATCTTTTGCCCTTTTCCAGCCTTGACGCGAAAGCACTTTTTGCTCAGGAGAAGTATTTATAGGCTCACCATAGGAAGTGACTAGTCTAATAACCTTTGTTTTTTCCATTGATTTAGACCATCCGGTTACATCAGATAAGTCAAATTCAGAAAAGCTGTTACCAAAAGATTTATTATTCCCTTTTAGGGACAATACTTTAGCCTTAATCCTATTATTAACGACGTCCCCAACATTTAATGGAATGCCGCTTTTATAGTCAAAAATTTCTGTGTCACCACTTATACCTGGAATAGAATTCTGTTTATTTTGTTCTTCCATATTAGAAATCACCAACGCTAGATAACTACTTCCATGAAGGACACTGAAGCTAATCCTGTTTCTATTGATTCAATATCGGAGTAGGCAATTTCCAAAACGTCCCATTTGTAGCCTCCACGACTTGATATTGAGTTTGCATTTTTAAGAGATCCTGCAATACTTGTAACTGAATCTTAACCTTAGCCATAGCCTCTCTGGGGAATAACTTGTACAGAATATTAGGCGGGCTTTGGAGCCAAATTGTCTTAATCTGACCATGTTGGTACTATAAAAACCCCCACCCACAACACTTATATGAAAGCGCAGGATAAACCAATAGGGAAAACTGCCGAAGCTGTTAAAGGTTCTAAGGAAGATATTAAACCTCAAGGCCGTGTTGTGCTGGAAGGCGAAGAAAGGCTGAAATACTTCTCACAGATCTGTATAAGAGGGGCGAATCAGATCAGAAAATATCTCAATACTGGTGAAAGCGGTTATAGGTATCTCTCAGGAAAAGCGCACCAAAATGTAAGAGATTATTATTTGTATGCTATTTTAGATGAAATAGAAAAGGCTGGCTTGGCTTTGATGAATTGCGCCGATTTTATTTTAGGAGGAGAGGGGGACCCCGTGGCTAAGACGGAAGGAAATGAGCGGATAACTAGGAATATTTACTCGACGTCTATCGACCAACTATCACTTTGGTCAAGGAAGCTAACAGAAATATTAGTTGAGGCAATTTCGTTTAAGACAATATCAAACGATGAATTATATTTCCGCCATTACCTATTAGTTACTGAGCTAAAGCGAAAAAAGAAACTATACCAAGATTTTTGGACATACCATGCTTGTAAAAGTGGGAACATAGAATTTCAGATATCAGAATTAGAGGATGATATCAATACACTTCGGCCATCGTTGGATCCTGCAAAAGTGTGGTATGCAAGACATCGCAGAGATGGCACCATTGGTACGTCCCTGACAAGTTTTGAAGACCGATTAAAAAACATACTCCCTCGTTTAAGTCCTGATCAAAAACTTGCCATTGGGGATTCTTACCAGCCCTTCTCAACAATTAGTTCGAATCTACATCCATCTTTTGGGGATGTTGATTATGACATTAATATGCACAGCGTGGATACGCACTATATGCACATAGGAATACTGGCCGCAAACATCTTGGTGGTTGTTAAAAGTATCTTAGCCAAGAAACCCAGGGGATTTGTTGGTCAACTAAGCAGGATTTTCAAGGAAAACAAATATCCACGCGATTTATATAGACGAAAAAGTAGTCCATCTATAAAAATTGGCGACTTTGTGATTGCCTACTCTGAACTAGCAGAAGTGGTAGTAGTTAGGACAAGTAAGTTTGGCCAAAAATCCTTCAGGGTAAGGTTTTTGGAGAAATCTCCTCTCCCAAACATGCCTGAAGACGAGTTTCCCGCTCAATATGTGCAGTTATATAAAAAAAGGTCTCCTTTGACCAGACAAGTTCGTGAGATGATAAAAAAGGACGCACCAGATCTTAAAGTTAACAACAGAGAAGTGGTAAAGGCTGTCAGAGTGAGCATCTTACATATGTGGAGCGAAGTGGGTTTTAAGGAGTTTGCTTTTGGCCAAAGAGAACAAGGAATTAAAAAAATGGGTGATTATTTATCAAAAAACAAGGCGATGAGAAAAGCGAAAGCTAAGTAAAAATGACAGTATTAGATACCTTTTTAATTTCTTTTAATCTTTCTCTCGCTTGTTCAGCCCAGATTGGGTTTTGAAAAGCCCTGAGAACTTGGGACAAAGCAGTGGTCAGTGCGATACTAGGAACACGGAGCAAAATATTTACCTACAGGAAATCAACCCTACTTTCGTAAAATGCCCCCTTTAGATTATTAGGCAACTTATTAAATTCCTGATAAACTTTCATTAGGCATAACTGGAGCATACTTATGGAAAAAATCGGAATTATTATCATAGTTCTGGCGTTAGTTTCTCTGGCCCCGTTCCTCATCCACCTTAATACCCCCATTGGGCCAGGTTTATCCTTTTTCTTTTTGTTCTTGGGGGTAACACTTTTTGTTATCGGTTTTATCAAAAGGAAGGTGTCAACAATTAATTTTCCGCCATTTTTTTATAAAGTTGTTTTTTGGTTACGTAAAATTTTGGGATTCCTGATTCTGGGTGATTTGCTATGGTTTTCTGTAAAAGCTGGCCTGGCCGGGGGACCATTCTTTTTCATATTACCTATGTTCTTCAACGTTGCGATTATTTTTTGTTTGGTTTTGCTTCTTTCGAAAAGTAACGGGCTTTTTGTCGGGATACTGCTTCTTCTTTTGGGGTTATTTTATAGCTATATTCCCCTTTTACCCGGCCCGACATTAACCATGGAGGGAATGAATTTGTCAAATCTTTTAATTCCTTCGGAAAACCAGATTTTATTTCTAAGTATCTTTATTGCCAAGTGTCTTACTTTAATAAGCAGCATATTTTTGTTTATCTCGGGATTTATAAAATATCCGAGAAAGAACGGGCGAAGCTAACCAGAAAGGCAATAGGTTCTAGTGTTATCCATTAAGTAGAGCTGGCACCCTTTGATATATTTGACTTCTTCTCCATCTTGATGCGATATTAGATTATGAGACAAAGGGGGTTTGCTTCATTGATTGTTATTATTGTTTTGATTGCAGTTGGAGCTGTCCTTTTTGGTGCTTCTAAATACTTAAATTTAGGGAAGGGCCAGGGTTTTGGCTTTGGCCAAAAGCCGGGTGGGGCGGAGAATTTTGGAGGTTCTCCGCAAGGTTCTCAAAAACCACGTTGGAGCGGTCCCGTTCCGACTCCTCCAAAAGACAAGATTACCTACTACAAAGGTCTATGGGGAGCTCCAGTTTATCCCGAGGAACATACCGGACTTAAAATTGAGCCTGAAAAGTACAAAGGGTGGGGAATAAACCTCGTTAATATTTCGCCGGGCTTTGAGATTAATTCAAAAGGCGAGGTGCGTTATCCGCCAGACTTTCCTACTTATGAAGATATGGATGCCAGAATCGGAGAATTGGCAACGGCATTCTATAAGTCAAACCTCAATATAGGTTTGACCTTGACCCTTACATATAAACCGGAGTTTTCAGATCCTAAAAAAGGCGAGCTGTGGGCTGGAATTCCTGAACCCTTTCCCAAAGAGGTTGTGGAGAAACCTGGATATTTTAATGAGTACAACAAGGTTGTGGAGGATATGGCCAAAATCGCCCAAAAATATCATGCATACCTGTTTTCTCCCGGAAGCGAAGTAGATAATATTTTCGGCATGAGTGTTGCTCCCGCCTGGACACAAAAAATGGTTTCTGTGGTAAAAAAACAATATAAGGGCAAACTTTATTACAAGGGGGATTTGCATGCAGGAACGGGGGATCAGATGAATTTCAAGGGCTACGATATCCTGGGATTTGTTACAAGTCCTTCCTGGCCTGGGGCATCCGCAGAGGAGTTAAAAGCTTTGTACGATTCGAATATGGACAGGGCCAACGTTTGGGCAAAACGCGACGGTGTTCCCGAAGTCGTAATATCGGAGTACGGCAACATGGGGCCAGATAAAATGGAATCTGCAAGAAACTTCGGAATCATTTTGGAAGAGGGAAGCAAGAAATTAAACGGTGTATTTGTTTCTGAGCCCTCTCCTATGTTTCTTAAAACAAACCAGGGAATGGAGATAGTCAGTGAAATAAAAAGGTGGTTTTTGAAATGAAAAAATTAGCCCGTATAACTAAAACCTTCTCTAAAGCAAACCCCTTAATTGTTGGTAGTGCATTTATTTAGGAAATACATAGTGGCAAAAAGGTCTTGGAAGCTGATTTTCGTTATAAATTATTAAAGTGCTAAATAGCTGCAACTCTGGTCAGAATTTTGATTTGTTTCAGTCTTTCTCTCGCTTGTTCAGACCATATCGGGTTTTGGAAAGCCTTGAGAACACGGGATAAAGCAGTGGTCAGAGCGAAACTAGGAACACGGAGCAAAGTACCCGTGATTTTCCTCTAAAGCAAAACTGATACACTGTAATGGTGTCTCAGGTTCATTATCGTAAAGATACTAATCTTCCCTGGCGTCGCATAAAAAAGGATAAGGGTTTTGGCTTCATCAATGAAAAAGGAAAACGCATTTCCAAAATTGCAAAAGCACGGGTTTTAGGCTTGGCAATCCCTCCCGCATGGCACGAGGTTGTCATAAGTGCCGATCCTTGGGATTATATTCAGGCAATCGGAGTGGATGACCGCGGTCGCAAGCAGTACATTTATCATCCCGAGTGGATAAAGCGTAATCAGGAGCATAAATTTGACCAAATGATAATCTTTGGTGAAAGACTCCCAACTTTAAGGAAAACAGTAAAAGCCCACATGAATGAACGCAGGCTGACGAAAGACCGTGTCATTGCTACTGTAATTTGGCTTTTGGAACACACTTTCATAAGGGTGGGGAGCAAAGAGTATGCCGAGGAAAACCAGTCATACGGACTTACAACCATGCGCGATAAACATATAGAAGTTAGAGGTAACACTTTGACCTTTAATTTTGAAGGAAAAAGCGGAGTTTTCCATGAGCTTGATGTGACAAATTCGAGAGTTGCAAAAACCATGAAAGACTGTCTTGATATTCCCGGATATGAGATTTTTCAATATTTCGATAGCGACAAAAACACACAAGTGGTGGATTCTGGGGATGTAAATGATTATCTGAAAACCCATACGGGGGCGGACTTTTCTGCAAAAGATTTTCGGACTTGGGGCGGAAGCGTTATGGCGGGGGATTCACTTTACAAGAAGGGAAACGCCAAAGACAAAAACGAACTTAAGAATAATATTTCTGAAGTGGTTGCCGTGGTCTCAGTTCACCTGGGCAACACCAAAAGAGTATGCAGAAAGTATTATATTCACCCTGTAATTATTTCGTCCTATGAAAGGCACATTTTGGTTCCGCATTTTGCAAGGTCATACGGCAGAAAATCATCAAAAAAGTTGAGATTAACTCCCCAAGAATATGCCACATGGAGCTTGATTAAGGATTCCTGAAACGCCTTAACAATCCTATTTGTAACTTGTATTACTTGTCCCGCCGAAGCCTTGCGCGAAGGAGGATAATTTCAGGGCTAGGGAGCAATGTACAATTCTGCACCTTGCTGTCGCCAGCGTAGGACACTTTCCCGCTTAGCCACGGTCTTTAGCCTCAGAAAACCATATCAAACTGGACAATCCCAAGCAGGATTCGAACTTGTAGTATAATCCCGATATGGCGGTCCACAGAAAAGGCTTCGCTTATCCAAATGACCCAATTTTAGTTAAGACTGCTAAAAAAATCTCTGTTAAAGAAATTACTTCATCCAAGACCCAAAAGATAATTGAGAAAATGCTTAAATTTGCGTATCCAGAGCAGAGTGACAGAAAAAAGCCAGTTTTAGTTGGGCTTGCTGCTCCTCAAGTTAAAATTCAAAAAAGAATAATTCTGGTTGATGTTGGCGCTGACGGGCATGGAAAAGTTTCAGACCTGAGAGTTTTTATAAATCCAGAAATTGTTTGGAAATCAAAAACAAAAGAAAAATGGTATGAAGGTTGTTTTTCTACAGATAGGGTTTGTGGCATTGTTTCAAGACCAAAATCTATCGAGATAAAAGCATATACAAAAGATGGAGAAAAAGTTGAAGAAAAGTATACAGGTTATGTTGCCAGGATTTTTCAACATGAGATTGACCACTTAAACGGAAAAGAGTTTGTAACTCACATAAAAGATGATAATAAACTTCATTGGGTAGAAGATGGTGAGTTTCCTCAGTATAGAGACAAGGAAGCCTGGAGAACTTGGCCAAGGAAATGTCCAAGAGAGAAATGGGAAACAATCAAGGGGATTAAAAAGTAAATCTTACACCAATTATGCGAAAGAGAACGAAGAATTTAGACCTTCAATTTGGTTGATAAAGAGTTTAAGCTCGTCTAAGTTATAATCAAACTGTATCTTTTGGTTAATGAATAAGTCCTTTAGCGGGGGCTAATTAGACGAAACTAGAATATTTGTTATATACTCCAACCAATAATTTCTATGGCAGAGTTCGAACATCGGATTGAAATGGGCCCCAGCATTGTAGAAATGAGAAATTCACTCGTTCCATTAGAAGGCGAAAATCGTTCGTTCGTAGAATTTTGGATAGGTAATGTATTTGTTGTAGCAAATAGAAAATCCCTACCCCGATTAACAACACCACTGTGGCTATTCATTGAAGAATTAAACCTCAATGACGAAGGACATTCATCAGGTGAAGATTGGAACTTCCGAGGGAGAATAGCTAAGAAATGTTGGACACCTAATAATTCAAATGAAGTAGAAGGATATTACACACCCAAAACTAATGGTGGCTATATCGTCTTCCTAGAGTAATAGGTTCTGATGTTGTCCATTAGATAGAGCAAGATTGCATTTAAAATACGAATTGCAGGCTATGTTAAAATGATGGTAATGAAAGTGTATAAAAGCCTCCACTTTTTAAAGCCTCGGCTACTTAATATTTTACTTACCTTCCTTGTTTTGTGTTTACCCATATTAAGAGAGCAATATAATAACGGACAATACGTTACTCACTATAGACCAATAACTGTTATCATTGATTACTTTCAACATTTCCAACAGCCTCACCTTCTGTTAGTTATGGCAATGTTTATCCTGATTATTTACTTTGTCGTATCTTTAGTCGTTTTCGGAGGATCAAAGCTTTTACAGCAAATCATTAAAAAGAAGTAGTGCGTGGAGTAAGCGCAATAAGATTGGGTTTTACTTTTTCTATTTCCTCTCTGATTTGAGCTACCAGTTTTCAATTGCACAAGAAGCTCCTTGGGAGGATCCTATTTTTAGTAGTGAAACCAGGGTTTTAGTCCTCTTTCTTTCCTGTTGGCGTTTTCTACAATACAGGCAACATCATGAGGAAATCTCGTTAAGGGTACACAATTTTGTAGGTATACCGAGGTATCAATGTCCACAATAAACTCTGTGATTTCGTGTACAAAAATCGATTCAGGGTCAACCTCAGCCGCCCCTATCATCCCGCTGAAAGCCTCTTGTCGTCGTTTTATGAAATCCAGCTGTTTTTGAGAAACTCGAATCAAGCCTTCCTCTTTGGGATCAAGACACATATCAGACATTTGCTCATTATCAATGATAAACCTGAAAATGTCGTAATTAAATTTACAAACAACACCTCGGACATATCTACCAAGCTCGTTTTTACTCCATGACCGTGCACTTTCCAAGGATCTTGTCAATGCTTCTTCGGATGCCAACGCACAGGTTTCTCTTTCCAACATATAGAGGCATTATGGATAAGAACTTAAACGAAATCAATTTCACCGGAATAAGTATTAATATTACCAATATTCTCCGTCGGGTGAAGCTCATTCGACAAATTTACCCTGAGTTTACCGAAGGGAATCCTGCCCGAGGAGCCAGTTGGCACTTAATATACCTTAATTTTTTCCGTGTTCAAAGCTGTTCAACACAGAAGGTTGAGACTCCACAATATTTCATTTTACTAAAACTTAGTTTGTAAAATTGTCACCCCGACGCAGATATTTTCCGGCAAACGTTATTGGCAAGGGTATTTTTCCCCCGGTTGAGTCGTTGGAAAGATAAGCCACAATGTGCAAATGAGGCCCGTCGGTGTTCCCACTATTACCAATCTGACCAATATCTTCTCCGATCTGAATTTGGTCACCCTCTTTTACCTTGATTGAGTTAATTTTAAAATGAGCCATCATGACATCAAAGCCAAAACAGCCAATAATTACAGTATTTCCGCTTCCGGCTGCACGGTTTTTTATTCCAATCGGCTGGTCGGAAATACCATCTCTCACTTTTTTTACACGACCCAAACACGGACTATAAACCGGAGTGCCATACGTAGCATCTGACTCCAAACCTGCCTGCCGAAATTTGAAAAATGAAGCTAAACTGGGAGATCTTACAATATCCAAAGCATATTTTTCAACTGGGGTGGTATGTATATTTCCAAACCTGCCGCTTTGAACGGCTATAAAACCTCCATTTTTCAGAGGAAATTCTAACGCCACCGCTCCATTGGGTACGGGACGATTATACTGATATGTTTGATACACAAAAAAACAAATGAGGATTGCTGTTATAAATACTAATAAGGTAATAAATCTTTTCATCATTTTTTATTATATAATCTTTATATGAAGGGAAAGAAGATATTTATCTCTAAAAAAAGGGCTTTAGTGTCGGCAATCGCTTCCTTACTTGTTGTGTTTTACGCTTTTAATTTTGTCCCCAGAAATATCAACATTATCGCCACCCGTAGTCTTTCAAGACAGATTCTCGACTATGTGCTTAACTTTATCATCTTCTTTATCGTTTTCTATCTAGTACTGACACTTATTGCCTATCTTATCAAAAAGATCTTCCCGAAATTTAAATAAAGATAATCTGTATATAAGGGTAGGTTTTACTTCAAAATTGACAATTTTTTCCGCCACCTTCCCGGGAATGTTTATATCCTATACGAGTTTTCAAATTTTATTTTAGCCTCAATTTTTCAATACCTCAGTCGGCATTAGAACTTTTGATATACTCAAAAGATGTTACATCCAAATTTTGTAATTGTTGGAACTCTTATAAGTGCAATTGGCTCGCTTGTCTATTTAATAAGCACTTTGAGGGGTAAGGTGAAGCCTAATAGGGTTTCTTTTTTACTTTGGTCTATTGCGCCATTTATAGCTTTTGCCGCACAAATTAAACAAGGGGTTGGTTTGGAAGCACTGATGACCTTTAGCGCAGGGTTTCTTCCATTTACGATTCTCATTGCGTCATTTGTAAATAAAAAAGCAGAATGGAAATTGACACGATTTGATTTGTCTTGCGGACTCTTATCTGTCATGGGGTTAATTCTATGGTTAATAACAAAAGTGGGGAATATAGCGATAGTTTTTAGTATTTTGGCAGATGGTTTGGCAGCAGTACCGACAATCGTCAAGGCATATAAATATCCTGATACAGAAATTGCTTGGCCTTGGTTAGCTACTTCAATAGGGGTTGTGCTCACTTTATTAACGCTAACAGAATTAACCTTTGCCAATTCTAGTTTCATAATTTACCTCCTTATTGTTAACTTTATTATCTTCAGCCTTATTCAGTTTACAGTTGGAGAGAAGCTCGGATTTACAGAGAAATAGGTCCAAAGTCGTGGTTCGATTGCCTCACCATCTACGATCTACCAGGTGGAGCAGATTATTTCCATTGAGATTTTTCTTCAAAAATTGTTTAGAATGAAGTATGGATATTCTTTGGATTCAATTCTGGGTACTTCTTGGGGGCACTCTTTTTGCTTGGTTTAATTTTGGCTCGGAGCTACTTAATTGGAAAAAGGGGAAAATAAAATGCCGAAGCGGTCGTTGTTCTATTAAGGCCCCCAATCCGTTTCTGACACCTTGTTTTGGCGGAGCGGTTTTTTTTACTGCCGCCTTTATCCTTAACCTACTTCTTTCATGAATCCCTTGCGGAAAAGTTTTATTTAAAAAATTTCCAAACGATTACGATTCCGGCTATTCCTCCAATGGCACTAAAAATAACTGAGGAAAACGAAAATAAACCCGCTCCCCAGAGCGCCGGTATGTAAGCCCCGATTACTGAACCAATTAAGGCAGCTATATAAAAAGTGGTCTTTGATGACACGTTTCATTTTACAACTGTTTCTAGCGCCTGCGTTATTCTAAAATTGTCCAACAAATACTCAGATGGCATTAAATTTATCGGGAAAATACCGCTATATCTCTCACCTTTTGTCTTATTATCCCGATGGCTTGGCAATTCTTATAAAACAGAGACTCCTTTGCAAGCCGATTACCCAGCTGAGACTTAAAAATGGATTGGTTATTCGGGGAAACAGAAAGAGTTTGTTGTTAGACGTTGTCGACGAAATATTTTTTCGTAAGGGCTATACCCCTAAGTTTTTGCCCATAGAATCCGGAGATGTAGTTGTTGATATCGGAGCAAACGTTGGCGTTTTTAGCCTTTTTGCCGCGTCCAAGGATGCGGGCAAAATTTACGCCTTCGAGCCTTTGCCCGAGAATGCCGGATTAATATATCGAAATTTTAAGGAAAATAATCTTCCCGAGCCGGTTGTTGTCCAAGCCGCTGTGGCCGACAAAACCGGCCTGGCCAGGTTTTATCTGGGTAAATCCGATCCACACGGCTCTCTGCTGAAAGAAGGGTTTAGAAAAAATATTGAGGTTCCCACGCTCACTTTGAGATCTATTATCTCTAAATACCATCTCAAGAAAGTCGATTTTCTCAAGATTGATGCCGAAGGAAGCGAAGGTAAAATTATTCTTTCGACTCCGGCTTATGTTTGGAAGAAAATCCGCAAGGTTTCCCTGGAATATCACGACGATATGTCGCCGGTTAAACACGAAGATTTAAACAAAAGATTTCAAAGGCTGGGATTTAAAACGCGTCTAACTTCCGATGGCTCTCCCTATGGCTATATTTATGCTTGGAGAGAATAATTATCTTGCAAGGTTTATTGGGTATTAACTTCATAGACTGCGACGGCTTCAACTTCACTCCACGGGTTTACAAAAACCTCCACTGGTTTGATTTCTCCTCCCGCCAATATCTTTTTAATCACCTCGGGGTTGTCGGTTGATTTGATTATTGTCAGCTCTTCACTTGGAATAGTGTCCGACTTTTCCAGCGTTTTATCATTAACTAAGTATTGTATTCGTATATCGTTGTAGAGACTTGGCGAGAGCACGATTTTGTGTTTTTGTGATTTATTTATGTATTTCGCTATTTTTATTTCCCCTGCACCATTTATTACATAGTTAAACCTGCTAACGGTTTGGCCAAAATACCTCCCCAGATTAATTAAGAGAGCGATTCCCACTATCAAAATGAGTACCCAGACCACCTTTTTCTTATCTAGCTGGGTAGAGAGAAAGCTTTTTATACTTGCTAGTCCTGCGGTAACTAAAAAATAGACAATGGGTATTATTCCCGAAACTCTAAGAACGTTCGGATGGCCTGTACCGTAGTAATGAAATTCCGGGAAAAATTCGACGGTGAAAATATCATTAATTAAGGGAGAGATAGCAAGAAAAAGACATACATATGCTACAACTTTATTTTTTCTCCATAAATAGACGACCCCCACTAGCATCAGGCATGTTGTGAGTAAATCAAACATTGTTGTTCCGGAGGGGTTTTGTCTCGGATTTGGATCTCCTGTTACGAAAAACATTCCTATGGTTCTGGCCGTTCCCGCACCAAATTCCTTTAGAATCCCACTCGGAGACAGGTTGTAGTTAAAGATAGAGACAGATTTAGTTCTTGCCCAAAATTGTTGAGGATTTCTGAATGCATAAATCAGAATGGGAGAGGAGATGACAGCAACGGTAAACATAACGAGAAGGGTTTTGACAAGAGCTTTTCTTGGAGCCTCTTGTTTAAAAAGTATGAGGGAGAAAACCAGAAATATTAAGGGGGCCATGGTTCTAAACCCCAGATAAGTGTATATTCCCGCTCCAAGAGCGACCCCAAACAGTAAAGCCCAATATACTTTTTTCGTCTTTACCATTTGTATGCCAAAAAGAATCGAAAGTACTCCGAAGAATATGGCCGCAGTTGCCTCGTAAGCAAAGCGGGAAATAATAATTAGTGGATATGAGGTCAGCATCGCAAGTGCCCCAAGAAAAGATACTTGTTCGTCGAAAAACAGGGTAAATAGCAGATAACTTAAACCGACACCCAAGGCCCCAAACATTATGCTTACCAGCCTAAGGGATGTCAGACTTTTGCCAAATAAATTTGTTACCGACCCCGTAAGATAAAGGAGAGGAGTTGGGTGTCCATAGTTAACATCAACGAATACCGAAAACCCGGGGGATTTGACTAGTTTTTCTGAGGTTTGTCCTATTACAATCTCATCGCCCCAAGCACCGGGGGTTATTTCCTCAACTTTGTAAAGGTAAATCGCGAAAGATAAAAAAACCAAAAAGAGAGAGACAAGTAATCTTTTTCCCCACTTAGTTAACAATGCGCCTCCTTTTTCTCAAGAAGACAAAAATTGAGCCTAAAATAAAAGCTACCGCCATAACCAGAGGCTTTCGCATTCTAATATTACTCATAATTAAAAGCGTTTTTCAAGCCAAACCACTAGTTCCCCTTGAAACCTTAGACAAAAATGATGTAGCTTTATTTTAATGACTTCTGTGAGGCGGTGATTTTTATGGATGCTAAGAAAGCCTTAATTATTACTTGGGTGGTGATTGGACTTCTGGTAGCAGGCACAATAGGGTTTTTCCTCGGAAGGTCGAATCTTGGGAGGGGGATGAATGATTTAAATGATCTTCAAGGTCCGGGACAGACGGGGGGATCGCAGGTAGTTACTCCTTCGGGTCAGCCGTCGGTAGGAGGTTCGAAATGAAAAGGGATTTGCATCCGACCCTTTGATATATTCACTGCTCTAGTCGCAGCCGGAATTGTAATCCTCCTTTATGGCTCCGCAATGCGGGCAGGTGGTTATACCCCGCCCCGAGGGAATTGCCTTGTGGCATTTTGGGCAGTCAAAGTAGGCCTCGCTTATATTCAGGGAATTTCCAAACATCACATTAAATGCAGATTGCAAAGCCGGTCCGCAGCTTGAGGGATAAGGCCCGATAGGAGCTGGATAGCCAAGTGCTATCCTGGCCTTAAGGTTCTCTTTGATAATAAAATCTTCGCCGCTTTTGATAATTCGAGCCTGTTTTTGTGTATATTCTGCGAGAATATCGATAAATTCATCAGGAGATATTTTGTCGAGAAAAAGCGGCGAAGCGCGCAGCTCTTCAGCCGAGATAGCGCCCGAAAAGCCCAGCCGTCTTGCAAAGGCAACACAACCGTTAGGAGTTAAACCAATACAGACGGCTCTATTGCGAAGCTTCTTTCCCGAGCCTAGCTCGTAAACAATGTCAGAAAAAATTATTTTTGTATTGGGAGACCTTTCAGGATGGGGAGGACTTATCCAGACAACCATTCCCTCCTCGCTTTCAACAAACCATTTTTGGATTTTTTGAAACGCTGAAGATTCGTCTTCATTCAGTGCACGATATATGGTTATTGAATTTTCGACAGGCTCATTGGTTACGGGGGAGTAGAGTTTTCCATTCTTAAAAAAATAGTGGTATGGGTCGGGGATTCTATTGGTTTCAAGAGAAACCGAAGCCTCATACTCTACATCTTGTGAATAAATTGTTTCTCTAGACATTTTTTCCTGCTCGGAATGATCCCTCGATTACACTCGGGACCTTCTGGTTGCTAGTTTTCTGGCTCTACAGTTGCGGCACAGCCCCTGAATCTCACAGGGTTCCTTGAACACAACCTCTTAAGGGGAGGTTAGAATTTTTTTGCGGGATAGTCAAGCGGAAATAGTGCGTTAAAAATGCGGAAAATAAAGCTGTATAGTATAAGATAGGATATTAGGGGGTGAGAGCATGCAAATCACGATTTACTCAACCACAACTTGTCCGTACTGCAAAATGCTTAAGGATTATCTTACCCAGAAGGGAAAAACATTTTCCGAGAAACTGGTGGATATGGACGAGGCTGCGCAAAAAGAGATGGAAACAGTTTCCGGAGGATTTTTGGGGGTTCCGTTTAGTGTTGTTGTTAAAGATGACGGCAGCAAGGAATCGATAATTGGATTCGACAAGGGAAAATTTAACCAGACTTTGGGAATTAGCGAATGATTTTTGTAAATTATAAAACCTATGCGGAAGCAAGCGGCGAGCGTGCGCTTGCCTTGACAAAGATTTTGGAAGAAGTAGCGCGTGCGACCCAGATTAAAATTATTCCCGTTGTTCAGGTAATCGATGCCGAGACGGTTATAAACTCCACTCAACTTGAGGTTTGGATTCAACACGTTGACCCGGTTTCTTACGGTCCCTACACGGGTTGGGTGTTGCCCCAGGAGGTTGCAAAGTCCGGAGTCCGCGGAGTCTTTCTAAACCATTCGGAACACAAATTTCCGGATTGGAACTCTTTATCTTTGGCGGTCGAAAAATGTAAGGAGGCGTCTCTTAAGACTTTAGTCTTTGCGGCCGATATAAACGAACTTAAACAGGTTCTCACCCTAAGGCCGGACTATCTTGCTTATGAACCTCCTGAACTGGTAGGCAGTACCACGACTTCCGTATCTACTGCCAAGCCGGAAATAGTAAAAGAAGCATACGAGTACGCAAAAGCTTCCGGGATTCCCTTGATAGTTGGAGCAGGAATACATTCGCAGGAAGATGTTAGAAAAAGCTTGGAACTTGGGGCCGCAGGAGTTGCTGTGGCAACGGACGTTGTCAAAGCTCAAGACCCGAAAGCCCAGCTTTTGGATTTAACGGAAGGATTCAAATGATGAAGGTGTTTTTGGGAACCGACCATCGGGGGTTTGAATATAAAGAGAAAATTAAAGATTGGCTGAGCCGGTGGAATTATCAGTGGGAAGATTTAGGCGCATATGCGCATGACCCAAACGACGATTACCCCCTTTATGCTCAAAAAGTTGGTTCGATAGTAGGCGCGGGTCAAGGAATAGGGATCCTTCTTTGCGGCTCCGGGGTCGGCGTTGACGTTGCGGCCAATAAAATCGACGGAGTGAGAGCCTCAATCGGTAAGAGTCCCGAGCAAGTTAAAGCCGGGAGAAATGGTGATGATATGAATATTTTGGTTATCGCGGCAGACTATACAAAAGAAGAAGAAGCGAAAGAGATGGTTAAGGCTTTTTTGGAAACGGAATTTACCGGGAAAGCGAGATCTGTAAGAAGACTTGCCGACATAGAAAAAATAGAAGCCAATAATTAGTGTAATGAATCTTCCTTCTGTCCAAAACCTGGAGGTTAGCGGCAAAAAGGTGCTAGTTCGTGCCGATCTCGATGTTCCCGATGAAGAAGACTTCCGCCTCAGGGCATTGGCTCCTACGCTTAAATTTTTGTCGGACAACGGGGCTGGGATTACACTCATTGGTCACAGGGGAAGACCAAATGGGGTTAAGGTAGAAAGTCTGGGTCTCAAACCGATTGAGGAGCGGCTAAGAAAAATAGTCAGGGAAGTAGAGTTTTCCGTGTTGGAAAATTTGCGCTTCGACCCTGGGGAGGAGGCCAATGACTCGGATTTTGCAAAAAAACTGGCGGAGAATGGCGAACTTTACGTTAACGAAGCTTTTGCGGCAAGTCATCGGGTGCACGCATCCATAGTCGGACTTCCGAAACTTCTTCCCCACGCGGCAGGCTTCAGATTTTGTCAAGAGGTTGAAAAACTAAGTGTTATTTTTGAAAATCCCAAAAGGCCCATCGTTGTAATTCTTGGAGGCTCCAAAGAAGATAAACTGGATTTGATTAAACCGCTGGCTGAAATTGCGGACAAATTACTTATCGGCGGAAGAATTCCGGATTATATGGGATTTGAGGGTAGCATTCGCACGATTGGTCCGAATGAAAAGATTGTTACCGCCAACCTTGTTATGGATAAAGAGGACATGACAATTAATTCAATCGAGCGTTTTGAAAACGAGATTGAGAAAGCCAAAACAATCGTTATTGCCGGGCCTATGGGAAAGTATGAAGATAAGGGACACAGGCAGGGTACGGAAAGAATATTCAAAAAAGTTGCATCTTCCTCGGCCCATAAAATTACCGGAGGCGGCGACAGCAATGTTGTTGTATCTATGTATAACCTTGAAGATAAGTTTGATTGGATTTCGGTCGGCGGGGGAGCAATGCTTGAATTTTTGGCGAAACAAACTTTACCGGGAATCGAAGCTTTGTCGTACTAAAACGAAACGTGCTAAAGTTAATGCAGAGAGAGGGTGAGGAGAATGAAATTAAAGACAGTTTCCAAATGGTTAGTTGTACTTGGAGCTATAGAGGTGGGACTAATGGGTTTCATGAATTTTGACTTAATTGGAAGCCTATTGGGCAGCTGGCCAATGTTAGTTAAGGTTGTTTACATATTAGTCGGGGTTGCAGGCCTTTGGGGAGCTTACGCCATGCTTACAAAAAAGAAGTAAGCAGAGTGCTGGGAATTATTTCTTAATCTTATTTATTAAGAAAGTTTTTACTATTCTCGCAGGGTATTCCAGGAAAAAAGATTCGGGGTGTTTTTTAATTCTCCTAGCCGATATTTGTACTACCAGGTCGGGGTCGAACCCGATTTTTCCACCAACCTTAATGATGTTGAGTGACAAATCAATGTCTTCATGTACTTTTGAATCATCAAGATTTACCAATCTGCGCACTTTAAGCCAAATATCCCGCTTAAGAGTCATGTTGGGGCCCATTAGGTATCTATTTCCTCTCGTGAGCACGCTTAATGATTCCAGATATATTTTTGAAGGGAGTGTGGATGTGGGCTTGGCAAAAAGATCGTTGAATGTGACAGGACCGGTAAAGGCATCATAATTTTTCTTTTCAAAGCTCTTTTTTATTTGTTTTATCCAATCGGTTGGAACTATAACATCGGCATCGATTCGGGCTATTATTTCGTATTTAGCCGAGTCGAAACCTCTGTTTCTTGCCGGAATCATTCCCTGTTTGGGCTCGCGCACCACTTTTGCACCCATACCAATGGCAATTTCTTCGGTTCTGTCGCGGCTATTATTGTTTACAACAATTATTTCGTCAGCCTCAACTTTTTGGTTCATTACGCTCGCCAAACTTTTTTTGATGTATTTTTCTTCGTTAAATGCCGGAATTACCACAGAAACCTTCATATAACTTAGGATTATACGATATACTTAAAATTATAACTGCCATGGTGAAGGTAGGCATTAATGGATTTGGAAGAATAGGAAGAATAGCTTTCAGAATAGGGCTTCTTAAGCACTCTCAGGAATTGGAATTCTCTGCAATAAATACCTCCGGCAGCATGGAAACTGCAGGTTGGGCGCATCTTGTTAATTACGATACGACTTATAGAAAATTTGAGAAGGAAATTAAAAGTGAAGAACTAAAAAAGCCCGAGGAGGCTACTGATGAAGAACCGCAAATTGGGAATTTGATTGCCGACGGCAAAAAAATTCCCGTTTTGGCCCAGAAAGACCCCTCAAAAATTCCTTGGGCAAAATACGGGGTAGATGTTGTTATCGAGTCTACCGGTAAGTTTACCAGCGAAGAAGATGCCAAAAAGCACGCTGTCGGCGGTGCAAAACGAGTAGTTATTTCCGCTCCGGTTAAGGGGGGAAATGTAAACACCTACATAATTGGGGTAAACCAGTACAAAGGCGAGACGGAAATTTTGTCGAATTCTTCCTGTACAACCAACTGTGTTGCGCCGGTTGCTGCCGTTCTTCACGCAAAATTCGGGATAGAAAAAGCGGCAATGACAACTTCCCATGCCTATACCGACGATCAAAATATTCAGGACGGTTCGCACAAAGACCTTCGTAGGGCGCGCGCCGCAGCCCAAAATATTATTCCGACTTCAACCGGTGCGGCAATTTCAACAACGGAGACTATACCGGAGCTTAAAGGTCTTTTCGACGGAAGAGCCCTAAGAATTCCGGTTTTAACCGGTTCAATAACCGATTTTGCGATCATTTTGAAGAAAAATGTGACTCTAGAAGAGGTTAACCAGGCTTTTAAGGAGGCAGAAAAAAACCCTTTATATAAAGGAATACTGGCAACAACCGAAGAGCCGCTGGTTTCATCCGACATAATCGGTAGAAGCGAATCGGCGATTGTTGATCTGGGCCTTACCCAGGTAGTCGGAGGAAATCTTGTCAAGGTTTTTGCTTGGTATGATAATGAATGGGGTTATGCAAATAGGCTAGTTGAGCAGGTAATAAGAGTCGGGAGAACCTTATCTTCCGAGAAAGCGCCGACTGATGCAATTACTTTGTCTTTCCATCAAAGCCCGTAATGTTTAAAGTAATCCCCGCAATACTTTCGTCAAATCCTCAAGAAGTGGAGGCGCTGTTAAAACGAGCCGAGGATGTTGTTGACAGGGTGCAGGTTGACATAATCGATGGCCAATTTGCCCAAAGTAAAACAATAGACCCTTCTGTTTTGGAAAATTTTGATACCGATTTGATGCTGGATTTCCATTTAATGACAAAAGAACCCACAGATTGGGTTGAAAGATGCGTTCGGGCCGGGGCAGAGAGAATAGTCGGACAAATTGAGAAAATGGCAAGCCAAGTCGATTTTGTCGGCAAAGTTTCCGAAGTTGCTCTTTCTGTTGGACTTGCTATCGATTTGGACACACCGGTTTCCGCTCTCGACCCGACAATTCTTACCAATTTGGATGTGGTTCTTGTTATGGCCGTAAGGGCGGGGTTTGGTGGGCAAAAGTTTGAGTCAAAAGCACTCACCAAAATAAGAGAACTAGATGAAATTAGGTCCCGAGATGCAACACCGTTTAAAATATGCGTCGATGGAGGGGAAACTCCTGATACAATTGATGATACGAGGATAGCCGGTGCCGACGAGATAGTTATCGGCCGAAGACTTTTCGATGGGAACTTGGCGGAGAATATAGACAGATACATTAGAGCAGCGTATAACAAAAAATAGTGAAAAAGATCAAACAAATATCATACTTTGGATTTGCGGATGCGGCGGTAAATGACCCCCTTTATAAAGAGGCCTTTGAGGTTGCAAAGTTTCTGACAGAGAAAGGCTATGTTGCAATCAACGGAGGCGGGCCGGGGACGATGAAAGCCGTGTCGGAGGGAGCGAAAGCTGCGGGCGGAAAGGCCATCGGAGTTACTTTTTACCCGAAAGACATAACAAACTTTGAAGGAAAAGACCCGGGAAATCCGATTGACGAAGAGATTAAAACGAATAATTATCTGGAAAGGACACTAAAGCTTTTGGAGTTGGGAGACGTTTATGTAATTTTCCGTGGAGGTACCGGAACAATTTCGGAATTTGGAATGGCCTGGGGATTGGCAAGGCTGTATTTTGGACACCACAAGCCGCTTCTTCTATACGGCGAGTTTTGGAACAATATTGTTAAAGCCTTTGTAGATAATATGCGAATAAGACCGGAGGAATTGAAAGTTTATAGAGTGGTCAACTCTCCCAAGGAGGCTTTCCAGGCAATACAATCTTTTGAACAAGCTTTGGGGGGGCAAAATCATGCCCATGATAATGAAAAAGCATTCCAACTTTAAAATTTTTTTCTGTCATGCCCAAATATACAATCGAAAAGCTTCAAAAGAAGGCCAATGATATCCGCAAGGACATAATAAAAATGCTCGTGGCCGCCGGAAGCGGCCACTCCGCAGGGCCTTTGGGAACGGCAGATATTTTCACCGCCCTATACTTCGCGATTATGAACCATGACCCCAAAAATCCTTTTTGGGAAGATAGAGACAGATTAATTCTTTCAAACGGGCATATTTGTCCGGTGCGCTACGCCACAATGGCGCATGCGGGATATTTTCCGATTTCAGAACTCAAAACTCTGCGTCATCTTGGAACCAGACTTCAAGGACATCCCGAAAGGCTAAGGCTTCCCGGGGTCGAAACAACTTCCGGTCCTTTGGGCAGCGGTTTGGCTCAAGCCTCGGGTTATGCATACGCTGCGCGTATGGACGGAAAAAGATTCAGAGTGTTTTGTATCTGTTCCGACGGGGAACACGACGAAGGAAACCACTGGGAGGCCGTATTTTTTGCCGGTAAATATAACCTTTCAAATCTCACCGTAATAGTTGATAGAAACAATATCCAAATAGACGGCCACACCGAAGATGTGATGCCGCTTGAGCCTCTGGTTGATAAATATAGAGCGTTTAATTGGACAGTGATAGAAGTCGACGGTCACAATATCGAGCAAATTATCGATGCGGTCGAACAAGCCCGCGCAGTTTATGAGAATCCAACCGTAATTATCGCCCACACAATTCCGGGCAAAGGGGTTTCTTTTATGGAAAACCTTCCTGAATGGCACGGTAAGCCTCCCACAGCCGAGGAGGCAAAGATTGCCCTTAGAGAGCTCAGAACGTTGGGAGGAAAAATCAAAAGCGAAAATGATTAATAAGGAAGCGAAACTATCCAAAAAGATTTTCCAGAAGGATATAGAAATGATTCCCACCCGGCAGGGATATGGGGAAGGGTTGGTGGCGGTGGGGGAGAAGGACGAAAGAGTTGTAGTTTTGTGCGCGGACGTGACCGAGAGTACCCGCTCGATTCTTTTTAAGGAGCGTTTCCCCGAGAGATTTATTGAGGTTGGAGTTGCCGAGCAAGCTCTCGCTACAATTGCCGCGGGAATGGCAAATTACGGCAAAATTCCTTTTATAAGTAGTTACGCCGCTTTTTCTCCCGGAAGAAATTGGGAACAAATTAGAACCACAATTGCCTTAAACGATGTGCCGGTAAAGATTGCCGGAGCACATGCCGGCATATCCGTCGGGCCCGACGGAGCCACACACCAGATGCTTGAGGATATGGCTTTGATGCGGGCAATGCCCAACATGACGGTTATTGCTCCTTGCGACAGTCTCGAGGCCAAGAAGGCAACCGTGGCGGCGGCCAAAACCGAACACCCTGTTTATATTCGCTTTGCCCGCGAAAAATCCCCCGTTTTTACAACCGAAGATACTCCTTTTAAGATCGGTCGTGCAGAAGTTCTATGGGGTCCTTCGACAATCTCAGGACGACATGGCGATCCGTTAGTCGCCATAGTCGCCTGCGGACCCTTAGTTTATGAAGCCCTATTGGCGGCAAAAGAGCTGGAAAAGAAAGGAATCGATGTTTTGGTGCTCAATTCCCATACGCTTAAACCCTTAGACGAGCAAGCAATAATCCGAGCAGCAAAAACTACCGGAGCGGTCGTTACGGTTGAAGAGCATCAAATTACCGGCGGATTGGGTGGCGCAGTGGCAGAAACATTGGCCAGAAATTACCCGACTCCAATGGAATTTGTCGGAATGCCGGACCATTTTGGCGAATCGGGTGCGCCCGACGAGCTTCTGGAAAAATACGGAATGAAATCCAAAAGTATTGTTGAAGCGGTCAAAAGAGTAATAGTTAAAAAGGAAAAAAATGGCTGAGAATGATCTTGAATCTACCGCCAAAGAATTGGTGGCACCCGGAAAGGGAATTTGGGCGACCGATGCCTCAACTCCAACAATGGATAAGAGATTGACAGCGGCTGGAATTACTCCAACGCTTGAAACGCGCACGATGTTTAGGGAAGTTCTTATTAGTACCCCAGGTTTGGGAGAATTTATTTCGGGGGTAATTCTTTACGACGAAACCATCAGACAAAGAACTTCAGAGGGAATCGGTTTTGTCGATCTATTACAAAAACAGGGAATTGTTCCCGGAATCAAAGTCGACAAAGGAACTGTGGAGCTTGAAGGCTCTCCGGAGGAAAAGGTAACAGAAGGACTTGAAGGCTTGAGTGAAAGGCTTGCCGAGTACAAACAAATGGGAGCAAAATTTGCCAAATGGAGAGCGGTAATCAGCATCGGGGATGGAATACCATCCCAGAGGTGTATCGAGCCAAATGCTCAGAGGTTGGCCAGTTATGCAAAATTTTGCCAGGAGCAGGGATTGGTTCCAATAGTTGAACCCGAAGTCTTGATGGATGGGGAACACACAATTGAAAAGTCAGAGGAAATCACTACCGCTGTTCTTTTGAATGTTTTTGCCCAACTCAAAGAGCAAAAAGTAGCTCTGGAAGGAATAATTCTTAAACCCAATATGGTTTTGTCCGGATACAAGTGTCAGACCCAGGCTGGTTTAGAAGAAGTAGCCCAGATGACAATTCGAACCCTTCTTAAGACGGTTCCGAAAGAAGTTCCTGGTATTGTTTTTCTTTCCGGAGGTCAGGATGTGATCCTTGCAACGGCAAGGCTAAATGAGATTTGTAAAACGAAAGATTTGCCTTGGAAAGTAAGTTTCTCATTCGAGCGCGGGCTTGAAGGTCCAGCAATGGAGATTTGGAAAAACGAGGTGGAGAACGGAAAAGCAGTCCAGTCTGCTTTATATAAACGGGCTAAGCTAAATAGTTTGGCTTCTCAGGGGCAGTATTTGGAGGAGATGGAAAATGAATTATGACCTACTGTCCATAGGCGATGCGTCGATAGACGTTTTTATGGCTCCGACCGAGTCCGAACAGCTATGCCAGATTGACACAAAGGAGTGCTTTATAGCTTTTTCCTACGGCCAAAAAATTCCCGTAAAAAATCTCCAGTTTTCGGTCGGCGGGAATGCCGCCAACAACGCCGTTGGAGCAAAAAGGTTAGGAGTTACAGATGCTCTTGTTCTTACTTTGGGCGACGATTACATAGGAGGAATGCTGGTGGAGAAACTCCAAGCAGAAGGAATCGATTTAACTTACGTTTTTCAGCAGCCTTCCACGGCTTCGAACTATTCAACTGTAATCAATTATTCGGGGGAAAGAACGATTTTTACCTTTCATGCACCGCGCTCTTACGAATTTCCGGTACAGCTGCCGAATGTTCCCTGGGCATATCTTACTTCAATGGGAGAAAGTTACCGGCCTTTTTATAATCATTTCTTAGACTGGCTGAGGAAAAATCCCAATACCAAGTTGGTATTTAACCCTGGTAGCTGGCAGCTAAAAGGAGGAGTAAAGGAAATTGCCGACGTATTGGCTATGACTTTTATTATTTTTGTGAACAGGGAAGAAGCGGAAAAGCTAACAGGTTTTGGGCCTTCGCACGGCAAAGAGAAAGATTTATGTGTGGCCCTTAATAAGCTGGGCCCCAAGATTTGCGTAATAACCGACGGGGGCAATGGAGCCTTTGCTTACGACTTGGTAAAGGGGTTGAAAGTCGGAGTTTTGCCGGTCGATGCTTTCGAAAGAACCGGGGCCGGAGATGCTTTCGGATCAGGGTTTTTGAGCGCAGTAATTAAAGGGAAAGATATCGGCGAGGCGCTAATTTGGGGAACGGTAAATTCCGCCTCGGTGATAGGCTATACCGGTTCGCAAAAGGGCTTGCTAACCTCCGAAGAAATGCCAGAATGGTTAGAGAGAGCACGCTCAAGCGGAGTAAAGGTAGAAGAATTTTGACGATAATGGCAAAAATATTTGTTACCAGAAAAATTCCAGGAGAGCACCTGGAAGAGCTTAAAAAAGCTGGACACGAGGTTGAGATTTCCGAATTCAACCGTCCAATTACACAAGAAGAATTAGTGGAAAAGGTAAAAGGGGTGGATGCTCTCTTGTGTCTTCTGACAGACAGAATTGATGGGGACTTAATGGATGCTGCGGGACCCCAGCTTAAAATCATTTCCAATTATGCCGTAGGATTTGACAATGTCGATATCAAGGCGGCCAGCGATAGGCAAATACCGGTTTGCAACACACCTTCCGATGAAGTAAACGAAGCGGTCGCGGAACATACTTGGGCTCTTATTCTTTCTATAGCCAGAAGAATAGTTGAGGCAGATGAGGCAACCAGAAGGGGAGGATATAAAGGGTGGGAGCCGGATATTTTTATCGGGACAAATTTAATTGGTAAGACCTTAGGAATTATCGGTTTGGGGAGGATTGGAACCATGGTTGCAAGAAGGGCAAAGGGTTACAACATGACTGTTTTATATAATAAACACGAACCGGATCCGGAAGCAGAAAAGGAACTTGGTATAAAATTTGCTCCATTGGATGAGCTTTTGGCAAAAAGCGATTTTGTGTCATTGCATGTTCCTTTAACCGAGGAAACGAGACACATGATTAATAAGGAGACTTTGGCAAAGATGAAAAAAGGAAGCTTTCTTGTAAACACGGCAAGGGGGCAAGTAGTCGACGAAAGAGACCTAATCGAGGCTTTAAAATCTGGACACTTAGGCGGTGCAGCATTGGATGTATATGACAACGAACCAAACATAGACCCTGAGTTTCTTGGAATGCCCAACACTATTACAACCCCACATATAGCCTCTGCCACATTGGAAGCAAGAGAGAAGATGGGTCAACAGGCAGTTTCGACGATACTCGACTCATTAGGAGGCAAAAAGCCCGAAAACCTAGTCAATGAAGAAGTGTGGGAAAATAGGCGAAAATAAGCACTTCCGAACATAAAATATCCCCTGCCAAGCAAAGGAAGTTGAGTTTTTCACGAGTCCGAATATAATACGAAGATAGTACAATAATCCTATGCCATTTTTTAGAAGGAAAAAAAGCGAAGAAGAGGAAGACTTAGAGGAAGACGAGTTGGAGGAAAAAAGTTCTTCAAGGAAATCCTTTAAGGATTTAAGGCCGGAGAACAAAAAGAAAAGAAAAGAACCCCTTAAGCCGTGGGGCAGAAAAGAAAGAATAATTGTTCTTTCAACTTTATTGGTAACCGCTTCTGTTGCGGCTTTTCTCACAATTTCTTCCGAGGGTTTTACCTTGCCTAAATTTCCAAAAATCTCTCTACCCGAGTGGGGAAGCGGGACCATCACAATTGAAGGGACAAAAGAACAAAGAGATAAAGCCGACAAAATAAAATTGGCTTTCGAAGAGAAAATCTCCAAACTTTCTGGAACTTACGGTTTTTATGTTATCGATTTATCAAACGGCTTTGGCTTTGGCGAAAGAGAAGGCGAAATTTTTCAGTCGGCATCTTTCAACAAACTTCAAGTTTTGGCAACGATTTTCAAGGAAGTTGAAAATGGAAGTTTGGATTTAAGTACTACCCACACTTTGGTTAATTCGGACAAACAAGGTGGGGCAGGAGAGCTTTCCCAAAAGCCGGAGGGAACCGTTATAACGCTCGAAGAACTGGCCCGTTTAATGGGAAACGGTTCGGATAATACCGCACTTTATATAGCACAAAACGAAGTCGGAGGGGTGGAAAAGATTGAAAGAGTCACAAAAGAAATAGGCATGGAAAATACATCGTTTAGCGAAAACCAAACGACCCCGAAAGATGTTG
Organism: Patescibacteria group bacterium; assembly: GCA_022868165.1. Lineage (GTDB taxonomy): Bacteria > Patescibacteriota > Microgenomatia > UBA8517 > UBA8517 > JALHYA01. The sequence continues at coordinate 54,686 of JALHYA010000017.1, read as the reverse complement.
GGATTTTTTTCAAAAAACTATGGCGGGATGAGATTGTATCGGAAAAATACAAGACAGAGATATTGGATTTTCTTACCAACACCGTTCGCGAGGATTTAATTCCCCAAGGAGTGCCCAAACAGGTAAGAGTTTCCCACAAATACGGTATGATTGATTCGGTAGTAAACGACGCCGGAATTATCTTTGCCGACAAGCCATATATTTTGGTAATTATGAGCAAAGATGCGGACTTGGGCGAAGCACAAACGGCAATTTCGGAGATTTCAAAAGTCGTTTATGACGGGATGACAAAATGAAAAAACTTTCGTCACCGGTTTTATATATTAGGGAAGCATTCAAAATTTATTTTGAGAAGAAAAATTTGATTTATTTCCTAAAACTCGGTTTGCTGTTTTTGGTTTTATCAATTGCTACGAGCATATTTTTTGTGGTTGCAAAAGGAACCGGCTCGAATGCTGCGAGACAACCTGCTTTTATATTGCCCTTGGTGGCCTCGGCAATCCCGCTTGCCATCATCGGTATTTGGTTTCAAGCAGCTACCTATGAAGCGGTAATCAGAGCTGTTGAGGGCAGAACCCTTGTAGTAAAGGAGACTCTTTTAACTTCATGGAAAAAGACCTGGTGCTTCTTTCTTGTAAGTTTGGCCAGAGGACTGATTATGGCTTTAGGATTTGTCCTTCTTATAATTCCAGGAATAATTTTCGGAATTTGGTTTTCCTTTTCGCTTTTTATACAAATTTCAAAAGGAACTTCGGTTAAGGAATCTTTGGCAAAAAGCAAGGCGCTGACTAAAGGAAGATTTTGGCCGATATTGGGAAGATTCTCGGTATTTTTACTTATCTACATTCTGATTCAGATGGTTTTTGCCAACATTCCTTACGTCGGACCGGTTTTTGCGATTTTTATGGGACCATTTTTTCTGATTCCGTTCTATCTTCTCTACAAAGAGCTTAGTTAACAACCTCAATTTTCGCTGCGGGTTCTAGAATTTTGCCTTGGGTCTTTTTCTCGTCCTTAATCTTTGTTATGGCTTCTTTTGTACACGCCCTCGTCGGGGCTTTTTCCTTCAGAAACCATTCGGAATAAGAATTGCATTCTTCGCAGGCCAAAGTTCCGGTCAGTGTGCAAATCGAAAGCTTGGCAACCCCGTCCGGGACCAGCCAGGGGTCGGGTTTTTCATTGGAAAGAAGGCTTGCCATAATTGTATGCCAGATTGGTGCCGCGCCTGTTATGCCCGAGGCAATTTTTGACATGGGACTTGAGTCGTTATTTCCTACCCAAGTTGCAACAAGGTATTTTTGGGTAAAACCGAGGGTCAGATTGTCCTTTAAATCATTGCTGGTTCCGGTCTTGACTGCAACTTCGGGATGGCCGGCAATAGCCAATGCGGAATTTGAACCAAAAGCGGGGGTTCTGGCACTGTTATCTTTGAGGATGTCTGTTAAGAGAAACGCAACCCTTGGGTCAACGACTTCGGGACCTTCGCACGGCTCTTCGGTTAAACACTTATTTTCTTCCAAAACCTTTCCTTTATAGTCGGTTACCTTAATAATTGAAAAAATCGGAGGTTTTTTGCCGTAATCGGCAATTGTCCCGAATACCCGTGCCAAATCCAAAAGTTTCACTTCACCACCACCGAGAGTGAGAGATAGTCCGTAGTTAGATGGTTCGGTCCAAGTTGTAATGCCCATTTTGGTTCCAAGGTCAATCATGTGGCTTACACCGTAAGATGCGAGAACCTTTACGGCAGGGACGTTTCTGGATTCCGCAAAAGCACTTCTAAGGGTAAGATTCCCCCGGTATTTGCCGTCATAGTTTTTGGGGGTGTAAGGGGCAAGTCCTCCGGTTGAAAAAGTGACGGGAGTATCCGAAAGAATCGATGACGGGGTGTAACTAGTGGAAAGAGCATAGGCATAGTTGACGATTTTTATTGAAGAGCCGGGCTGGCGAGGGCGCAGGGTTACGTTTACGTTTCCTCCTCCTTCGGTATCAAAATAATTTTTGGAGCCTACCATTGCAAGAACCTCTCCTGTTCTCGGGTTTAAAACCAACGCCGCCCCGTTTCCTACATGTAGCGCTTGAAGGCTGGCGACTTCGTTTTTTACCGCATCTTCCGCCAATCTTTGTATAGAATAATCAAGAGTAGTTATGACATTGAGTCCTCCCTGCTGAACCATTTCTTCACCATATTTATCAACCAATTGCTCTTTAACTTACATTACAAAATGGGGAGCTTTGATATCCGTTCTGTTTGGGGCAAAGCTGACGGGTTCGTTTTCGGCTTCCTCCATTTCCCTTTGGGTAATGTATTTGTTGATGCGCATAAGTTCCAGCACTTCTTTCTGGCGAACGAGTGCCAGGTCGGGTTCTGATCCGAACGGAGAATATTTTGTCGGACTTATTGGAAGTCCGGCCAGAAGCCCGGCTTCGGCCAAATCCAGATTTTCTACATCTTTATCGAAATAAAGCTGGGCGGCTTCTTGAATTCCGTACGCGGTTCCGCCATAGGAAACTTCATTCAGATACATTTCCAAAATTTGGTCTTTTGAGTATACAAGTTCGACTTCGAATGCAAGAATTACTTCGCGAAGTTTCCGTCGAAAAGTCTTTTCCGGCGAAAGAAGCGCATTTTTAACAAGCTGCTGGGTAATTGTTGAGCCTCCGGTTAGTTCTCCTTGCTTCAAGTTTGTAACAATAGAGCGGATTATCCCGCGAATTGATATTCCTGGATGGCTATAAAACTCGGCGTCCTCGGCAGCCAAAGTGGCCAGCCTTACGTTTTGAGGAATCCTATATAAAGGGACAACCGTGCGATTTTTATTTTTGTAGATTTTATACAAAAGGATCCCGTTTCGGTCATAAATCTTTGTGGAAACTTCCAGATTGCGGCTAACAAGCTCTTTGGGAGAGGGAAGGTTGCGGAAAACAAAGAACCAAATCGAAAGAATTATTGCCAGCCCCAAAACAGACGTCGTTAATAATTTGGGACGGAACTTAAACTTGATTTTCAGAGGGATTTTCGGGAGAAGCCTTATTGGAAAGGAGAGAATGGCTTTTATCAAAATACCGACGGCGGATATTGCCAAAATCAGAGCAATAAATCCGTAAGAGAAGATTAGGTAGAAAGGCCGGCCGACAAACTTAAGGGCGCTGGCGAAGAAACTTAGGGCAGTAAAAATTTGAGACCTGCCTTTCACTGCGGCAATTTTACCATAGATTCAAGAAGACCTTGCAATTTATTGCGAGGATGAATTGAACCTAGGGCTATAATCTTCCCTTAGGGGCTGGTGCCGCCGACTTTAGTCGGCGGAAGATTTTACCATATCTACCTCAGAGGATAACTGATTGTTACCTCTTTTGTAGGTATCGGACAGTCAAGGCACACCAAAGTTTTTAGAGGGTCATATAAAACCGGATGGTTTTGGGTTTCAATCTTGTCCGGCGGGGTATCGGGAGCGGAGACGGTATGGTCATCCTTGTTTATCGGAATATCGGCTTTTTGGCCGCTGGTTTGGGTCGGCAAGGTTCCTTCTAGGAAGTACTCAAAACGTGCGGGACAGCCGGGGTTGTCTTTGGGCCCGGGAGGCAAAAGTCCATCCGTAGAACATATTGTTGCGCCCACAACATCGGACGGTTGGTGTGGCCAGGCGTGTCCTTCCTCCTCTTTGTCGTAAGCTCCTTTTTCCGCCGAATCCAAAACCGCTTTCATTATCCTGTTCCAAATAGGAGAAGCACCCGAAATTCCCGAAACCGCCCCAGACATTGAAGAGTTGTCGTTGTTGCCAACCCAAGCTACAACTGCAGCGTCCGCGGTATATCCTATCGTCCAATTATCCTTTCTGTCATTGGTAGTTCCGGTTTTGACCGAAACCTCAGGATGGCCGGCAACATTGAGATATGAAGTTTCGCCAAATGCCTGTGAACGCGCATTATTATCCAAAAGAATGTGGGAAACAATAAAGGTTACTTCGGGATTAAGAACACGCTCGCCCGTAAGTTCAACATCTTTAGGTTTGGTTTCCTCATAAATTTTTCCCCTCCAGTCGGTTACTTGGAGTATTGAAATAAGAGGCTGTTTGATTCCTTGGTTGGCAAAGACTCCAAAGGCCACGGCCATATCGTACGGGCGGACCTCACCGCCTCCAAGGGTTAAAGAAAGACCATAATTGGCGGGGTCGGTAAAGGTTGTAATTCCCATCTGTTTGGCAAAGTTGACAAAATTATCCAGACCGTTTAAGGCAAGAACACGAACGGCCGGTATATTGTAAGAATTTCCAAGGGCGAAGCGGGCTTGTATCGCTCCATGGAATTTTTCGTCGTAGTTGGTGGGGCAATAGATGGGTTGTCCAATAACAGCGAAACAGCTGGGAACGTCCGCGAGCGGAGTGGCTGCATTTATTTTTTTATCTTTTATAGCCAAGGCATAATTTAAGGGTTTTATGGAAGAGCCAGGCTGTCTTTTGGATAGGATGACATTCACTTTACCGTCCTCATCCGTTGCGAAATAATCCTTCGACCCTACAATCGCCAAAATCTCTCCGGTTTTTGGCCTTGTAACAATCACGGCCCCATTTCCCACCTTTTGGGCTTTGAGTTTAGCAACCTCGGTCGCAACGGCTTTTTGGGCAAAATCCTGCAAATCCAAATCAAGAGTAGTGGTAACCCTCAAACCCCCCTGTTCGACAATGTTTGTTCCGTACTTTTCTGCAAGCTGCTCTTTTATCCAGAGGGCAAAATGGGGAGCGGCAGGAGGGGTAATTTCTGCATACTTTAATTCCTGATTTTTTGCCTCATCCGCCTGGGCTTGAGTGATATATTTGTCTTGGACCATTCTTCTGAGCACGTCTATTTGCCTTTCCTTGGCAAGCTCCGGGTGGGCCCCAAAAGGCGAGTATGCCGTGGGAGATGAAAGTAGTCCCGCCAAAAGAGCCGACTCGGCTAACGTCAAATCCTTTGCCTGTTTTCCGAAATAAAGTTCGCTCGCGGCTTCAATTCCGTATGCGGTTGAACCGTAGGGGATTTGGTTTAGATACATCTCCAGAATTTGGTCTTTTGAGTAAAGAGATTCGACAAACATTGTTAAAACGAATTCCCGAATTTTTCTCTTGACCGTGCGTTCGGGGGACAGAAGGGCATTTTTGACCAATTGTTGAGTTAGGGTTGACCCGCCCTGAAGATTTCTTTTAAAAACTATATTAAAAGCAGCGCGGGCAATGCCGGTAAAAGAAAATCCGTAATGCTTGTAAAAATCTTTGTCTTCTATAGAAATAGTGGCCTCTTTGACATAAGCCGGGAGATCCGAAAGTTTAATCGGCGTACTTCTTTTGTCGGTGTATATTTCATAAATCAGTTTTCCGTTTCTGTCATAAAGTTTGGTTGAAACCGGGATTTGTTTGGAAGAAAGGGCGGTCGGGAGCGGTATTCCCCAGAAAAGCCATGTCAAGACCACGGCTACAACTCCCCAATAAAGTAGAGCCTTAATCCTTTTTCCGTTCGCAAAAAATTTTCTTAGTTTTCCAAAAACAAGCCGCAGTTTTTCTTTCATATGAGAATTATATCAGCATTCAAGAAAACCCCGAGCGTAGTCGAGGGGATGAATTGAACGCTGATATGTCATTCTCCTTTAGAGGAAACCCCGCTTTTCAAAGCGGGGAGGATGTCATACAGGCTTTCGGGGTTTGACTTAAAACCCCGCATGATAATATTATTGGACTATTGTTTTTTGGTAGGAGGTGAGTTTCTTTTGGAAGATAAACTGGAAGATAAAAAAGAAGAAAAGGAAGAGCCCAAGAAAAAGTCTAACAAGCTACTGATTATTCTCTTATCGGTTCTTGCCGTTTTGGTTTTGGTTGGATTTGCGGCCCGGGTTTTGTGGAGAAGCTTAGGGGGGAAAATCAGTTCAAAATTTCTCTCACTTTTCCTTTCCAAGACAGCAGGAGAAAACGTCAAGGTGGAGAATGACGGCAAAAAGATTAGCTTCGACGGTAAGGGAGGACAGTTTTCCTACTCGGCAGAAGGAAAACTGCCGGATGGTTTCCCAAGCGATTTTCCGATTTATCCCGGAGCCAAACTAACATCCTCTTGGACAACCACCGGAGAAGACAGCAAGGGAATTTCTGTCGTTTGGGAAACGACGGACTCGGTGACCCAAGTAAAATTATTCTATAAAGATAAACTTACGGCTGGTGGTTGGAAGATAGACAACGAGCTTGCTCAAGAGGCAATGCAGACTATTTCTTTTGAGAAGGACAAAACGAGCGGATTTGTTGGACTTGCCGAAAGCAGCGGAAAATTGACCATTTCGGTTACTTTGGGAATAAAATAATGGGTGAGCTGTCGAAAGAGGTCTGGTGGAATTACCTGGGAGAAGATCTTCAGAAGCTTCTAAATGAGGCGGTTTTGTTGTCCGAAACATATTACGGCAAGGAGGATTTCCATGACTATGCTTTTGTGGTTTTTCCTGCAGCCAAAGCCTACGAAGGATTTTTGAAAAAATTGTTTTTGGATTTGGAGTTTATCACCCCCCAGGATTACTACGGAAAGCATTTTAGGATCGGGAAAGCTTTAAATCCTTCTCTGGAAAAAAGTTTCAGGAGCGAGAGCGTCTACGACAAACTGGTCGCTTTTACCGGGACAAACATGCTTGCGGATACCCTTTGGGACACTTGGAAAAATTGCAGAAATTTGGTTTTCCATTGGTTTCCCAACGAAAAGAATGCTCTGAGTGTCACCGAGGCGAAAGAAAGAGTAGATATGGTTATCAAAGCCATCGGCCTAGCATATAAAGAATGTAAAATGAAAGGGCAATGAAAGAAAATTATTTAAAAACAGCGACGGTTTACGCAACATATCTTTTGATAGTCTGGGGACTTTACAGGTTTTTAATACAACTACCCGATGAAGTAGAGGAGTTGGTTGTAAAACCCATTATTTGGTTGATACCGGTTTTTGTAATTATCAAAAAAGAGGGCTTGGGTTTGGATTCTTTGGGGATAACAGTCAAAAACCTCTTCCCCTCCGTTTATTTTTCTCTGGCCCTGGGTTCGTTTTTTGTGATGGAGGCGCTGATTATCAATTTTATTAAGCACAACGGCCTAAGTTTTGCGGCAAATATTGGAGACAAGACGCTTCCTATGGCTTTGGGAATATCGTTTGCAACAGCCGTGAGTGAGGAGATTGCGTTTAGGGGATATATGTTTAACAGGTTGTGGCTTGCTCTGAAAAATGAATGGCTCGCCAATGTAATAACAACTCTTGTTTGGGTTCTAATACACGTTCCGATTTACATTTTTGTTCTGCAGTTGGGCGCTTCGGCAACAATGGTAAATCTACTTATCACTGCTCTTTTTGGATTGGGTTCGGCTTTTGTTTTTGCCCGGACAAAGAATGTTTTCTCTTCAATCTTCCTTCATGTTCTTTGGGAATGGCCCATTATTTTGTTTAGATAAAGATTCCTTCGGAAACGCATTTTTAAAAAACTCTCGTCGAGTATAATTGAGCTTATTTTGTAGACTCCGCTCCTCGCTTGCGTCTCACCAGCCAGAGAACTTTTACCAGAATCGTTTGTCTTTCTTGGGGCTGGTTCGACACATTTTTAAAAATGGTTCCCTCGGAATCAAGATTAAGCTTAAAATACTTCTTACTGCGAAGCAGCAAGCTTTGCTTTAGACTAAGTCGCAAGCTTTGCTTATCTTCCTTCATGTCCTTTGGGAATGGAGACTGGAAACTCAACCTTCGAGCTTGACTAGCTTTTGAAAGAGAAGTACTATTATCCTTACCCTAATGTTTAGGCGGATTGCATATATTTGTTGTGCGTTTTCGGTGGCGTCCTTAATTCTTTTTATTTCTGTTCTTAAAACCGCATCAATTAAGTACGCATTTGCTCTCCCCGCATCTCCACAACCGACAAGTACTCCATCCAACGAAAAACCAGTCATAATCGATTATTCTCTCGCTTATCCCGGTTCAATACTCCCGGATAGCCCTTTCTGGCTTCTCAAAGCAGCAAGAGACAGGCTTTGGCTTTTTATAACTACCGATAGTGGGAAGAAAGCGGATTTGATGCTTCTTTTCGCCGACAAAAGGCTGGCTTCGAGCAAGATTTTATTTGAAAGAAACAAATCATCGGTTGCATTTCCGTCTTTAAGCAAAGGAGAAAAATATCTGGAAATGGCCGTGAACCAAGGGAAAGAGAATACAAAGAAGGGTTTGGATACGGTGCCGTTCTGGCAGAAGTTGGCCAATGCGGCTCTCAAACATAGAGAAGTGTTGGAAGAGATATTAAAAATTGCTCCGGAAGATGCAAAACCCGGAATTGTTCAGTCCGAGGATTATGCCAAAAACGCTTTCAAAGAGGCCCGGGACGCCCTAAATTCCAAGGGAGTGCCTGTTCCGGAAAACCCATTCGAACGACCATAAGCCAACCTTTCGACGAAAAAATTTTCACCATTAATATTTAACACCATTTTCGTTATGCGGAAAATCTTCGGTTAAAGTGAAAACTCCAGTCACGGGGCGTGCGTGAGATGATATTTTTTGACATACAACTTACTAGTTGACTGGCTATATCTAGTGTTAGATTATTGACCTCGTTACTGCCGATAGCGTTTTTTGTTTTCATATATGAAATGTCCATTCTGCGGAGGCAGTGATACTCAGGTTCTCGAGTCAAGAGTAACGGATGACGGCGAAGGGATAAGAAGACGCAGGGAATGTGCCAAATGTGGGAAGAGATTTACAACGGTCGAAAGAGTCAAAGGTTCGGTTTTATGGGTGGTTAAAAAAGAAGGCAGACGAGAGCCTTTTGACAGAGAAAAAATAAAACGGGGAGTTTTAAGAGCCATAGAAAAGAGGCCGGTTTCTTTGGATTTAGTAGAAGATTTGGTGGGGGATGTAGAGAGGGAAATGCTAAGAAGTGAGAAGGAAGAAATTCCTTCAAGAATGATAGGAAATGCGGTTCTTAAGCGTTTAAGGAAGATTGACAAGGTGGCATGGTTGAGATTTGCAAGTGTTTACCTGGAATTTGAGGACTTGAGCGATTTTGAAAAGGCAATTGAAGACAGAAAATAAATGCAAAAGAAAAATACTACACAAAAACTTCTCAGGGTGATGCCGGAGCCTGTCGAAAACGGAACAGTGCTTGAAGGAATAAGGCGCGAAGTTTTTATAGACAGATATTCCCTCAAAGACGAAGCCGGCAGTCCACTGGAAGATTATCCCGAGCAAATGTGGAGAAGAGTAGCCAGGGGAGTCGCGCAGATTGAAAAAACCGGCAAAAAGAAAAAAGAGTGGGAAGAAAAATTCTACAAAGCTTTGGATGAGTTCAAATTTGTTCCCGGAGGAAGAATTCTTTCCGGTGCCGGCACCGGTTTTGCCGTAACTTACTACAACTGTTATGTTCTTCCGAGTCCAAAGGATTCAAGGGACGGAATTTTGGATAACCTCAAGGAGATGGTTGAAATTATGAGTCGCGGGGGTGGGGTCGGAATAAACCTTTCATCCCTGCGACCAAAGGGCGCCAGGGTCAAGAAAGTCAACGGATTTTCTTCGGGACCTCTTAATTGGGCAGAACTTTATTCGGTTGCCACCCACGATATTATCCAGCAAGGGGGAACCAGGCGGGGAGCACTCATGCTTATGCTTTGGGACTGGCACCCCGATATTGAAGAGTTAATCACCATAAAGAAGGACTTGAGTAAAATTAATGGCGCCAACCTTTCTGTTTGCGTTTCGGACAGGTTTATGGAAGCGGTCAAGAAAAACGAAGACTGGCCGCTAATTTTCCCCGATTTGGATGACCCGATATACGACGAAAAATGGGATGGCATTTTGGAAAATTGGCTTGAAGCCGGCGGAAAAATAAAAATTTACAAAACAATTAAGGCCAGGGAGCTCTGGGACATGATTGCACAGGCGGCTTGGACATCCGCCGAACCCGGCGTTGTATTTATGGAAAGATACAACAAATGGCACAACAATTATTACTTCAATAAAATTAACTGCGTTAACCCCTGCGGGGAGGAAGGCCTTCCTGCCTATGGAGTTTGCAATCTGGGCTCCCTAAATTTGGTTCCTTTTGTTAAAGAAGACGGCAGTTTTGACTACAACTCTTTGGCCGAGCATGTCAGGATTGCCGTGAGGTTCTTGGATAATGTTATCGATTCCGATATCTATATTTTTGACGGAATTAAAAAGACACAGCTTGAGGGGGAGAGAAGGATTGGATTGGGAACGATGGGTCTGGGAGATGCGTTGATTCGGATGAAAATCCGCTATGGAAGCGAAGAGTCCATAAAAGTTATTGAGAAAATTTATAAATTAATAAGGGATACGGCTTACGGCGCATCAAGCGATATTGCACACGAAAAAGGCGCGTTTCCGAAATTTGACCCCGAAAAATATACCAAAAGCTATTTTGTGGGCCAATTGCCTCAAGAGCTTTTGAAGAAAGTCAAGAAAAACGGGACCAGGAATTCTGTAATCCTTATGCAGGCGCCTACCGGATCGACCTCGCTTATGGCCGGCGTAACTTCTGGGATTGAGCCGGTTTATGAGTTTTCGTTTATAAGAAGAGACAGGCTTGGAGAGCATAGAATCTATCATTCGCTTTATGATTCTTGGAAGAATGAGCATCCCGAAGAAACTCCTCCGCAATATTTTGTTACAGCCCAGGATCTTACTCCCGAAGACCATGTAAAAGTTCAGGCGGCGATTCAAAAATATGTTGATGCTTCTATTTCCAAGACCGTTAACGCTCCGGCAAGCTTTAGTGTTGATGACGTAAAGAAGCTTTATAACTTGGCATATGAGTTGGGTTGTAAGGGAGTAACTTTTATGAGAGCCGGTTCCCGTCCCGGGGTTTTGGAAACGGTCCCCCAGAAAAAAGAAGAAGCCAAAGAAACGCCGCAGCCGGTTATCATGGATAACGCGACAACGCTGATTGAAAGACCTATGGTTGCTAAGGGAGCAACATACAGACTCGCAACGCCGGTAGGCAGCGCGTTTGTGACAATCAACGAAACTACCGACAACATGCCTTTGGAAGTTTTTATCAATGTAGGCAAGGCCGGAAGCGATGTTGCGGCAATGGCCGAGGCTTTGGGTAGAACAATTTCAACCGCACTTCGCTTTAGGGGTCATCTAAATTCCAAAGAACGGGCCAGAGAAATTGCTAGACAGCTCTCGGGAATTGGAGGAAGACGCTCGGTAGGATTTGGGCCCAACAAAATCCGCTCACTTCCGGATGCAATTGCGGCGGCTCTTTCTATCCACTACGACTTTAAAATTAACGGTTTCGCAGCTTTAGTAGAAGGAAATGGAGTTGCAACAAATGGCGATGCGGCAACGAACAGCGTTACTCACATTGAAGAAGCTGGGGCTGTTGTGGTGGCGAATGGTCCCGCCCCAAATGGGACGGGACACCAAACTCCTGTCCGGAGTCAAACTTCTGACCCCATACCGGCTCCAGCTTCCGCTTTTTCCGAGGCACACATGGCAATAGGTGATATCTGCCCCTCATGCGGAGCCAGTGCGCTGGTTTATGAAGAAGGCTGCGCAAAATGCTACTCCTGTGGCCACAGTGAATGCTAGGCGAGCTTTGTCGAAAAATTTCCTCGCGCTCGCAACTCTTTAACAGCTTCTTCAAAAAGGTTGCCTCGCGGGTTAAAATAGCGCGAGATGTCGAAAGAGAATATAGAACCGGGAATTTATAAACATTCAAAAACTGGAAATTTTTATAGAGTTATCGGTGTGGCCAAACACAGTGAAACATCGGAAGAGTTAGTAGTCTATGAGGCTCTTTACGATAATCCCGATTCAAAGCTTTGGGTTAGACCCAAAAATATGTTTACTGAAGAGGTGGAGATTAACGGACAGAAGGTTCCTCGATTTGTTTTTATGAAGAAAGAATAATGGCTATTTATACCAGGAGGGGGGATAAAGGTGAAACTTCTCTTTACGACAAAGAGTCTTCTCAAAAAATCCGCATTTCAAAAGACTCTTTGACAGTCCATTCAATCGGCTCCATCGATGAACTTAATAGCGTTTTGGGAATTTGCGCTTCTTTGGAAAAAGACGGCTCCGGCAAAAAGTTTATTCAAAAAATCCAGAGCGACCTATTTACAATCGGAGCAATTTTGGCGGGAGCCAACAAAAGATTTTCGGCCTCAAAAGTGAAATATCTGGAGAAGAAAATTGATTATTTGGAGGGAAAACTTCCGGTTTTGGGACATTTTATTCTTCCGGGAGGAAGCATTTTGTCCGCAAATTTTCATCTGGCGCGGTCTGTGTCAAGAAGGGCAGAGAGAATGGTGGTTACGCTTTCGAAAGAGGAAAAAGTGAATCCCTCGGTTTTGGTTTTTCTTAACCGCCTAAGTGACCTCCTCTTCATGTTGGCGAGAGAAGCAAACTCCAGGGAGAAAACTGCCGAAACTTCGTGGCCCCCAAAGGTGTTAAAATGAATTTTATATGAGTCCTTTTCCCGAAAAGGAATCTCTTCCAGTTGTCGAAAGACCGGAAGAATTTCCCGAAATTCCTATGGAAGTTGAGAACAAATCGTTCGTTACCCCGACGCCTACGCAGTTTAAGGCCAAAGTAACCGACGATAAAGGTCAGCCGTTGGTCCAACCGACAGGTTCTGGAGCCGTTTCGGTTCAAATTCCTGCGGACCAGGCTCAACTTACAACGGTGGCAAAGGGTTCCATAAATGATTCTCTGACTTGGTTTGCGGCTTTCTGGGTTAGAATAATTAAGAAAGCAATTCATTTCGGCTGGCAGATGGTAGTAGGAGGACGAAAACAATGATCCCCGCAACAATCGATGTAAACGCAATTTTTCTGGTTCTCGTTTTGATTTCGTTAAGCTTTCTCTTGCTTGTTTCCTTGGCATACATTTTTTTTACTTTTTTTAAATTCAGGGGAAGAGAAGAGCGCTCCATAGACTCGGTTCTTCTTCAAGTTGCCGTTCCTCGAGGAAATGAAATCAAAATCGACGCAATGGAGCAGCTATTTGCATCTCTTTACTCAATCAAAAAAGGAGGATGGAAGCAAAGATTTTCTACTCAACCCACAATCAGCTTCGAGTTGGTAGCAAGACAAGAAGATATCAGATTCTATGTTTGGACTCCAAAGAGAATGCAGGACCTTATCGAAAAGCAAATTCATGGGGCATATTCGGATGCCGAAATTTTGGAAGTTCCTGAATACAATATTTTCAGCGAAAACGGAAAAGTTGCTTACAAATCTTTGCAGCTTGCCAAGTCAAACTTCTTTCCCATAAAAACATTCAAAGATTTGGTTACCGACCCGCTTTCTTCACTTTCCTCCGCAATGGCAAAAATGGGCCCTGGGGAAGCCGCAGCGATTCAAATATTGTTGTCTCCGGTGGAAAGCAGTTGGCAAAAAGACGGAAGAAAGTTTATTTCCGATACCAAAAAACAAGAGTCCGATCCCGAGAAAGCCAAGTTTTCGACAAGTGCGAAAACCCTAGAGGCTGTTGAGAATAAAATTTCCAAGCCCGGGTTTGAAACCTCAATTCGCATAGTTGTTGTTTCCGTGGCAGCCGAGAAAGCGAAAATGATTTTGGACAACATCAACTCCTCCTTTAGCCAGTTCGCGAGCGAAAACAACAACATAAAAAGCCGCAAAATTCGAAGCAAAGGGAGCTTTATGGAAGATTTTCTCTATCGCTATCAGCCGATGTTCCATCTTTTCGGAAACCATCCTTCGATTCTAAACTCCGAAGAGTTGGCAACTATTTATCATTTTCCAAATAAGCAGGTAACAACCCCGCATATCTATTGGTTGTATTCCAAGACGGCCCCGGCACCGGCAGAAATTCCCACAGAGGGACTTTTTTTGGGACAAAGTACTTATCGGGGAATAAAACGGGCAGTTTATATCTCAAATGACGATAGGCGCAGACACATGTATATTATCGGCAAAACCGGAACCGGAAAGACGGAACTTCTTAAGGATCTTATTATGCAGGATATAAAAGCCGGACGCGGAATTTGCTTTATGGACCCGCACGGAGACGCAATCGAGGATTTGCTTAAACTAATTCCGCCGGAACGTGCAGAGGATGTTATCTACTTTAATCCGTCGGACACGGAGAGGCCAATGGGACTTAATCTTCTTGAGGCAAACACGGAAGACGAAAAACACTTTGTCTCAACCGCAGTAATTAATATGATGTACAAGCTTTTCGACCCTTATAAAACCGGAATTGTCGGCCCCCGTTTTGAACACGCGGTCAGAAACGCAATGCTTACGGCCATGAGCGAGCCGGGAAGCACTTTTGTAGAGGTTATGAGAATTCTTACGGACGCAAGTTTTGTCCAAGAGATTTTACCCAAGGTTCAGGATCCCATTGTCAGACGATATTGGACCGACCAGATTGCCCAAACAGCCGACTTCCATAAATCCGAAGTTTTGGATTATATCGTTTCCAAATTCGGCCGCTTTGTTACAAATAAAATGATAAGAAACATAATTGGCCAATCCCAGTCCTCTTTCTCATTCAGAACAGTAATGGATGAAAGCAAAATTCTTTTGATTAACTTGGCAAAGGGTGCGATAGGGGAGGAGAACTCCAACTTCTTGGGGCTTGTTTTGGTCCCGAGAATTCTAATGGCCGCCATGAGCAGACAGGATGTTCCGGAGGATGCCCGCAGGGATTTCTATCTTTATGTTGACGAGTTTCAAAATTTTGCGACACCCGACTTTGCCCAAATTCTCTCCGAGGCGAGAAAATATAGACTTAATCTAACGGTTGCCAACCAGTTTATCGGCCAAGTGGAAGAAGAGGTTAAAAACGCCGTCTTCGGAAACGTCGGAAGCATACTTGCCTTTAGGGTAGGAGTAACCGATGCTAGCTATTTGGCTCACGAATTTACTCCGACCTTTGGAGAAGACGACCTTCTTAATATCGACAGGTTCCATGTTTACACCAAGACAACCGTTAATAATGAGCCTGTTCCGCCTTTTTCTATGGACTTGACCCGCGATATGAATAAGCTCAAAGAGGAAGAAAATCCCAGAGTGTCGGAGATAATAAAAGAAATGAGCAGACTCAAATTTGGCCGCGACCTAAAACTAGTCGATGCCGAAATTATCAGAAGAGCAAAGTTATGATAGTATAAAGCCCGATGGCTAAAATCGGAATTATCGGCTGGGGGATAGTAGGGAAAGCCGTCGGAGAAGGTTTTGCTAGAAACAAAGAAAACGAAATTTTCTGGTGGGATAAGTATAAAAAAGGTCCTGCTTCGCTTCAAAAAGTAATATCCGAGTCGGAATTTATATTTGTTTGTGTTCCTACTCCAATGTTTTCCGACAACAGCGGGATCGATTTATCGGTGATCAAAGAGGTTGTTGATAGAATCGCACCCAAAATAGTGAAAACAGATAAAATTCTCACAATAAAATCCACCGTGGTTCCCGGAACAACGGTATCGTTCAAAAAGAAGTATCCGGAAACGCTTTTTGCGATGAACCCCGAATTTTTAACTGAAGCCAATGGCCCTTGGGATTTTTTACACCCAGACAGAACAATAATAGGGGCCCTTTCCCAGTCTGTTTCGGAAAGATTGGTTGCTCTTTATAGGGACCTATTGGGACCAAAAGCAAAAATTTTTATTACGGATACAACCACGGCAGAGATGGTTAAATATATGAGCAATGCCCTTTTGGCTTCTAAGGTCATTTTTGCGAATGAAATGTACGACTTGTGTACCGCCCTTGGTATTAAATATGACGAGGTAAAGGAACTGGTTGCCGCTGACCCCAGAATTGGGTTGAGCCACCTTAGTGTTACAACAATTCGGGGTTTTGGTGGCAAATGTTTTCCCAAGGATACAGTCGCGCTTTTGGGTTTTGCCAAAAATATGGGTGTGGATATGTCCGCCTTAAAAGCCATGTGGGAAAAGAATCTGAAGATTCGAAAAGTAAGAGATTGGGAGGAGATTGAAGGAGCCGTGAATCATAAAAAGAAGAAAAAGTAACTTCAATAGCCTCTTTCTGATATAATATAGCCTCGATGGAGCCGTAGCTCATTGGTAGAGCGGTTGTCTTATGACAGCAATAATGGAACGGTAGCTCAGTGGTTAGAGCACATGTCTTATAAACATGAGGTCGATGGTTCGATCCCATCCCGTTCCACAGAGGTTTTGCTGACATGTCAGAGTGAAGCTCTATCATAAACAACAGGTACTTGGTTCGGTCCCAAGCGGCTCCACCAAACTTTTAAAGCTCCTGAAGGATTTGGCGCTTGCCGGGCTCGGTGACTTGGGCTAACTCCAAATAACGCTCGGTTGTCGAAAGTCTTTTGTGGCCCGTTACTTGGGAAAGAAGAACCAAATCAACTCCGGCCTTAAGATTTTCGACTATAAAAGTAGTTCTCAAATCATTAACCGAATAGGCGGGAACTTCTGCCTTTTGCATATATCTGTCTATTGCGGCCCTTATATTTCTTACTGCCAACGGATGACCGGTTTTGCTTACAAACACATACGGCGAGCCGTTTTTGTCGGGTCTGATTGCCAAATAAGCATTTAGAGCGTCTTTGGCCGGCTTGTTTAGAGGAACGGTGCGCTCGGGCTGGGTAGCGTAAGCCTCAATTTTTGCTTCATTCTCTTTGACATTTTCGATTTTAAGGTTTGCAACCTCGGAAATTCTCATTCCGGTTTGCAAGATAAGCTCCACAATAGCGGCTATTCTGACATCCCCGCGGACGACATCACGAAGAGCCCTATATTCCAGCTGGGAAAGAAACTTGGGAAGAGAACTTTCTATCTTGGGATGGGCTACGGAAGCCGAAGGATCGGATGTAAGAATATTCTCGGCAATCAGCCATCTAAAGAAAGTTTTGACGGCGTTTAGCTTGCGGGATACGCTTTTGGGAGTGTATTTTTCGGCCAAAAGGGTGTCACGGAAGCCCTCCAAATCGCTGGGTCTAACCTGGTCCGAAAGGGGCTTATTCTTGCTTAATAGAAACTGTACAAGCTGTTCAAGGTCTGCCCGATAGGCGAGAACGGTCGACGGGGAGCGACCTTTGGTTTTCAAGCTTTCGACAAACTTGGGTAGCAGGTTTTTTAGAGTATCTTGTGCCATAATCAGATAAACTTAGGAGCAGAAATTTTCGCAGGACCTATATTCTAGCACATATTTCTGCTGAGTCAACGCATATTATGAGACGTTTACTTTTTAAAGTAAAGTCTCACAAGCTGTGCTTATAAGCTACAATGCAAAAGTTAGCAAAATATACGAATTTATTACTTTTAGGACTTGCAGTGCTTTTGAGTATTTCCTTGGTTAGAAATGTATTCAAAGGACTTGAAGCAAAAAGGGGGACAGATAAGATAAAGGAAAATATTACTAAGCTTCAGGGAGAAAATAGCGACTTGGAAGCTAGACTTAAAGAAGCCCAGAGCGAGGAATATATTGAAAAACAGCTACGGGATAAGTTGGGGCTGGCTAAAAAGGGCGAAATAGTGATAGTTTTGCCGGAAACAAAAATCCTAGAAGAGTTGGCTCCGAGGCTACCGGAAGAGGAAGAAAAACTGCCTGACCCAACCTGGAGAAAGTGGCTGAAACTGTTCCTTTGAGGTATAATAGAGCCCGTTCATCTACGTGCGGGGTAGTGTACGGCTGCACGGAAGGCTCATAATCTTCCAGGCTAGGTTCAACTCCTAGCCCCGCAACATCGTCGGAGCTCGACTTTTGCGCTTCGTCCCGATTTAGTCGGGACTTAGCTATTTCAAGTCGGCTCCTCCTCTCAAAATCGCATTGCGATTTTGTAAACACCAAAATTGCCTAGCAATTTTGAAAGGAAAGGCTAGCGAGCGGTAAAGATTCGTGTCCCGAAAGGGACAGAATTGAATTAGGCGAGCTAAGCATTGACGCGGCTACGTAGCTCAGTGCACCAAGAGGTGCGGCTATCGCCTAAGAGCGGGATTTCATGACGCGAAATATGCCAGCGTAGCTCAGCGGTAGAGCACTCGTTTCATAAGCGAGCCGTCACAGGTTCGAGTCCTGTCGCTGGCACCAATATTTCGCGACACAAGCTTCGCTTATAAACCCGAAGGGTTTGCAAGCTACGCTTATAAGCGCAAGATCAGAGGTTCGAATCCTCTCGTAGCCACTCGAGGTTTCGATAGTGCTTCTCAAGGTTAAGTTTTGCACGGCGAATCCTCTCGTAGCCACTAGTAAATTTCCTCTTTAGCCTCAATAATGGTAGAATCCGTATATATGGCCAAAAAGCGAGTTTTATCGGGCATTAGGGCTACAGGAAGGCTACACCTGGGTAATTATCTGGGGGCGGTCAAGGGCATGCTGGTCCTACAAGATAATCCGGATTATGAAACTTTCTATATGGTTGCCGATTTACACACCCTTACCACGCCTTATAGCCCCAGGGAGCTCAAAAATAACACCAGGGAGGTTGTAATGGACTATCTTTCCGCGGGCCTTGACCCCGAAAAATCGACGATTTTTATCCAATCTTACGTTCCCGAGCATGTTGAGTTGGCCTATCTTTTCTCAACAGCCGTGTCAATAGCCCGCATGCAGCACCTTCCCACTTACAAAGAGAAGGTTAAACAGTACCCCCAGAACGTAAATGTTGGCCTTCTCAACTATCCAATCCTTATGGCGGCCGACATTTTGGCTTATAAAGCTCCGCTTGTGCCGACCGGAATAGACCAAGAACCGCATCTTGAGATAACCAGAGAAATTGCCAGAAAAATGAATGAGAAGTATGGACTATCCTTTCCGGAACCGACAAGATTCGTAACCGAGGGCGAGTATGTGCCGTCATTAACAGGAGAGGGGAAGATGGCCAAAACAGTTGAGGGAAGCTCGATTTACCTAACCGACAGCCTGGAAGCCATCAAAGAGAAGCTGGCCAAAACTCCGACAGATTCCGGACGTGGGGAGAAAGTGCCCGAAAAAGGTGGCGTGGCGACGCTATTGGAACTTGTTGAGCTTTTTGAAGGAGGGGCGGAGAGAGAAAAATACGAAAAGATGTATCTTGGCGAGGGAATTAGATATTCCGAGCTCAAAGAAAAGCTTGCCCAGGCAATTTATAAGGAAATTGAGCCTATTCAAAAAAGGCGGGCAGTTCTTGAAAAAGACCCTTCTTATGTAGAAAGAGTGCTCGAAGACGGGGCAAAAAGGGCCAGGGCTGTTGCGCGAGGGACTTTGGATGAGGTCAAAAAGTCAATGGGTTTGATATGAGCGATACAATTACTTTTGAAGACTTCTCAAAGATAGATTTCAGGGTAGGGAAGGTTCTCAAGGCCGAAAACATTGAGGGCGCCGAAACCTTAATGCGGCTTGCCGTCGACTTCGGCGAAGAAGGAAAAAGGACAATTCTCTCCGGAATCAAAAAGTGGTACACGCCCAAAGATTTAAAAGGGAAAATTTTTGCTTTTGTTTTCAACTTAGAGCCCAAAAAGATGATGGAAGAAGAGTCGCAGGGGATGATAATGGCCGCAGAAACCGATGACGGCGAAGAGTGTATTCTTTTGGCTCCAATTGACGAAATTGCGCCCGGGTCCAAAATCCACTAGGCAAAGTGTGGTAAGCAAAGCTTGCCACATGCTGAATGTGGTAAAATAGCCTGCCTTAAGGCAAGTATGCGAAAAATAAAGATTTTTGGCGACAAAAAAGGGAAAAAGGGCTTGCAGTTTAAGATTAAGATTAATCTCTGGTCGGTTCTTTTTGGCCTCTTTTTGATAATTTTTCTGGTACCGCTTTTGCTTTCGGCATTTGAGTTAAAAAACACCAACACTAATGTAGATATATCCCAAGTTGTCTCGGACGCCAAGGCAGGAAAACTCTCCAAGGTAACAATAGAAGATAACCGTTTAATCCTCGACTATAAAGATGGGACAGTAAAGTATTCAATAAAGGAGGATAAGGACAGCTTTTCGGATCTTTTGTCTAAGGCCGGTGTTAACCCTTCAAGCATAAGCTATAAGGTTGTTGACCAGTCTTTATCCAAAACTTTTGGAGATATTATGGGAATTGTTTTACCCCTCGCCCTAATGGGCGTTTTCTTCTTTTTTATCATTCGGGCCCAAACAAAAGGGGCACAAGATATATTTTCTTTCGGCCGCAGCCGGGCAAAACTTTTCGCCAAGGGCAGACAGCAGGTAAGTTTTAATGACGTTGCCGGAGTTGATGATGCCAAAAAAGAGCTCGAGGAAGTTGTGGACTTTCTAAAAAATCCCACGAAGTACAGTAAGCTTGGGGCCAGAACTCCGAAAGGTGTACTTCTTTTTGGTCCGGCAGGGGTCGGAAAGACACTCTTGGCAAGAGCCGTTGCCGGAGAAGCCGGAGTGCCGTTTTTTAGCATGGCGGGAAGCGAATTTATGGAAATGCTCGTTGGGGTTGGGGCATCCCGCGTCCGCGACTTATTTGCTCAAGCCAAAGCCACCGCTCCCTCGATTATTTTCATTGACGAGATAGACGCTATCGGCCGCCCGAGAGGAAGAGGTTTTTTTGGAGGCCACGATGAGCGTGAGCAAACCCTGAACCAAATTCTGGTTGAAATGGATGGCTTTACTCCCAACGACAACGTAATGGTTATTGCCGCAACAAATAGGGGAGACTTATTGGATCCCGCACTATTAAGGCCGGGAAGATTTGACAGGCGTGTAGTTTTGGATATGCCGGACAAGGAGGGAAGACTGGCTATTTTGAAGATTCATGCCAGGGGGAAGAAATTTTCCCGCGGGGTCAAATGGCAAAGAGTAGCAGATAGAACGGTTGGATTTTCAGGAGCAGATTTGGAAAATATGCTTAACGAAGCCGCCATTTTGGCAGCGCGCGAAGGAAAAGAATTGGTGGAGATGGAAGATATCGAGGAGGCTGCCACCAAAGTTAAGCTTGGTCCGGCCAAAAATAAACTTCAAAGCAAAGAAGATAAAGAAATAACGGCCTATCATGAAGCCGGCCATGCAATTGTAACCCACACTCTGCCAAAAATGGACCCGGTACACAGAATTTCCATTGTTGCGAGGGGAATGAGTTTGGGCCACACGCTAATTCCTCCCGCGGCAGACAGGTCGCATGAAACCAAAACCCATCTTACTCAGGAAATTACTGCGATGCTTGGGGGAAGAGCAGCCGAAGAGTTGGTTTTTAACGAAATGACATCGGGCGCATCGAATGATATTGCCCAAGCAACAAGGATTGCCAGAGCGATGGTTGTGGATTTCGGAATGAGCAACCTTGGACCGATTAATTTGGGCCCGCAAACCGAATATAGCGAATTTGGAGCACCGGAGATGTACGAACCGGCGCAGGTTTCTCCGGCAATGCAGGAAAAAATCGACAACGAAGTTAAAAAAATTATCGACTCCTGTTATAAGGAAGCTGTTCAAATCGTCAAGAAAAGAAGAAAGACCCTAGACAGTATTGTTAAAAAACTTTTGGTTAAAGAAACATTGGAAAGAGATGACTTCGAGGCGATTGTTGGCGTAAAACGGAAGGATTAAGTTAGAATAATCTTGTGGGCAAACTAGTAGTTATCGACGGAAACGCCATTCTTCATAGGGCATACCACGCACTTCCTCCATTGACAACCAGGCGGGGAGAGCCGATTAATGCGGTTTATGGTCTAATTAGCATGCTTCTTAAGGTAATCCAAGACTTAAAACCTTCCGAAATTGCAATTTGTTTTGACGAAAAGGCGCCGACATTCAGACACAAACAATTCAAGGAATATCAGGCTCAGCGGCCGGTTATGGCAAACGAGCTTTCGGGTCAGTTCGAAAAGGCCCGCAGGGTTATAGATGCCTTCGGAATTCCTATATTTTCAAAGCCGGGTTTTGAAGCAGACGATGTCATTGGAACCTTAGCAAACCAGTCAAAAGAAGATGTAGTAATTGTAACCGGAGATAGGGATATTTTGCAGCTGGTTAATAAGAAGATAAAAGTTTATATGCCCATCTCCGGTATGTCGGAGGGAAAATTGATGGGAAAGGATGAGGTAGTTGAGAAAATGGGAGTTGTTCCGGAACTTATCCCGGATTATAAAGCTTTGGTCGGAGACCCTTCGGACAATTATCCTGGCGTTCCCGGAATCGGACCGAAAACTGCGATTAATTTACTTAACAAATTCGGTTCTGTTACAGGAGTTTATAAAAACTTGAAGAAAATCCCGCCGAAACTTTCCGAGAAACTTAAGGAGGGGGAAAAGTCGGCGGAGATATCGCATAAATTAGCTACGATAGTAAAAGATGTACCCGTTGAACTCGACGAGGAAGCGGCAAGCAAATGGGACGTTGATAATAAAAAAGTGTTGGATGTTTTTGCAGACTTTGGATTTAAGACCCTAACGGAAAGAGTTAAAAAGGTAGGCAAGCAAATGGATGAAGAAAAACAAATGCACCTAATATGAAAGTTGCAATAGTCCACGACTACATAAAGGAATACGGGGGAGCGGAAAGGGTTTTGGAAACCCTGCATGAGATATGGCCAAAAGCTCCCGTTTATACAACTGTTTATCTTCCAAGGTTTTTGGGCCCCCATAAAGAAAGATTTTCCAAATGGGATATAAGGACATCGTTTCTTCAATGGATACCAATGAAAGGAAAGCTGATAAGCCCGTTTCGTGTTATTACACCTTCGATTTTCAAGAATATGGATTTCTCGAAATATGACGTGGTCATCGTTTCCGCAACCGGGGCTTATACTCCTAATTTAATCAAAAAGGGGAAAGCCGTTCATGTTTGTTATTGTCATACTCCGCCCAGATACCTTTATGGTTATCCGACAGCCAGAAATTGGAAAAACAATGTAGTTTTTAGGGTTTTGGGCGAGGTTGCAAATCATTTTTTGAGAATGACGGACTTTGAATCGGCACAAAATGTCGATTATTTTATTGCTAATTCCAAAGAAGTCGTGGCCAGAATAGAGAAGTTTTACCGAAGAGACTCTACAGTAATCTATCCTCCTGTGGAACTTCCAGCTTCTAACCTCCAATATTCAACCTCGAGAAATTACTATCTAACCGGGGGAAGGCTGGCGAGGCCAAAAAGAATCGATTTGGCGGTTAAAGTTTGTACCAAACTTAATCTTCCCCTGAAAGTTTTCGGGAAGGAATTTGCCGGCTACGGTGAAGAACTTAGAAAAATGGCGGGTCCGACCGTCGAATTTCTGGGAGAGATTTCCGATGAAGAGAAATTTAGGGTTATGGCCGGAGCCAAGGCCTTTATTTTCCCGGCAGAATTTGAAGATTTCGGAATCACTCCGGTTGAGGCCATGGCGGTTGGGACTCCCGTTATTGCGCTCCGCTCGGGCGGAGTCAAAGAATCGGTTATCGAAGGTAAAACCGGAGTGTTTTTCGACGAACCAACCGTGGAATCTCTATCCTCGGCCATCCGGCATTTCGATAAATCGATTCATCGAAGTATTACATCGGAAGCTTGTATCGCCCAGGCCAAAAAGTTTTCCAAAGAAAGATTCAAAAAAGAAATTTCAGCTTTTGTTAATTCAAAGGTTTCAAAATGAGGAAATCATACAGAATAAGAGATTATCTCGGCAACCCGGTTGTATTGGTCTCGCTATGTCTTAGAATCGCCTCAGCAATCTATATTCTGTTTAATCCGGTTTGGGGATTTTTCTTGTATTTATTCTTCGACTTTTGGGATGGATATCTTTTCGAACAAGTAGAAGGATTGGTGGATATGCCGCGGCCGACCTACCAGGTTTTTGACAAATATCAAGATTGGCTGGGTTATATATCCATATTCATAGTAAGCATCAAAAGCGAAAACTTTATTCTGATTTTGATTCCTATTCTTTACAGACTAATCGGCCAGGGACTCTTCCTTTACTTGAAGAAACAGAGCGTATTTGTCTTTTTTCCCAATTTTATTGAAGCCTCGTTTTTGTGGTGGTTTATTTTTCCTCTTTTGGGGATACAACTTCCGTTTGGGATATTCCTTTTTCTTCTTCTTGCTTCAGAAATACGCGAGATCCTGCTTCATATATACTGGCCGAGAAGGTTAAAAGAAAAAGGCTTTCCTCTTTTTCAGAGGAAGTATTTTGGAGTTAGAAAGGAAGCCATCTGGTAAAAACAATATGCCCGAACTACCAGAAGTAGAAACAATTAAAAGAAGTCTGCAAAAATCCATCGTTGGTAAAAAAATTATCGGGATTGAGGTTATTTTGGCGAAACAATTTCAGGGAGAAAAAAGGGACGTTGTTGGCACAAACATACAAGGGATAGAAAGAAAGGGAAAAATCTTAAAAATTTCTCTTTCCAATGGCAAGAATTTACTTATCCACTTTAAACTTACCGGCCAATTGGTTTGGGTTCCGAAAAAAGGGGAAAGAGTAACCTTGGGTCACCCCGTCCCGTTTGCCGGAAGTAATCTACCTGCCAAAACTACCCACATAATCTTTGATATCGACGAAGGCCAACTTTTCTTTAATGACCTCCGACAATTCGGCTGGATTAAGGTTCTTGATGAGGCTGGGGTAGTTAAGGAAGTGGGAAAGTTGGGGGCTGAGCCGTTGGATAAAGAGTTTAGCGAAGAATACCTCAAGCAAATTTTTTCCAGGACCGCCAAGCCGGTGAAGGTGGTCTTAATGGACCAGGAAAAGATTGCCGGGGTTGGCAATATCTATGCTAATGATGCTTTATTTGAAGCGGGTATTTCACCGACTTCGCCGGCGAAGGCATTAAGTGAAACCCAAATAAAGAAATTAAGAGAATCTATCATTAAAGTTTTGGAAGATGGCCTCAAGTATGGCGGCTCGTCGGCTGCCGATGAGGCTTATATAAAGCCAACCGGCGAGGCGGGGGAGTATCAAAAACATTTTCGGGTTTATCAGCGGGAAGGCCAAAAATGCTCCAAATGTGGAAGGACAATTAAAAGAATTAATCTTAGCGGTCGCGGAACCTTCTTCTGCCCAATCTGCCAAAAACAATAGTCGATGTTAATACAAAAGGTTAGGCTAAATGACTTCCGTAATTTTAAGACCAAACTCTTTGAGTTTTCTCCCAAGACAACCGTAATTATTGGCCCGAATGCTTCCGGAAAAACCAATATTTTGGAAAGTCTCTTTCTTCTTTCGACCGGAAAAAGTTTCCATGCCAGGGTTGAGGAAGAAATGGTTAATTATGATGCCGATCTTGCGAGGGTTAAAGGGAGAGTTAAGACCGATGGGGCAGTCGTTGATTTGGAAACAGTACTGACAAGAGGGTTTTTGGATATTGGAAAGAGCGCTCCGGAAAAAATTGCAAAGAAGAGGCTTCTCGTTAACGGAGTAGGGAAGCGCCTAATTGATTTTGCGGGGAATTTTAGAGTGACTCTTTTCGGACCTTGGGATCTGGATTTGGTAACCGAATCGCCAACTCTCAGAAGAAGATTTATGGACACGGTTATTTCACAGGTTGACCGTGAGTATCGCCGTGCCAGCCTCTCTTATGAAAAAGGCTTAAGACAACGCAACAGGCTCCTTTTGAGAATTCGGGAAGAAGG
Organism: Patescibacteria group bacterium; assembly: GCA_022868165.1. Classification (GTDB taxonomy): domain Bacteria; phylum Patescibacteriota; class Microgenomatia; order UBA8517; family UBA8517; genus JALHYA01. The sequence continues at coordinate 29,194 of JALHYA010000017.1, read as the reverse complement.
AATTTCCAGAAGCCAACTTCTTTTTTGGAACAAATTGCTTGTCAAAAACGGCGACTATATCTCTCTAAAAAGGCAGGAGTTTATTGATTTTGCCAACGCAACACAGGGTTTGAATACCCAGAAGTTTGAGCTCGAGTACGACAAAAGTGCAATCAGTGAGGCCAGACTTGAGCAGTACACGGAAGAAGAAGTTGCGGCAGCGACAACCTTGGTTGGACCGCATCGGGACGATTTTTGTTTCTTTACGGAAAAAAAGCGTGATTTGTCCAGATTCGGGAGTCGTGGAGAGCAAAGGATGGGAACTTTGTGGCTAAAAATTGCGGAGTTGGAATATATTGAGCATATATCAGGAGAAAGGCCGACTCTTCTTTTGGACGATATTTTCTCCGAGCTGGACGATGCACACAGGGAAGTAGTGATGAAGACGTCAAATAGTCAGCAGACAATTATTACTACCGCGGACCCGCATTTTACAGAGAAACTTAAGAAGCTCGAGAAGATTTCTCTTCCGTGAATTTATAAGCCATTTCGCACTTCCAGCGTGGCGCCAAGATTTCTCCTATTCCGGCCTCTTTGAGGGCTTTATATGGCGGGTTTACATAGAGAGACTTGCTTTTTTCGGTGTCCAAAACTCCAAAATTTCTTTTGGCGATTTCTGATAACGAAAATAAGGCCTCGTTTATTCTTACTCGGCTGTTACCCACGATTTCAATTAGTACCGAAGAAGATTGCTCCTCTTTTGCTTCCTGGGCCAACTTTTCAAATACAGTAGCCAAATTTTCGTCTCCTTTTTGCCTGGCTTTTTTACTAATGCCTTCCAAATTCCTGCGCCTTAATTGGGACCAATCGTAGAAATCTATTTGTATGTCCCGAAAGTCTGCCATAAGTTCTTCCCGAATGTCAGCCACAAATTGTTGGGCATTTACTTCGTGCCAAGGCAAAGGAGTTTCTGTAAGCCTATCTTTCATGGCGCAATTATACCCTTTTGCATAAAAAATAGTAAAATATTGCCATGACGGAAACGGAAAGCCACGGAGAAAGAAGAAAAAAGGAGATTCCTTTAGTAACTTGGCAGCAAAAAAGACCTAGGGACGGAATTTATCAAGGCAAACCGTTTACTTGGGTAGCCATAAGGGAAAATCCCGACAAACCACAACAAATACAGGGTTGGAGAAGGGTGCCTAAGGTAGTAGAAAGACCTTCGCCGTTGGTGCAGCCTACAAACGAGGAAAGAGTTCAGTCTTGGCAAGGGGCGGTTAGTCCGGAAGATGCAGCCGAAGAGAGGATGAAGGGAGTAATTGATAATCAGCAAGACCAACCTCCAAAAATAGAGGAAGAGAAATGAATCAATTCGACCCCGCCGAGCTTAATCGTTTATATAAACCTGCCAAGAATTCTTCGGGAGAAGATAACGGGCAGGTTACAATTATTGGCGGTTCTAATTTGTTCCACGGCGCACCCCTTCTATCGTTAAAGGTAGCCTCAAAAATTGTCGATATGGTTTTCTTTTCCTCTCCGGAACCTTCGGTCGGTAGAACCGCGGAGCAGATAAAATCGAGGCTCCTTTCTTTTATCTGGGCTCCCTGGACAGACCTAGAGGCATATATTAAAAAGTCTGACGCGGTGCTGATTGGACCGGGATTTATGCGATTTGGCAGCGAAAAGACACTGGAAGATAAAAGAGAACACTTCGGTCACGAAGAAGGCAAAAAAAGCAGAGAGATTACAGAAAGTTTACTCAAGAAATTTCCTAACAAGAAATGGGTAATTGATGCCGGGAGCCTGCAGACAATGGATCCCAATTGGATTCCCAAAAATGCGATTCTTACGCCTAACCAAAAAGAATTCGAAATACTTTTTGGAAAAACGGAACCGATGGAAGCGGCCAGGAAATATGACTGCATAATTGTTCTCAAAGGGCCCACAACAATGGTTTGCTCTCCGGAAAAATGTGTTGAGATATCAAACGGCAATGCCGGCCTTACAAAAGGGGGAACGGGGGACGTTCAGGCAGGGTTGGCCATTGGCCTTTTGGCAAAAAACGAGCCATTTTTGGTCGCCTGTGCATCGTCTTATCTCACAAAGGCGGCAGCGGATGAGCTATTCAAAAAAGCCGGCACAAACTACAACGCCGACGATTTGGCGAATACGGTTCCTGTTGTATTTTCCGCAAAAGTTGCGTAAAATGGGGAAATGTACGCTCCAAAATACGTAATCTCCGGTAAAATCTTAAAAAGTATCGGTGCGGTTGAGGCTTCAAAGGAAGTTATTGAAAACGCCCCATTGGTTCCTTCTTTCGAAAAACAGTTCCAGTCGGACGCAATTGTCAGAACGATTTATCATGGAACCCATATCGAAGGAAACGACCTAACACTTGTCCAAACAAAAAAGGTCTTGGAAGGGCAGGAGGTTTACGCACACGCCCGCGATATTCAGGAAGTTATTAATTACAGAAACGTTGTCACACTTTTGGACGACATGGGTGTTAAAAGGGGAGGATATGATGTCGAAATGCTCAAGGAAATTCATAAAGAAACGGTGTTTAAGATTATTCCCGATGAAAAAGCGGGTGTTTTTCGCACAACAGAGGTTGTTGTAAAGGAAGAAGAGACAGGGCAAATTATTTTTCAGCCGCCTCCTTTTGTGGAAGTTCCATACCTTATAGACGACTTCTTTGCTTGGCTTAACTCTCCGGAAGCAATGGAAGTGCATCCAATTCTTCGCGCCGGAATTGCGCACTACACCTTGGTCGCAATCCACCCGTTTGTAGAAGGAAACGGAAGAACGGCCAGGGCTTTTACCACCCTTCTTCTTATTCGTGAAGGCTATGACATAAAACGCTTCTTTTCTATGGAGGAAAGTTTTGACGAAAACCCGGCAGCTTACTACGAAGCCTTTGCCAGGGTGGACAGGCAAAGCAAAAACATAGCCCTAAGGGATTTAACACCATGGCTTGAGTACTTTACCGAAGTTGTGGCCGTGGAGCTTAGTAAGGTTAAGGAAAAAGTCCGCAAATTGTCTATTGATACGAGACTCAAGGTTAAATTCGGTCAGCAGATTGCACTTACCGAGAGACAAATGAGGCTCATCGAATACATTTCCGACCAAGGCTCGGCCAATATGCAGGAGCTAACAAAAGTTTTGCCTATGGTTTCGGAAGATACGATTTTGAGAGATTTAAAAGACGCCTTGGACAAGGGGATTATCAAAAAAGAAGGAAGCACAAAAGCATCAAAGTATGTGATTGCCAATAAATAGATGAAACCTTCCGACCCGCAATTTCTTTATATGATTTTGGTCCTTCCCGTTTTATTCGGATTTGTGCTTGTTGGCGAAGGGCTTAATAAGGTGGTCCACAAAGAGATGGCCGGTTTTATAAGCATTTTTTTTGGAATAATTTTTCTGGGAGCCGTAATTATTGCCTACTTTTTCTTCTCCACTTACTTGAGCCAAAAAGTATAGCCTTGCGCTCGCGATGAGATATAATATGGGTATGAAATTTTCGGAACTTGCCGCTTATCTCCAAAAACTGGAAAAAACTTCTTCAAGAAACGAAATTACTCAGATTCTTGCGGACTTATTTAAAAAATCCACAGCCGGGGAAATAGATAAAATCGTTTATTTGGTACTGGGCGAGCTTGCCCCCAACTACGAAGGCGTTGTTCTTAATATTGCCGAGCGCATGATGTTAAGAATTATCGCCCAAGCTTACGACGAGGATATTAATAAAATTAAACTTTTATATAAAAAAGAGGGAGATTTGGGGAACGTTGCCTCCGATTTAGCCTCCAGCGGTGGGATAAACCTTGCCGTCGGCGAAGTTTTTGAAAAGTTAATGGAAGTTGCCGACGAGGGCGGGGAGGGAAGTCAGGAAAGAAAAGTCAGCAAAATGGCAAAACTTTTGGGCGAGCTTGCCCCATTATCCGCCCGATACGTAGCCAGAATCCCGGTTGGCAAGCTTCGACTTGGCTTTTCCGACATGACAATACTAGACGCCCTCTCGTACATGACGAAAGGGGATAAGAGCGCCAGACATGAAATCGAAAGCGCTTTCAATGTCACAGTTGATATCGGTAAAATTGCCAAAAGAGTTAAAGAAAAGGGTCTAGTTGGTTTATCTGAGGTCGAACCGGAAGCGGGAACACCGATAAGGGCTTCTCTCTGCGAAAGGCTTCCTTCAGCCGAAAAGATTTTGGAAAAGGTTGGAAAGACTGTGTATGTTGAGCCTAAATACGATGGGTTTAGAGCCCAGGTCCATATTTGGCATGAGGGAAAAGAGAAAAAGGTACGCATTTTTTCAAGAAATTTGGAAAACACAACAGCCATGTTTCCGGATTTAGTCGAGGCGGCCAAAAAAATAAAAGTTACCTCCGCTATTTTTGACGGAGAGGCAATCGGTTATGATCCCAAAACCGATAAATTTTTGCCTTTCCAAGAAACCGTTCAAAGAAAAAGAAAGCACGGCATAGAGGAGGCGGCTAGGAATTTCCCATTAAGGCTTTATCTTTTTGACATTTTATTTAAAGACGGAAAAAGCTATTTAGATATGCCTTTTAACCAAAGAAGAAAAACCCTTGAAGATGCTTTGCCAAAAGACGGCGGAGTGGTTGAGCTGACCAGACAGAATTTGGTAAGCGACCCCGATAAAATCCGCGATTTAATTAAGAAATATCTTACCGAGGGACTTGAGGGAGCTGTTATCAAAAAAATCGATGCGCCATATAAAGCCGGTGCAAGAGGTTATCATTGGGTCAAATACAAAAAACATACTGATGAAGGAGTTGCCGACACAATAGACTGCTTGGTTATGGGAGTAAATAAAGGGAGAGGAAAAAGGGCGGGCTTTGGCGTCGGGGCATTTTTGGTAGGAATAAAATCGGGAGGAGAGTTTAAAACGGTTTCAAAAATCGGAACGGGACTAACCGATGAACAGTGGAGAGAATTGGCCAAACGTGCCAGAAAACTGGAAGTTACCCAGAAGCCTAAAGAATATGAAGTTCCGAAAAATCTTACTCCCGATATTTGGACGAAGCCGTCGTTGGTTGTCGAAATTCTGGCCGATGAAATTACTAAAAGCCCCTTGCACTCAGCTGGGCTTGCTTTAAGATTTCCAAGACTTATCAGGTTTAGGGACGAGAAGAACCCCGACCAGGTTACAACGTTTGTTGAGCTCGAGAAACTGTTTGAGATGCAGAAAGTTACTTCTTAGTTAGTTGTGCTACAATGCCCTCACCGTGTAGAACGCGGCATGCAATGAGGGTAATAGCCGATCTTCAAATTCACTCCAGATTCTCCCGTGCCGTTTCTCAGCAAATGACCCCTCCTGTTATTAGCCAGTGGGCGAAGAAAAAGGGAATAGAGTTGGTTGCAACCGGCGATTGGACCCACCCGATTTGGTATAGGGAACTTCGTGCGAATTTGATTGAAGCCGGAGAAGGAGTTTACAAGCAAAAAGACGCCGAAGAGGGTTCGCCCTTGTTTCTTCTTTCTACGGAGATTAGCTCGATTTATTCTCAAGGAGGAAAGGGACGAAGAATCCACACGTTGGTTTTTGCCCCGAATTTTGAAACGGTCGAAAAAATAAATAAAGAACTGACACTTAGGGGAGCAAATTTACTTTCCGACGGAAGGCCCATTATTGGACTTACTGCCAAAAACGTAGCCGAAGTCGCACTTGGAGTTGACAGTCGCTGTCTTATTATTCCCGCTCACGCCTGGACCCCGTACTTTTCGGTTTTCGGAAGCATTTCGGGATTTGATTCGATTGATGAATGTTTTGAGGAGCTCGCGCCGGAGATTTACGCAATAGAAACAGGACTTTCCAGTGACCCGGCAATGAATTGGAGAATAGCGGAGCTATCCAGCCGAAGAATTGTTTCTTTTTCGGATGCTCATTCTCCGGCAAAAATGGGGAGGGAAGCGACTGCTTTTGAGCTTTCGGAAATTAGCTATGAGAATATAAGGAAGGCAATCGTTGGGAAGTGGGAAGATAGAGGTGAGAAGCTGGACATCGAAGTTGGAAGTGAGAAATCTAAACTCTCACTTCGGAGCGAAGCGACTCGAGTTTCTAGCCTCCAACCTCACATATCTTTCACTATTGAGTTTTATCCCGAAGAGGGGAAGTACCATTATACCGGTCATAGAAACTGCAAGGTTGTTTATTCGCCAAACGATGCAAGAAAACTTGGAACCGCCTGTCCCGTTTGCGGAAAGCCGCTAACGGTTGGGGTAATGAGCAGGGTAGAGGAGCTGGCTTCGGTTGAGATTGAAACCAAGGGAGAAATCGATAAATTCGGAGTGAGATGGATTAAAGATAAAGAGGAAAAGAGAACGCCTTATGTAATGATGGTTCCTCTGTTGGAAATTCTGTCCGAAGCTTTGGAGTCCGGCGTTGCTAGCCAGAAAGTTCAGGCTAGTTATGAGCAGATGATTAACTCTTTAGGAAATGAATTCAAAATTCTTCTCGAGACGGATATTCACGAAATAAGTGCAATCGCCGGGCCGAGAATTTCGGAAGCAATCTCATTAGTTAGAAACGGGGATATAGCAATTGAACCCGGTTATGACGGCGTCTTTGGTAAAGTGAAAATTTGGAAGGAAAATAAGGAAGAAGAGCCTCAGACTCTTGACCAGGGCAGTCTTTTTTGAAAAGATAGATAGAGCAAGGAGGTGAGTAGTTATGGCAGCAAACGGAACAGGACTTAAAAAGGAAACAGCAGGTGCTCTTTCCTATGTATTGGGACCAATCACGGGTGTAATCTTTTTGGTTGTCGAAAAGGACCCATTCGTTAAATTCCATGCGATGCAATCCATCGTAGTTTTTGTAGGATTGTTTATATTGCAGTGGGTATTGGGGCTTACACTAATTCTTTTGCCCCTGGTTCCTATTGTGGGAATTCTAAGTTTCATTCTCTGGCTGGTGCTTATTTATAAAGCCTGGCAGGGAGAAGAGTGGGAAGTGCCTTTCTTCGGCAAATTCGCTAGAAAATTTGCAAAGAAGGCTTAATCTTATGAATCCTCGAAAGGGGATGATAGAAGAAATCAGGTCCGCTTATGGACTGAATGCTCCCAAGGTGTTTAAGGCAATGCTTAAAATACCTCGGGAGCTCTTCGTTCCCAAAGGTAGAAGATATTTGGCATATTCCGATGCCGCTCTTCCGATAGGTTTCGGCCAAACAATTTCCCAGCCTTACACCGTGGCTTTTATGACTAACCTTCTTGGACTTAAAGGAAAAGAAAAGGTATTGGAAATAGGCACCGGCTCCGGATATCAAGCAGCCGTTCTTTCCCGCCTTGCAAAAGAAGTTTATTCACTTGAGAGAATTCCGGAGCTAGCGAGAAGTGCCGAAAAGGCACTAAAAGAACTTCAGATAAAAAATGTAAAGGTAAGCGTGGGACAGGGAGAATTCGGGTGGAAGGCGCATGCGCCGTTTGACGCGATTCTTGTTACCGCGGGTATGGAGCAAGTCCCAAAAGGTCTTTTTGACCAGCTTAAGATTGGAGGGATTTTGGTCGCTCCGGTTGGAGAGGGAGAGAGTAAATCTATGACGAAGTACAAAAAAAGCAAATTTGGAGTCACAAAAAAGCAGTACGGAATCTTTTCCTTTGTGCCCTTCGTCGAAAGTAACTAATGTTACAATTGGGATTATGAAACTTATCATTGGTTTGGGAAATCCCGAAGAAAAATATAAAAATAATCGGCATAACGTTGGTTACATAGTAGTAGATGAACTTCTTACCAGAGTTCTTCCTCCCGGAGTAATAGTCAGAAAGACAATAACTTTTATGAACGAGTCGGGGGCTTATGTGAAGAAATTAGTTGAACAATATCGTATAAATCCGTCAGATTTATGGGTTATTCATGATGATTTGGATATTCCTTTGGGAAGCTATAAAATCCAAAAAGGTAAGGGTCCAAAACTTCATAACGGAGTAAATTCTATAGAGCGGCTGTTGGGCACCGATGATTTTTGGAGGGTTAGAATCGGTGTCGATGACCGCGGTCCGGACAACAGAATTCCGGGAGAGGAGTATGTTTTGCAGGATTTTAGCGAAGTGGAGAAGGAAAATTTAAGGCCGGTAATAAAAAAAGTTGCGGACGAGTTATTAAATGCCAAATAATCTTAAGGGATTTTCTACGGTTGCCGACGTTCTAAAAAAGTTTGACAACGACGAGGACAAATTTATTTCCTATGAATTCCAGAAATACGGTTACGAGCTGGCCGAAGAGTTGGGGGATTTAAAGAATAAATCGTTATATATTAAATTGGCCAAAGAAACCCCGCGGGGGCTTTTGGAGACGGCCAAAAATTTTGTCAAAGACGCCAATAATGTTAAAAACAGAGCCGCTTTATTCATCTGGAAATTGACCCAACTCAAGAAAGAGGCTAAAAGCAAAAGGAAATGAAGATTCCTGCTCTGCACGGAAATTGGGTTGACCTGGTTATTATCCTTGTTCTTATTTACTTCATCAGCGAGGCTTGGCGTCACGGAATTTGGGTGCTTTTGGCAGACTTTGCAGCCTTTTTGGGTTCCTTATTGATTTCCCTTCGGGGATATAAATTTGCCGCGGGGATTCTGGAAAGCAACTTTTCTCTTTCCCATTCAATAGCGAACGCGTTGGGTTTTCTACTTACGGCGATACTTAGCGAAGCCCTTTTGGGTTATGTTTTTGCGCACCTTATAACCAAGCTTCCGGAGAAGTATTGGAACAGCAAATACTCAAAATACCTGGCAATTTTGCCCGCGCTGGGTGAGGGGCTAATCTTAATAGCCTTTATTCTGACTTTTATTCTGGGTCTTCCGGTAAATCCCCAGCTTAAAGAAGCGGAGTCCAAGTCCAAAATCGGAGGCTTAATTATTAAAGAAACTTCGGGGGTAGAAAAGAAAATAAACGAGATTTTTGGAGGAGCGGTCAATGAATCTTTAACCTACTTTACGATTAAACCCGGAAGCAAAGAATCCGTGCCTTTAACTGTTGGAAGTCAGAATCTTTCGGTCGATAGCCAAAGTGAGGAGCAAATGTTTGCTATGGTAAATAAAGAGAGAACAAGTCGGGGAGTTGCTGCTCTGACATGGTCTCCTGCGATTACCGAAGTTGCCCGAGCACACGCAAAAGATATGTGGGTTAGGCAATATTTCTCACATTATTCACCGGAAGGACAGGATGTCGGGGATAGGCTCACGGCGGCCCATATTAGCTTTAGTTTTGCTGGAGAAAATTTAGCTCTGGCGCCCACTGTTGAAACCGCAATGACGGGACTAATAAATTCCGAAGGCCACAGGGCGAATATTTTGGAACCGAGATTTCATAAAGTCGGAATTGGCCTTATTGACAACGGCTTCTACGGAAAAATGTTTGTACAAGTATTTACGGACTAATGGATTTCTTCAAATCCAAATATGTCATAATTAGTTTGTGAAGAAAGAGATTTTTATCCATTTTTCCTTTTTAGTTTCCTTCTTTGTTTTTGTTTCTTTAATGCGCGGCTGGACGACTCTCTCATATTGGCCGTTTTGGGTTGGGGGATTGGTTGGAACCATGCTTCCGGACTTGGACCATCTTCTTTATGTCTTTTTTCTTAGGCCGCAGGAATACGTTTCCCAAAGATTTAATCACATGATTGGGCAACGCGATTTATGGGGGAGCCTAAGTTTGCTTGCCGAGACCAGAAACGAGCGGACAAAGCTTATTTTCCACACCGCCCTTTTCCAGATAATTTTCCTGGTTTTTGCCTTTTTGGTGGTAACCTCGTCGGGAAGCGTATTCGGCAGAGGAATAGTGCTGGCTTTTATGCTGCATTTGATAGTTGATGAGGTTGTGGATTTGATGGAGACAAATGGTCTGATAAATTGGTTTAGACAGACTCCGATTGTTCTAAATAAAAATCAAGCAAATTTATATCTGGCGGCAAACGCGGGGATTCTTCTCCTTTTTGGATTTTTGCTGTAATTTATATCTGGGCACGCTTTTCTCGCACATCCCCTTATACTGATCCAGCTTCGTGGCGGACAAAATTGTTTTAACCATAACGGAGTGCTATATTACGGGTGTCGTGATAAGTAAAGAAATTAAAGAAATTTTGACCAGAGGGCTAACTTCTGGTTATGCAGGTCGCAACCTTAGAACACCCGTTGACCGCGGAGGGTTTTCCTTTGAATCAAGCCATTATGAAGGGGCCGAGGGAGTATATCATGATGAGTGGTTGGCTCAGATTACCGGTGGTGGCCAGGAAGTAGTCGAGGTAGATGGCAAAAAATTCACTCGGCTTTATGCGGGAGGAGTAGCCCCAGCGGAACAACTTGAAAAACTGGGGATTACAAAGAAAGATGTAGCCGGTTACCTTAAATGGAAAATCAGAGGGCTGGGAGGCATGACTAGACTTGATAGAACCTGTATGCCCACCGAGACCGATGGGGACAATGGAGAATGGAGATATGCCTACAGAGTTTTGGACCGTAGAGAAGATATTTCGTTAACCCTTGGGGAGGAAACGATTTTTTATAAGGAAGAAACAGTATTTATTCATCTATTTCTTTTGACCCCAGTAGAATAGGGCAGTCCCTGTCCTTGGAGATTTATTCTTTGCAGCAGTCGATGGCTTTTTTGACAATTACTCCAAGCTTATCCCAAAGGGAAACCTTGCCCTTGAGGTTAAATTTTTCGTCTACCAAGTTAACCTCTGTATCTCCTCTTTTGATGCTGTCCATCTTGATTACTCCAAGATTGATGCCCCAGAACATCGAATAGAGCTTGTATCCTTTATCGAATAATTCCCAAGCCTCGTTTTTATTGCCCTTTTTAAGTTCTTTGGTGCCGACTTCCATCATTCTCATCGAAGCCGCAAGTAAATGCTTGCTTATGCACCAGACCTCTCCTTCGTAGTCCTTGATGATTTTTCTCATGAGTTCGGTTCGCATCAGCCGAACCTCATTAAGTAGATCCAGATACATTTGTTTGCCGGTTTTTTGAGAAGTGAAGAAAAGGTGCTCCTCAATTGAAATGAGGTTCATTATTCCTATAGAGAGGTCTTCGTCGGAGGAGAGGTCGAGTTTTTTCTCCTTCGTGACGGATTCGACCTTATCCAATAGTTTTTTTACGTCAGCTTTATCTGCCATATTAGTGTCTGGTTACAAAGTAAAACACCAAAGACATAATTGCAAGTGCGCCAACAGGAAAAATGACTCTCTGGAAGATAAAAAGCTGTTTTCCTTTGATTTCCCTGACCTTTCTATCGGCAAAAACCGCCGTCAGAAAGACGACCGAACCAATTAAGGTGCCTAAAATTAGCTTATCAACGCCCCAGAGGGTATTCAACGGATGACCGATTATTTTGGCAAACTGTAAGGGAAGAAGAACAATAGCATACATAATCGCGGCCGAAATAACGGTTAAGTACGGAAATGTTATGTTTTTCTTTTTTAGCCAGCTCGCAAACAAGAAAGAGGTAGAAAGAATGACGCCGCCTATCCATATTCCCGAAACGGTATCGTCAACACCCAACCACCTAGAAAGTCCTAACCCGGCCACGACTGCGACTGTGCAAACGGGGCAGACGGCGTAGGTAACAGAAGGGAAGAGTATAGAGAGGACAGAGTATAGGGAAAAAACAGAAAGGACTTTTAGAAATTTCTTCATACATTGAATTCTATGGGAAAAGTCTATCTCGGCGCAACGGACAAAATACCTTCTTGACAGCATATCCCCCCCGGGGGGATACTACTTCATATGGACGCTTCCGTTAAGAGACAAACATTAAGAAGGTTGGCAATTGCCGAGGGGCATCTGAAAAGGGTACGCAAGATGTTTGATGAAGATGCGTACTGTTTAGATGTTATACATCAATCGCAGGCAGTTCAGGCTGCTCTTAAAAAGGTTGATGAAATTATTCTTCATGGCCATCTTCACTCCTGTGTCCTTCACGATATCCACGAACCAGCCGGCGAAAAAGAGAAAATAGTCAAAGAAATAGTGGAAGTATTTAGCAAAAGCAAATGAGCAGAGAAAGTAAATTTATTATTGGAGCCTTTATTGTAACAATTTTGTTGGTTGTCGGATTAACCTTTTTAGTTACGACAAAACAAAAAACCGAGGCTGCAATTTCTACAAATCCGGTCGAGGGTATTGAGTCAAATCCTCAAAATTACGATTTGGGCAACGTACCTTATTCTGGGGGATTGGTTACCAAAGAGTATGAGATAAAAAATGCTTCCGGTAAGGATATTAAGCTTTTTAAAATCACCACATCCTGCATGTGTACCACAGCATCGGTTACCATCGGCGGGAAAGGATCTTCGTTTTATGGAATGGAAATGAGCGGTGTGGCGAACCCAACCCTTAGTTTGGCAGTTAAAAACGGCGAAACTGTCAAAGTTACCGTAAGGTTCGATCCGGCTGCCCATGGTTTGGCAGGTTTGGGACAGGTTCAGAGAAGCGTTTGGCTTTATTTTGACGGTGGGATGAAAGAACTGACCTTCAATGGGGATGTGGTCCAATGAAAAATTCCTTAAAGATCACAATTTTGCTTCTATTGCCAGGTGTCTATTTGATATTGCCCCCGGTGGTTTCCGCCCATTGTCCGTTGTGTGTCGGGGGAGCGGTAGTAGGGCTTTCCGTTGCCAGATTTTTGGGAGTTGATGATGCAATAACAGGTCTTTGGATGGCGGCATTTTTGGGGGCGATAGCCTTTTGGTTTGGCACATTCATTCTTCGGAAATACGACGCCAAAATTTCCGGGCAAATCCGGAAGTTTATAAAGCCTGCCATTTACGTTGTGATTTTTGGGTTAACCATATGGTCTTTTTATGCTTTTAACAACTGGGCGGTTCTAAATCTGAAATTTTTCCTAATTAATACCCATCTAAGCAAAATAATGGGGTTGGATAGATTAACCTTCGGACTGGTTTTGGGCGGAGCAATTTTTTATCTTGTCGATATTTTGGACAACTTTCTTATTAAAAGAAACGGAAAAGTTTACTTCCCTTATCAAAGGATATTTTTCAGCCTCGGAAGCATATTACTAGCATCAATAATCTTGTTTATATTGCTTAACTTCGCATGAATAGAAAAAATATTTTGATACTAATCGCTTTCCTGGTTTTGGGAGTAGGGGGATTGCTCCTGGGAATGAACATGAATACTTTTAGAGAAAAGTATCAAGTAATTGTTAAAGCAAAGAGCGATGCTAAAGCACTGGCAACAATTGCCGAAATTTCCTCTAAAGTTGTTCCTAAAGAGGGTTTTACCTTGCCGGTTTCCTGGGGCGACTACGGCCCCAAACTCGTTGCTGCCGGGGTGATTGATATGGCCCAATTTGAAAAGGCCGTTAAACTGACCGAGGAGCAAAGAAAGATATTAACCGAAGGCTCATCCGACAATCTAAAAATCGATGCTGCCAATTCCCAGTTTGTGGTTGATTTTCTTTGGGCTTTGGGCCTTGCCCAAAAATCAATTGTTTATGACCAAGGACCATTGGGCACAGATTATAAGGCCGAGGTAGGAAATTTTGCTTCAACCGGAGGCTGGACTTTGGCAAAGTCGGACGCAGTAAATTATCTTAATAAATTTGATTTGATTTCTCTCACGGTCGAGCAACAGGATGAAGTAGCCAGAATTGCCAAGGGGGTTTACAGACCCTGTTGTGATAATCCCACTTGGTTTCCGGACTGCAATCACGGAATGGCAGCCTTGGCGGCGATTGAACTTTTGGTCTCAAAAGGCGTTCCGGAAAACGATATCTACAAGTATATTTTGGAGCTTAATTCCTTTTGGTTCTCCCAGACTTACATCACAAATGCTTATTACATGAAGACCGCAAGGAATCTGGATTGGGATAAGGTTGACGCAAAAGAGATGCTGGGAAAAGATTTTTCTTCAGGCACTGGAGCCTCTGGTATTGCAAAGAAAGTTGGTCCGCTTCCTCAAAACGCTGTGGGCGGAGGAAGCTGTGGAACATAAATATCTTTGTCCAATGCATCCTGAAGTAAAACAGGATGCTTCTGGTTTTTGTCCCAAATGCGGGATGTCACTTGTAGAAGTGGGGGAGCATAAGGGTCACGAGAACCATCACGCAATGATGGCGGAAGATTTTAAGAGAAGATTTTTTGTTGCCCTGCCCCTAACGATTCTCGTTTTAGCTCTTTCTCCAAAAATCCAACAATGGTTGGGATTTCAAAAGACGCTTCCATATCATAATGTATCATTATTTTTTCTTGTAACAATAATTTTCCTCTATGGCGGATGGCCATTCTTTAAAGAAGCGCTGGTTGAATTAAGAAACAAGAATTATGGCATGATGACGCTGGTTTCTCTCGCTGTAATTTCGGGATATTTCTTTTCCGTTGCCGCAACATTTTTATTTACGGGAGAATCGCTGTGGTGGGAAATTTCAACTTTGGTTTTGGCATTTCTTTTCGGGCATTGGATGGAGATGCGCGCTGTTTTGGGGACCGGCAATGCTCTCGGAGAACTTGCTAAATTAATCCCTCCGGCGGCACATAAATTGTCCGGTCGCGATGTTGTTGACATCCCGACCGGGGAAATCAAAGTAGGGGATTCTGTTCTGGTAAGGCCCGGAGAGAAAATACCTATCGATGGGGTAGTAACAGACGGAGAGTCTTCGGTAAACGAGGGGATGATAACCGGCGAATCCCGCCCCGTAGGGAAGAAAAATGGCGATAAAGTTATCGGCGGAACTATTAATAATGACGGCTCCTTGACTGTCAAAGTAACCAAAACAGGAAGCGAAACAGCTATCTCCCAAATAATGGAGCTTATTCGTCAAGCTCAAGAAACAAGGCCGTCGGTGCAAAAGCTTGCGGATAAAGCCGCAAACGCACTCACAATTGTCGCAATAGTTGTCGGCTCGGGAACTTTTATTTATTGGTTCTTTATCAATCCCCACGGAGCGATTTTTGCAGTAACGTTGGCCATCACCGTCATTGTTATAACCTGTCCCCACGCATTGGGATTGGCAATTCCGACGGTTACAACGATTACTTCGGCTGTGGCGGCCAGAAATGGGATTTTGATTCGCGACATGGCGGGATTGGAAATTGCAAGAAAGCTGGACTACATAATTTTTGACAAAACCGGAACGCTAACAACGGGAAATTTTGCAGTAACAAAGTTTTCAAACAAAGGGTGTTTGCGATTGGCCGCGGCGGTTGAGATATATTCTCAGCACCCGATTGCGAAGGCAATCGTCATGGCAGCCAAGGAAAAAGGAATTGATATACCAAAAGTCAGAAATTTTAAATCGTATCCAGGCAAGGGAATAGAAGGCATGGTCGGAAAATCAAAGATAGAAGTTGGAGGAAGAGATATTTCCGTAACGAAGGATGGAAAATTTATCGGCAATATCACTTTGGAAGATGAGGTTCGTCCGGAGTCTAAAAAGGCAATTGATAGACTTCATGGGATGGGATTAAAGATTGCGATGCTTACGGGGGATAAAAAGGAGATTGCAGAAGAGATGGGGGAACGATTGGGAATAGATACCGTTTTTGCGGAGGTTTTGCCAGAAGATAAGGTAAATAAAGTAAAAGAACTTCAATCAATGGGCCACACCGTCGGCATGGTGGGGGATGGAGTAAACGATGCCCCAAGTCTAACGCAGGCCCATGTTGGTATCGCAATAGGAGCGGGAACGGATGTCGCCATTGAGTCCGCAGAAGTAGTATTAGTAAAAAATAACCCTCTGGATGTTGTCAAAGTAATCGCTCTAAGTCGAAAAACAGATGCTAAGATGAAGCAAAATCTTGCTTGGGCAACAGGATATAACGTATTGGCGATTCCGGCTGCAGCTGGAGTATTTATCCCCTGGGGTATAATGCTTCGCCCCGAATACGGCGCCATCCTAATGAGTGCCTCATCGCTTATCGTCGTAGCCAACGCACTGACCCTTAGGCGAACGCGTTTGTGAAAAGAGTGTTGACTTAAACTATATTAAGTCTGTATATTGAAACGACAAATCATGACGACATTTAATATAACGGATTCGGATTTCGAGACAAAGGTTATTCAGAAAAAGACTCCAGTTTTGGTTGATTTTTGGGCTTCATGGTGCGGTCCGTGCAAAATGGCCGAGCCGGTTTTGGAAGAACTATCCGGTGAGTATAATGACAAAGTGGGAATCGCAAAATTAGATGTTGATGCGAATCCCAATACGGCAACAAAATTCGGCGTTATGTCCATTCCCACAACAATTCTTTTTAAAGAGGGAAAAGAGTTGGGAAGGCAGGTAGGATTTGCAGGAAAACAAGCATTCGAAGATTTGATTAAAAAGGGGGTGATTTGAATGGAACCAACACAACCGACTAATCCAACAGATCAGCCGCAGCCTATGGGCACACCGGCTCCCATGCCTACTCCGGCAGAGCCGCCAGTAACGCCGCCTCCGGCACCGGAACCAATAGTACCGACAACACCGGAACCTACGCCGGCGCCTGGCGAACCAACACCGCCTCCCGCAGGAGCTCCTGAGCCTCAAGTACCCGTGAATGAACCGCCAGCTACTGGTGGTACAGGGGGAACAGTTTAAATAGGTTCATGAAAGAAACCTTCGCAAAAAAGCCGCAACAAGGCGAGTCTTGGGATGTAATAATCATAGGCTCGGGTCCTGCAGCGCTTACTTCCGCAATTTATACAACCAGAGGAGCCGCTTCAACGCTAATTATCGGCGGAGAAGTCTGGGGAGGCCAGCTTATGCTGACCACAACAGTTGATAACTTTCCCGGTTTTCCTCAGGGAATTTTGGGACCCAAGTTAATGGGGGAGATGCGGGCTCAGGCCGAGCGTTTTGGGGCGGAATTTCTTGGGGAAAATGCAACCGACGTTGATTTTTCCAAAAAACCTTTTGAAGTTATAGCAGCGGGAAAGGTTTATCTGGGAAAATCAATAATTATTGCTACAGGTGCGGAGACAAAATGGTTGGATGTTCCGGGACTCAAAAAGCTTATCGGTCGCGGGGTTTCTTCTTGCGCCCCTTGCGACGCGGCCTTCTTCAAAGATAAAAAAGTGGTTGTTGTTGGAGGAGGGGATTCGGCAATGGAAGAGGCAGTGACACTTACAAAATACGCGACTGAAGTAACGATTATCCACAGGCGCGATGAATTTAGGGCTAGCGCCGCAATGCAGCAGAAAGTGAAGGAAAATCCCAAGATTAAAATTTTATGGAACACGGAAGTGACAGAAGTGATTGGTGAGCAGAAATTGGAAAAATTGAAGCTCAAGAGCAATTATGACAATTCAACTAGCGAATTTCCTGTCGACGGACTTTTTGTAGCAATAGGACACGTTCCTTCAACACAAATCTTTGGAGGAAAGATCGAGCTTGACGAGAAAGGTTATGTCAAAAGATTTTGGGACGAGAAAATTGGCGGATACAAAACCGCAACCAACGTGCAGGGCGTATTTGTTTCGGGAGATGTGCACGACTATCAATATAAACAAGCAGTAACGGCAGCCGGCTTCGGCTGCATGGCGGCCATGGATGCCATCAAATACCTAGGGGAGCTTAAGGATTGACAAGCCCAGACTTTTGGAGAAGAATAGTTCTCATGCCGAAAAGAAGTGTTCTTGATAGATTTGTTCCTCTTATTCTTATTCTCACGGTAGTTTTAGCCTTCTTTGTAGGTTTTTTGTGGCAAAAAGTACTGTCTTTGGAGAAAAATGCTAAAAGCGGTACTCCGACAACTGCGACCAATACAACCCAAACACCCCCGTCACAACCCACAGTTACCCTGGATAAAATTAAGGCTCTTTTCGGCAACAAAGACTTAATTACTTTCGGGGATGCAGACAGGAAGGTTTTATTTATTGAGGTTTCCGACCCCTCCTGTCCTTTTTGCCATGCTGCGGCGGGACTAAGCCCCAACGTAAATGCCCAATTGGGTGCCCAATTTAAGCTTGTCAGTCAAGGCGGAACATATGTTGCGCCGGTTCCTGAGATGGAAAAACTGGTAAATTCCGGCAAAGCTTCTTTTGTTTATATATATTTCCCCGGGCACGGAAACGGAGAGATGGCGACAAAGGCATTATATTGCGCCAACGAGCAAGGCAAGTTTTGGGAAGTTCATAACCAGCTTATGACCGATGCGGGCTATAACCTTTTGAATAACACGGTTAAAAGCGACAAAAGCCAATCCGGAACCTTAGCCAACTTTTTAAAGAGTGTATTTGATCCGACGCAGATGAAATCCTGCTTGGATAGCGGCAAGTATGATGTCAGGCTCACCGAAGATACACAGATAGCAACAGATTTGGGGGTTTCGGGAACACCGGGATTTTTCATAAATACGGTCAATTTCCCCGGAGCAGTTAGTTACAAAGATATGGAATCGGCTGTTAATTCAGCGTTGGGAAGTTAATAAAGGTAATGTCAAAGGAAACTAAAACGCTTTTGGCCATAGGGGCCGCAACGCTGATTATTTTATTTGGCGGAATATTCTTGATGAGTAGGTCGAATAAGTCTTCAAGTAACACAAGCCAGGTGCCGGCCAATAGTCAACTTTTAGTAAGAAGCGATAGTTACAAAACTGCAACCGATTCGGCGAGCGCTAAGGTTACGGTTGTAGAATTTGGGGATTTTGAGTGCCCGGCCTGTCAGGAGGCCCATCCGGTGACCAAACAGATGCTTAAAGACTACGACGGTAAAGTGAATTTTGTATTCAGAAACTTTCCTCTGCCGCAGCATACCAAAGCTCAAATTTCTTCGGAAGCAGCGGAGGCAGCAGGAGCACAAGATAAATATTGGGAAATGTACGATAAGATTTATGAAAATCCGGGTGAGTGGGAAAACAGCGAGTCACCCTTGGATGTTTTTAGCGGCTACGCAAAAGACATCGGGCTCGATGTAACTAAGTTCGAAAACGACGTAAAGGCCAATAAATTTTCCAACAAAATTCAACAGGATATGGCAGACGGGATTGCTTTGGGGATTAACTCTACGCCGACCTTTTATATTAACGGACAGCAAATGGTGGGTGTTCCGGATTACAGCCAGTTGAAGCAGGTGATAGATAAAGCCCTAGGAAATTAAGTTTTCAAGCCCTCTAAAAGCTTATACGCGATAACCGCGGCGCTACCCCAGACATTGAAGGATTTATTTACGCCAAACATCGGAATTTCGACAATTATGTCGGCTTCATCAAGAACTTCTTTTTCCATTCCGCCGGTTTCGGCGCCGACAACAATTGCACAGGGAAAATGGAGGGAGTAAGCGGAGCTTGCACCTCCAAGGTCGGTGTAGGCAATAGAGTGGGGGTCTTGTTCGACCGCTATAATTTGGACACCCCGAGATTTTAATAGTCTAACGGTTCGAAATGTTGAACTTGTCTTTTTCCAGGGAACCCACTCTTCGGTTCCCACTGCGGCTTTGTGAATGCGGGAAGACGGGGGATATTCCATCTTACCGCAAAGATAAACCTCCTCGGCTGCAATTGCGTCTGCCAAACGAAACAGCGAACCCGTATTGTAAGTATCGATAATTCTATCGAGTACCAAAATTATCGGGTTTCTTTTTATTTGGGCAAGCTCTTTTTTTGTAGGTTTTGTTTTTCGAAGCTGAGCTGCGTTTAGCCTTTTCATCCTTTGACTTTAGATGATTCTACCACTATTCTTTGAGATATCATGGCGAACCTGAATTCAACAGGCACAGATTTTGTAGAGGGAATAAATTTTGCAATTTTAAGTCCCACCCACAACGAAGAGACAATAAAAACTTCTAATGTTGCCTCAAGTTTGGCGATTGCATATGAAGCCGCCAGAAATGCCGTAGAGTTTAGGTCGGAACACCTTATCCGCCAGGCCGCAATTGTAAGGATTTTGCGAAGAAGACTTATTTTGGGCCAGTCGAGCGAAAAATTAGCCCTTCTTTTGGTTAAAGAGCTTATCTGGGCCAGATATCTCAAAGATGATTCCGTGGCCGCGAGCAAAACAGACGAGATAGAAGAAATAATCGATAAATACAGACAAGCCTTAAAACAAGCGGAAAACGGACAGCTTTCCGAATGGCTCCTGGGTTTGGCGGGCTGCGAGATTGAAGAAAGCTTGGTTTTTAATCCTTATCCTCAACTTCTTATTAACTTCGTTGCCCAGTGCTTGCAGAGTCGGATAAATATCGCTGGCGAAGAAAGCCAAAAGCAGAAAGATATTCAGGTTTATATTGCGATAGAGAGGGCATTTGCGAAAAATAGCGAGATTTTTATTACCTACCATCTTTTAAAAGCAATGTTACCGGAGTGGATTAAAGCCTCACCCACCCAGGTCGGTGGGCTATTGGGCTTACTAATTAAAACCAAGGATGAGATAGATAAAGACCTGAAATATCCACTGGCATCGGATATTAAAAGGGAAATTGTGCGTTTATCTCCGCCATTTAATGTTATTCGGGAGATGGTTACCAGAAATCCCGAATTTTTTGCGAGTGCAGTTAAAGATAAAAACGCATTCGACAAAGCGGTAAGGGAAACTTTGGATGTCCTTTATATAGAAAATAGGGGAAAGCTTATTCGGGCTTCGACCAGAAGCATAATCTACATTTTTCTTACCAAGATGGTTTTTGGATTGGCACTGGAGCTTCCTTTTGATTTATTTGTAGGAAGGACCAATTATGCGGCTCTCACCATAAACCTTCTTTTTCCTCCCGCTTTGATGTTTCTTTTCAACCTTGGAGTAAAGATTCCGGACGGGGCCAATACCCAGCGAATAGTCGATAAGATTGATGAGTATGTTTACGGGGAAAAGACTCCGAGGATAATCGAAGTAGGTCGAAAACAAAAAAGAATAAGTGTATTCGAGCAAATTTTCCTGATAGTTTACAGCCTTTTGTTTATCGGAGTTTTCGCCTTTGTAATCTGGGGTCTTAATAAGCTCCACTTTAACCCTGTAAGCCAAGGTATTTTTCTATTCTTCCTTTGCGTTGTTTCCTTTTTTGCTTTCAAAGTAAGAAGTATTGCCAGGGATTATGTTTACGAAGAGGAAAAACAAGGATTTTTTGCATCCCTAATCGATTTTCTTTTCCTGCCCATAATTAGGGTAGGGCAGTGGATCTCCATTCAAATAACGTATTTGAATGTCCTGGGTTTTATCTTCGACTTTATCATCGAGGCCCCATTAAAGGCCTTCCTTGAGGTTATCGAGGAGTGGGTGCGTTTTGTTAGAGTTAAAAAGGAAGAAATCTTCACCCAAGCCTAGTTTTCCTTTAGCCTCAAAAAATGGTAAAATACGCTGTCTTGAGGGCCCCATCGTCTAGTGGACTAGGACACGAGGTTTTCAGCCTTGTAACCTGGGTCCGAATCCCAGTGGGGTCACCAAGGGCCTGTAAGAAAATAGGAATTTTCGTAGCATGCCCGAGAAGGGCCTGTAACTCAATGGCAGAGTGACTCCCTTTTAAGGAGTAAGTTGGAGGTTCGAGTCCTCCCAGGCTCACCGATGCGGGGTCGTCTAACGGTAGGACAGTGGCCTTTGGAGCCATCAATTCTGGTTCGAATCCAGGCCCCGCAGCTCACTTCGTTCGCTTCGGGCCCTTTCTTCGATAGTGCATCCTAGGGAATTTCATGCTCTGCACACGAATCCAGGCCCCGCAGCTCGAGTTTGACGAGATCCCGAGCGCATTATAATCCTGAGCGCAGTCGAAGGAGTCGAGGGAGAATTTTCACCTTACTTTTTCAAGTGTTTGAAGTATTCTACCTGGCGAAGGCGCATTAGAGCGTCTTTTCTTGTTTTATACGGTCCACCCAAACGTTTGCGGGTACGTTCGGAGAGAACATAATAGCCGTTTTTTCTTTTAACAATCATTATTTCTTAATTGTCAGCGGATACAGATGACCCAAAATTCCGATTACGAGCAGGGCTGCGCCCCATCGAACAGGGTGAGTCTGAACAAATGGATAGGTAATGAGAATTCCTATTCCTACCCCGATTATTATATGAATAGAACTATTGTAAATTGGGCGCTTTTCAAGGTATGAGGTAATCTTTTTATACATTTTCTTCACCCCCTTACTATTTTAAGGATATATCAAATGGCAAAAACTTGCCAAACAGCAGGTAAAACCCAAGTTTAGATTGTAAATATTTTATCCGTACTTTTGGGATTTATCGTGATTTTTGTGCACTATTTATGTTTATCAACCAAGCATTGAAATAGCTCTTGCAATACTATCAATTTTTTTATAGTATCATTGTTTGTCGGCAGCAAATGAGAAATTTAATTATTGCAGTAATTGTAATAGTCTTAATTGCCGGAGGATATTACTACTGGATGCGAGTCAAATCCGGAACAGGCAGCCCGACCCCCACGCCGGCCAATAATCAGATTACTTTGGATGTTACAAGTCCGATAGACGGTGCAACCGTGAGTTCACCCAGTATTACGGTAAGCGGCAAAACCCTTCCGGGGGCCGATGTTTTTGTGAATGACACGGAGCTTACTGCCGATGCAAATGGAAATTTCTCAACGCAACTTACATTAGATGAAGGAGATAACCAAATTACCGTGAGCGCAAATGACAATAACGGTTTTAGCTCGGAGCAGGATTTGACAGTCACTTATGAGGTGCCCAATCAATAACATCCTCCACGAATAAAAATTCGTGGTATCCTTGAAACTGTTATGAAACTTTTTAAAAACTCTTTCGTATTATTTTTGGTGAGCCTAATTGGCCTAGGTCTTTTTGTGGCGCCCGCCTTTGCAGCAAGGAAAAATCAACCGGATCCAACTCCAAAAGCTCGAGGAATATTAAACTTCTTCGCCAAAAGCGGAAGAGTAGTCATCGGGGACGCAACTGTTATCTCTCTCGGCTTGACTGGTGATTTTACTGTTAGCGCCGGCGGAAAAGATTATCCCGTTCACACCGACGCAAATACCAAATTCCGTAGGCTTTTCTGGGGCAAGGGAGAATTTTCCGATTTAAGAGTTGACGATAAGGTAAACATAATCGGAACTTGGACGGATGATAGCCACGCTGCCATAAACGCATCCATGGTTCGCGACCTTTCCGTTCAAAAAAGGCACGGAGTTTTCTTTGGCACCATCGATTCCACAAATGGGGATACCTTTGCAATTAAGACCATTAATCGTGGAGATATTACCGTGAGTACAAGTTCTTCGACAAAGTTTATTAACCGTTCCGGAGGTGCAATAACATTTAGCGACCTGGCTACAGGTCAAAGAGTTAGAGTAAGAGGCCTTTGGGATAAGACAGCTGGTACATTGACTGAGGTTACTGAGGTCAAGGATTTTAGTCCATCAGCTGAGTAAGGCAATATCACCCAAATAGTTGACATTGAAAGGCTTCAGATTTATTATTTGGCCAGAGGTCGCCGGGGACCAGAGGCACGAGGGGTTCGGCCAATACAATTCGAGATGTCCCTTTGGTGGGGACGGGGCACAAGCTCAACAAACGCCGGTTCGCACCAACTGCGGTGCACGGCCTACCCATATCGGGTGTGCGAGCAGCTCTAGAGTTCGACTGCCCCCGTAAAAAGCCCAGCCCGCGGCGGCCCTGTTCAATGCCCTGGAGGAGGGACCGGTGACGACAACCCGTCAACACCTTCTTCTCTCCTTCAGGGCTCTTTCTTTTTTTGGGGGTTTGAACAACCGGAATTTGTTGACTTATTTGCTTTTTAGCGCAACTATTAAATAGGTGGCATGGTCGAAAACCCGATAGAGAATCAAGACTTGGAGGCGTATCGCCGCGTCGAGCAGATACTGATGGAGGAAGCGCTGGATTTAAAGTTTCCGCCCGAGGAGGCGAGAAGACAGGTGCAAAATTTTCTTCCACCCATTGTTGTAAAATCTTCTACTCAAGAACAACCTTCAAAATAATCCTCAGTTGGAATTTGGAGGTGGCATGCATTATAATCTGCCCAATATGCCTGAAAGAGGAAAGATAAATATTGCCCATACTAATACTTTTCCACCTCACCCCGACTATCTAGAGTGGGCTTCAAGAGTAAAAAACCGGCAAGGCTGGCTCCCGGTCGCAACCTGCGGCGAAATGATTTTGTGGGATGCCGGACATGCACTCTTTATTGAGACCCGCGAAAAAAGTGCAAGACTACATAGGGTAGATGAAACAGATTTGGCAGAAATTCTTCAAGTATTTCAACCTTGATTTCGCCTGGAATTTGAGGAGAAGGAGTGGTATATTCCTACCATGGTTGAGAATGAACAATACATCGAGGTTGGGCCAGATGACTTGGTAGTGGAAACGCGACCAGCAGGACTACTCAATACTTTGTTTGAAAGGGCCACAGGAGGGCGCATGGGCGTAGATGAGATTGTTTTGATACCGCACGCAAACAATATAGTACGAAGAGCGTCGAAAGAAGATAGGGCGGTTCGGGTTAAAGATTTAACAGCTAAGAGCAAATTCGTACTAGCCAGAAGAGGATAAACCGTTTTGGCTGGAATTTGTGGTTCGATTTCACTCACCATCTTCGATCCTTCGACTCCGCTCAGGGCAAGGCAGGCCTAGGGCGAATTTGACTTTCTTAATCTTATGGTCTATTTTTAAGCACTATGTTTCCTGGAGAGTCAAAAGAAAGATTGACACACGAGGAGATAGGTGCGCGATATCAGGATGCCTTTTCGCGTATAAAAAAACTCTATGGCTTTTCCGAGACTGAACAAGACATTGAAAGGATTATACAACTTCAGGACGGATATCGAATTTTTGCTGAATATAATCCGACCACACGGATGCAGGTGCGAGTTACTTGTATGTCAGATAAAGTCTTAAGTTTTGTCATGAGAGATACAGGACTCGAATCGCTCGCCTTCATGGCCCCATCGCTTGTGCTTGGAGGGCAAGAAGTAAAGCTGGGGAGCTTTGGAATAGGACTTGAAGGAAGCCTCACGGCAGTAGATTACGAGTTGGGGAAGTCTGATAATATGGACATTTTAGGGATACAGCTAGTCGATTGGATAGAGCGTTCAGTCAACGAATACAGGTTACTTAAACCTTTGGACATCAGAGTAAAGTTACCCCTTCTTCCCCAAGAAAGTTAAAAAACCTCGGGCTGGAATTTGGCCTGCCCGCCATCGGCCGCGCCTCAGGCGCTTGCAGGCGGGGGGAAAGTTGGGCTTAGCGTGGGTCGCCGCGGGATTCGTGGGGAGTATAATCTGGTTCGGCTGCCTTTATAGCGCAATCTCCTTCTATCATTTGGCCATGATGACGGTAAACATTCACATCCTCAGCTTCAAGTCTTTTCAAAAGACATTCGCCGTGAGGGTAATCGCACACTATTTTTCCGCCCCATAAGCTGGTAAAAGTACAGTTTAATTTTTCTACCATGTCATTATTTGGTTCCCGATTGTACTCACTTCCTCAGAAGGCGTCAAGTTTCGCGGTCGGAATAATCCCGGCTGGAATTTGGGGGGAAGGAATGGTATATTCCTACCATGGTTGAGAATGAACAATACATCGAGGTTGGGCCAGATGACTTGGTAGTGGAAACGCGACCAGCAGGACTACTCAATACTTTGTTTGAAGGAGCAACTGGAGGGCGCATGGGCGTAGATGAGATTGTTTTAATACCGCACGCAAACAATATAGTACGAAGAGCGTCGAAAGAAGATAGGGCGGTTCGGGTTAAAGATTTAACAGCTAAGAGCAAATTCGTACTAGCCAGAAGAGGATAAAAGCGCTTCGGCTGGAATTTGGGGGGAAATTTGACGTCTGGCAAAGTTGTGACGAAAGTGATTTTGACAGCAATGTTGTCTTCACTATGCCAGATTGGCATATTTTGAATGAACCAGCCATCTAAAAAATGCCTAAATATCCATCCAAGTAAATCTGAAGACTACTTCAAACCAAACACAGGCTTCATTTCGGCCACAAAATGAACATATTATGGTAAAAAGGGAGTGATTTTATGGGATTTGCTTGACAAACTATATAAACAGTGATATTATGCAGGAAATGAGCGAAGACAAAATAACCAAAACAAGAATAACCACAAGCCTTGGTACCTTTGAATTTGAAGGTACTGAAGAGTTTGTAGAAAAACAAATAGACAGGATAGTTGAAATGGCAAAGTCATTGCCGCAGACTCCAATTGCATCGCCCTCTCCGGTACAGGAACCGCAAACCGTTCTGGAAAAATCACATAAAAAAGGTCAATCCAAGAAGGCTCTGATCGAGCAACCACAGATGTTACCAAACCTGATTACCGATAAAGCAATGATTGATGATTTGAGGAGTTTTTATAAATCTAAATCTCCGGAAAATAATATTGAAATTTTTGCAACACTGACCTTTTGGCTCAAAGATAAGAGCCAATTGCCAGATGTATCCATAAGTGAAATGTGGACATTATACAAGATCTTGGGTGTTAAGCCTCCAAAGGTCTTAATTCAGGTTTTTAGAGATGGGAAATCAAAGAAAGCATATTTTGAAGCTGCAAAGGCTACAGGTAGATACTACTTAACGCCTTTTGGAGAAACTTTTGTTGAACATGATTTGCCAAAAGTTCAAAAAGGTAGCTAATTATTAAACATGGAAGATGTAGACCCAGAAATCAAAGCAATGTCGGAAGTAGCCAAAGCCCTTACTGGTTTGAGTGACGAAGGAGCAAGGGTGAGAATAATAAAATGGGCATCCGAAAAATTCGGGGTTTCCGGTGCTGCTAAAAATCAGGAATTGGAAGCCTCAGATTCCCACGAGGCCGAAGATTCAACTGGTGGTAAACCGAGTTTTAAGAATTTTGTGGATCTTTTTGATCAGGTCAATCCCGAATCGGATGTAGACAAGGCGCTTACAGGAGGATATTGGTTCCAAGAGATTAATGGCAAAGATTCATGGACGTCATATCAAGTAAACGACGTCCTGAAGGATATTGGGAAAGGTATTGGGAATGTAACAAGAGCCCTAGAAAAAGCACAGAAAAGAGACCCAGCTCTTGTAAGACAAATAACGAAAAGTGGAAAGAGTAAGCAGGCAAGAAAAACCTACAAACTTACGACTTCAGGAATTAGCCTCATAAAAAAACGTGTAGAAGCAGCAGATAACCCCCCTTCGGGTTAATAGAAAGCCTAATAGAATGGATACTTCTCAAATTTTTGCTTTGTTACCAACGAGTTTAAGAAATGAGCTTATGGATGCGTTCAGTAACATAGTCAAAAATTTTCATGAGGGGAGATGGGAGCCGTCAGAACTTGATGGTGGGAAATTTTGCGAGGTTGTATATTCAATAATTAGAGGATATGCCGATGGTACTTTTCCGTCCACTTCAAGTAAACCGCCGAACATGGCTTTAGCCTGCCAACAAATGGAAAACGCCGCTACAACTTTGCCCCGTTCAATAAGAATTCTAATACCTAGATTTTTGGTTCCTCTTTATGAGGTGCGTAATAATCGTGGAGTTGGCCACGTAGGTAGTGAAGTTAATCCTAATTTTATGGATGCCACAATGGTTCTCTACACTTCTAAATGGATATTGGCAGAACTTATTCGCATTTTCCACAATACAGACATAAAGACTGCAACTGAAGCAGTTGAAATTCTAATGGAAAGGGAAACCCCTCTGGTATGGAATATAAATGACAAAAAGAGAGTTATGAGTCTTAAATTTACAATGAGGCAAAAGGTTTTATTGTTACTTAATTCGGAGGTCTCAAGTGTAGACGAGTCTGATTTACTATCTTGGACAGAACACTCAAACACGGCAATTTTTAGAAGGGATATTCTTAAACCTATGCATAAACAATTGTTGATTGATTATGATCAAACTACAAAGAAGATTACATTATCTCCAAAAGGTAGCGATGAAGCTCAAAAATTGTTTCAAGGTAATTTCTAGTCTTTTCCTCAGAATTTTACAGGGCATTGACCAAATTGGAATTGCCATATATAATAGCTTCACAGATGAGAAAAGATTGACCAGATGGGCCAAGAGGCAGTCGACAACCCACCATCAGGTGGGTTTTTTAGTCAAAATTTTCTCCAAGAGAGGTTAACTTCCCCAAAGCGGGTAACAACTTCGGAACCTTAAAAGCATCAAGACACAAGTTACAAGTAAAGAAAAGCTTAATTGTTAATAGTTAATTGCTAATTGTTTATTGTTTTTCTGCCTGCTTGCAGCTTGTTTCTTGCTACTTTTAGAGAATGGTACTTTGACATTCAAGATGTGACTGGAAAGCGTAAGATCCGTTAATTTGGATCACTAATTTGAGGGTTTGATCCTGGCCCAGGATAAACGCTAGCGGCGTGCCTTAGGCATGCAAGTAGAGCGGGCTTCGCAAGAAGCCAGCTGCGAACGGCTGAGTAAAAGATAGGAATCTACCTCTTGATGAGGGATACCTACTCGAAAGAGTAGCTAATACCGCATAAGTTCTGCATTGCAGAAGAAAGCGCGTAACTGCGCGTCGAGAGATGAGCCTATTACCCATCAGGCAGTTGGTAGGGTAATGGCCTACCAAACCTACGACGGGTAGGGGACGTGAGAGCGTGACCCCCCAGAATGGGACTGAGACACGGCCCATACACCTACGGGTGGCAGCAACCGGGAATCGTGCGCAATGGACGAAAGTCTGACGCCGCGACGCCGCGTGTGGGATGAAGGCCTTCGGGTCGTAAACCACTTTTGTTTGGAACTAAGAAGCCAGAAGAATAAGCACCTGCTAACTCTGTGCCAGCAGCAGCGGTAAGACAGAGGGTGCAAGCGTTATCCGGATTTACTGGGCGTAAAGCGTTTCGTAGGCGACTAGATAAGTTACACTTCAAAGACCAGGGCTTAACCTTGGAGGGGGGTGTAATACTATCTGGATTTAGGAAGGTGTCGGGGTTTTCGGAACTCTCGGTGTAGGGGTGAAATCCGTTGATATCGAGAGGAACACCAAGGGCGAAGGCAGAAAACTAGGCACTATTCGACGCTGAGGAACGACAGCTAGGGGAGCGAAAGGGATTAGAGACCCCTGTAGTCCTAGCCGTAAACTATGCTCGCTAGGGATTCGTCCGCAAGGACGAGTTCCGTTAGCTAACGCAATAAGCGAGCCGCCTGGGGAGTACGAACGCAAGTTTAAAACTCAAAGGAATTGACGGGGACCTGCACAACCAGTGGAGCATGTGGTTTAATTCGAGACGAACCGAAGAACCTTACCCGGATTTGACATTCTACCGTTTTAGTTTTTCAGAAATGAGAGACGATCCGTGAATTTCATGGATGGTAGAACAGGTGTTGCATGGC
>JALHYA010000003.1 GCA_022868165.1 Patescibacteria group bacterium | reverse complement strand
CGTCGCGTCCCGATTTTGTGACCCGCTGTAGTTCAACCCTCACGCGTAGTTGAACTCGTGACGTATGCTTTATATACTGCACATTTGGCGATATATATAGGGTATTTAAAACATGGTCATTTTTGAGTTCAACCGTGCGTTCTTGTATTATTGCAGGACAGAAAAGAAGCAAAGCGCTTATATACTTGTTTCTATTTATAGAATCCTAAACGGGTTGAAAATTTGAAGTGCAGAATCGACCAAAACTTAGAATGTCGTAAAAACTGGAAAACTGGAAAAAGCATGTGGGCGTACATGTCTATCTGTTTAGGCTGTTCTGTATTTCAAAAAAACGGTCAATCCGTTTTTAACAAAACAAAAAATGGAGAAATAGAAATGAAAGACGGAAAAGAAATTCCAGAATGGATCAAGACGAGATCAGAGCAACACAAACACGACAGAAGTAGCGAATACTTTAGAATTCCAGAAGGCGAAAGCGAAATAGAAATTGATGAAACGCAAGCTCCAGAAGAGGTCGAAGGCAATTTTGGAACGCAATACCTATATCAAGTCAAAGCAGAAGGAAAGAAATATAAGCTCACAGTCGGAAAAATGCTTGATGTAATGATAATCAAAGCGCTGATAAAGGGCATAAACCCTATGACTGTGATCCGAGCTGGAACGGGAATTCAAACACGATACAGCATTAAAGGATTGTCCGATGGGATGCTCAAAGGAGCAAAGTAGCAATGAAGCAAACGCCTAAAAAACCCTCTCTCTTTTTCTGTTTCAAGTGTACTTATGAATGGTGGTCAAAAAGTAAACTTAAAAAACCTACGTGTCCGAAATGCAAATCACATCAAACAGCTCTAGTGAAATAAATGACTAAATTTCTCGGATTCGACACAGAAACAGTTATTGAAGATAACGTTCACCAATTTCTTTCTTTTCAAATCTACACAGAGGATTTCAATATTAATCAAGCTTCAAACGGATTTATCAGTTTTGACGAATCAGATTTGCTTAAATTCTTGACTAAAAAATTTCATAGAGCAGTTTTTGTTTGTTTTAACCTTAATTTTGATGCAATCGTAGTTTCAAGAATCCTAAAAAATAAAGGATTTCAAGTTTATGCTAATATTGCTGGTTCAAGAATGACACGTTTAACAGTCCGAAAAGGAAAAATGAAATGGATTTTTGTTGACCTAAAAAATATTTTGCCTATTGGAACGCTTGAAAAAGTCGGAGAGCTTTTTAACCTTCCAAAATTAGAGAAACCCATTAATTTAGGACATATTCAACGAAAAGAAGCTGAATCAGATCTTGAATTTACGCTTTATGCGCTTAGAGATGCAGAAATCTGTTTTAAAGCTATAAAAATGATCTATGATGATTTTCACTTTTTCCGCACAACTTGCGCTGGTATGGCAATAAGAGTTTTTAAACGTGATTTTTGCCACATTAAGAAATTCCCGCATTACAACGAAATTTTAGAACATAAATTTAGGAAGAGTTATCACGGAGGTCGAACAGAATGTTTTATTAGAGGAACGAATTTAGAAACAGTTTACGGGCATGATGTTATTTCATTGTATCCGTTTGTCATGCTTGAAAAGGATTATCCGAATATCTGTTCAAGATTCCAGAATAAAAGCGATGTTGATTTAGATTTTGAAGGAATAGCTCTTGCAACCGTTAAAGTTGATGCTGATTTTCCCCCATTATGCATTAAAGGCATGTGTAAAGACGGTTTTGAGAAACTGCTTTTTCCCAATGGAACGTTTAAAGGGTATTTCGCATATCCAGAACTCCGAGCTTTAGAAAATGACGGAGTTGGAAAAATAATTAAGGTCAATGAAGCCTACGAATGGAAAGCTTCTTTTAATCCGTTTAAAGGATACATCTCTAATTTCTACGCGCTCAAAAAAGAAGCAACAGCGAACGGATCCCCATTAAGGGAATTCTATAAAATCCTTCTTAACAGCTTATACGGTAAATTTGGGGAAAAAGGAAAGGGAAAAAGACTTAATTTTGAGGGAGATCAGATCACGCAAGAGGAATACTCAATTAATAAAAAGAAATGGTATCACAACGTTATTTTATCAAGTTACATAACTGCTTATGCGCGCCTTCATTTATACGACATCTTGAAAAAACTTGAGCCAGAAAAGACTTTTTACTGTGACACGGATAGTATTTATACATCTCAAAATATTTACGGTATGGTTGGGAATACTCTTGGAAAATTAAAGTGCGAAGGCACAGCTACGCCTTACAAGGCAATTTTTATCAGATCAAAATTCTATATGTTCAACGATGAAATAATAATGAAGGGATTCAGCGTTCAAGAAGACAAAAACAAACTTTTAATGTCAATCTATGGCAATAATTTCAGCATGTATCAGCATAAAATCTTGAAGGTTCTCGAGGCTAAAAGAGTCGGGAAATTACCGTTAACCGACACATTTCTATACAAAAAGTTTTCTTGCGACGATGACGGAAAAAGACGCTATGGGAAAAAGCTTAAATCCTCTGATCTGATAAATCAATGTACTAACAGCATCCCGCTAATCTTGAAGTGATTTTATGACTGATCGAGACGCATTAAAAGCCGTTGGATTAACCGACGATGAAATAGACGAAATGGTAGATTTAGGAAAAGATACAGTTACGGGATTTGACACAGAAGCCGCTTACAAAATTGCTCAAAAATATCTGGATATAGGCGATGCCGAAAAAGCAACAGAGCTTTTAGACGTAGCTTTTAAAACCTCTGATTTTTGGCAAGAGCTTGTGCAAGACTTAACGGGAACGTCAATCTCTTACGTTGATGAATTTAAACATTGGAGAAATAACGATACTGGTCAATGGACCTTTGATCCTTACAACGTTGTTAGACAATCAGATTCAGATTTTAATCAAGCTTTGATCGAAAAATATGGATCATAAAAAAAGAGATTTTTTAGGTTTAAGCGAAAGTGAATGTTAGGCGCCATTCTATCGTTAAAGGCACAGCCACGTTAACCGTGAAAACGTTGAAATCTCCATCTGCTACGCTTATTCGACTAAAGAAAGCAGTTGCAGCGCTAACACCAGTTGCCCCGAATGCTTGCAAATTTGTAAGTAGGTATAACCATAATCCGATTTCAGAAACATCTATTGCGCCTAAAACACCTGCGTTCCAAACTGCTGACCATGAGATACGGTAAATCCCTGTTGAAACGTTTGTTAACGCCCCACTTTGACTTGAAGCCGCTGTGTTGTCAATAGTCGTTAAACCTGTTGTTCCCGCTTGAGTTACGGTTCCTCCCGTTCCAACGCGCATGTATTGACCCTTAGCAGCCCAAGCAGCCGAAGGCACATTTGAGACAGAAGAGACTTGTGCTATTCCCATAAAATTTACTAAGCCTATTAATCCCGCGTTAACAATGTGTCCTTTGCTTTTGAACAGCAATTTTTTTCCAGCGTAAACTAAAACTTCATCTTTAACGGTGATTTTGTCTCCGAAAGTATTTCGCACCCCTAACAAATCCTTTAGTTTTTGAATAGCCAAACATTTTCGCATGAAGATACTTTCCATGTTTTTTTTCACCTCTGTTTTTTTGGTTTTTTAGGTTTTTTAATCATAAATTTGTGATAATAACCGTTTCGGCTCTCGTTAACGTTTCATCTGAAAGCTTTCCCTCGGTAAAACTGATTGTTTCAGCTCTTGCAAGTGTTTCTTCTTTTACTCCGCTAAAGAAGCTTGCAACACCATCTTCTTTTACAGTAACTCCGCTTTTTAACGTTCCTTCTTGAGCTGTTCTAACTATGTCGCCCATTTTAATCCCCTTTTTAATTAGCTGTTCGTGATTATAACTGTTTCTGCTCTCGAGACCGTTTCTTCTTGAGTGGCAGCATCAGAAACTAAAATTTGCTCTGTGCATGGAGTAAAATTATCGGCAATCGGAATAATTTGATAGGTAAAAGGAGGAAAAGGAATAACTTGAGCTTCAACGGTATAAACATCGACAACGCAAGATTCTTCTTTTGTGTGATTGAAAATGAGATATCCGTAAGCGACTAGCCTTAAAACGGTTGTCCATTCAAGCTTGAACACTTGAACGACGACTTCAACGGTTGGGATTTGAGCGAAAAGCCAATGTGTTTCAAGAAGCGCTTTTCCCTGAAAAACCCAGTCGGCACGTTGAACCGTGATAAGGTAAAAGCACCCTTCAGTTTCATCGTGATCTGTAATATACACGTTTAATGAAGCGTATCGATCATAAGGGGAATATTGAAGCTCCGATGTCCATTCATCGTTGGCTTCCGCAATCATTTCTTCAAGCATTGGAAGCGGCAAACCATAATCTACGTTTTTGGCTTTCCATGCTTCAATTTCTGAATCACTCAACTAAGATCGCCTTTTGTCGTGTTTGATAATAAATATAGTATAATTTTCTCCATGCTTCAAGCGCTAAAGCGTTTTTGCGCGCGTCAAGATCATATTTTATTATGATTGGTTGAACCGCAATGTCTTTAAGCGTTTGAATTCCAATCGCTTTAATTCCAGCTCGTTTCTGCTTTTTGAGCTTCAAGTAAATCTCTGTTGGATCAAGCCCGGCGGCATACTTTTGAATTCTCTTTTGTGCTGATCGCATAGTATCGCCTTTCGATTAGAATATAAAAAAAGAAGGGGAAATTTAAGCTTTTGTGTTTTGTTGGCTTCGATTATGGAGATGGATATGTTACGCCGAACTTGAGTGCAACCGCTGTAAGAACGCTCTGAGTGCATCCGCGGTCTTCAAACAACCCCAGTTGAAGTTGAAGTTCATTGTTTAGGGTGTCGCCCGTGTAGTTCTTTTGGAGCTTCCAGATTTTCAATCCCACAGCCATGTATGGAATAGTGAAAATCGGAGCAATGCCTTCTTCGTTAAGGGCATCTCTTACGAGCTGTTGGGGAGCGGCGATGTCGTTCACTGGATCGGCTTGATTGGATTTCATGAACGCGGCGTAATTGGCAATGCGTATTCTTGCAGCATCTGGATCGGCTTTTGCGCTGTATTTTTGGCTTCTGAGCAATGCAGATTTAACCATTTTAAATCACAATGTATATACATTTAACTGAATATATATACTTTTGCTATTTTGTATGAGCATGTATGAATATTAGAGGAATAGTTACATACTTCTCCTCTCTATTGGTAGGAGGATAGATATAATGCTATTAGATTGAACAGAAACCCTTAAATTAGAATAAACCTCTCATTATATAGAGAGGATACTATTAGATTGAACAGAAACCCTTAAGTATGAATAAATCCCTTTTTGTTCAATCATGTATGAATATTAGAGAGATAATTACATATCTATCTGTTATATTGTTAGATGGATTGTTATAATACTATCAGATTGAACAGAAACCCTTAAATTAGAATAAACCTCTCATTATATAGAGAGGATCATACTTGAGTACTAAAAGCAAAATCGAGATCAAGAAAACGCTTGAAGCATTACCGCTTTTCTTTAAGGTTATAGGCGAAACCTTAGACAATAAATGCGCTTGCCGCACGTGCTCAATCTTGAGAAAAGAACTTCTTAAAATGGCTAAAACACACGATATTGCCATTGTAAACCAACAATACGGAGAGCCATAGAAAATGGTTTCAGAAAAGTACATTGACGTTAAAGTTTCTCAAGCGGCACAAACAACTGCTTTAGCAACTATTGACAGCAAAAATTTAAGCGTATCTGTAAGTTCAAATTGGGTTATTGATGCGATTTCAGCTCCGATAAAAGGCTTTTTCGATGCGGTTTTAGGAACGATCGTTGAAATAAAAGCAAAAATTGAAGCAGGCGACATAACAGGCGCCATTATTGCGGTTTTACCGATAGTTGCTATTTGCTTGGGAATTTTCGTTATCATCGATCTTTTGACAACGAAAGTTTTAGGTTTCGGGCTTGACCTTTCAGGAGTTAAAGAAGCTCTCAAGAAGGTTTTAAAAGTTGATTTGCTCATAAGCGCAATAATGGGAGCGTGGATCGGAGCGGGAATAAAAAGCCCAGTTGAACAGATCGCAAACAAGATTTTCCGACCTTCAATCTTAAGCGTTTCAGCGTCAACGCAATTAAGAAATAGGGGAAAATTGACCGAACCTCAATGGAGAGATAATTTAGCTCGCTGGGGCGTTCCAGACGGACACATGAAATATCTGCTTGATCTCGCAGATCAAAAACCCGCTATTGGAGTAGCAATGAGAATGTATCAGTTTATAGATATTCCAGATCAAGCGCTCTTATGGTTAATGACTGAAAACGACATAACCATGCCGCAAGTCCAAACGTTATATTTAAGATATTTCCATGCTAACCGCTTGAGAGATGAAATGAGCGCTTATTTAGGGCATCTCAAAACCGCTTACTTGGACGGAGTAATTTCAGAGGATCAACTGGAAATAGAGCTGTTGACTTTTAAAGGATCGCAAGAAGAAATCGACAAGATTCTTGCAGATATGTCTATGGAATTTCAAAGGCGCCTAACAATGACGGAGTATGAAACGCGCACGTGGCTTTATCGAAAAGGCGTTTATGGTGAAACGGAAGCAGAAGAAATGTTTTACGATCAGTTAGCTTTATTAGGCGTGAACACAGCTATAGTTAATGCTACTGTTCGACTTGAAGCATCTAAAAAAGGAATTGACTGGGAGAAAGCTTAAAAATGCTCAAAAAACATCAAGTAAGAATTTTAAGACTTTCCGTTTCAAGCAATACAACCGTTGAAGAAAAACCTTCTAAATTAGAGGTTTTCACTGAGCAGATCATAGACAGCGCCATTGTTGGAGGTATTAGCGGAATCAGCTCTCTCATTGCCGCTGGAGCAGATGCTTCGTTAAAAGTTGCTCTTTTAGCTTTTATGCTAACTTTCCTATATAAGCTAAAGGAATATAGGAAACTCTAAAATTGTCTTTTACTAAGATTCTTTTTGTTCTTTCATTGCCGCTAACAATTTTTCCCCTTATTTTGTTTTTAGGTATTACTGAATAAACGTTTAGCCTTTATGTATACGCATTGAACAGAAACGGCATGAGATCCTGTATTTCAACTAAACAACTGTTCAAAATTAAGAGAACATTTCCGATAAAGTGCAAAACAGCTTCCCTAAAATTTGATCTGATTTGATTCTTTCATTTCGGAAAAAGATCATCTGAATACTAATCGGATATCCGAGCGGCAATTTTCCGCTAACGACTAATCGCAAGTGACACTTGAAACACGTTGCATGAATTCGTCTAAGCTTTTGACCACATAAACGCTCTCTATGCCAACAGAGAAAAGGATTGATGTTTAAACCGTAAAACTGTTGCTGATACTCGTTTAAGGCATAGAAAATCCATGTTTGACCTTTAGTATCTTTTGCTAAAATCCTGTATGTCGATCTGTTAATGATTTTCATTTAATAGCCTTCTTTTTTGGTTTTTTCTTTAATCCGTTGATGTATAATATTCTATCAGTTGCTAATATTTTGTTTATCCCCCCTTTAAATTTCATTCCAATGTTTTTGAGGTTTTCTCTGTTGCTTTTTTGTCGGTCGTTTTGATCCGTCACAGAAAAAGTGGAATCTTCCGCATATGCAACAGGCAATAGCCAAAGAGCAATCAGAACCGTTTTTCATTTTTGTTTACCATCCTAAAGGTTTCAAAAGTTCAAGATAGATCAATTCAGCGCATTTCTGGAAAATACTTTCCCAAATTTCCGCATCATCGCAGTTTTGGTGATAGAAATATCCGTGACTGCATACTTTTAGTTTTTTCATTTTTTTATCGCCTTTATGTTTTTCTATTAGTAGAAACACTTATTTAAACATATCGCTGAATCTGCACAACACAAATACACTAACGCACGGTTGAACTCAAAAATGACCATGTTTTAAATACCCTATATATATCGCCAAATGTGCAGTATATAAAGCATACGTCACGAGTTCAACTACGCGTGAGGGTTGAACTACAGCGGGTCACAAAATCGGGACGCGACG
>JALHYA010000016.1 GCA_022868165.1 Patescibacteria group bacterium | reverse complement strand
CGTTGCCACTCCCGTGGCAACGAGGAAAAATCGTAGGCGGAGCACCCTGCTCCGCAGAAGCTAAAAGAAACGTAGAGACGCATTGCATGCGTCTCTGCAATAGATAGTTCCCAGGCGACCCTAAAAGGGTCGCACTACGAAATAATTTTTATTAGGACGTAAATATGTTTGGTTATCAAATCACTGACCCACCTTTATTCTGGTCAATTGTAGCCGTAATTATTGCTGTTCTCGGGGCTCTAATTGCCCTTTTTGCTTGGATTTTACCACGGAAAGCAAGATTAAGAAGGGAGGAAGAGGAACGTATTCGAAGAATTGAAGAGGAAACCAAAGTTATTAAACAAGAAGCTCAAGAAATCAAAAAGGAAGCAAAAGAAGCCAACGAAAACATAAAACTGATTGAAAAGCATCTTGGTGTCCCAATTTATGTCGATGGATTGCCCCAAGCAGACCCACCTGTTTTTGACCCGTTTGCTAAGGGTTTGAAGCTGATGACGGAATACAAATGGGACGAGGCAATTGAAGAATTTAAAAAAGCAATGAAAGGAGCCAAAGCCAGCCAGTTAGTTGCACTTTATAATCTCATTGGGCATTGTTACTATACCCCGGGCAAACTTGATTTAACCCTTGAAAATTGGAATAAATCTTTGAGCCTTGCAAAGGAATTTAATGATAAAGAAGGAGAAGCTCAAGGTCTTGGCAACATTGGTATAATCTATAAGATCAGAGGTGATCTGGACAAAGCCTTAAAATATTTAGAAGATGCTTTGAAGATTCAGCAAGAAATAGGCGATAGGGTTGGCGAAGCGAACCAGCTTGGCAACCTCGGTTTAATCTATCAGACAAGAGGAGATCTGGACAAAGCCTTAAAATACCATGAAGATGCTTTGAAGATTGACAGAGAAATTGGCAGTAAAGAAGGAGAAGCTCAAGACCTTGGCAACCTCGGTATAATCTATCAGACCAGAGGCGATCTGTACAAAGCCTTAAAATACCATGAAGAAAACCTAAAGGTGGCACGAGAAATTGGTTTAAAGGAAAGTGAAGCAGCAGCTCTTGGCAACATCGGTTTAATCTATCAGACCAGAGGAGATCTGGAAAATGCCTTAAAATACCACCAGGATGCTTTGAAGATTGACAGAGAAATTGACAATAAAGAAGGAGGAGCTCAACAGCTTGGCAATATCGGTTTAATATATCAGACCAGAGGAGATCTGGACAAAGCCTTAAAGAATTTTGAAGAGGTTTTGAGAATTGACAGAGAAATTGGTAATCGAGAAGATGAAGCAACAGCTCTTAGCAACATCGGTATAATCTATCAGACCAGAGGAGATCTGGACAATGCCTTAAAATACCATGAAGATGCTTTGAAGATTCAGCAACAAATAGGTGATAAGGTTGGTGAAGCGCGTCAGCTAGGCAACATCGGTTTAATCTATGAGGACAAAGGTGAAAAGGAAAAGGCGTTAAGACATTATGAAGATTCTTTAAGGCTGGTTACTGAAATCGGAGCGCAAATGGAAATTGAGATAGCTAAAAGAGATATTAAAAGATTGAAAGGAGAATGAAGCTACATAATAAAAGGTTTAAGGGATTAAGGGTTCAAGAGTTAAAGGGATAAGAAACGTTATTAGCATCCGTGAAGAAGACAGATTTAGTGATTTTTTCGTAGCGCGAGGCTTTCAGCCTCGCAATGCGACCCTGAAAGGGTCGCG
>JALHYA010000002.1 GCA_022868165.1 Patescibacteria group bacterium | reverse complement strand
CTTTTTTTTTCTTTAAGGTACGCCACCAAGACCTTATTGTGGGAATCAAGCATACGCCGGCGATTAGCAAGCCGGATAAACACTGTGTGGCTGTAAAATTAAGCTAGCTATGCTTCTGTCTCTAGTTCTAAAGGCTTTTTATGTATATTACTTACTTACCTTGACTATATATTTAATAGAAGTCATCGGTACAAGCAACTTTTGGCCTGTTATACATATCCCTGGAATAGAGTTGCCTATCGTGAATCGAAAAGCTGATCGTGGTTCGGCAATTTCATCCTTCCAATTCCTGTCTCCGACAAGTAATGCACCATCATTTAGTACTACTAACACTTTCATTGTAAAATACCTCCTCTTTTTTATTTTTTCTAGCGTTCAGTCTCTAATGGTTCACAAGTCAGCTTGTTTATACGTTCTTTCTGTATACTGCCTAGCTTTGTTTCTACCGGCGTAATTATCACACAGCTATAGTTACGACCATACGTAACAACTACCTTGCTATCCTTGGTAAGCGCAAGCTCTTCGATAATAACCTCTGGCAATTTAACCCTGCTACGATAGTCCAACTTAGTTGGTACACTCTTTGACACAATAGCCATTACAATAAAACCTCCTTCATGTTATTAACTATATGATACACCAAACAAGCGTGTTAGTCAAGTCACGTGATAGTGGCGTGGTATTATTTGATATTACAAGATTGCGTAGGCAATCCCGCTTTGCGGGTACGTAGCTACTGCTCTGGTGCTATAACCAACGTGAATTATAGGGGTTTTACTATACCTCGCTGATTTTTAAGGTATGGGTATCCAAAATTAGTAAAAAACAATTCTTTTTTATATACCTATATAGGGGGTGTGTGGGTATCCCCTGTAATAGTAAAAATGTAGCTACGGTATAAAAAGAAACAGGAGATATTTACTAATTACACCGAAAATACTTGACAAGACAACAAAAACGTGCTAGTATTAGTAAAAATACATGGAGGACTGAATGATACAGCAGGTTGAGGACTTCAAACAACTATTTACCGAACATTTTGAGATTGACGATATGCAGGCTGTGGACATTGTAGTAGCGGCGGCAGTCAGTCATAAAATACCACTAAGTGAAATGCTATGGCTACGAATTATAGGTGCATCTGGCACGGGCAAAACAGAGTTATTGAGGACTATAGCTGAGCAAGAGGGATATAGCACGACAATGGAAAGTATAACGCCGGGGGCTATCCGGCGTGGCTATTCGTTTAAAAGAGATAAGGACATTCAAAAACCATTATTGGAAAGGCTTGATGGCAAGTTGGTGATTACTAAAGAGTTTGCTGTTATACTTACTAAAGACCTAGATACGCAAAAAGAAATTTTTGGCTTGTTGCGTGGAGTCCATGATGGCGAACTAGATGCTGATTATGGTAGCGAAGAAGGACATCTGCACCAAGAAACGAAGTTTGATTGGATATTAGGCACAACGCAGTTTGTTGAAAGGCAAAGACAACTAGAGCAGTTGCTTGGTTCGAGATTTATGGATTTACGATGGGGCAGACCGATAGAAGAAGGCGTAGCGGTAGATAAGGCTGTTTATAATGATGGCAACTTGACAGCGATAAGAATAAAACTCAAAGAGGCTATGACAGATATTATTCTCAACACCGTAGCCTATCCTAAGCCGAAGCTAGAATATCTTGCACCATTGGCTAATTTAGCTGCCATGCTAAGGACACCAGTTGAGAGGAACACACGCACCAATGAGATTTACGATATACCTGATATAGAGTTAGGCACTAGGTTCGGGCAGGCTATTAGCCGATTAGCTAGAGGATTGTTAATGATTGGTGTACCAATAAGTGAACTGAAACCATATTTGGTTCGGTTGGTTATGGACTGCATGAGCAAGAAGCGGGCTGTAATTATCAGGGCATGGTTAGAAGGGCTACAGAAGCAGCAGGACATTGCTGATGCTGCTAAAATGTCGGTAGCATATGTTAATCGTACTATAGAGGATTTGCGGTTGCTAGGCTGGGTTGATAGTAAGTTGGAACTCCTGAAAGGGCAAAATGATTAAGTTAATAGTAAAATGCCCTATAAAATACCGTGGCGTTTTCGAGTTTGATAACATTATTGGGGCTAGCAATTTTGTGCGTTTCATATCGCCGTGGCATGGTGACACATACTGCCGTATGCTATTGGAATATGGATATTTGAATGTAGCTACAATGCACATGGATTTTCATACTGAAGGCATGAGGAATTTAACAAGTTAAAAGGTGGTGAATAATGAACAGACCTAAAATAGTTTGCCTTTGTGGCTCTACAAAGTTTAAGGAATTCTTCTATCAAGCCACATATCTAGAGACATTAAACAATAACATCGTTCTTTCCGTTGGGTGTTTTATGCACGCTGATAGAATACCAATAGCCCCTGAGCAAAAAGTAAAACTTGATGAATTACATCTGCGTAAAATAGATATGGCTGACGAAGTTCTGATTTTGAATGTTGGGGGTTATATTGGAGAATCCACTAAACGAGAGTTAGAATATGCTAAGGCGCATAATAAAGTAGTTAGATTCCTTGAGCCAGAGTCTATACAATATGGGAATAAGCTATAATGGTAGAGTTAGAGTGGGCTATTTGCCCGGTATGCAATAGACGCTACGGCTACGTGGTGTGTTTTAAACCAGCCACTTGCGGAAGTCGGCGTTGTGTGGAATCTCCGCTAGGTAGAAGCCTAATTAACAGTTCTACGAAAGTTAAACAGGATTCTCAGCCTATGCAATGCGGAGAGAAAAGATGAATCCCTATTATTCTGACTACTGGGTAACAATCTAAATGACTAAATACCATAAATATAAGGACGGGGATAGTCAAATAATCAACGCAGAGAATGAGACATTAAAATTGGCTTGCTGCGATTGTGGGCTAGTCCATTATATTGGGATTACAGTTGTTGGCAATTCTTTAGTCAAATTGCAATTTGTTAAGGACAGACGAGCAACTGCACAACTGCGTAGAAATAATTATGGCCTTTTACAGTATAGACAAGACAAAAAGTATAAGTTGAGCAAGAGATAGCAATGCTGTCAATGGAGCTAGGACTATGAAGCACAAGTATAAAGTTAAAAGTAATGACAATAGCGAGCCATTAGGTACAAATGAAACATTAGACGACAGACTGGTAGCGATAGGTGGCTGGTTTTGCTCAGGAGATGTAGATGCCCAAAATTATTTATGGTGTTTAGAGAAAGCTTTTGAACATTGGGGATGGATACCACCTATGACGAGACGTGGTAAAGCTGTCAAGGGGTAATGGAGTTAAAGATTTAAAATGGATACTGAGACACAAGAGACAACAGCGAAGATTCGTTTAGCTCAGTTCCGTAACGAAAAACCAATAGCCAAAGAGGTGAAGCCGAAGAAGATATATCAAGTATCCCCACGAGGACACAGACAGCATCAAAAGACTATCACAGAACTTCTTTGTCCTAATTGTGGCGAGAAGATTATTCGAGATGACTTATGTCCTTCAACACTGGCAAGACGGAAACGAATTTATTGCAATAGGGCGTGTTGGAATGAGTATCAACGAACCCATCCAAGATGGAGATTTTAAATGCCGAAACCAACAACTAGGCGAACCAGAGAGGATAAGGTATATCATACCACCTGCCGGTACTGCCAAAAGGTTTTCGAGTATTACGTAAGGGATTCAAAGCCGGTGAACTGCTTAAATACCGGATGTATACAAAGGGCGGTTAAAGACGGGGTGTATAAAAACTTTAGGAAGTAGAGATGATAAAGCCGTATTATCAGGATAAATGGGTTAAAATATTCCTAGGCGATTGCAGGGAGGTATTGCCACAGTTGGATATTAAGGTTGATTCAACCATAACTGATTTGCCATATGGCAACAACACAGAATATGATAACTACTTAGATACAAAAGAAAATCTAGGTAATCTAATTAAGACAACTCTGCCAATAGTTAGGGATAAATCAGCGAGAGTTTTGATTACTTGTGGCGTTGGTAATTTATGGTTGTATCCAGAGCCAGACTGGACATTACTATGGGTATCTAACGCAGGTATTGGCAGCGGAAAATGGGGATTCTGTTGCTGGCAACCAATCTTGGCTTATGGGAATGATCCTTATTTAGCTAATAAACTAGGGAGAAGACCAGATGTAATATTCAGCAATGAACAAGCAAGTGATAATGAACATCCTTGCGCTAAACCAATATCTCTATGGAAGCAAATTGTAACAAGAGCATCTCTTCCGGGTAGTATAATTTTAGACCCATTTATGGGAAGTGGTACTACGCTTGAAGCAGCTAAAGCGTTAAATAGAAAGTCAATCGGGGTTGAAATCTCCGAGAAATATTGTGAAATCGCTGCGGGGCGATGCTTACAAGGAGTAATGGAATTAGGGTTATAAAATGTCAGCGAAGTTTAAAATTGGTGACCGTGTACGCCTTACTGGGCATGAGACCAAAATAATAACCGGCAAGACCAAGAAGCCCAAGCATTCCTACAAGAAAGGCGGAATAGTCTACACCCCGAATCCAGAAGGATTAAAACTCATAGACCGCAACCGGCCACGAACCATAGTCAAGATAGTCCGCAACAAATCCCGTAAGCGTAATCTGTATTATCTTGGCTCCTATGGGCAACTCGCCAATATCCCTTTTGATTCCACACAATTAACTACTGAGCCATCACCTAAGCCTGGCAGACCGAGAGAGAAGCGAAGTTATCATTGGAAGCAGAAACGCAGGCATATCAAACACCGTAACCGTAGCTAGTCTTTGCGATTGCTACTTTACAATAAATGGCAACAATTTCCACATCTAGCTACGATTGGCTTATAATATATTGACATACATTGTATAGCTATAATTGTAAATGTTGCGTTCGCCCACAAGTGGAAATTTGCCATACCCGCCTTACTAGCTATTCCGCTATACTTTCAGCTTTTAAGTGCCTCTGTTGCTAACCTGGTGGCTTTTACGGTTTCTCAAAATTTTCTCTAAAAAGTGGCTAAAATCGCTTGACAAAGTTACCCATATAGTATAATATAGGTAAGAGGTTAAAATATGAAGTTAGAGTTACTGACGCTTGAGTGTTTGCGTTGCGGGCATAAGTGGACACCCCGGAGCGAAGATGTCCGGCTTTGTCCTAAATGCAAAACACCTTTTTTTGATAAACCAAAACCGTTAGTTGTGAAGGAATGTAACAATGGCAAATAATTCCGATATTAAGAAGTTGCTCGATAAGGTGGGCAAAGCCCACATCGAAACCAAGAACGGCGGAGTCACGCTTCTCAAAAACAATGGTCGGTATTCTTACTCGATAAACGGATTACGGGTAGGGATTACCGAGAAACAGTTGCAGAGCATGATTGAAAGGTTGCCGGCGAATAGGGTGATTAGAGGTTGAAATGCGAGAATTAAAATTCAGAGCAAAAACACTTGACGGCGAACTTGTCTATTTTTCATTGCACGATGTTACCAATTGCTTTGAATCAGATGGTGTTTTTTATATTGGGGTTATACCTTGTGCCATTGGAACCGAAGAACAATACACAGGGCACAAGGATGAAGCCGGCAGAGATATTTACGAGGGTGATACAGTCCGGTTATTAAGCGTGAACACACCCAATGGCACTAAGTTGCCTCAACTTTATTCCAAGGTTGTAGAATGGAATCAGAAAACTGCGGGATGGAATATCCGCCCAAGTCGCAAGAATCATAAGGGATACTTGATTATAGATAGTGTCCTTAAAAATTCAGAACTGGTGAAAGTTTAAAATGATGCAACAAATTCTTAACGGAACTCTCGCACCACGCCACAGGGATGCT
Organism: Patescibacteria group bacterium; assembly: GCA_022868165.1. Classification (GTDB taxonomy): domain Bacteria; phylum Patescibacteriota; class Microgenomatia; order UBA8517; family UBA8517; genus JALHYA01. The sequence goes on along the minus strand of JALHYA010000002.1, from coordinate 59,900 downwards.
GGGCTGAGCCTTGTTGACAAAGATGGCGATTTACAGTTGCTCGACTTTAACATGAAATTGATAAAGTCATTCCCTGGAACTGGGGCATTGATACTGGACATAATCACGGCTGCCGATAACTATCTCATCGACAGTAATTTAAAAAATCATGGACACTAAATTTCTCAGTTTTCAACAGTTACGCCAAAGAGCTATCGAAAGCACGAATAAAGTAGCGTTTCTAGTTGAGTGTTTCAATACCCTGCACAGCGAAGCGTTGCCGGAGGATTTTGAAAACTTAGGTGGTAGAATCGCTGGAATAATCAAGCAGGCTGGCGGTGATTACTGCCGGGTGTTACAATTGATGTGGATAGCTTCAGCTAATGGAATCCAGGGTAGCCACTTAAACTACATCCAAAAAATGTTGAGCCGTGACCAGCAAAGGCATAGGGTCGATACGGCAGACCGGAACAAGTTTACACAAGGCAAATACGGGCATATGGTGAAAAGCTGAAATGCAGAAATCAAAAATTGAGTGGTGTGATTACTCGCTTAACCCCGTAAAAGGTTTATGCCCTATGGCTTGCTCTTATTGCTACGCTAGGGCGATGTATAAACGGTTCAAGTGGAATCCTAAAATACACCTTACGTCTCGCTGGTGGAGCGAATTGCCCCATATAAAACCATCCCGCATTTTTATCGGTTCAACTATGGAATTATTCGGAGATTGGATTCCCGATGAATGGCTAAAGGACATTTTCCTTCATTGTCAAATTGAATCACAACACACTTTTATCTTCCTTACCAAGCAACCTCAAAACTTAAGCAAGTGGTCACCGTTCCCGGAGAATTGCTGGGTTGGAGTGACGGCTACAGATGGACAAGAATTTGTTGATGCTCTAAATAATCTAGTGCATGTTAAGGCACCAGTACAATTTATTTCCTTTGAACCATTACTGGATTGGCACATTGAATCTTGGCTTATTGAGACAGACTTGAAATCTCAGCCTGAAATAAAATGGCTCATCATCGGGCAACAGACACCAATCTCAGCCAAGACACAACCTAAAATAGAATGGATACAGGAGATTGTCGAGGCTGCGGATAAAGCAGAAACACCCGTATTTCTGAAAGATAATCTGAAGCCACTATTGATAAGAGATGGTGGGTATGCAAACGCTGGCGTAGAGTTATTAAATCGTGATATTGAGCATGGCACTTGGAAGTTGAGGCAGGAATTTCCATTATGAAACCCGAAGAAATTGAAGATAAGAAAGAACTATACCGGCAGGGATTAAGCATGGTATTCAGTAAAGGTGTTGCCGAGAAAAGTAAAGTCTATTATTTCGAGCCGAAGTATAGAGAGACTGGAATGTTTTGGGTAAACAGAGCCTTTTATGTTGATAGCGGTGCTTTGGTACTATCCCCTACTGGATGGAAACCTTTTACGCCGGAAGAGTTCGATGCAGAAACCCAGAGTTTATTTCATCAGGCACTAGATGCGGAATTAAAAATGAGCGAGGCAAGTAAATAAGATGCTTGGTAGAATTATTGCGATGGTATCATACTTCGTTGGTGTAGTAAGTGGCGGTTCGGCTTTGATATTAAGCATAAATAACCAACTGATAGGTGTTTTAAGTGGTTTGGTATGGTTCTCGTTTATGACTTTAATATTTGTTATCATAGCAACAATAGCGGGAAAGAATCAATGAAGCAATCCTCCGGCTATACCATAAGAGAAACTGCGAAAATACTGGATTCGTCTACACAGAATATCTTTAAGCTCATTAAGCAAAGGATAGATAACTTAGCCAAAAAGGAATTTGAACGCTTTGACGCTTGGTATTTTGGGTGGAGAGATATTGATACCGAAATCGTTACAGTCACATCTTTATCCGAAGATGGAGAGGCTTGGGTAATAAGGACTGAAAAAGGGAAGCAAAGACGTAGCAAGGAAAAGGCAAGAGAACTTTTTAGAAAAACAGATGCTAACCAAATCCTCATTGATTCAATGCACAAATGCCATGTAGAAGTGAATAAACTAGATGAAAAGATAGGCGAACTTCGGAATGAGTTGGAGACAATAACAGGCAAAAAGTACGGAGAATATGCGGAATAGAGGGAGATTAAGAGAAATGGCGAAAAGGTATAGGGTTATCGCTAAAGAACCGAAACAATATAGGACTACTTATCAACGGTTATCATTTGATGATGTTGTAGAAATTAAAAAAAGCAAAGATGGGAAATACACAACCTTAGTTTTTGCTGATGGTGGCACGAGTCGCCGGCTAACAAGGCTTATTGAATCCATAAAGGAAAGTTAATGGTTGAGAGTATCTGTTTACAGTGTAAGAATGAGAAAGGCTGGGATGATAAAACCTGCGGTAAGCACTTTCTGTTTTGCGCAGTCGGGGCTTATCCGTCAAATAAAAAACGAGAGTGTAAATATTCGGAAAATGAATTGCATCCGGCAGATTGTAATTGTGAACGATGCCTTTATGAAAGGTGTCAGGAACGAAGCCTTAATGAAGTGCCAGTGCCATGAAAAAAGTACTGATAATTCTCATTGTGTTAGCTGGTATCGGCGTGCTAGTTAGGGCTGTTGTTTTCTTTTTAGGATTTTGGGGTATTTGGAATCGACCAGTGTTTAAACTTTGGTAAAGGAGAATTCAAAATGGGTAATCCTATAAGGTTCAAGCTCACGATAGTCAAAATCGGTGTCAAGTCCCCGGTAGAGGGTAAGCCCTACGAGAAATTAACCTTTACTGCGATGTGCGACAGAACGGGCGAGAAGGTTTCGGAGTTCGTAACTTTTAGGCCGCAGGTTATGGAAGCCTTAGTAGAAGGCAAAACCATAGACGCTGATGTGGAGATAGACAAAGAGAAAGGGCAGAATGTAGTGGTTAAGGTTATTCAGCCGGAGCCGAGCCGTGAGGCTTCGATACAGGCTCAGGTAACGGTTAAGGCGGTTGCCGACATGTCTCTTTCAGAGACCGTAAAGATACCCGATGATATACTTGAGAATCACTGGAGCTTGATAAGAAAGTGGCAGAATGAGGCGTTGAAATGATTGAATTAAAAAAACCAGAAATGCATGCCGACACGGGACGAATGCAAGTTGGAATTGCAAAGGACAAAATCATACGTGAAAGCGAAGTTATCGAAGTCCAGTTTACCTTGAGCAGGAAAGGCGATGGCTCAAAGGTGTTCCCGAATCCGTTTTACATTTCAAAATACAAAACCGTGGGTTATCCGGAGCGAGTAATCAAGGGCAGACGATTGGTGATGATACCCCTAGATGCCTTTAGGGAAGGAGTAAGAAGATGAATTACTGTTCAAGTGTTTGTCATAAAATACCCAATGACCCGCTAAACCCAAAATACTTTTGCAAAGCATGGCAAGGTGAAGGCTCCGGTATGGTAGTTTGCCCGAAGTCGGGAGAGTTTAAGGCGGAGGATTGTGAGTTTTTGGTTAAGCCAATTCAAAGATTCATACCCTGGTTGCATGGTGAGGTGAAAACCGATGTTAAAACGGACACGGCTAAGCCCGATAAGCCAAAGAAAACGACAACAGCTAAAAGACGAACTGCCGACAAGAATTAAGCTCTGCATCCGAGTTGGCGGAGAGTGGGTAAAGGCTAATAATTTAGTCGGTGGTTATTGCCGTGGCGGAATCTGCGAATGCGGTTGCGGTAGACCAGCGAATTACGAAGGATTGCATCCACATGAAGAGAATCACCGGGGACTGGGCGGGCGATTGAGTCTGAAAAATTCTTTAATGGTACGGAATGATTGTCATGCACGGTTGCAGGGAAATGTAATCAATCCAGTAAGGAAAGTCGGTGAATCTTAGAGACCGGATAAACACCTTTGGCAGCATAGGTTGTGCCTTGCCTTGCAACCCATACAAGAGGCATCGAGGTGACCACAACTACAATACCACAAAGCCCAAAAGTTGCCCGGTTTCAGTTGTTTTGTGCGAGGATTGCACAGAGCCGGATTGCACCTTTAACGAGCAAACGGATTACCAGAGAGAAGTAAGAGCACAGCGAAAATTGGAATAGGAGAAAATAAATGTTAGAACAATCAGACAAACCGAGAATACTGAAAATCAAACAGCAAAAGGAAACGTCGCCGGCCATTAACGAGCCAATGTTAATAACTCAATACACCGCTATCATTCAGGGTATCAATTTTATCAAAGAGCAACTCGATTTTTTAATCAGCCAGCCACAGAATTCGAAGCCGAAGGCAGAGACCGGTGGCGAGCCAGAGCATAAATTAGAGAAAGCCACAGCAATCTGGGAACAGACCGAAAGGGAAAGATTGCAGCAGAACAGTGAAAGATTGCAGCAGAAAAAGGAAAAGCAGGTCAAGAAGAAGTCATCAGGACGTAAGGTTTATCTGGTTTTGGTGATACTGGTTATATTGGCATTAGTAGGGGTCTATTTATGGTATTCCTACTCGCATGGTTATGTGTTCTTCTGGCAAAAGCAGGGCTAATCTCAGGTAGTGTATTTGACAAACGCACTTTTATAGTCTACTATTTAAAGTAGATTATAATTATTTTTAGGCTAGGCGAATAAAATAAACAAGGAGGCAGTACGATGAAAAGGCATGTATTTGCTCTTTCAATGGGCATAGTGCTATTACTCGTTCTTTTGATGGTTACGATAGCTTGTGTACCGCAAACAGCAACTCCGGCGGCTCCCGCAGATGGCATCGCTTATAAATCTGATATAGCAGGATTGCAAGGGCAAATCACTGCACAAGGGCAGAGTATAAATACCATTGCTGGCAAATCCGGCGTAAGCCAGGCAGATGTTCAGGCAGCGATAAATAGCTCGCTTACTGGCTATGTAAAAACATCTGATTTAAATGCAGCCATTGCAGCTTATCTTGTTGCTCATCCGGTAGTTGCTACAGCAACAACTTCGACAACGACAGCAGGAGGCACTACGGCGACTAGTGGGGGATATTCAGTTACCTTAGACCGCAATCAAATTATCAGCATGGCATCAGAGACTGGCAACAAAGATGTTTCAGTTGTAGTGGTAAACAACACAGGTGCCTCAGCGACGCCTTCTCTTTTAATTTCCCTGATACCTTTAAGCCCATCGACATTTGCAACTTTAGACTTGAATGCAACTCACAGATGTGTAAAGAGTACGTTGTCTGGTTTTACAGCAGATAATCAAACAGGGGCAGTTCAATCTAATTCGGATGTTTCAACTTTGCTGTCTAAATTATATTGGATTACTCCTGAGTTTTCCTTGAATAGCGGTACGAGCAAAAGTATCTGGCTGAATTTTGATGTTCGGACAACTAATGTTGTCACTTGGACTTTAGGGATAAAGGCATTATGATAAACAACGAGTTTTCATTATACCTCTCACTTGCAAAGGCAAACAGCACTGATTTGGTGCGGGAGGGTAAAAGTAAATGGATGCGATTCTAGAGTTAGTAGTCGGGCTAGTCCTGATATGCGGCTTCTTGGCTGGGTTCATCGCCACCGTAAACACCGATCTGTTGCCAACGTGGGCAACGCCACTACTTGCATTGGTAGTGGGTCTTGGTGTTCTCTTGGTCATCTGGGCGTTTATCAAGGCCATGCGCAAGGGCGGAAGCATGCTGTAGAGCTAGCTGCCGGAACGTGGTGCAATCGGGAGAGCCCGGCCTTTATAAGAGGCTGGGCTCTTCATCTAAAAAAAGGAAACTGAAAATTGAATTTAATTAGGAACATAACAAAGAGATTGCCAATTCTTTTGGCGGTATTCCTTATTGCTAGCCTAGTTGTTTCATTATTCCCGCAAAGAGCAGAAGCTGCCTGGTATGATACAGATTGGGCATATAAGAAGCAAAAAGTAGTAGACCAAACAGACGATTTGGGTGCTGTTAATTATCCGATGAAAATAACGCTTCACTACGGTGGAGCTGATATTGACGATGTTACAGGGGCGCAAGCAACGGCTATTATTCATATGCCCAACGCCTCTGTTGCTGACTTTGACGATGTAAGATTTACTAATTCGGCGGAGAATACATTACTTGATTACTGGATTGAAAACAAAACGGATGGAGTTAGTGCAATAGTCTGGGTTGAAGTACCTTTGTTGGCGGGTGCTGCCGACACTACTATCTATTTATATTATGGCAATGCTGCTGCACCAGCAGTAAGTAGTGGGGCAAATACCTTCTCATTCTTTAACCATTTTGATGCTGATGCTGCTAATCTCGCAGCTTTCCTAGTTGCCTATCCAACTTGGGAACAGGTGGGAAGTCCAACTGTAGTTGTTGCCAGTTCAATTGTAACTGTTACTGGCGTTGATGCAGCTTATGAGCAGATAAACGGAGTAACGAATTATGGCACATCTGCACTTAGGGCGAAAGCAATATTGGAACCTGGTGGTGGTAAATATACAGCTATGGGCTACGGAGAAGACTTAAATGCAACTGTAGCATCAGCACGTTTTGAAATGGAGGGTGCCGATGATGTTATAACAAGAGACGGAGCACATCAAGAGACTACTACTCAAAACCTTATTACTAGAAATGGTTGGGATATATACGATATCTTTTATATTAAAAGTACAAGTGCTCAATACTTTTACGCCAATGGCACATCTATTGTTACCCATAACACACATCCGCCTACTGTTGATTTGCCACTTGTAATAGGTACTTATAAAAATTCTGTACCTACACAAATTCAGGTTGACTGGGTATTAGTTCGTGCTTATACGGCTACCGAACCAACATGGGGGAGCTTTGGAAGTGAAGAGTCTGTTCCTCCTCCTTTCGTACCACCAACAGTTGTAACTGGGGTATGCTCAGGCTTTACAGACAGTACTGCAGTGCTTAATGGCATGGTGACAGCAAACGGTGCTGCCGTGCCTACACAATATGGCTTTGAATATGGGTTGACTACATCCTATGGCATTCAATACTTGGTTACAGCTACACCTACTTTGGGCATAAATTACTGGGCTAACCTGACTGGCTTATCACCGGCTACGGTCTATCACTACAGAGCTATAGCCTTGAATGGTGCCCAAGGCAATGGTGTCGATGCAGTTTTCAGCACCAAAGGTTCGCCAGCCAGATATGAATATTTGGATAGTGGGTCTGATAATAACAGTGCTGCTATCTATGGCAATACTTGGGGGTATCAGCAATTTACAGTTACCAATCCTCTGACTTCTGATAATATTTCGCATACGGTAACAAGTATAAATGTTTATATCAAGCGTGTTAGTGCCGCAACTCCTTTGGTAGGCACGGTAACACTTTCATTGAAACACGCTGCAGGCGGAAAGCCTACGGGTAATGACCTAGTAGTTACAACCTTTGATGGCAATGCTATTTCGACAGGTTATACGATGTATCATTTTGATACAGATGCGGCAGGCCTGCCTATCAATGTGAATCTTGAAGGTGGGCAGCAATACGCTATAGTAATTGCTGCTAAGACTGGTGATGCATCAAACTATATACTTTGGGGTGTTGACAACGGAGGAGGATTGGCTGATGCAATATATGGCACATCAACCGATGGTGGATTGATATTCGTAGCAGATGCTTCAAAAGACGCCTTGTTTGAGATATGGGGCAACCCCTGTATAGAAGTGCTAAGCACGAAGGTTTTCACTGGCTATAAACAAGCTGATGATTGGCTGATAGTGGCTGATGTGAATAATATCTATGTACCTTATTATCCTGACAATGATTCACAATTGTATTTCCAACTGCAACTTATAAGCGACAATATAACAAAAGGTGCCACTAATTTTAGGGCTTGGGGAAGGCAACCATTGGCAATCTACCTGAACGCAGGTACAGCAAGTGCCTTGTCATGGGGGGATACCACTTGTAAAATCAGGATTCAGGCATTGTTCAATAATGATGTTCTTTCTGAGTATGCACTAGTTCCTGCCGATTGGAGTGCTGGCAGTTTGCTGTATCTTGACAGTTATGCCAGAACATTGGCTTCAACATACGAAACGTATTACAGTACTGCTTATTTAATTAGTTCTGCTGGGCAAACAGTCAAGGTTCTTAACGAGGCCGGTAGTATAATATTTATGCGTGGCATTCCGGGCTTGGAAATAGTCAGACCTAATTTATTTTATACCTCGTTTGGTATTGCCAAGCCGGGTGTAACTTCACACACCTTGCTTGTTCCAGACCCGGCTGCAGCACTTGGGGTGGATGCCTATGGTAGAGTTATGGAGGCAGCCAATCTAGTTGGTGTTGACGCTGAAACAATTATAGGTTGGGTGCTTTTGGGATTGGCTTTGTTTATAGGTATAGGTTGCGTTGGTGTAGGGCATGGCATAGCAGGGCTTATCATAGGGCTGTTTTTTGCCGGTGGTGCCGGCTTTGTCTTTGGAGGTATACCAATAGCAATAATAGGTGCAATAGGTTTTGTATTTTTAATGTTAGTAGTTCTGTGGTTGGCAAAGATGCTGTTTCAATCATCATGAAAAAGATATTTTATTCTCTGGTTTTGTTGTTGTTTCTGGTAGGCTTGACATTGCCTTTTGTGCAACCTTTTGTACAGCCTGTGTATGCTGATTCAATAAGTGAAAATATTACGGGTGAAGGCGGGCAGACGGATGGCGGTTATTTGCCAGGCGGAGATTATACTAATCTAAATTCAGATGATGGCGATACAAGTTATTTAATTACTAATAATTATGGTGTCTGGTATCATTGCTACAATATGGTTGATTTTGCAGAACCTGCACAGTCAATAGATAGTGTAACTTTGACGAGGGTTTGGTATGGAGGAGGCAATGCAAGTACTTCAACGACTCCTTATTACAGAATAGGTGGCGCAAACTATTATGGCACAATACTATATAGTAATACGTATGTATATCAAACAAGCACATACACTTTTTCCACAACAGGCTGGTCTACAGCAGATTTGAATAATGCAGAGTGGGGAATAAAAAGCATTATTCCTGACGGTTCTTCTACTGTCCACATTTCTTATCTTAAAATTACCGTTAATTATACTCCTTTGTCGGCACCTACAGTAACTACAAGCACAGCAAATCCTTTCGCTTGTACTAGTGCGACCTTGAATGGCAATATTACGGTCACTGGTGGTGTAGATCCTGCGGTGACTGTTTATTGGGGTGATAATGACGGCGTGACGACACCCGGAAGTTGGGACAATAGTGTTACTGGGGACAATATCACTTCTCCTGGCACGCCAACTCAGGGCATAGCAGCATTTTATCATGATGTTACTGGCTTAGTCCCTGGCACTCTGATGTATTTCAGTGCAAGCGCAACAAATTCCGAAGGAACAAGCTGGGGGACTACTAAAAGTTTTACCACTTGGAAAGACCCTGTAATAGCAACTGCTGATGCAACTGATAAAACCGTATCTTCGGCTAGATTGCAGTCTTATCTTGTTGATGATGGTGGAACTACCTGCCAAGTCAGGTTCGGCTGGGGGTCAATAGACAAAGGTACTGACATAGATGCCTATAACGGAGTAGGTTCACCTTCGGCTTTTGCAGGTGCTTATACCATAGGTCAAAGTCCATATCTTGATGTTGATAATTTGGTTTCTGACAACACGACTTACTTCAATGTGCAAGCTCAAAATGTCTGCGGTTCTGATAATGGTACAAGCAAATCATTTGTAACAGGGTCAAGTGTGGGCAGCCCAAGCAATGTCACTGCTATACCTGGCTACGACAATGTTGTACTGTCGTGGGTAAAGGGTGTCGGTGCTCCCAATACTTATATAAGATTCAGAGCCAATGCTTGTCCAGCTGATGAAACAGATGGTGCCCTGATATATGTTGCCACCGGCTCCACTTTCACACATGTTGGGCTGACAAGCGGAATTGATTATTGCTATCTTTTAGTAGGTTATGACCCAGTATTATTATATAGCGATAATTACACCATAATACATGCTACAACGCTTGCGGCTGGCTCTGCAATAGGTACTACTGGCACGGCAATAAGCAATCCTAGTAGTATGACGCAGACACCAAGCGTATCTGCTGCATTGGAAAACAATATACCCCTGTTTGTGTTTATCAGAGGAGGTTCTACTTCAACCGGAATACCGATGGGCAGCCTTACATACATCTTCCTACTAATAATCTTGGCTGGTTTGTCTTATGCCATTTACAAGTGGACGCATAGTATAGAGGCTATTGTGATAATCTGTGTATTTGCTAGTTGGGTAGCCTATCCTACATTGCATATACCGGTGCTTGTACCGATATTTGTCTCATTGGTTGGTATCGGCTATGGCATTTACAGAATCAGGAGTATAGTGTAAAATGAACACTCCGAAATGGCTTTTCTTTGTCTTGGTTTTCTGGATAGGGGCAACTATGTGGTGCAATGCGCTTGAACCAGCACAGCCAGCTTTGATGCCTGCCAGTATGTCAGCTGCTCTAGGCGACCCTGCTGTTGAAGGTACAGGAGGTTTGAGCGACCCCGGCTTGGCGAGTGCTAGTGGTGTTACGATGGTATGGAACGTGGTAAAGGATATATGGAAAGCTCTTAGCTTTGACTATGGCATATTTACAGGCTGGCTAGTTATACTCCGTGCTATATGCATTGTGTTTAGCATAGCTAGTCTGTATTTCTTAATTGATATAATATGGAAGGTTAGAACTATGTTGCTTGGGCAATAGCGGGGTGAGATATGGGAAAAGGATTATTGATATTGGGAGCGGTCTTGACAGGGTTAGGGCTACTGATGATGTTCTCAGGTGTGTTTGATGCTTATACAAGCATAGATACCCTTATGGTAAAACCCTTGACGGACAATACTACAGGCTATATCGCCAGCGATAATAGCACAGTACCTAACTATAATTCCTTTGACCATATCATTGTGCATAATCTGCCGTATCTGCTCTATGGCGGAGCTGCAGTTTGCATCATCATAGGATTGGGCAATATGAGGAGCGGCGAACAATAATGGCTGAAACTGAAGTCCAACTGCAAAGCAGGTTACAGGCTGCTAGAAATGTCGCTGCTTTAGCGGAAAGGCAAAGGGTTGCTGGACTTGGCGTGAAGGCTCCTGCTGCGATTAGTCAGGCTGCTCCATCAAGTGCTCAGCAGACACCGGCTATGATGGCGGATAATGTGCAGTTGTCTGATGGATCGTGGGTGAATAAGGAAACTTTTTACAAACTGAGTGAAGACGATCAAGCTCGGCTGAGGCAACTTGGCATACAGGGTTTCAACAACTTTTATGCCCAGAAGGAAACTGATTTTAAGGCAAACAATATTCAACTGAAAGATGGCAGTTGGGTAACTAAAACGCTTTACGATTCATTGAGTGCTGATGACAAAACCTTGCTGTCTAGCATAGGCATTGAGGAATTCAACAAGAAGAAAACGGCAGAGTTTGAAACTTTCAAATCTCAAAACATTCAACTAAATGATGGTTCATGGATTGCCAAAACGGATTATGATAAGTTGCCTGTTGCTTGGCAGAGTGAAGTGCAGGCTCGTGGTGCCGACAGTTTCCAATCTTGGCTGAAAACAGCTTATGGCGGCTCAAAAGACTTAATCATAATTACTAATTTTAGCAATATGGGCAGGGACGAGATATTTGCCAAAACCGCTGACCCAAACATTGGGATTGATGCGGGAGGCAATAGGATTTGGATAGGTGGCAAGTGGCCTGATAGCACGCAAAAAACGATTTCTCCACCAACAGCAATAGCCGGAGAATGGCCAAAGAGTGTGAGTACCTTTAATCCTATAAGTTTACCAGAAATGAAAGGGGTAGAAGCTGTTTACATAGGGACATCTTCAGTTCTTGGTGGCACATGGGGCATAACTCCTGAAGCCTTGGCTGTGCAAAAGCTTGGCGGCAATGTCATTGAATATAAGGGTGCAAGTGAACTTGTAGGTCAGAAATTAACAGCGAAGGCTATTGCAGAACTATCTCCTACTGATAAAGTAAAATATGAAGCTGAAACTAAGGCTATCCAGTCTATGCCAAGGGAAACGATAACAGAAAAGCTGAAGGCTAGAGAAGAATATAGAGTCTTAGTACCTCAAATAGCTCAGCAATCAGCACAATATGAAAAACTTGGTGCTAAATTAACTATTGCACAAACTGCGGATGGCTCAAATATCTCTGCTGTGCAAATGAAAAATGGTGACTTATTGCCAAAGAATACTTTTGATAACTTGTCTACTGAGAAGCAGAAATTGGCAGTAAATGATGGGCTAAAAGCTATTTATATAACAATAAAAAAGACAGGCGAGCTTGTTGATAAAGATTCCTTAGCTGAACTAACAAAAAGTGATTCTATATTGGCGGGGATTTTATCGGAACATGGATATGATGCCTATATGTATGCTTTCAAAACGAAGTATATCACGCTCGGAGCGACTGGCGAAAATATGCCCAGGGTGGATTTCAATAAATCAACTCCTGAAGTGCAGCAATTTTTGCAAGAGAAAGGTATTGTGGCACTAAACTCTTTGCAAGGTGAAGTCCAATCTAGGCTTGTCAGTTACAAGAGCAAAGATGGTTATGATGTCGCTTCTTTTCTAAGAGATAATGGGAATAAGCCAGAGTTGGCAAGTGAACTTGTGCTTGCTGGTTTTAAAAAGGTTGATATTGACAATGCTGTTGAGTTCAACAAACAACCGTTTGCTGAGGAAAACAAAGTTGAAGCAGTCTGGAATAAGATACAAAGAGAGACCAAGGGTGAATTTCCAATTTTCAGTCATCTACTCTATCCGGCAGTTAGTTATGAGGCTAGGCAAGAACATGACATATTTATCAAGCAATACCCCCAGTTGGCAGCAGAGTTATTCCAAACTGTCAATGGAATGAGAGCAGAGGCTGTCAGAAAGAGTGTACAACCATCCTTGTCCTTAGATGCTTTTACTGCTGAATATGCTGCTGCTAGAGGAATTGGTGATGTACATGCGTTTCTCCATAAGGATTTAGATAAAGCTAATATGAGAGACTTGGCAGCTTTCAAGTATGAACAACTTTATGGCACAAGGCAATCGCAATTAGCTGTTGGTGCTGGAATAATAGCAACTTTGTGGACGCCAGGCAAGATGACATATCCTGAGATATCTCCGAAAGATATAACTGCTATGGAATGGGGAGTTGGAGTAGCTCAAATAGCTCTGCTGGCTGCGCCGGGTGCCGGAGGAGCTGCTGGAAGAGTTATTTCACCACTGGCTGGCAAATTAACAAGCATAGGGATTCAGTCAGCGGCAGGCGTAGTCTTCACTGCTGAAACAGTCAAGAGTGCCAATGATGTTATGACAAAATGGGATACCATGACAATAGCTGAACAAGATGAAGCAAAGAAAAACATAGCTATTAGTGCCTTGATGGATGCTTGGGTTATTTCTGGTGTGCTGAGTGGACTGAAAGGAATCAGGTCTCTACCTGCTAAAGCACAGGCTAAAGTAGAGATTCCCAAGACAGCGAAAATGCCTTCTGTAGCAATAAAGCAGATAGCGAATACTCAAGAGTTGGGTATATTGAGAAGCAAAGCGATGCCGGTAGCTGAAGGTTATACAAGAGTATATCGTGGCGAGCCTTCACCCGGCAGAAGTTATATGACTGGAGGCAAGACTGCTGCCGAGTTAGCTGGTGCTGAGAAAAAGGTATCAGGCAGGTGGTACTCGGCAGATATTGGAGAGGCAAAAGCATACACAGCTGGAAAAGGCGAGAGTGTTCTTTACTTTGTTGACATACCTACAAAAGAACTGCCCAAGTTTAAGCCTACTGGAGAAGCTGCTACATGGGCACCAGCCGAGGCAGAACATTATGTCCTTTCTGGTAGGTATCTCAAAAAGGCTTTGGTGCATCCAGATTCTATCAGTCTTAAATCCTTGCAGGCAAAACTAGATAAGTTAGTCACTGTTTCTCCAGAGGAAGCAGCAATCTTGCGAGCCAATGTTCCACAGGCAGTTGCCTTTGAGTCAGTAAAGGGCAAAGTTGCAGTTGGCGTTGGCAGATTAGAAGCAGAGAAGCTTCTGAAGTTAGCCAAAGAGAGTGGCGCAGCTTATGATGATATGAAAGTAAGTTTAACTAAACTTGAGAAGATTCCTTTGAAGAGCAATAGTTATGCAAGGTTAGCCAATGATGTTCAGAAGGCTATACAGAAATCGAGAGTTACTGACAAAGCACTCTTTAACAAATTACAGATATTACAGGATATAACTCCAAAGGAACTTGGCCAATTGGAGAAACTAAGCAAATTAATTGGTAGAACAAAAATGGAAGAACTGGAATTTCAAAGATTGAGTAAACTTGATAAAATAAGTGTTCAGAAGATATCTGAATCTTCAATGTCTGCCAAGACTTTGTCAAGAGTAAAGCAACTTCAAGGCATAACAAACAAGACGCCTGCTGAAATTATAGAGTTAAAAGGCTTAACAGAAAAGGTATCGGAAAAACTGACAACTTCTCAGTTGCAGAGGCTCAAAGAACTTGGAGGTAAGTTAAGTATCGGGCAAGGTATCAAAGATATCAACCAATCAATCTCAGGTGTTAACAAGGCTTGGAATGTTGTTGATAAAACAAAGGTGAATACTCCTCAAAGATTGCAGGCATTAAAGAATCTTGATGATGCTAAAACTAAATTGAACGCAACACTTGAGAATTGGAACGACAATATCTCAAAGCCTCGGTATCGGACAACTGCTGCACCATCTTCCGTAGAAGTTATCAATACAATAGAGAAAAGGTTAGAAATGGCAAAGAGGCAACGTAGCATTGCCGAAAGAGAATATTCTAATCCAGTCACATCGTCTGGAGAGAAAGAAATAATCAGAGATGATTTGAGGTCATTGAATAGCGATATTGGCGACCTAGAATCCAAAATGGCAGAATATACCAAGTTAATGAATAAAGGGCAGCCTTTGCCGGCTGACGCAACCACCTATTACAAAATGGGCTTTGGCAAAGCAGAGCCATACTGGGGCAAGACTCCGAAGAGCAAACTTGAACCAAAAGAGCCAATCTCTCCCGCCAGCCCCATTGTGAAAACTGTCAAAGAAAAGGCGATTGACCTAAAGACTGGCAAGGAAATTGAGATAACCAGAGAGACAATTGAACAAAGACCTCGACCTGTTGCAGTAGCAGAAAGGCCAGTTGTTGCCGAGCAATTAACTTTTGACTTAGAGTTAGAGCCAAATTATAAAATCAAAGAAAAACCCAGCGTGCCCGAAGGTGCAACAAAAGTGCCGAAGGTTATCTCCGATAGTGAATCGACCTATAAAGTCACAAATCATATTGCTATTCAACCAAAAGTTACATTAGAGACCCGAAGTGTCTTTCCCGGAATGAAGGAACCGAAATTTGGAACTAGTGGAAAACTTATTTTTACCACCTCTCCGTGGTTGCCGGAAAAACCTATAGAGATGCCTGAGATTCCTGGTGTTTTTATGCCTAAGATAGTGACTACAGTTTCCAGGCCGCTGACTGGATTAGAGAAAGAATTACAGGCTGGGCTTCAAGCAGTAACTGAAGCAGCCATTAAAGCATATAATGAGACGCTTGTAGATGCCATGACGAGTTCTCGTGTCAGTACTGCGGGATTAACGAAGACTCAACTGAACCTAGCCACCATAACGGCAACGAATGCAGAGTTGCAAGCCAAAATTGAAGCAGCTACAAGGGCTGCAATACAAACACAGCTAAAAACCCTTGCCAACCCAAAGGTCAAGACACTAATCGAAACCAAATATCAACAAAAGATAATTACCAAACTTGCAACACCTATAAAGCCTCGTTTGCCTGTGCCAATCATAATAATCCCCGGTGCAGGTGGCAAAGGAACTATAGAACTAACAGAGAAACAGAAACAGGGCATTGTGGCTTGGAAACAGGGTTTCATTTTTTGGCTAAAGTGGCCAGACAAGAATGGACATTATCCTGAGAAGAATACTTATTATAGCAGAAGCCCGATTGAGGGAGTTGAATATGTAAAGGGTATAGGCTCTGTGGCAAAGTCAATCATAGCCAAATATGGTAGAATACCAGAGGATATTAAATTTAGCATGGGCATACAGGATGTTGACATAAGCAAAACACCTGCTGGTAAAAAACCTGAAATAGAATTTGAGCTTGCTCACAAATATAAAAAGCATCACATAAAACATAAGGCACAGATAGAGCCTATGCCATCGCTAAGAGGTGCGAGATAAAATGGATGAGTTCAAGAAGTATGTCAATCTAATCTGGAAAGTACCTCTAGCTTTATTTGCAGGCGGTGTCGGGTATGGGATTGTCAAAGGCGTAGCTGTTGCCATGCTGTCATCTTCTGCCCATTTTCTGAATGCCAGAGACATAACTGCTATAGGGACCTTTGTTCCATTGGTAGTGCCTCTGGGATTTCTTGTCTGGGCTTTAGAGGACTTTATCTTTCCGCCGAAGCCACCAAAACAACCACCAGGAATGCTGCCACCGGGATACTAAGATGAATAAAGAATTTAAGGAATTATTGGGGTACTGCAAAGACAATGGCATAAAGGTAGTATTCACCGATTCTAAAATCCTTCACGATTATTCAGCGATGAACCCCGAAGCAGCCAGAGCTATGGGATTTCCTGACATAGATAACAACAAAAAGACAAAGGAAATTTTGATAGACAAAACATTGTCAGAGGAAACGCAAGTTCAAAATTTGAAACATGAACTGATTGAAATGAGGCTGATGGAGAATGGTGTGGAATATTGGCCGGCTCATTTGGTGGCGTTAAAGACGGAGAAAATGCCGTTTAATTATGATGTAATGGCGGATATAAGGGGACATCACTCCTTCTTCTCGCAAATTGGGATATTTGGGCGAGGTAAGAAGCCCGTAAAGAAAAAGAAACGTGTGTTCGGGCTATTCAGAGCAGAGCCTTATTCCGGGCTTAAAACAGTAAGGAGAAAATAGTATGGCAGACAATGGCAGTTGTGCTTGGCCTAAATGTAAGAAAACAGGTAAAGATTGGTTAGAGGGTAAATGCTATTGTGCGGAACACTACGATATGGCAACGGCAGTTATAAATGATAAACCGGTTGGCAAGGCGGCTATAGGTGCGGGCACGGTAATAATAAACGAATGAGAAAGGTACAAAATGAAAAAGATAACTTGGCTACTTGCTAAGACACCAGTTATACCCATATTGATGGTTGTCTTCTTGGTTGTTGCTGGTTTATTTATTCCCTCTATTGATACTCCAGTAGTTCATGCTAATCCTGGTGGTTCTACCTATCTATTAGCAGATGAACTTACTGACATTTATAATGGGCAAAAAAACTTGGCTCGTACAAGTGATGGCACTTTATGGGCTACATATATGAGAGAGGATGCAGAAACGTGGGATTATAATATATGCTGTGCCTATTCTACCAACAATGGTCAAACATGGACAGAAGAAAGTGTAACAACATCAGGCAATTACCAAATGAATCCTTCTATTGCTGTGGATTCAGAAGACAATATTCACATTGTTTGGGAAGGATATGGATGGGGCACTTACCCTGACTATACTCAGATTCAATATAGAAAAAGAACCACTTCTTGGCAAACTCAAGAAGCTGTAACAAACGTAGAATATTATCAACATTCCCCTTCTATAGCCATAGATTCACAAGACAACATTCATGTCGTTTGGGCGGGGGAAGGAACAGGAACTTATACTAATCAGTATCAGATTCATTATAGAGAGAGAACCACCTCCTGGCAGACCCAAGAAGATATAACTAATATAGATAATATTCAAGCTCACTACGGATATGGGGGCGACTGCGTTACCATTGCCATAGATTCACAGGATAATGTCCATGTAGCTTGGAGGGGAATGGGTTGGGGAGACTATCCTGTTCACTCTCAGATTCAATATAGAAAGAGGACTACATCGTGGCAAACTCAAGAGGCAGTGACTAACGTAGACGGAGACCAGGTTGATTGTTCTATAGCTGTAGACTCAGAGGACAGTATTCATGTCGTTTGGTGTGGAACTAGCTGGGGTGATTACACTAGTCACTACCAAGTTCAGTATAGGGAAAGGACTACCTCCTGGCAAACTCAGGAAGCGATAACTAATATGGACGGAGATAACATTTACTCCTCTATATCTATGGACTCAGAAGACAATGTCCATACTGTATGGGTCGAAGGAGATTATGTAAAATACAGAAAGAGAACTATATCTTGGCAGACTCTAGAAGTAATAGCAGACGGGGGGGGGGTGTTTGAAGCACCTGTGCTAATATGGGCATTGTATCCTACTGTAAGCGGGCTTAAAACAAATAGGACTAAGACTGGTTTTGCACTTATTTATCTAGAGATTACTGACCAAGACTATTGGGCAGGTCAAGTATATTTCTATAAAAGTGATGACTTAATTTGGGATACGGCAAGCATCTCAAATACACCTGATTACTGGGTTATCGGAGATGTGCAGGAGAATGCAGACTACTGGGCAAAAGGTTCAGCTCCTATATTTCCAATTGATAATGGCGAATGCAGTTTTTCTGTTACCAATGATGGTTCGGTTGCAATAGACATAAGCATAAAGGCTACAAATTTTACCGGTGCTGGGGATAATTGGACTCTGACATCGAATATACCGGGCTTGGGCACGGTACGGCTTTTAGCTTTTAAGAGCGGTGATGTGGTTACTGATAACGTAACGCTAACCACAAGTGACCAGCCTTTTATATCTAACTTAGGAGACAACACAACGATGATGTGGGAATTGAAACTTGAGACCGGAGAATTTACCGATGGCGTGGCGAAGTCCGATAACGTTACGCTGACTAGCACGGTGTACATACCATGAGAGGAAAGATTAAAAGTTTAGTAATTTTAGTTGCTTTGCTAATTGTCATAATGTTTGGCACGAGTGATATTCCTGCTAAAGCAACTACAACAGACGTTACGGTCAAAAGCGATAACTCATATCTATCATCACACGTAACTGTACGAGTGAATGTTAATATGGAGAAGAGATAAATGATACACACAGAGGTCGACTGTGATATAATAGAAATAAGGAAAGGAGGTATGCTAAAATGAAAAGATGGTTGTTTGTGTTCTTAGTCTTGGTAGTGTTGCTGATGCCGACGGCTGTATTTGCTGCTAAAACTGCCGATGTTGTTATAACTGCTACACCGGGTTATATCAGCATCTCAGTAGACCCTGGTGTGTGGAATCCATCTGTAACGGAAAGTACGACTGAAAATACGACTACGACTTACTTTACCGTAACTAATGCTTGTACTATAGTGACAGACCAGACTATCGGTGTTAATACTACCGACAATTGGTCTGGCGGTGCTGGCTGGATTCACAGTGACACATGTGTTCCGGCGGTAGCTACCGTTGGCTTGAAAGCAAACAAGGGTGGCACATGGGGCACTAGCGACATCACAGTGCCAAAAATCGCTTCGGCTGCAATGCTTTCTGATAACCAAACTACTGGCGGCTCTTACCAATTCGGGCTTTCAATATGGGCTCCGACTAGCTTTCTCGATGGCGATGCAAAGGTAGTGACAACTCGGATAACTGCTGCAGCAGCGAACTAAAAAGAATAGTGGGATGCGCATACAAATCACGCATAAGGTGAAACTATGAAGTACTTAGTTTTAGGATTAGTACTAATCGGAATATTGTCTATTGGATGTGTACAGGCATATCCTGTGGCTCCTGCAGTTCCGCCTGTAGCACCTCAGCCGTCAGCTCCTAACGATGCTTCGCAAACACCTGAAGCCATTAAAGAGGTTACAAGCGAAACAAGCCAAGAACCTCCGGCTGATAGAACGTGGCTCAGCCCAGGCAAGGTGAACATTAGTAATTACTATCCGGGAGCTAGGGCTGAATACAATATAACTGTGCATAACGGCAACAGTTTACCTGCTAAATTTGCGGTTACATATCGTGAGCCATCGTATGTAGCTCCGGGCTATGAGAAACCTCCTGTAGGAGCTCAGGATTGGGTGATTGTGGCCGACCCCACGCCTGTTCTTGCCCCAAGAGAAACAAGGGATATCTTAGTGGTGCTTGAAATGCCGAAAGATGTTACCAACTATCCTATGAAATGGGAATTTTGGATTAGCGTTATGGATAATTCGCAGGCAGGAACCGTGACTACTGAGCTATGCAGTCGATGGTTGGTTAGCATGCGATGAGGTAATAAGATTGTGGAAATGGTTTATAGTTCTTGGGTTGCTCGTTGTGGGATTAGTGCCGTTCCCGGCATTGGCATCGACAACGGCGGATGTGGTGATAACCGTTACGGGTATTGTGGTAGCCTCACCGGGGAATTTCACATTAACCTATGTCAGCGATTACGAATTGGGAATATCATGGACGAAGCCGGCGGGTGCTGTCAACACAATGGTGAGGGTCAAATACGGCAGTTTGCCTATAGACAGAACAGACGGCTATCAGGTGTATTATGGAACTGACAGCAGTTTTACGGATTCAAATGCTGACCTTACGTCGCCAAGAGTTGCTTACTACAGGGCTTGGTCGCAGAGGGCTGATGGAATTTGGGAAGCAATCGGGGCAAGCAAAGAGGCGAAATTCATGAGTTTATCTTATTTGTGGATTGGGTTAGTAGCCATAGCTCTAGCGATTAGTGCCTTGACTTTTATTTACAGGAGAGCAGTGCTTTCCGTGTTGTCAGCCGGTGCGTGGATGGTGCTTATGTTCTTTGCTTATTTTAATCTCGATAATAATATGCCGGCTAATTTGGGGTTAGTGGGCTTCTTTCTACTTTGTATGGTAACGATGTTTGGCTCGCTAGGTTTTCTACGACCTAAGAAAGAGCCAATATTGCCGCCGAGTCCCTATCAGCACATACAGGACTTGGATGAAAAGATGGAATTCTATAGGAAAATGCGCAGGAGGACGTGATGAAATATCTACAGAAACGAAGGCAGAGGCGAGTCAGGCAAGCCATCGATAACACGAAGCGATTAAAGGCTTTAACCGAAGCAGAAAGAGCTAGACATAAAGCATTGCAAGGGGAAATCAATGCAAAGAAGGAGCTAGAAACATTGAGAGCAAAAACTAGACAACTGAAAGGCAGAAGAGGCTCAACGGATTTGCGTAAAGGCATAAAGTCGGTAGGGAAGACGCTTAGTAAACTCGATAGAATGGTGTTTGGTAAGCCAAAACGGAGAAGGAAATAACAATGAAACAGAGGATGATAGTGCCAGTTAGTCATCAGATGTACTATTACATTTATGCTGCCAATTATAAAGGCCGACCATTTTTTGACGGCCCGCTTCCCGATTGTCGTTCAAAGGAAGAGGCTCGGACGATAGCATTCAGAAGGCTAAAGGGTGTTGTATGGGAAATCATTGAATCGCCGTACAGAGACCCTTCTAGGGTGCAGGGCAACATGAGGCATAATACATTGATGGATACTGGAGACCCTGACCAAGCATTGCGAAGGATGAGACATCAGGTATAAGGAAAGGAGGTAAGCAATATGATAAAAGTCGGTGAAGGAACTAAGGATTGGGCAGAGAGAAAAAGTGCTGAATTGCGTAGAAAAGGCTAGGTGCCGAAAATCAAAATAAGCAGAACCAGCAAGACAAGCCCATATTATCGTAAATTCTATGGAGTGTATGCCCGTAAAAATAAACGCTTTGATGAAGCTCGTAGAAAATATGATATAACATGAGATACAGACGTAAAGGTAGCAAGGGAAATAAAAGAGTAAACAAAGGAGGCAAGCATTGAAAACAGGTGCTAAGTTTGGTATCGGTCTTGCCGTAGGAGCAGTGTTGGGTGCTATAACAGGAATATTGTTTGCACCGAAGTCTGGCAAGGAAACAAGGAAAGCGATTGTCGAGAAAGCTAAGAAGATAAAGGAAAAATTGAAGAAGAAAGGAGACAAATAATATGGCATATTGTATGAAGTGTAAGACGACAAGAGAAATGAAGAATCCCGTAACCGTAACCATGAAGAATGGCAGAAAAGCCAAGAAGGGTAAATGCTCGGTGTGCGGTACGGGTATGTATCAGATTTTAGGCAAGTAAGGAAGGAGGTAAAAGATGCCGTATAAAACTTGGGGATGCTCGATTTGCGGTGCTCAGGCTCCAGAGAAATTACGAAGGCATGGGACTTTTGCCAAGCGCATGAAGTGGCTTCGAGAACATAGGGAAGAGAAACATCCGAAGGCATTTAGAGCAAGCATCAATAAAGGCTTAAAAACCAGAAGAAAGAATAAGTAAGGTAAAAACAAATTTAGCCTTGTAGCCATAAAAGGTTAGAGGTGGAAATATGAAAAGTATACTTGGGCTTTATCCGTTAGCGTTTTGGGGTATTGTGGCTTTAGCAATCGCAATACTTTTTGTTTTTTATATTCTCTGGCGCAAAGGTAAGAGACATTCAGTTGTTTTGGAAAAGGCAAAGGGCAAATTATTATGCGAGTTTTGTAGTCCGGAGGGTGCCTACTCCGTACTTTGCGAGGTGTGGAAAGGTGCAGTTAAAAAAATAGAGGATAAAAGCAGAGGCACCTTCCTTATTTCTAGATTTATCAAAGCAAAAGAAGTACCAGGTGAGCATTCTGTTGACCTTTATTGGGTAATCCAAGACCATTGCTTTCCTTATCGTTATCCAGAAGGCAGGCCACATGAAGAGCAAACGGTAGTAATGAAAACATATTATGTAGTTAATGACCAGATGCCCAAAATAACTTGTAATCCTGCATGGACTCCTGACCTGTACTATAAGACTTCAGCAGCTCTGGGCAAGCTTGCACTAGATGAGAAAAATATGCAAATGCTTGTGTCAGAATTGGGAGGAGTTTGGGCGAAGGCGGAAGAATTTCTCAATTATCTGAAGCGTGTGCCATTGATACTTATTGGGATTCTGCTTGTATTTCTAGCAGAAATAGTTATTATATTTATGGTACGTGGGCAATCATCAGGCCTCGACACTATACTAAAATTTATGAATTTAAAATAAGGAAACTAAAATGGTGGACAAAGAACAACTTGAAAAAGACACCAACTTCGGAGTTGCAGAAGAAACAGAAGTACCGGAGGACATTGTTGGTGGCAACGGGCAGAACCCTAGTATTTCTGAGGCTGAGGCAGATGCATTTGAAGAGAGGGAACTTGATAGAGAGATACCAGGCAGAGGGCATCTGTTTCATGTTAAGCGAAAGCATTTGCATGAATCCACCAGACTCAATAAAAAGATGATATGGGCTTTTGCCATTGGAGATGTGCAGCAATCGCTCTTTGAACTTAAAAGAAAAGATAGTGTTTTTGATAAACTCAAGTTTGGAGTCATGGGTTACGAGATTTCAGAGGATGGTAAAGGCAGAGATGAAAGTATTATCTTACACCGGCTAACTGCCGAGGAAAAGCAATCATCATCAGATGGAGGTCTCCTTGATAGGCGTTAGTCCAACTAGAATATCTGAGATTGTTATACTCCCAAAAGATAACAGTAAGTTATTATATGGGATTGAGCCGACCATTCTTACTCGTGAAGATGTTACCTCTAGTTATGCCTGGTGGAAATTAGCATCTAAAGACAGCCCATATAGATGGAAACTTAACCAGAGAGACTTTATCAATCCCGATACATACATTAAATATTTCCTCCTTTCCCTTGGCTTATTAGAGCATCCTGTAATTCTTGTTGGTGGAGACCCCAGGTCGGGTAAATCTCTATTTATGGCTTGGTATACCTACCAAGTGGTAAGGTTATTTGGTAAGAGGGCTACCTTAGATTGGACACCGCCGAATCCTGAATATTACGGTAAGCTCTTTGACTTGTGGGATGAAAGTTTTCAGAGTGAGTTAGAGGATGGATTCAATAAATTATCCCTAATAGAAAAAGGAACGAGGAAACCAGCACCACAAGAAGAATTGGAGAAATTCATAGGATACAATACGGTTTTCAGCCTCGATGAGTGCGATACTTACGGGGACAGGCAAAGCCAGACAAATCTTACAAAATTGATAGCCAGAATTTTAAACAGAAGAGGGCATGTGCATATTTGTGCTATCGAGGTAATGATAGACATAGAAAGATTTGCACCTATATTATATGACCAAGCTACGCATCTAGTAGACTGCAAATGGCAGGGGCATATTCCAGGTTATAGTAGTATTTTAATACAGGATAATAGAAAAGGTGGTACTGGTTTATCAAAGTACCTTTGGCTAAAACCAGAAAATTGGGTACACCTTTGGAATAGCCATAGCATATCGCAATTATCACGTAGGGTAAATATTCACTTTGGTAATAGGCCAAAGAAAAAGAAAGAGGAGGATAACTAATATGACAAAAGGATTTTTCGACAATGTAGGTGGAGCGTTAGGGCTAAAAAAGAAAGTAGCACGTTGGCAATTAACCGAGATAGGAGAGGATAGGCATGTGAAGATGGAAATGGGGGGTACAAGGTTTGAAATAATGGCGAGTGTCAAGAAACTTCAGCCAGCTAGTAGCACACAAGAGGTAGCAGATGATATGCATTGGTCTGCAGGGAAGATGCAAAGAGCTTTAGAAGCCTTAAAGAATGAAGGTTTAGTAGAGAATGTTGGATAAACATACTATCCGGTCAATAATCACCGGCTCAATTTTGCTCTGTGTTATCCTAGTTCTTGGATTTATATTCAGGGATAAGCTAGTGCAGCCGGTAACAGACTATACGCACTTGCAGAGTACGAACTGGTTTGTGGCTATACCCTGCTTGCTGATGTTGCCAGTATTGATTGTCATGGGGTATTTCTATGATAGGAAGGTGAACGGATGATAAGGTTTCTCAAAGCATTCCGAGAATGGCTATTTGTAACACATGGATATCTCAATTTCAAAGTATACACAGGTTCTCCTAGCCAGGTACGGGAAATCGCCATAAAGCAGAAGTTCACCGGTGGTAAGCCAAAACTTCAAAAGTGTAAAGAGTGCGGAGGATCATTTTGGGCATTGAAACACAATCCTACCTGCAGGAGAATAACGTGCTTCTTCGTATATAGGATGGAAGAGCACCCTAAATATGCGGTCACTACCAAGCATCAAGGCATTGAAAGAAACCACACAGTCCATGCGCATTCAATTTCAGAAGTGTTGAGGGCAGGATTGCCCGGCAAGGTAACGCAGATTAGCAAGGTAAAATAGGAGGTCACAATGATAGAGTTTACTAGCAATCATCATGGCATCAGAGTACTAGAAAATGCCTGTAAGGAATTGGTTAGAACTGGCGCAGCCAAATGTGTCAAGGATAGCCGGGACGGAGACTTTGAAACAGAGAGATACACCAATGACGAGAGTAAGCAAGAAGAGCTTAAAGATAGGAACTTCGGCGTAGCTGTTTACAGACAATATATAATTAGAGTTGGTAGAGGTCTTATGTTTATGCCTCATGTAGCAGACATACGCTTCTGGTATGATGAGCGCAGGAAAATAGCCGGCATCAAGATATCCGAGGAATCGTTAATAGCTATAATGCAGAGTACTACTGTAGTAAATCTACTACGCAAGTTAGATATAAGTCTTGGAGGCGAGAAGGATGGCAAGATAACACTAGAAAAAGTTACATCGCTATTAACAAAGACTATGATAAAGATTGCACCTGATGCCAGAACAATATTCACGGCACAGAAGAAATAAATAGGAGGTAAAGCAATGCTAAAGTTTAAAGACGCAATGTACAACCTAAAAAAGAAGTTTGGGGCACTCCAAATCGGGAGAGACTTTACCCAAGAATACACCTTTACTTTCTGTCCATTCATATTATTTATGATTGGTATAGAAGTTTTTTGTGTTGCTGGTGTATTTTTAGCTATGACGCTTATACCTATGAACAAACAATATAGCCATCCCATCTTGGTTTATGGGATAGGTGCTATAGTTGGGCTAGGAATGATCATCTTTGCATTTGGCAAAGCAAGAGTAAAAAGATTTCGAAACAAACCAAAAGTCAAAGAAGAACTTTCTGACGAAGCACAACTTTTTTCAGCTAAAAGATAGCCAATGAACAAGTGGCTCATTTCCCTGCTACTTGGATTTAGTGCTATATTTTTTCTTCTATTTCACATAATCCTACCGCTTCATAACGGCATACAGTTAAACACAGTAGATGCCTACTACATGGTACGCTATGCCGATATTTGGCCTAATATACCAGCACACGATTATTTCTTTAACTATCCTGTAGGTACAGAACCAATGTCGCAGATGGTATTTCCTGCCATGATAGCTCTGACCGCTAAATTATTTCACACTGACACAACAACAGCCGGGGCGTGGATACCGCCAATTCTATTTCTCCTGACCCTGATTCCTGTTTATGTCATAGCTAGGGCTTTATTCAAGGAAAAACTAATTGCAGCACTTAGCGTATTCTTATTGGCCTTGATGCCCGGAGAGATACTGAGCCGTACCATGCTTGGGGCTGCCGATTATCATTGTCTTGAGATACTGTTGCTCACTACGATAATGATGTTTGGCATACTTGCAGTAAAAGATGGCAAGCAAAGAATTGTATATAGTTTATTTGGTCTTGTATTTACAGGGCTGTATCTCTTATCGTGGTACGGAGCACCTCTATTCCTGTTCATCCTCGCCATATTTTTGATTGCCCTATTCTGTAAAAAATGGCAGGCATGGGTAGTAATCGCCATTGTCTATGGGGCAGTATATTTATTTGTACCTAATATATTTAAAAATCTTAGTATATTCATACCCAATATCACAACTACAGTAGGTGAAATGATGCCCCTATTCTTTACTGCCGGGCAATTCGATTTCGTGACTGTAATTGGATACTTCAGCATTGCCTTCTTTCTTACCTTGTTTGGGATTGGAGTTTTACTACATCAGTACATCAAATCTAAGAACAAGGAAACGTTGTTATTTCTGGTATGGTCTGTAATTATGTTAGCTCTAACTTTCTCTGCAAGACGTTTTGCTTATTACTCTGCTATCAACATTGCCATAATGAGTGCCTTTATATCAGTCTATATCGTTAAACTATTCAGAACCGATAAAGTCAAGATGACAAGGATTATTGTCGCACTAACCTTAATGCTCTGCTTGCTATTTGGTTATAGAAGTACGGTGATAGCCACATCGGGTCTCGGTACAATGCCCAAGGCTTGGCAAGAATGTTGTACTTGGCTTAGAACGCAACCAGCTAATGTTCCCACCGATGTAAAAGAGGGATTATATTTTACTGGAGGAGTGGAGATAAGCCCCGGTTGCTATTTCGGTGGTATGCTTTTTGACCCAGTTATATATGAGACACAGAAATCGGATAGGCTTAATTATGGAGTTCTTAGCCATTGGAACTATGGCTATTGGATTGTGCAAGCAGGGCACATGCCGGCAAGTTACACGCCGGGCAATGGGTGTGGCAATGATATACTCTGTAAATCAGATATTACTTTAGACATAGTAGCCAACAAATGGAGATACATCATACTTGACAAGGAAATGTTCACCACCAATGCCTATCCAATATTTTACGTCAACAATGTGAAGCCGGAGGACACTGCTGTGTATAAGCTGTTCTACTTTGGCAAGCCAGTATGGGAATCAACTGATGGCAAGGTAAAAGTATTTGAAGTGCTAAGCACCGATTTGACTAGATAGACAGATATACATATAATATAGGCAACATGATTATGGTATGTCCTGAATGCAAATCCGCTAAAACCAAAAAAGCTGGCATAGTTGTTACCCGAAAAGGGAAGAAGCAACGATACCAGTGTAAAAACTGTGCCCGAACTTTTTATGAAACGGGTATGAAATGAAGAAAACTATTCTCAATATTTTTGGGCAACAGAATATTAGCAAACGGTTGGGTATGTTCTTCTTGACGGTTACACAAGTGGGGATGGTGGTATCACTTTTAATATTGCTGGAGACATCGGTTAATGCGTATGTTGAGATATCAACTTGGCTTATGGGGTATGGCATATACATTCGATTTTGGATATTTATGTCTGTCATTATTAGTGTTTTGATAATCACTTATATTTTGGCATGGAAATTTTTATTGCCGAGTTATTTAAGTTCATGGAATGAACAATTTTACAAACATGATAATCTAGTCCAAAAAGATTTAGAAGAGATTAAAAGGCAGATGAGCGATGGGTTCGATAATATAAAAAACAGGTTAGACAAACTAAAATTATGAAGAGGCAGGTAGTGAATAGCATTAGCATCATTGGCAGTGGCAAGGTAGGTGGAGAAACAGGTGAATGCCTTGAGAAATTGGGGCATAAAGTAATATATTGCGATATAAACCCGAATACAATTTCGGAGTTATCTAGGCAAGGTAAAAGTGTGAGTGATGATGTTGCCCAAACCGTGTCTAAAACGGATGTAAGCTTTGTTTGCGTACCCACGCCATCGGATAACGGAATAAACTTGACATATGTGGTTGATGCAGTGAAAAAGATAACAGAAGGATTAAGAAATTCAAAACATTGGCATCTAGTGGTGATTAAAAGCACGGTTATACCCTTGACCACAGAGAAAGTGGTTTTGCCGATTTTACAGTCAAGCGGAAAAGAGTTTGGCTTGTGCATGAATCCTGAGTTCTTGACGGAAATAGCGAAGTCATGGACTCAGGATTTTAATTATCACAGAGGAATGCGGAACACAGAGCGAATAGTTATTGGGGAATTGGATAAGAAATCAGGCGATGTGTTATCCGATATTTATTTGCCTTTGCACATACCGATATTTCGTACTGACTTGAAAACAGCTGAGATGTGTAAGTATGCTGCCAATCTGATGCTGGCTACGAAGATTTCATATTGGAATGAGATGTTCTTAGTATGCCAGAAACTAGAGATAGATTCACGCTTAGTAGGCAAAATTACTGCGATGGATAAGCGTATTGGGTTTTATGGCACTATCAATGGGATGGCAGCCGGAGGAAGATGCATTCCGAAAGATATGGAAGCATACAATAAATTCATAGAAAAAGAGCTATTTTTTAAGAATACACTATTATCTAAAGTCAAAGATATAAATAAGTTCATGGCAGAAAAATATGGAGTGAGAGAATAGGTTCTGGAATGAAAATCCTAATAACTGGTGGTGCAGGCTTTATCGGAAGCCATCTTTGCCAAAAACTTTTAGATAAGGACTATGAAGTTATCTGTCTAGACAACTTTGACTCATACTATGACCCAAAATTGAAGCACAAAAACATTGAGCAATTCTTGCTAAATAAAAACTTCAAACTTATTGAGGGTAGCATTTGCGATGAAAAGTTGGTTCAGAATGTAATAAGGCCGGACATAGAATACGTTTTTCATTGTGCTGCTCAGCCTGGCGTTAGGATTTCTGTAAATAATCCGAGAAAGCCCCATGAAATTAACACTACTGGTACGCTGAATATTCTACAAGCCTGCTTGAAATCAAATGTTAAAAAGCTAATAAACGCATCTTCTTCTTCAGTGTATGGCAAGGTTGAATACTTGCCGTTTGATGAGGATCACCCTAAGATGCCGGTTTCACCTTATGGGGTGTCTAAATTAGCCGCTGAGCAATATTGCCGAGTTTTCACCGAAGTTTATGGATTAAGAACTACCTCACTAAGGTTTTTCACGGTCTATGGGGCTAGAATGCGTCCTGACTTGGCTATATCCATATTTACCCGAAAAGCATTAAATAACGAAAAAATCGAAATCTTTGGCACCGGGGAGAAGACGAGAGACTTTACTTATGTTGACGATGTTGTTGAAGCCTCCTTATTGGCGGGAGACAAGGGTGATGGTCAAACTTACAATATTGGCAGTGGCAATCGTGTCACTATAAACGAGTTGGCTCAAAAAATAGTAAACATAACAAACAGCAAGTCACGGATAATTCATACACTATCACAGAAAGGTGATGCTGAGCATACATGGGCAAACATTGATAAGGCAAGGAGAGACCTTGGTTATGTCCCGAAGACGAATATTGAGGATGGGCTAAGAAAGTATACAAGTTGGTTTTTGAATGAGGGTTTAGCATGGATAAAATCTCAGTGATAATCCCAACCAAAGACAGAATTCAAGATGTAGTCAGATGTCTTGAGTCACTTCTGACCCAAGCAGTTCCACCTGATGAAATTCTCATTGTTGATGGCAGTGATACAAAGAAGCTAAATTCGGAAATTAAACTTTGCTTCACTGGAAACGAGAGAATAAAATATGTTCATAGTAAACCTGGCTTAACGCTTCAAAGGAATGTCGGCATCAGTGCCAGTTCCGGAGATATAATCGTCTTTATTGATGATGATGTCGTATTAGAAAAAAATTGCCTGAAAGAGATTATGTATGTTTTCAACACTTATCCCAGAGATATTGGTGGAGTAACTGCCAATATTGCAGAGCGGCATCAAGTAGAGAGTAGTCTTCATTTTTCTGATAAGATAAGAGATGCTACCGTATCCCAATTCTTACTCAGTATTTTTTTCTTGCCCCGGTGGGGTGATGGTAAATTCCAGCTATCAGGGTTTCCGACATTCATAAAGAGCGGTGCTGTTGATGAAATCACCTTTTGCGAATTCCTCTTTGGCTATTGCATGGCTTTTAGAAAAGAAATACTTGACGAATTTAGATTCAACGAAAACCTCTACAAATACAGATATGCCGAAGACGATGAGTTTGCCTATAGGCTATCCAGAAAATACAGGAATGTTTACGTTCCTTATGCCAAAGGAATTCATAATTACTCTTCGGCTGAAAGAAGTCTGTATGATAGAAGAAAAGGGCTGATGATAAATCATCTCTGTTATTTTAAGAAGAATTTACCCCAAGACCTAAAGCATAACCTTGCCTTTTACTGGTCAGTAGTTGGTTTATTCCTGATGGAGGCGGTGATGAGCATAGTAAGGAAGGATAGTGGTAGTTTGAGAGGGCTCTGGGCCGGAATGAGAGAGGCTAGCAAAATATAAAGCTAATGAAAATAACATTGATTCAACCTGCAAAATCGGTCTCTGCAGGTGCTGCTACGGAACAATATTGGCAACTAACACGTCCCCTTTCCCTTTTTTATTTGGCCTCATCTATTGAAAGTAGGACTGTGCACAAGGTGGAAATCATTGACTTAGAACAGAGAAGATATCAGGGCAAGCCCATAAAAGAAGTGCTCAAGAATAATGAGTCACGCATCTTTGGAATTACCTCAGTAACGCACACACGCTTTGAGGCTGTCAAGGTAGCAGAATATGTAAAGAAGCTTTATCCCAAGTCACTGGTGGTTGTTGGAGGAGTGCATTTCATGCATTGTGCCGAAGATACGTTACGAAGGGTGCCGGAAGTTGATATTGTCGTTCGGGGAGAAGGGGAAATAACTATTGTAGAGATAATAAATAATGTAGATGAAGGGAAAGATTTGAGGCAGGTAAAGGGCATTACATATAGAGAGGATAATCGCATCACTAACAATCCAGACCAACCCATTTTTGATGATTTGGATAGTTTACAGCCCTATACAAAATTTAGTTGGGATGAATACCCGGAACATATCTTTGGGTATCTAGAGCCTATTCGTGCAATCAGTGTTATGTCGTCTCGTGGTTGCCCATACAAATGTATATTCTGTTCAAAGGCTGGAATGAAATACCGAACACGAAAGGCAAAAGATGTTGTCAATGAGATAGAGTCTTACAGGGACAAATTCAATATAGAAGGCATTAACTTCCTTGATTTAACTTTCACAGCTAATCCTCATCATGTCAGGGCGATGTGCCAAGAACTAATAGGTAGGAATCTAAAATTGAAGTGGTGGTGTGAAAGTAGGGTCAATATACCACTGGAACTATTAGAACTTATGAAAAAGGCCGGCTGTGTTTCAATCGCAATAGGCGTAGAATCTGGTTCGCCAAGAATTCTTTCACGAATAGGAAAAGGCATTTCAGTTAGCCAGATTCTTAGCTTTTGTAAGGAGTGCCATGATATTGATATAATTGTTCAACCTTATTTTATGTTCTCTTTCCCAGGGGAAGATGAGCAAGACCTCATAGAAACATCGAATCTGATTGATCGGATTGAGAGAACCTATGGCTTTATTTGCCCTATTCAGCCAACTATGATTTTTCCCGGAACAGAACTAGAAGCAATTGCTCGCAAACAAGGTACATTGCCACACGACTTTTCGTGGTATGACCGAGTTGAATACAAGTTAAATGCCAAGTTGAACCAATTGTCTAACATACCATTATATATTGATAAATTACTTCCAGCCACTATGCAAAGTTTTATAGTAGACAGGAAAGTTTCGCTGATTGCCACCTTTGCAGGGTCACATTCCAAAGTTGCTATTGTGCAAGGTTTGCAACGCCTTGCCAAAGGAGACTTTTCACTGCTAAAGTTTATGTTTTTTCCTAAATTCTATTACAAATATATACGTGCTAAACTGAAGAATATAAAATGAAACTGAAATTTATGTTTGTTAATGCCGTCAATCTAAGGAGGGAATTTGAGGTTATGTACCCGCCGCTAGGTCTCGCTTATTTAGCCAGCTCGATAAGAACAAACTTTGGCTCTGATTCAGTAGAGTTCAAGGTAATTGACCACGATATTGACGAGGGCATAAAGGCATTCAAGCCAGATATTGTGGGTATCACCTCTACGACTCAATATTACAATAGGGCAATCAGCTATGCCCAAACCTGCAAGGAATATCAGTTACCGGTCATCATAGGTGGCGTACACATTTCTGCGCTGCCATCCACGTTGACAAAAGATATGGATGTGGGAGTTATTGGTGAAGGCGAAGAAACCATTATTGACCTTCTTTACCTGTTTCTCAAAAAAGGCTTCTTTGATAAAGACCAATTACATAGTGTCGATGGCATTGTTTTCAAGAAGGACAATGAACTTGTCATCACCAAAAGGCGAAAGCTGATAGAGCCCTTAGACAAGATACCAATGGCGGCAAGAGATATATTTGGCAAGTGTAAAGCTAGTTATATACTTACCTCAAGAGGCTGTCCCTATAGATGTGCTTTTTGTTATCCTACTGTGTATTGGAGAGGAATTAGATTCTTCTCGCCTAGCTATGTTGTCGCTGAAATTAAGCAATTGGTTGAGGAACATAAAGTTGAAACCATTTCAATCTACGATTCGCTATTCATAGCCGACAGACAAAGGCTCAGGCAAATAGTAGAATTGCTGCAGGAGGGGAATCTCCTAGGCAAAGTGAGTTTCCCTGATTGCAATGCCAGAGCCAACTTGATTACTGACGAGGTAACCCAGTTATTGAAGCGGATGAATGTGACGGGGATTTCACTAGGGCTGGAGTCATCTTCACCTCGGATTTTGGAATACCTAAAAGGGAAAGGCGTAACAGTAGAGGATAATATGAATGCTGTCAAGACAATTAGAAAATATGGGATAAAGGCGAGTGGAACGTTTATTATTGGCTCACCGCAGGAAACTTTTGCTGATATCCTACAAACATTGAGATTTGTCAAAAAAGCTCCGTTGAGTTCCTTTGCGGTACATTTGCTGACCCCGCTTCCTGGAACACCGGTATGGGAGTATGCCAAGCAGAAGGGCTTGGTCAACGATAATATGGATTGGAGCAGACTGGACATAGACGCCATGCAGAATAAAAGCCCGATAGTCCTGTCGGAGAAGTTGACAAAGGAAGAACTAAACCATTTTCTTTCTGTATTTCGAAGAATAAACATTTTGACAATAATGAAGCGGGCTTTAAGAAATCCCAAAGGAGATTTTTATAATTTGCTTTTGGCATTGGGTAGGTTGCTACATGGCAAGCCACTAGTCTATTGGTGAAAATAAGGAAGTAAACATGGTTATGGAGTTGAAAAAATGATTTTAGGGGTAGCATCAATTCTAGTAGTTGCAGTCATCACAATTCTGGTAGCTACTGAAGTGATTAAAGCAAAGCATTATCCTTATTGTATAGGCATAATGGCGCTAGGATTAGTCTACTCTACAACTATGCTTGGAGATTATGTTGTTGGTTCGGACATACAAGGTGAACTTGCAGTTAGCCAAATAGCATTGAGTACCGGCTGGGATTTCCTAAACGGTACAACGTCTGGAGGCATAGGTGGGAGTATTACATCAATTGTGATGGGCTTCTTAGTTCCTTGGTTATCAAAACTATCAAGCATAGATGCCATATGGATATATAAAGCCATTCTGCCTTTGTTCTTAGTTGGCGTTCCAGTAATTTTGTATTATGCTTTCAAGGAACAAATCGGTAGCAAGAGGGCTTTCTATGCCTCCTTATTCTTTATAGTAATGCCAGTGTATAGCCTTGAAATAGCTCAAATTGCAAAGTCTATGGTTGCTGAATTCTTCTTTGCTTTGATGATTTTAGCAATGGTGGGCAACTGGTCTTTGTGGTACAAGGGAACTATCATATTGACTTGTCTAATCTTAACAATTATCTGTCATTATACTGTAGGCATAGCAGCATTGCTCTACTTGTTAGGCATCGTCATGGTTCGATTAGCAACGAGCAAATCTAAATGGGGACTGTTTTCTTTCAAGCGAATACCTGTTGCTATTCTGTCTATAATATTTATACTTTGTTCGGGAACATTCTATGTCTATTATCACTATGCTTCTAAAGGTGCAATTAACCAACAACTATCTTTTGTTTCTAGCAGCTACAGCACGCTAGCATCAAACAGGCTTGACGAAGCAAAAGCAAAGCATGAAGAGGAAAAGGCAGACGTAGCAGATGAAAAGAAAAAGATAGGCACAAGCAGTATGGCAGTTAGTAGCAATATAACAGTTAGCAAAGAAGCGGACAATCCTAGTGAAGCAGCTAATCCTAGTGAAGCAATAGCAACTGATGTCGAACCATATTCCAAAGAACATGGGCATCTTGTCTTGGCAGGGACAGGTTTAGATTTCATCGGACAGCCAATTGAAGGCAAGATTTTCAGAATAGTGCAATACTTAACACAGTTATTGATAGTCATTGGTGCTGGCTATCTATTATTTAGACATTCAAGATATAAATTCACAGCTGAATTCACAGCTGGGGTGGGCTGTAGTTTTGTGCTTTTGCTATGTGGCGTATTCGTACCCCACTTTGATTTGCTTATAAATATAACTAGAATTTACCATATGAGTCTATTTTTCCTAGCTCCAATGTTGGTGCTGGGATGCGAAGGAGTTGCAAATGGAAGTACAAAGAACGAAATCTATAATGATTGAGGTAGCAAGATGGTTTTGCATAATACTATTAGGGCTGGCAGTAATAACTATCTTTGTATTATTCTTTCTAAAAATGCCAGCATTTATGCCACCACAATGAGCAAAAGAACAATTTGGTCAACAATAACAATATTGTTAATCTATTTTGCTTTTACCTCTGGTTCAGTTTATGAGGCAATGAGAAGCAATATCGTAGACAAACTGGTTGTGCCTTATAGCTTTGCCCTAAGTGGTGAGCGTACGGGTATAGTAGGAATATATACCAAAGATGACGTGCAATGCGCCAAGTGGCTTAATGACAAAGGGGATTTAAGTATACCGATAGTTGGTGATTATAATGCAGTAATACTATTGAACAGTTTCCATAACATTATCCTCCGAGAGTTGCCTATGATATTAATCGATAACAAACCTGTTGCAGGACATTATTATATCTTTGTACGAGCATGGAACTCAGAAAAACAGAAAATTGTTGGCTTAGGTAAGGGAGAAGGATTAAGGACAATAAAAGACTGGGTGTCTCTGGATATGACTCTATGCCAAGAAGTTTTCAGAAGCGGACAATCTGTTATATACGAGTACAGAAATGAGCCTTAAGAAACAATTTAATGCACATCCGATATGGTCAAGTGATATGCACAAGAATTTCGCATTACTAAAGAAGGCCTTTGTGCTAGCCTTTCATACTCCTTTAGCAAAAGTACATAAGGGCATAATTAGCCGTCCTGTTCCATTAGGCATTGGTGTGCTGATTAAATATATAGTTGGGATGGAAACACCTGCTAGAATATTGCAAAACAAGGCGATAAAAGAGTTGATGCCCATGCTGAAAGGTGAAATAGTTGAATTAGGTGCTGATAAAGCGGAAGATTACGGGCGGTTTGCCACTTCGTCACAGAAATATACTATGACCAACATTTCAGGCGAAGGTCTAGAATACCTTGATATGATGAACATGCACTATGAGGCAAATTCGATAGATGCCTTTACCTGCTTTGTAGTTTTTGAACATATCAGCGCACCTAAGAAAGCTATAGATGAAATATATCGTGTATTGAGGCCGGGGGGAAAGCTGTTTTTAACAGTTCCCTTCATTTTTCCTTTTCATGGAGCACCGGATGATTTCTATAGATTCAGCCCCTCAGCAATAAAAGAAATGCTGGCAAAATTTAACCTTTTTCATTTTGAAGCACTTGGTAACCACTATAGTGCTATGGCTCTATTCCTACAAAGCCCTAGATGGCATCCGTGGCCGTTGTCAGTTAGTTGGTGGCCTTGGGACATTCTTCTGCGTATTATAGGGTTGATTTTTTACATACTAAGCCGTCTAAAAGTAGGTGTAGACGACTATGCTATGTTATATTGTCTAATCGCAGAAAAGGAACAGTAACACTTATGCCAAAAGAAATCATAATGACGGGAATATATGCCGAGAAAGGAGAGTATCATAGATACCTAAGCCCCAACGATTCCTATTATCCCACTTACCAAGCTAAGATGAAACTTGTGCGAGAGTATGTCCAAAGTATCCCCAAGAATTGGGCTATACTTGATGCCGGATGCGGAGAAGGAATTCTAGTTGAACAGTTCAAAAAGGAAGGTTACAGCATCATTGGCTTGGACTTAAACTACGCCTCTGATGTTGTGGTTCAAGGCGATATTACCCAAATGCCATTCAAAGACAATCATTTTAATTTAGTTCTCTGTCTAGATACGATAGAGCATCTGCATTATTCTAATCAAGAGAAAGCCCTAGCAGAGATTAGCAGGGTGCTGAAACGCAACGGCATTCTCCTCATCTCAATTCCTAACTTAGCACATATTCTTTGTCGCCTATACTTTCTCCTTACAGGAAAGCTAGCCAGAACTTCTAGTATCCAAGAGCATCCAGGCGATAGACCCATCGCTGAATATATAGACCTCTTAATCAAGAAAGGCTTTGCCATTGTAAAGAGGAAAGGGGTATTTCCCACATTGCCGATTTCCTACCTACTTACTACCCGTTATCCTGCTAGAACATTATGGCTGTTTCGCTTTATAAACTTATTCGCCTATCCAAATTTCTGCTTTCTAAACATATTCATCTGCAGGAAAAAAGCAAGGGAGGCTGGTCATAAATAAATATGAATAAGAAATACCAGATAATCTATGCTGACCCGCCGTGGCATTATAACGATAAAAGTAAAAGTCATGGCGGTGGGGCTGAAAGCCATTATCCAACGATGGCAACTGAAGATATTTGCAATTTAGTTATTCCCGCAGATGATAATTCCGTGTTGCTTCTATGGGTTACATACCCGCAACTAGAGGAGGGGTTGAAAGTCGTAAACGCTTGGGGTTTTAAGTATAAGACGGTAGCTTTCACTTGGGTTAAAACTACTCTCGGCAACAACCCGCTTATGGGTATGGGGAGATATACTAGGGCAAACGCTGAAATATGTCTTTTGGCAACTAAAGGGAATGGTTGTAAGAGGTTAGATGCTTCTGTTAGAAATGTCCAATTCTATCCAAGAGCTCACCACTCCAAAAAGCCTAGTGAATTTAGAAATGAAATCGTGAAATTATTTGGCGATCTTACCCGTATAGAACTATTTGCCCGCCAAAAAGTAGACGGTTGGGATTGTATTGGCAATAGCATAAGCGGGAAAGACATCAGACAAGAACTTGAGGAAATGATAGATGCCTAAAGGGATTTATAAACATCAGTCACTCACAAGACCGCTAGTCAGTCCAAGAGCGTTGAAAATAGGATTAACTGACCCATTAGCTATGCTCAGATATGTGGTTTCTGGGAAAGCTGGAGTAATACAATCCCAAACTAAGCGACTAACAAAGCGCATAGGGGCGACTGTAGGTAATTTACAGGAGTATTGGGAAGCCATTGCCTCTAACCAGAAATTACAAACATATATAGCAAACTCCTTGAACGGGATCTATTATGGAGAAATCGCAACGCCTGACTTCCTTTATGTCATAGTTCGAATACTACGGCCAGAGGTGGTAGTTGAGACAGGAGTTGCTGCCGGAATATCATCAGCTTTTATCCTGCAAGCATTGCAAGACAACGGGGAAGGCACACTCTATTCAATAGATTTTCCCAACTACGCATTGACCGACAGCTCTCTCATTCCTGAAGGGAAGGAGACAGGGCTTGCCATACCCCCATACCTCAAAGAAAGATGGAATCTAAGATTAGGGAAGAGCAAAGATTTACTGCCAAGCCTATTGGCTGAACTTGGTAAGGTTGATATCTTTCTGCATGATAGTGAACACACCTATGATAACATGACATTTGAATATACCACAGTCTGGGACTATCTAGGCACTGGAGGGTTGTTGCTCTCTCACGATGTATCGTGGAACTATGCCTTTGCGGATTTTGCCCGGAAAGCAAGATGCAAGTCAACCGAGATTTATTTCACCGGTGTCGGAGCCATAATCAAAAAGGAGAATAAATAATGAAAGCCCTAATCACCGGCGTTACTGGGCAAGATGGTTCTTACTTAGCAGAATTACTATTATCTAAGAACTATGAAGTCCATGGAATAATTCGGCGCAGCTCATCATTCAACACGCAACGTATAGACCATATATTTGATGAACTGCAACTACACTTTGGAGATATGACAGATAGCGGAAGTCTATTCAGTTTAATACATAAGATACAGCCTGATGAAATTTACAACCTTGCTTCAATGAGCCACGTAAAAGTGAGTTTTGAAATTCCTGAATATACGGAAAATGTTACGGCTCTTGGAACTACTAGATTGCTAGAAGCTGTTAGGCAAGTTAAGCCAGACACTAAATTTTATAATGCTGCCAGCTCGGAACAATTTGGCAATTCTCCACCACCGCAAAATGAAGATACTCCTATGTTGCCCGGCAGTCCTTATGCAATCGCAAAATTACACAGTTATTTTGAAACCATACATTATAGGAACAGTTATGGTATCTTTGCCGTGAACGGGATTCTATTTAACCATGAGAGCATATTGAAGAATAGCCCATTGATTGTCAAAAAGGACAATGGATTAATAGATATAATTCCAATTGAGGATATGTTTAGAACTGAGAAACATAAATATGAAGGACTGAAAGATGAATATGCTAACTCGCATGTATGGAATGGGAAAGAATGGACACGTGTTCTAAGCGGTTCATGTTATAAAGATGCCAAAAAGAGAGTAAGACTTATTCAATCTAGAAAAGCATGTTATGAAGCTACCTTTGAACACGCAGTATTCAAGGATGATGGGGCGGAAGTAATGACAGTTAATCTAGGTATTGGTAATAAGCTTTTCAAAATAGAATACCCCGAGAACAATCAATCATTATTTAATGATGACATTTCTCTTTTGCGATTCATAGGTTATATAGTAGGCGATGGGCATATAGCACTTGATGGAGGAATACGATTAATTGGTATTGACAAAGAGGAATTGCTGACGATTGCCTTGCCTGTTATCAAGCGATATGGATGGAGCTATAGATTAACAAATAAAGGTGTTGGCGAATATGATGGATGCCGAAATGATATCTGGGATTTAGATATAAATAATGATAGTGCGTTTGGTCATTGGTTAAGAAGCCATATATATACAGAACGAAGCAGCGAAAAGAGAATTCCAATTTTTGTATTAAACAGTGACAATATCGCCAAGAAAGTTTTCTACGAGGGTTATTATATGGCAGATGGTAGGCAAAAAGGCAATGAAACTTATAAATATAAAGGATTCACAACGAAGTCTGCGACACTGTGTTTAGGTTTGGTATATCTCATGTTTGCTATATCGCCAAACCAGGAAGCTAAAGTTAAGTGTGATTATCGTGCTGGAAGACGTTACTATTATGCACAGTTTACTACAGATAAACCTACCAATAAAGGAAGGCACCTGACAAGAGATAAAGACGAGATTGTCGATATTGTAGATACTGCAGCAGAGGATAACTGGTTTTATGACATTCAGACAGAATCGCAATCCTTTGCCACTGGTGCTAATCTGATCAAAGTTCATAATAGTCCACGCAGAGGCGAGACTTTTGTTACTCGTAAGATTACCAAGAGCATAGCTAATATATTATCAGGCAAACAGGATAAGCTGTTGCTAGGCAACCTAGAGGCTAGGCGTGATTGGGGCTACGCAAAAGAATATATGGAGGCAATCTGGGAGATAATGCAATTACCGTATCCGGAAGATATAGTTATAGGCACTGGAGAAACACACACAGTAAAAGAATTTGTTGAGGAAGCTTTTGGTATTGCAGGTTTATCTTGGCAGAAATACGTCGAGATAGACGAAAGGTATTATAGACCTACTGAGGTTGATGTATTACAGGCTGATATTGGAAAAGCAGAGAAGTTAATAGGCTGGAAACCCAAAGTGAAATTCAAAGAATTGGTAAAAATGATGGTAGATGCCGATATGCGTGCTGCTAACTTAAAACCTAGATAATTTCAAGTGAGGTAACTACATGAAAACAGAAGAAATAACGGATGGAGATTTAACTTTAGCAATTATAATCAGGGATGCCGATTGGAAAGGGGGTGGGAATATTCTAAGTTTTGTATCTTCTAAAGAGGATTATCAACAAGTAGGTACATGGGAGTATTCTAAAGGGCAAAAATTAGCTCCCCATATCCATTCAATTCAACCTCGCCAAGTGCTACGCACCCAGGAGGTTATTTTCATAAAAGATGGGCAAGTCAGGGCTGATATCTACACAGAGAAAAAGGAATTCTTGAAGTCGGTTAATTTGAGGAAGGGAGACACTATAATACTTCTCAATGGTGGGCATGGGTACGAGATATTGGAGGATAACACAAAAGTATTGGAAGTGAAGAACGGCCCGTATCCCGGAGCCGAGAGAGACAGAGAAAGAATCTGAAATTAAAATGAAAGTGTTAGAAACAACCCTAAATAGTGTTTACCTGATAAAACTTGAATCATTTGAAGATTATAGGGGTAATGTAATAGGTATTTGGGATAACGCTGAATACCATAAAAGATTAAGTTCTGCTGTGTTATTGCGAGATGAAACCTTTATTAATGTTAGGTGGAAAGAAATAGTTGTCACTACCAGTGCCAGAGGTGTTCTTCGTGGCATACATTGGGATTCAAAGCGGTGGAAGTTATGTACCTGTCTCTATGGCAAGGTATATCAAGTAGTAGTAGAGCCTAAAAGTGGAAAGTGGGAAGGTTTTATATTGTCAGGCGATAATCACAACCAAGTTTTGGTGCCACCGAAGCATGGCAATAGTTATCAGGTATTAAGCGATGTGGCCATATTCCATTATATGATGTCAGAGTATTATGACCCAAATAGGGAAAAGACTTTTAGGTATGACGACCCAAAGTTTGGCATAAACTGGGTTACAGTGCCACCAATTTTATCAAAAAAAGACTT
Source organism: Patescibacteria group bacterium (assembly GCA_022868165.1). GTDB lineage: Bacteria > Patescibacteriota > Microgenomatia > UBA8517 > UBA8517 > JALHYA01. The sequence goes on along the minus strand of JALHYA010000002.1, from coordinate 18,364 downwards.
TGAAGGGGAAATATGAAGAGAATCAATCAAATAGAACCCTGGATAGGCAAAGAGGAAAAAGAGGCGATGGCTGAATATCTTGACAGTGGCGGGTGGCTCACCGAACACAAGAAAACAAGAGAGTTTGAACAATCGATTGCCAATTACGTTGGCAGCAGGTACGCCTCGGTGGTCAGCAACGGCACGATAAGCCTAGTCATTGCCCTTATGGCCTTAGACGTTGGGAAGGAAGATGAGGTCATTGTTCCCGACTACACTATGATAGCCTCAGCCAATGCTGTTGTTATTGCCGGAGCCAAGCCTATCCTAGTAGATATAGACCCTTTGAACCTATGCCTTGACTTGGAATTGGCAATAGAAGCGATTACGTCTAAAACCAGAGCTATAATGTTTGTCAGTATCAATGGTCGTTGTCCTGATATGGAAAAAGTTGTAGCACTAGCCAACAAATACAATCTATGTTTGATTGAGGATGCGGCTCAATCTTTGGGGTCAAGGTACAAAGGTAAGCATCTGGGCACCTTTGGGAGATTTGGAAGTTTCTCTTTCAGCGTTCCTAAAATCATTACTACCGGTCAAGGCGGTGCCTTAGTTACTGATGATGAGGAACTATTCAGTAGAGTGTCTAAGATAAAAGACTTCGGCAGACCTAAGGCGGGGCTAGATTACCATGAAACGATGGGGCTTAATGCCAAATTTACCGACCTTCAGGCAGTAATTGGATTTGAGCAGATGAAAAAACTCGATTGGCGGGTGAAGAAGAAAAAAGAAATATATACGCTTTACTATGACCGGTTACAAAACATCGAGCGAATAGAATTCATAGATACCAACCTAGAAGATTGTGTTCCTTGGTTTATTGACATTCTAGCCAACGAGGCTGAAACAAGAAATAACTTAGCTAAATTCTTGGATGAAAAAGACATAGGCGTTCGGCCATTTTATCCGGCAATCCATACCCAGCCGCCTTATTCCTATATCAAGGGAGACTTCAGGAATTCAGAATCTATTTCGCAGCGGGGGTTATGGTTGCCATCTTCATCTTTTCTCACCAATGAGGATATAGAAAGAGTTTGCGATTGCATTAGAAGCTACTTTAGAAATAATTAAAATTGGAAGGCAGGAATTTATGATTAAACTATTTCCTAAGTTCAAATTATCACCAAGCTTAGTAAGGTTCGCTTATCGCCTTGTTGATTTAGAGGCATCGGGCGAAACTGCTTCTCCTGACGCTCGCATCTTTGAGTATTCCTTTGTAATTGGGAAGTTGAACTCAATGAAAAAGGGCAGGGTACTTGATGTCGGTTGTAGTGCCCGGCAAAACTTCCTTCCAGCTAGTTTGGCTTCGATAGGGTGGGAAGTATACGGTATAGATGTCAGAGAATTCAAACTCAGGTTTCCAAACTTTCACTTCGTTTTAGAAGACATTACGAATACCCACTGTCCTGATAATTTCTTTGATGTTGTTTGTGCTCTTTCTACATTAGAGCACATAGGTTTGGGCGGCAGATGGGGCATTACATCGGACGATCCTGATGGTGATATTAAAGCCGTGGCTCAGATAAAGAGAATCCTCCGTCCTAATGGCACCTTTTTAGTCACTGTACCCTATGGCCGACGGAGAATTGTTGGCTCGCTGCATAAGGTTTATGATAAATTCTGGCTAAGCCAATTATTTCTTAACTGGAAAATCAAGGAGGAGATTTATTATGTCCGTAACCATGAAGGATATTGGGAAGCTGTGCCTGAAGAAACAGCCGCTTTGGTCGATAATAAAAGTGGCGAAGAGAGCATAGCTTTATTAGAACTGGTTCCATTGAAATAGAAAGAAGGTATCAAAGAAATGGAAATAGCAGCAGTTATACCGGCATACAATGTAGCAAGCACCATAGGTGATATAGTCGAGTCTACCAAAAAGTATGTAGACACTGTGGTAGTAGTGGACAATAACTCTATAGATGAAACCGCACGGATAGCGAAAGAAGCTGGTGCTTTGATATTTAAACAACCTATACAGGGTGCAGGTGCAGCCACTAGGCTAGGACTGAATGCAGTTAGCCACGACTACGATATTGTTGTTACGCTGGATGGCGACGGGCAACATATTCCTGAAGGCATTTCGTGGTTACTGGAACAGATGGAAAACAGCCATGCTGATATGGCCATAGGCTCAAGGTTTCTTAATATTATAGATGACTCCATGCCTAGATACCGTAAATTCGGAATAGATGTAATCACATGGCTCTACAACATCGGCTCAAAACAAAAGGTTTCCGATAGCCTATGTTGTTTCAGGGCTTTCAAAAAAGAGGTCGTACAGAACATCGAAATTACAGAAGACGGCTTTGGTTTTTCGACGGAGATGCTTATGAAAGCTAGGAAAGCGGGTGCGAGAATAATAGAAGTGCCGGTATCCTGTGTATACCACAAAGACAGGCGAAGGAACAGCGTCCTAAACCCTGTCAAACAGGGAATAATACTAGCCTGGAAAACGATATACTGGAGGTTAAAAATTGATGGCTAAGTGGGAATTTGGCGACTGTTTAATAACGGGTGGCGCTGGGTTCTTAGGCAGGCACTTGGTAAAAGAATTACTTGGTAGGTTCAGTCACATTAAAATCAAGGTGATTTCCCGCCAAGAAAATGAATTGGCAATGTTGATGTTGTTGTGCGGTGGTGATAAACGAGTGAATCCTATCATCGGCGACATACGGAATATTGACACCTTAAAGTATGCGTTAAACGAGGTCGATGCGGTGGTGCATTTGGCTGCCATGAAGCACATTGATTATTGTGAGCAATATCCTCTGGAGGCTATTGCTACAAATGTTACTGCTACATTAGACTTACTAAAATATTTTAAGGGTGCCACCTTTATAGGGATGTCAAGTGACAAGGCCGTTGAAGCCATAGGATGTTATGGTGCTACTAAACTTCTTCTTGAGAGGGCAATTCTCGGACAGGCACAAATAGTTTCAAGTTGCAGGTATATGATAATTAGGAGCGGTAACTTTTTTGGTTCGACTGGCAGTGTAATATTGAAATGGGCGCAACAAATAAAGCAGAACAATAAAGTGATGGTAACCAACCCTGAGATGACACGGCTTTTTGTCGATGTCAATGTGGTAGCAAGTTTCATTATACAAATCCTTGAACAAGGCGAGAATGGCAAAATATATATCCCACATCATCATAGACTTATTAAGCTCGGCGATTTAGCAAAAGCGATGATAGAGGTTTACGGCAATAATATGACGAAAGTGGAAACTGTGGGATTAAGAAAAGATGAAAGGATGCACGAAAAACTTTTTCTGCCTACGGAAAATGTTATTACTGACGACTTGGATAGTGAGCTTTTGCCCATAGATGAGATTAAAGAATGGCTGGTTAATTTGAAACTATGAATAAAAAAGGGGGTATCAAGAAAATGAAAAAAGTAAAGCCGGAGAGTATAATAATGTGCATAATGTCAGGGCAGGGAGAATGCTGCATAGGCAAAAAATGTCCACTACTGAAAAAGTGTTTTCCTAAAGGGAAGAAGATATGAATCCTTATTATCAAGACAAGTGGGTAACAATCTATCATGGTGATTGCCGTGAGATTCTGCCACAACTTGACGTTAAGGTGGACTTGGTATTGACTGACCCGCCATACAGCGATTACCACTCTGAATATGGAGATTCGGAAGCTATAAACGAATTGGCAGAATTTAATTGTAGACAACTGGTATTTTGGAGTGCAAAAGCTGACTTTCCCCTCGACTGCACAGCAATTCATATTTGGGATAAGAAAGTTGGGGCAGCATCGCAATATGAAAGGATATTTGAACGGAACGGACAGTGCATCTATAAAATGTATCGAGCCTATCTTATAAATTCAACAGTGGCGGCTAGTTACACGGGGGACATTTACACGGGGCACGCTTCACAAAAACCACAGAAACTTATATTGAAGTTGATTGCCGATTATTCAAATCCTAACGACCTAATCCTTGACCCCTTTCTCGGTTCAGGTACAACAGCCTATTGTGCCAAGAAGTTAAATCGCCGATGTATAGGAATTGAGATAGAGGAAAAGTATTGCGAGATTTCGGCAAATAGATGTCGGCAGGAAGTTATGGAGCTAAAGATATGAAAATTAGTATTGTTATACCTTCACTGAACAGTGTAAAGTTTCTAAGGCATACCCTAGAATCTATATTTTCCCAGAGTTATCGAAACTTTGAAGTCATTGTGGTAGATAGTAATTCTCAAGATGGTACACAGAGAATACTTGAGGAGTATAATAAGAAGTATAACAGTAAGTTCACTTGGGCACATACTTCACCAATGGGGCAATCAGATGCTATTAACAAAGGAATGCAATTAGCTACTGGGGATATAGTTGCTTACATATGTGCAGATGATACGTACAGAACCGAGTGTTTTGAGAATGTAGTTAAATGTTTTAAGAGACATCATAAGGTACAATGGCTATATGGTAAAGGTGAGATAATAGATAGCACAGGTAGAGAGGTCAGAGGTTTCATTACTAAGTCTAAAGAGTTTCTGCAACCACGGTACAGTTATACAGTTTTGCAATGCGTAGACTTTATAGTACAACCTACGGTATTTATGCGGAGGGAATTTTATAAGCAGATAGGAGGGTTTAATCCTGACCTAAGATTTGTCATGGATTATGAATACTGGCTAAGAGCCGGCAAGGTTAGTAAGCCTTATTTCGTTAATAAATATCTAGCAAACTGGAGAGCACACAGTGGCTCGCTGAGCGAACGAGAGCATAAGGCAGAAGCTAGGCAGGCTTTTGAAGTGCAGAAGTTATATTCTCATTGGTGGCTAAGACCAACACAATGGAAAGTATGCTGGGGGACAATTTTTCTATACCGGGCGATAGGGTTATTAAATCGAAATGGGAGATGAAGCATTATGGGCAAGGTTATTAGGAAATCTATGGATGTCGGGAACGCACTTTTTGCTGGGATTTTGTGTGGGTTTGTCAGTGTTTTTATTGATTTCGACCATGTGTTCAAAATCATCCTATTTCCAGAAAAAGATTGGCGTTTTCTCCACATATCAATTCTCCTTGCTTGTTGCATTGTTTTGTGCTGTTGTGGTGCATATTGTGGAGGATTATACGTTAAGTATATTTTAGAGAAAAGAAAGGTATTGAAACATGAAAACTAATAACAGAACATTAATCAGGTACATTTTTGCCATATTCTTTATTCTATGTGGCTTGATTATCTGCATAGGGGGAAGTTATATCGGTTTCCTCAAGCATTATAATGGCAAAATACCGCTTGTCTCTTCTATGGCCTCAAAGTTGATGATTGCATATCCTGACGAAGTATGGAAAGAAAGGGCTACTAAGGATGAACCTATGCCAACCATACTACGCTATAGCATCAGAGATACCAAGCTTTTAGACTTGCCATATACAACAGAAAAGCACCTTCTGTGGCTAGCCATACCCATAGGGCTGGCTTACGTTATTCTTGGAGTTGCGGCATTCCTCAAGGAAGGTTCGATTTTTAGGAAGGACTAAGAAATCCGGTCTAGATAAGCCTTTGATGCGGGTAATCTTATCCATGAATCATTGCTCGGCTTGTAGAGCATCCATTGAATGTAATCGCCGTTCATATCGGCTTTTATAAGGTTGTGTTCCCACAGCGTTATCAGCCCCAGGCGAATCTCCGTATCGGTGAATATCGCCAATTGCTTCATGAATCTTTCCCTTGCCAAGTGAACAAGGTCTGTGAGAAGGCAATTGACTATCTCACGTTCCTCATCCGGCATGTCGGCTATTGTCGGTAGTAGTTTATCCATCATCTTTGGTGTCCTTTCTACCCCGGACTATGCCGAGGGTTTGGATTTAATCTAATTTTCTCCAAATAAATATGTATGGCAATTTCCATGCCTCTACCGTTCGGTAATAAACATAGTGATTGCATTTTGCGCCATAACCTTTGACAAAGCCAGAAACAGCATCGCGGCTCCTTTGAGTAGTATTATTGTCATAAACAGGTAAATCAAATTCATGGATGTAATGGAATCCATGCCTGTCCATATTAAAACTAGGGCTTCGGCTATATTTTGTATGATTTCTCATAAAATGTTGGTAGCTTTCAATTATGGGTTTTAGTTGCTCCTCCATTTTCTCTTCTCCTTTGCCTGATAGTCTTAGGCTACCATACTCGGTCTGGATGGGTGGATACTACAGTTCGTTGCCCATCCTTTACGGTTCCGTATAATCATGGTTGTTTCTTCTTCCTACCTCGTTGCATTAGTCTCATAGTAGGCTCTGTACTTCCCATCTCTCTTGCCCTATGTCTTCGTGCTGCTTTACGTAAATACACACGCCTCTCTTGTTTTGGTGTTCTTGGTATTCCTATCGGTACAAAGCGGATTGCTTTAACGGTATAGTAATCGCTCTTTATCTCTGAGGTTCGGATTGCTTCTGCCCATGTATGAAACGGCGTAGCTACTTTCATATGCTCTATTGGTGTCTCGTTTTCTAAGGATTCGTGAGGACGTATGAAGTTGTAATGCACCAGAAAGCCGTTAGTAATCAGTTGTGCTGTGGCAAGGTCTTTGAATCCCCTGAGTACCTTCGTGCGGTCTTTTAACGTCCCATGAAATCTCTCAATTATGTTCGTGCTGTTAGTTCCCGTAAATGGCGTACTCTGTATGTGCATAGTTTTGCCATGCGTGGCAATATCAATGCCGTCAACATAGGTACTGAGTTTGTCCGTAATGATGGTATTGGGTATCTTGCCCGCTCGTTTTATCGCTTGTTCTATCAATATCTGAGCATCTTCTGTTTCACGAGAGAACGATAAATACGAAGCAAGCAAGTAACGGCTATCTCGGTCTATGATGTCCCAAAACCAAGCCTTCTGCCCACTCACGTCAAGCTCGGTTTCGTCCGCTATCCAGATGTTGCCTACTTTAAGCTTCAAATTTTGCGTACGCTGCACAGTATCTTTGGTGAATCGAATAATCCAATCATAGATACCCATCTGGGATAAATCCAAGCCATAATCCTGTTTTATCTGCATCTGTATGTTATCTAGAGACATGCCACTGTAGTACATATTCAATGCTGCTCCTATAACAGGGATAGGCGTTTGCATCTTTTCCAGCGTATCCAAACCAGTAAATTTACGATTGCAATCTTTACAAAAGTAACGCTGTATATCGTTGCCGTCTATATCTGTATGAGTACCAAATTTAATGGTATTTACAGAGTTGCAGTATTTACAGATTATCTCGTCAGACATTATCCTTGCCTCTTTTTGATATATCACTAGATGGTTTCAATGCCTCTGCAATCTTTCTGGGCAACTCATCTATTTTTAATGCTTCGGCAATATTTTGGGGCAATTCATCAATAGATTTTTTGAGTTCATTTTCTGTTTTTCGGTCACTCCAAAATCGGTATGCTTTCAGCGAAACCCAAATCACAAATATAATGCCGAAAATTATGTACGGAGTTGGATACATATTCATATCCTTCCACATACCATTGATAAATGTTGGAGTGTCCTTGATATGTATCTTATATGGCATCGTATTGTTATAAACAGTTTGAAAATGCGGAAATATAATAAATATCCCAAAAGCCAAAAGAATTGGTTCAACAACGAACTCATTGAAAATGAGCAGAACATTACGCCTTCGCATGGTTTTATTCTACACTCTCGTATGTTAGAATAACAACCAAGTTCGTATACAGGGGGTGGAAGATGCCAAGGTTGTATACTCCTATCAAGTTTGCTTGCCCGAAATGTGGACACGCTAGATTCCACAGGCAAAAATGGTATCACTTGATTGGACGTTTCAAATGCCATAACTGTGGACATAGCTTTTTTAACCCCATACGCATGAAACAAAGACCTTTTAGACGTTAATATAAAAGTCATAATTTATCCTTTGGGGGTGTGGAATGACCTTTAATGAATGGGTTCGTGTAGCTATGGGAATTGGGGTTGTCGGAGCTGTTCTGTCGATTGTGCTCAAATGGGGTGATTTTTTTATCTATCTTTTTCTTGGTGTTATTGCTGCTGGTCTTCTGATTATGTGGCTTAATAAAAAGTTCCCCTAGCCATGAAACGAGCAGCCACTTTCCTGTTTCCTTATGGTGGTCATATATCAATAACAAATAACATATAAGTATGAATATAACGAACGGAAGAGCACTTTTTAAAAGGGCGGCAGTTATACCTAGAATAAAAAAGGTTGCCCATAATAACAACACTTTATGGGATTTAGAGAGTTTAGGAGAGGTCATGACTTGACCTCCGTGGTGTAACAACCACCTTTGTACGGAAGGTCCTTTACAATGTCAACTATCCGACCATCGCCAATTTGTTGCTCAAACTTCAATCGTTTCTCAGCCTGTTTTAATGAGTATGTGGTTTCTCCCGTGATTCTCCTGCCGTCGGTTGTAGTGATAACAACATCATACTTTGCCATTTCTCAATTCCTCTCTTATTTTTTCGACTTTAACTATATCTTTTGTCTTTTGATGTAATCAGGATTGGAGTAGCTATTTATTGTATAGCTACCATCAAATCTACCGAAAGCATCATAACCCTTAAAAACTTCCACAATTCGTCCCATCCCAATCTCTCGCCGTATTAAGTTTAAGATATACTCTTCGTTAAAGGTGGACTCGTTAAATTTAAGTTCTCTTTTTGCCATTTCCCTTACCTCCTGCAATCAGTATAAACTATTTCGACTTTGACTAATCCAACACCTTGTTTATTGGTAGCGATACATCGCCATCAAATGTGATGCTATTCGCTAGTATATAGCCATCTTCTTTGGCATCGTTCTTAGATTGGGCTATTACATCATGGGTTGCCAAGACAATATACTCTTTGCAATAGTTTCCCTCTTCCTTTGAAAAGTGTAGTAGGGTTATTAGCATTTCATTCCCCCTTTATTTTTTCCGACTTTATTCTGGATAGCATAGTGAACAGTTGTTTACCGGTACAGTATGCCGCTTATGGTTCATATCACTCCCCTGTTTGTGTTTGAGAGCATACTTGGAATGTCGTGATTTACTGTCCTCTGTGTATTCGGCTCTCTTGTGTTTGTGCTGTTTCATGTTAGTCCTCCTTCCCTTTGTAAGATTTTATGATATTGTTCGTCATTAAAATATCGTTGCCTATCCTGTGCATTGTGTAGACGAGTTCGGGTATCTTCAATATTATCCAGTAACCTAGCTAATCGTTCACGGCATCTTTGAACACAAGCATTAGGTTCATGTCCTGATTCGTCGGTGTAGCCTTGTCCACAGCATGAGCAAATTCTCTCTGTCATTTTAATTGTCTCCTTTGTTAGCAATTAGCTCTTGTAGTTTTGCTATAGTGCCGGCGGGGTGATATGCACCAAACGGGTCTTTGTCGGCCATGTCTATATTGTAGGTAGTTTTGACCCATTGAATTGCCTCTTGTAATTTCGGGTTCTTTTCTTCTCGGTTGTAGACAGTAAATGTTTTATTGCCATAATTCATCCAATGGGCATCCCTGTCAGTTACTATACCCATACCAACTACTTGCCAATGTGCAGGGCGAGATGCTCTGCCTAATTCTGCCGATGAATAGCTTATGAACAATTTATTCTTTGCTGTTCTGGCAATGTCCCATGAATTGAATATGCGGTGGTTGCGTAGTATATCTTTAATGATTCTCATTTTAGTCACCATCCTTTTTAGTCTTTGGGTTACTACCGGATACCAACTTGTTAGGTTTGTCCGAATTAGTTTTTTGTCGTTTTGCCCTTTCAATATAGTCTTGCCTTACCTCCGTGGCACTTCTAGGATAGGTTTTTCGCACTTTGGCGATTAAATCTTTAGTGAATAATTCATTTATCCGGTCTTGGATTATTTTCAATGGCTTGGTTTTACCGTTTTCCCAGCGATTTACGGTCATTCGTGATACGCCAATAAACTGGGCAAATTCACCTTGCGTCATATTGAGTTTGGTTCTTATCTCTTGTATGTCCATTTTACCTATCTAATTCGATAGCTTCGAGGATTTGATATTTACCTTTAGAGCGTCTATCCTTGAGGACATAAGCGTAATAACCGTTTAGGTTTGTTTCAATATCATGACATGGCAGATTACCAGCGTAAACCTGCCTATCATATTTATCCCGTAGTTGTTTTTCTGCCGCCTCTCGTTTATCATGGCCTTCCCAATAAGCAATAGCTCTTTGAACTAATTGTTGTTCTGTTAAGCCTTCACTTTCATAGGTTATGGTTACAGCAGGTCTATTTTCCAAATGTACTTGAACCCGCCTGATGCAACCCAGTTCGTATTTAGTTATTATGTAATTTACCTCTGTCATTTCCTTAGTCCTTTTCAGTCCAGAAGTGGGTCGATGCTTCTGAAGTGTAACAGGTGTTACAAGGAAAGTCAATAGGGAAAAGGCTGTTTTTGAGAAAAATTATGGATTTTTGGGTAGGATTAGCTGGTCATAAGCCCACGGAAGCGAGGTATAGTGCCTACCGCTTATCAAGGCACTACCCGTAGTTGGTCGTTTCGGGTAGATGCGCTTTGATTCGGCGGATATGTCAAAACTGCGGTCTAATTGACGTATCTCGCCCAAGCTATCCCAATCGCCCTGTAGAGCCACGGCTAGCGTCACCGGCGAGTACCAGGTCTTTTGATACGTGGTGAGCTTTGGATTAGCGTTTATTTGATTAAGCAGGTCTTGGTAGTCATCGGCTGAGCTGCCGTCTTTGAACATGATTACGTTAGAGCCTATGCAGATGCACTCGCCCTGCCGGTTTAGTTTCCAGCCACCCATTTCGGTACTCAATGGTAAGTCTACCTTTTTGTCAGAAACAAAACCATCGCCGGTACAGGCTATAGGAATTATCTTATTTTGCAGACAGGCATCGGCTACCTGTAGGTTGCTGGCAGCTTCGACATGAGCCGGTATGAACGGGTTGAACATATCCCCAAAATGTCCAGTGGTTAATCCCTCTATCTGTTTTCCGACTAACGCAGAATACAATCTTTGCACGATTAAGCGTTTTCTGCCGGTGGACTCTTGACGCTGTTTCCAAAGCCATAACATTGCCCCACGATAAATTGTGTATTGCTCGTCTTTAGGAATCCACCACCAACCCTCTTTAACAGCAAGGCTCCCCATCTTCCATTTATCGAAAAAACGGATATGATAAAGGGTTAGCGTTATTGGGAAAGTACCTATCGGCGTATAACTTGATTCGCCTATGTCTATTGAGAACGGGTGAAACGGTGCATCGGTAGTTATGATACATCGAGCAACGCCAAGCGTGGCATCCGGCGGTATCTCGTTTTCTTTTATGTGTACCCATTCACCTCGACGCAAATCAGGCAATGTTGACAAAATTGATAAATACGCCGCATTTATATCGTAGTCGAAAGCCATAGTTCTCTTCCCTTTAGTATGAATTGAAAATAATTTATCCAATATTCACGGTTTGAATTGACTAGAGAATTACATCCGATACAAAGTGAGATTAAATTACTAGGTATGCTATTAGCTTTGTCATAATCTATATGGTGAACTGCTAGTTTTGTTATGCATTCTATCTGTGGAACTCCGCACTTTTGACAACAAAATTCATCTCTTTGTCGGATAGTTTCTTTTAAGTCTTCATTGAATGCAGATGTGTATGGTTCAAAGGATATGCCACCAAGCCAACGTGGATTTCCTGCTCCACTCTGCCTTTTTGCCACCTCAGCAATATATAGGTGTGTTTCTTTTGTTCGGCCACGCATTTTTTCAGCACGTGCTGCGATACTAACATCATTTTCTTTTGTTTTACCCCGTATCCTTGATGCAAGATTAGGGTGAGTTTCTTTTGTCCGTCCACGTCTTATTTCTGCCGACCTAGCAATATCTGGGTAGTCTTTTGCTGTTCTACCACGTATCTTTTCTGCCCTTATTGCAATGCCTAGATTTGTAGTTGCTGTTCTACCACGTATTTTATTGGCCTGTGCCGCACGACCTGGGTCATTTTCTTTTGTTTTTCCACGCTGTTTTTCAGCTCTTGTCGCAATACTTGGATGTGTCGCTGCTGTCCTACCACGCAATTTTTTGGCTTGTGTTGCTCTACTAGGGTCATTTTCTTTTGTTCTTCCACATAGTTTTTTAGCCATCGCTGCAATATATGGGCATGTTGCTGCTGTTTTACCTCTCTGATGATGTCCCCGCAGGTATTTGGGGAAGCCATAATATTTATGATGTGGCTTATAAACTATTGGATTGCCACACCCACATGCACAATAGATTGTTTCTGTCATTTGAACTTTCCAATCTTATATGCCTCGAATCGGTGGCCTTTCACGGCTTCGGTAGCCATCTGCCCTGCTTCTATCGCCATGTCAGACTGCGTAGGCCACTTCAGGGTAAACTTTCTTAGGAAGGGTGTTACCGGACTGATTAAACTTGAGTAGTCAAGACCTAGTGATGCTAAAATATGCCGTACATCTTCGCCTACTTCTTTAGCTAATTTTGCTTTCTTTATGGCATCGGGTATCGTGGGTTTCAGATTATCATATCGAGCTTCGCCATATCCAGATTGAGACATATTTGCAAAGTTTATGTAGGGATGCATTCTGCCACCGGCATAGTCAACGCTCAGAAACCGTGAAGTGAAATAGGTAATAGACCAGGGCGGGATACTAAGATGTTCGGTCTTGTGAAGAATTTGCCCCTGTTCCTTTGTGATTCCAATAGCCTTTAAAAGACACGCTGCGAACAAATCCAAGTCGTAAACTATACAAAGGTATTTTCCATAGCGTGATACCAGTTCTGTAAGGTAAGGTGGCTTGTCTATAGTTTCGCCGTCTGAGGTGGCTATGGTTACTTTGTCACCTTGTCTGATAGCATGAAGACCGAGGATGCCGTTATTGGATTGCATGAAAATCTAGCCAATATTATACTAATCTTTTAATCTTACCCTCTCTAAGCCTTTTAAGATAGGTAGACTTGCTGACTACTTTGCCATTTTGTCTAAATTTGTCGCATCTATCACAGTGTTCATAATCACCCTTGCTATCATGTCCAGCAAATGTCCAGAAGTGCTGTGTCTTACCTATATGTGTCATATTACCTCCTACTAGCCCTATATGGCATCTTCTTTTTATCTATCCGTTCCTGGCGTTTCCTAGCCGAGTCAATAAAGTCTATTTGCTTCCCAGCACCTTTATCCTTTGTCGGCGAGAAATCCTTTAACCAATCCCACGGTTTTCGTTTCCTGTCTTTATCATAATAGATGCGGAGCTCACGCATCGTTGCACTATGAGCCTGTCCTCGTGTCATGCCACGTTGCATGAAAACATGTACCGTATCGTTATACCATTTAACACGGTCTGCCATATGCAAAACCCAGTAAGGATTCGTGAGGTCTAGCTCTTGAAGCGTTTGATTGCCAGTTTTGTCTTTTGGTGTCTGAGCCGTGATTATCTGCATTATTTCCCAATGGCTAAAATGATGTTGCTGTAATATGGCGTAATCCCTTGACCGTTCAGTCCAGTATTTTGCCGGTATCTTGTCGGCTAGGTCTATCGCATCTTGAGCTGGTATAGTTTTCCGTGCTTTCAGGTAGGTGACGTAGTTATCGGGCGGAATCGCCACTGAATGACGCTGGCGCGGCTTCTTTTCTAATTGGGCTATAACTTGCCGTGTCCAGCTGTTTACATCAAGCCTGCCTCGTTGTATGAAGCCTCTAGCCTTGTAGGATTCGTAGATATAGGGCAATATTCGCTTTGGGGTTATTCCGGCTCGTCTAGCCCTTTTTATCTCAGTCTTCCGGAATCGGCGCAGTTGAAGCATACCGGATGTGCTGATTGGGAATTGGGCATAGTAGATAGCCTCTTCTTGTAGGAATTGTTCTTTAGTTAAAGATTGCCGCCTGTTAAGCGTCTGCTGGACTTCACGAGCTGTTTCGGGGATTACGGCTTGGCGTTTAAGTTTTAGTGTTTCGGTATAGCGTAGACCTTTGCCAAATTCAGACCTTAGTTGCCTATTGAGCCGGTATTTACCCCATAGTGGGTTTTGGGCTATGAGTTCTTTGGCACGGTTGACTATCTGTTCACGGTTTACCATAAATGTCCTCTTATCTTAATAAAGTATACTATAAACGCTATAAGTCCGAATATAAAAGACCATATTGCTACCAGTATTCCTAGTGATTTCCAATGGTCTTTAGTAAAGCGTTTCATTATCGTTGCTTTCCCAAGAAAGCGTGCAACTCTTTAGGTTTAATAAGTACCCTGCTAAACTTTTTGTGTTGGTACTTGGGTAATCCTTCGTCAAAAAATCTATAAATAGTTCGTTCTGACACTAGACACATTTTAGCTGCTTTCGCCACAGTTGTGTAAACAAGACCATTACTCCGCTTTATTCTTATTGGCGTCTGCCGGTGTATTAACACCTTGTACCTATTTAATATCAGTTTATCTTCTTGTATATCGGAGAATGGAATGATAGCAAGTGGGGTAGGCAGGCCATCGAATATAAGGATGGTACAATTGTTTAATTGAGTTAATGTTTGATGTTGAGCAACCCAAAAGACTATATAGTCATTGTGGGTGGGTTTCTTAACTTCAAAATTTACACCCTGCTTTGTAGAGAAATCAGGAGTTTTATTATATTGATACTTAATACCAGTATATCCTTGCCCTATAAGCCAATCATAAGCCAATTGCTCAGTCTTATTCATTATTGATACTCTCAATTATAGGTTTACGCCTATTCCAATGAGGGCTATGGCATTTAGGACATACACCTTGTATCTGTTTGCGTGGCACCCACCTGTGGCCACAACGCCTACAATAAAGCTTATGGGGTATCTTTACACGATTACTCATAACGAAATCTAGTATAACACACAATAATTAGTTTTGTCAATATGTTGCATAAGATGTTAATGATTAGGGTACTTGACAAGGGTTAGCAGGTATGCTATATTAGAACAATGAGGCTGAAATTAGCAGGTTTTGGCTTATTGATGGTACTTCTAGCCTTATCCGGCTGTGCCACAACAAAGGATTTCTACGGTTTGAGTCTCATCAACAATAGTCAAGCCAAAGATGTCAGTTCAGAAGAGCTTGTTAAATTCCTGCAAAGCGACCCAACGAATTATCACCCGATAGTAGCTTACACGCACAATAGCAAAGGAAATGAAAAAATACACGAATTTGTAACTAGCGGTTATGAATGTCTCAATTTTAGCGTAGACCTACACAACAATGCCGAGAATGCTGGTATCCGGTGTGCTGTAGTAGTAAGCTCCGAACAGAGTCATGCCTTCAATGCTTTCCAAGTAACAGAAGGAGAATTGGTATTTGTTGATGCAAGCTCAGGATATGATACGCTTATTGAAGTAAGCGAAGGATACACGCTGGTCGAATACTACAAGATAAGAGAAGGTGTTGGTGACACCTGCATAATAATGTTAGGCAATCCAAAAGATTTCAAGGTGGAGTGGTAGAAATGAAATACCTAATAGCGGTAATTATTATCTTTAGTCTAGTTCTTTTTCCGAATTCTGTTCTCGCTTGGCCTGAGCCAAAGTATGTCAAGGTGGGATTTCTTAAATGGGGTGACACAGGTGTACAATGGACTGAAGATGCCAGAATAGCGTTGATAGTAGCAAAGAATCCCGTACCGCCGTTCCTTAATGCCACACAAGCCGGCAGGTGGCGATTGGCTTCGCCTTCGGCTAGGCCGAGATTGGCAGAGCTTTATGGAGTGCCGAAAGCCGTCGCAAAGATATGCGGTGCATTCTATCTTGAAACCGAATCGAATACACAGTATGGCTATCCGGCGGGTTATACTATGGGCGAGATATCTCCATAAGAGATAATTTAGATGCCAGTCTTTAGTTCAGCCAAAGAGAGACGCATTGTAGCCCTACTGAAAAAGGGCTACGGCATAAGAGAGATTATGATTACAGAGAGAACATCCTATACAACGATTAGGCGATTGATAGCCTCGACTGGCATCAGGCCGTTAAAATACCATAACACAGATGCCGAGACGGTATTGGCGGAAACACAGATTATTTGCGAAGGCATAGGGCATTGTGGTACTTGCAAGCGTATGTTTCAATTTCCTTGTAAACTGGGATATGATTCATAATGAAACCAGCTATTGACAATGATTAGTCTTATATGCTATTATGTAAATACAAAATTAGGAGGTATCGAATTGAAAAAGTACATTGGAATTTTGGTTTGCTTGGCACTTGTTTTTATGGGTTTGGCATTTGTGCAGCCGACTCTAGCGACTACCTACGATAGTTCTTTGGATTTGGTCAATAAAGACCCAAGCACATGGGCTATCATAGGTACTATCCAAGGCACACTAGATTATTTTGAGTCTGGTAATACCTTTGCCTTTACCTTTTCGGCTACCGGGTTGGAAGCGACAACGAATTACAGTCTAATCTACTACGCTAATCCGTGGCCTGGGAATAATCCTGGCAAACTGATAGGTACGGGTTTATCGGATGGTAGCGGTGGGCTTACGATATCAGGAACGCCTGACCTCAACATGAGCCTACCCACACCGCCAGATTCAAACATGGTAGTACCTCATAATGTACCGCCAGATAATTATGCACATGCTTATGGAGCGAAAATCTGGCTAGTGCCGTCAAGCGATTATGCTGAGCCGGCAGTTACTTCATATCAGCCGACACGATTCTTATTTGAAACGGACTTAATCAACTATACCGATACCGATTTAGCCGGAACAGGTGTACCGCTTACCACAACGATTACAGAGCCGGCAGCGACTATTGGGCTAACTGTATCTCCGCCAAGTTTAGGTTTTGGCAATGTTAGCGTAGGCTCATGTTCGGAGAATAGTTCAATAACACTAACGAATGCTGGAAATGTGCCGATAAAGGTTACGGCGAGCACGTCAGCCGGATTCTATACAGACTGTCTGAAAATTGAGAACGTAACGGCTAATGGCTGGATATCAACCAAGATACCTGTAGGCGGGCATTTGGATATAAATGTAAAAGTTTGCCCAACCATAGCATACAACGGTACGATTACAGGGTCGGTATCATTCGTGGCTAGTTTCGCACCATAATGAAACCTTTATCTGTTATCGCAGTAATAGCAGGGCTTATTGTCTTGTGTGGTGCAGGCAGTGTGCCCTGCTTTGCTGATACAGGCTCAGGCGTAAGCATAGAACTAACAACTACAGTAACCGGAGGTAATTCAGGCAGTGGATGGGCTAGCGGTGGCATAAATTGGCAATATGTAGACAATCAGCCGAGAAAGGTATCGCCTTATGTTCCGCCACCGGTGACAAATAGTTATCCGCCTACTCCGCCTACTCCGCCTACATATCCTACGGTAACGCAGACTACGCCTAGCCCTACAGTGAATCCACCTGTAATATCAACGCAGAGTATAGATTGGGTGATGATACTGATAATAACCGGGCTGGTAGGAGCTATAGGCTTGTTAATCTTTGTGGTTGTTAGGATGCGCAGAAAGCCTGAAGCCGTTAATCCTATTGACAATTAGCCTTGGGTGTAGTAGTATAGAATCATAAGGAGTAAGGGAATGGCACAGTATGTAATTACATGGAAGTTGGGTAAGAGGACGATAAAATCTCAGTTAGTATTAGTAACTGTGTCAGGGATTGCAGAGGCAAAACGTAAATACCCCAGTGCCTCAAAGATAGAAAAGCGTAATAAGCGAAATTGGTAGTCCGGTGTGTTGTTATAGAAGGTAAGGAGTAAAGGGATGGGGAGATATACTAAAGGCACTCGTGTAATAGATAGGTCAGGGCAACCACCAAAAGGCACTGTGATAAGTTGTTCGGTTTCTAGGGGACGGCATGTTAGCAGAAGTGTCTGTAAGGTTAAGTGGGATGATGGCAAGATATATATTTGGCCTACAAAGTATCTGAAGAAAGTTTAAGTAGTCCCCCTTTTCACTCATTCACCTCCACAAAAAGAGCCGGCTTTAGTACAATAAGGTCGGTTCTTTCTATTATAAGCCTTCCAAGGTAGTAATGTCCTACATTTCTCCCCTTAGAGCCCAGCCAGCCTTATCCTACGCATCCACGCAGGCACTTGACAGTGTATTTAATGATATAGTAAAATAGTCACAGTTCTTAGGCTAACCCTGCACGAGTCGCATAGCGTCTCCGTTCCTCTGTTGTAAATGTGGCTAATCGTAAGTAGTACACTGGCAGATTAAGGAATGAAACGACAGGGGCGAATGGTTCAAGAGCCTTAAAGACGTCTTGCTAGCCTAGACTTTTCCATTCCACACGACGTATCCGTAAGACTTCCAGCTCCGGCATCTGCTTGATTCCCACCTGGGTGG
>JALHYA010000015.1 GCA_022868165.1 Patescibacteria group bacterium | reverse complement strand
GCCCGGAACATCAAAGCACGAGCTCGGCCTTGCGCTCGATATTTTATCTACGAACACAAACTCTCTCGTCAAACTTTTAACTTCGGTCGGTTTGGTGTGGGGTGGCATGAATGACCCGATTCACTTCCAAATAGGGCCCATGGGAGGTCCAAGGTTGAACGAACGCGGGGCGGTCAATGGTAGGACCAAGGCCTCTTTTTGGGAATCTTTCGAAAAATCTTCAAAAGACATCGTAAAGCTCGTGTCGTGGATCCCGAACCCGCTAGGCCTCTCCGCTTCGCTTTCCCAACTCTTTTGGTGATCGTAAATCCGCGTTTTAGCGGATTCTATCTTTATAAATATCTTAATCCTTAAAGAGGGGGGGGGATCAATGGAGGTGGGGGGGGGAGAGGTGAACAAAATGGTGCCGAGTTTTCCACAGGATTTCCACAGACTTTTCCACAGGTAAAAAAACGCTTGACAAGCTCAAAAGAAGGGTCTAAAAAGGGGCGTGTGGGTATCAATCCTCGGTCTTTTCTGCTCTCTGCTCGCGCTACTCTGCTCTGCATGGCTCTTTTTTCAGTTGTCCGACAAGCTCTCAAAGGGGGATTTGGAATCCAAGCTTGCGTCATCCTCGCTAGAGCTAAGCAAGAAATACGCGCTCTCGGTGAAGGAAATTGAAGCCGAATGGGATAAAATGTATTTGAAATTCGCATCACTCGCGGGCCGCATGGACAGAAATAAATATTTAGACGCGCGGCCCGTCGTCGCGGGTGACCCCCAACCGGAAAAAATCCAAACGAGGTCCGATTTAATAAGGGGAAAAAATAAATGAGTAAGCTCTACATGATGAATCGTATGCGCTCCTCGCCGGCGGCTGGAGATATTTTTTCAAGTGTTCTGAAAATCGGGGGCGGTCTTCTCAAAGGTGCCGTGAAACTTTTCAAAGGCAAGACCGCCGCCGCCGTCGTGAAGGGCGCGAAATACGCAATCACGAGCCCCGCGGCTCAAGCGGCGCTGGCGGCTGGCGCGGGCGGCCTCGCCGGTGCTTTGATGGCGCCGGGCGGCGGCGGCGGCGGCGGCGGCGCGTCCGGGACGTGGCGGCGGCGCCGCAAAGGGATCACCGGCGCGGAGCTCCGAGGATTTCACAAAGTCGCACGACTCCTTCACAAAGAAGGAATGGTCGTGAAGCACGCAAGGAGAGGAAAATAACATGGGACTCATGACAGCACTCACCGTCGTTGTCGCGAACACTACCAGCCTGAATGTCTGCGCGGGACAGAAGGATGAATTCATCAAGGAGCCGAGTATCGTCACGCTTTCCGCGACGGGTTCGGCCGCAGGCCTTCTCGCGACGCTCATCATCGGCGAAGAGGTCGTTCTGGACGACCAAGTGATCCCTCCGACCAACCGCTTCCCCATCGTCCCGGACGACACCATGAACCAGGGGGGAGCCTTCGAGGGTGACCGGATCGTCCTCCGGCTCCGGAACTCCACCGGGGGAAACCTCAACGGCTATACGCGGGTGGACATCGAGCCCGCATGAGCCCTGAAGGGTACGAGCTCAAAGACGGGCGGTTCGTTCAAGAGCTCCAAGCACAAACGGCGGCTGATGCTCTGAGCATTTCCGTTGGGCCCGTTCCGAATGGCAAGGTTTGGACGATTCTTAGTGCCAAGTTGTTTCCGGGGGTCGCGGAAACTCGGACCGTCTGGTTCGCGATCCTCACGCTGGGAGGGACGTATTATCCGGTTACAGCGCCGGTAACGATCCTCCTGAACACAATTATTACGTTCCCGATGGTGACAGAGGGAATGGAGATCAAGCTTTATCAGACGGAAAGACTTTATGCGTTCCGAGATGTCGCTACAGCAGGATCCAGTTTTTACATTCGGGTTCGAATTATCGAAACCGATCTACCCTACTATTCGTATGAAGACCCGCTCAAAAAAGTGATCGCGCAATCGCAAAAGCACGGCTCGCTTCTCCGCGGCGCCGGCGGCGGCGCCGGCGGCGGCGGCCGGCCGGCCGGCGGGGGCGGCGGTGGCCCTAAACCTATCTAGGCTCGACCCGCAATTAAAAACGATCGCGCGGAATCTTCCCCGCGTCGCGAAGATGGCGGGATTCCAAGTTCGAATCACAAGCGGGTGGAGATCTCGCGCGACACAAAAGAAATTATATAACGACTACCTCGCCGGTAAATCCATCTATCCCGCGAACCCGCCCGGAACATCAAAGCACGAGCTCGGCCTTGCGCTCGATATTTTATCTACGAACACAAACTCTCTCGTCAAACTTTTAACTTCGGTCGGTTTGGTGTGGGGTGGCATGAATGACCCGATTCACTTCCAAATAGGGCCCAT
>JALHYA010000014.1 GCA_022868165.1 Patescibacteria group bacterium | reverse complement strand
TGCATAGATAAAAACGCAAATCCAAAACGGTTTTAGTCTCCTACCGACTTCTTTCTCTACAGAACGATTCTTCATAAAATGATACTAGATGGCATAAAAGATAAATAAGTATCGCTCCGTGATATTAAGATCGAAGGAATCCAAAAATGGAAAGACCGAGTTACCGCCTACAAGCGGCAATGCTCACGGCATACCTTTTGACTGTTCGCATATGGTTCAAGCGGACAGTCAAGAGAATTGGAAGCTTCCGAATGATTAAGGAAGCACACCTATACGCGATGTCCGTCGTCCGATCTATAGTCCCAAAATGGGGACTAACCTTAGAGTCGGATACGGGAGCGGGAAAAATGGTCGGAATGGCTATCGGAACGATCATAAGTGTCCTAATGCTTCCCCCTGTCACCGACACCATAATGGGAGTCAATACAACCGCATGGACTTTTACGGGACACGAAGGTGTCATAGCCATGATGTACATCATCCCGCTCGTTTACATCGCCGCTGTCATCATCAGCATCGTCCGCGCAGTCCTTTAGGAGTTCGGAATGAACCGCCGCCCCCTCTTTCCCCCCCTTTTTCTATTCTTGATTCTAAATCTCATTAATGAAGTCCATGCAACCGAAGAATCCGCATCCGTTGATCTAACACACCTTCCCGATCAAGTTGCCAATGCTCTCGGTATTCCCGTATTTGCCGCGGGAATTCTCTGTTTTGTAGTCATGACTTTTGCCTTAATGCTTCCCGCGATGATATGGGGAAAGAAAGGCTCTATGGCTTCACTTTTCATTGGAATAGGTGTCTTAGGGTTTGGGATCGCGGTTGCATGGCTTCCATTTTGGTTCTTGTTAATCATTATCCTTATTATCGCTGTCATGTTCGCGGAAGATGTCCGAAATATGATCACGGGGGGATTTTAGTCCATGGGGGACATAAGCGAGCTTCGGGGTTTGCTATTCGGAGTTAGCTTTCTCGGAGTGTTCACTATTTGCGTTCTTATGATTCCCGCTCAATTAATGTATGCTCCCCAATACATCCAAAATAGAACGTCCGTCCCAAACACTTTCGATCCATCCGACGTCTTTTATTATGCCGACAACCACACGATCACAATGTCAAATTCGTCCGCAAGCGGTGATTTTACCATTGGGGGACGAACATGCAACTATGACGGATGGATAGCTTCAAACGTGAAATACTTCGGTCTAGCTCACTATGGGGGGACATGGGGAATCTTCAAATGGGATCGCCATATAATGACAGTGTACGACAAAAGCGGAATCCAAATTTCCACTTTAAAACTCCATATGGGGGGAGAATTGGGAAGGATGGAACAAGTGATTACACCCGCGATTTTAGATAACCAATTTCTCGGACAAACGAATCAATCCCTTAGAACATACGCGAAATGCGATCACTTCCAATTTACGGAAGTCTATATCTGGAATCAAAGTCTCTATGCTTTACCGTCTCAAGCATGGGACGCGGGAAATCTTGAGCTTGTCTTACTCATAAAATTCGATCAAGTCAACACTAGCTTTTCAGCATGGGATATTTTAGGGATGTTGCTTTTCTTCCAGATGCCCGATATCCATTGGTCTATAAACTTGATGATTGCACTTCCGCTATGGGTAACATTCGCTTACATCATTTTTATCACAGTCCTTCGCGTTATTGGAGCGGTTTTCGGTGGTGGGGGAGCTTAAAATGAAAAGAATCAGAACACAGGTCATCATTTCGATGGTTTTCCTTTCATATTTCCTTTCCTTATTCCTCATTTTTCCCCCTAAAGTCTATGGAGCGGGATTAGGAGTTACCGCGGTTTTCCGTCCATGGTATAGCGGGGGATCGGAAGGAACGGTAGCCTTAGAACCCGACATCAACACGTCCATGATAGATCGGGAATGGAATCTCGAAGGATGGAACATAACAAAAGGGTTAATTATCCATCAAGATTCCAAAATGGAAATGAAGCTTCGATTATGCGTTCCGACATGGTGGGTTGATGTCGGTCTAGGCCAACATCTTGATTTGCCTTTTTACGTTAATCTGTTTGTTTCAACGGATCGCGGGGAAACTTTTCCCTATGAATTTTCATATGAAGTCGGGTATCTACGCTATACGCGAGATCGCATGTACGCGGGATTTTGCTATAACGATTGGACGGGGGACATCGCACATCCCTATTGGCAAAACAACGATTCAATCACAAATCCCGTAAGCCTA
>JALHYA010000013.1 GCA_022868165.1 Patescibacteria group bacterium | reverse complement strand
TGCACGAAACCGACAAAGGATATACCGTGCAAGTCGCTGCGGGGCCGGTTTACAGAGCCGATGCCCTATCCGTCTACGGCGGGCCTGTCTTGTTTTTCACAAAGGCTGATGGGCATTGTACTGGTCGAATCGCTGAGACGATTGTAGATGTCACTGGTGACATTAAACAGGACTTGCAGCTCGGCGGGTATATCGGCCTGGCCGTGGAGGTTGCTGAAACTGTCGACGTGAATGTAGAGTATCAGCTGTCGGCGGATTCTGCCGTCTTGGGAATTGGCCTGACCTATCGATTTTAATTCTGGGCGGTGGCTGCCTGGACCTGGGCAGGCAGCCGCCGATTACTTGCTGCAAAAAAGTATGGTCAATGACAGAAAAAAAACGCAATTGAGCTGGCTGATGCTGATCTGCCTCGTTTTGTTGATCTGCCTGGCTTTCCTGATCTGGCCGAGCTGCCAGGAATTGCCGGAGCCCATCGAGATCGTCGAAGTCTGGGGTTATTGACCGATGAAAAAGTACGTTCCTGCCCTGATCGTTTTAAGCCCGATCATTACGGGCAAGTCATTGACGGTGCTGACTGCGCTGGCTGACGAATCGCTGCGCTTGCTATCTGAGTGCGAATCCGCTGTTGAAGCGATCGTGATCCTATCGAAGCCGCCGCCGGCACGTCCCAGTGTTACGCACTGCTGTATCGCCCTGGACGATGCGCACGGCAAACGACTCGACCAATACGAGGTTTACGTGGAAGCCGATGGCTCTTTGTGCTCGAGCGCTGCTATTGATGGACCGGCTCGATCTGCAAACGGCGTGAACGCAGACGACTCTCTATGACAAACAAAGCATATCCGCGATCCAGGTCGATTTGCAAAGGGCGTGAACGCAGACAGGTCTTTATGGCAAACGAAGCATGTCGACGATCCACGTCGATCCAGGTCGATTTGCAAATGGCGTGAATGTAGACGGCTGTTTATGGCAAACGAAGCATATCCGCGATCCGGCTCGATTTGCAAACGGCGTGAACGCAGACGTCTCTTTATGACAAACGAAGCATATCCGCAGGCTGGCAATCGCCGAATTACAACACGATCTGCCACTGAAGGTAAAGCCAAAGGCTGCTCAAGAGCAGGGCGACACATAAGACCGTCAGGACAATGGCATAAACTTGCCAGACTGTCTTAGACCTGGCTCTTGCCTTCAGGTAGCCGAGCTGTATCCATTGTGTTCGGTCAAATAAGGCAAGCTGAGAGTCTGAGCCATTTCGGGCTTGTCGAGTCTCAAAAGGATGGGATTTTGGGGGCCGATCGATAACGTATGTCCGACCGTGTCTTTTTTCCGTCTCAAGGCGGCCAGTCTGGACGTACCGATCGAGCGTTCTGCGTGACACGCTATGTCTTACCGCGTATTCATCGATCGGGATCAGCATATCTGGCTCGATGGGTGGCACGTCCTGCGATTCGATGCCGTAACTGTCTTGGATGTCCGGCGCTTGCTCAGTCAATTGATCCATATCAGCTTTATCGGCTGGCGGCGGGAATTTCTTGAGGATAGTCCGAAAACTGGCGGGGGAGTCACCGCCCTGCAGGACCAGCTCAGCAGCCACGTGGACCGCCGGCGGAGTCACCGCCCTGCAGGACCAGCTCGGCAGCCAGGCGGAGCGCCGGCGGAGTCACCGCCCTGCAGGACCAGCTCAAAAGGCCAGGGCGATCGCCGGCCAGTGATCCGGAGCGCTCCGGACCAGCTCAGCAGTCAGGCGGACGTGCTCCGAGCTGCTGCGGGCGGACGTTGCTCCGAGCTGCTGCGGGCGGACGTGCTCCGAGCTGCTGCGGGCGGACGTGCTCCGAGCTGCTGCCGGCGGAGTCACCGGCCCTGCAGGACCAGGTCAAAGACCAGAACGATCGCCGGCCAGAGAGCTCGAGCGCTCGAGACCAGCTCCGCAACCACGTGGACCGCCGGCGGACGTGCTCCGAGCTGCTGCGGGCGGACGTGCTCCGAGCTGCTGCGGGCGGACGTGCTCCGAGCTGCTGCGGGCGGACGTGCTCCGAGCTGCTGCGGGCGGACGTTGCTCCGAGCTGCTGCGGGCGGACGTTGCTCCGAGCTGCTGCCGGCGGACCTGGCCTGAGCTGCTCTCGGCGGACGTGCTCCGAGCTGCTGCCGGCGGACCTGGCCTGAGCTGCTGCCGGCGGACCTGGCCTTTTGGTAGCTTTTGCCGCAAAAGTGACGCTGTGGCTGTGGCTGTGAGGCTCGATCGCCGGTCCGCCTGACCTGGAGTGCCCTGCGAATCGGCAGATGCCCCGTGCTGAAATGTTCTCAAAAAAAAGACTTGACATCGCTGGGTGTCCACACTAAAAGGGAAAAGCGATATGTTTTTTTCTGGGTTTTTTTGGCCTAAAAAAAGAGGCTCGAAACCCAGCAGATTGGATGGCCGCTAAGCTATCGAGCCTTGACTTGATCGTCTCCCCAACTTAGCAACCTTCCAAGCTGTTGTCAATAACGATTCTCAGATTTTTTTACTGAGAGGGGTTCTTATGACTTGCATTGTTCTATTGCCCTGCAGGATGCACGCGGCAAGAGAGCCAGGATCGCCCTTGACAAGTGATCTGTTCGACGTTAGGCTTGGCGCCGGTGGACTGGAAAGTGGCTCTGTGCCGTGCCATTTTCTTTAACTATAAACGACAACGGCCCTGAACCGCTAAGGTTTACCAGAGCCGAGTCGTAGTTTCAACGACTCAAATCTTAGCGATTCCCGAGCTGCTGTCAAGCACTTTTTTTGAAGGAGCGAAAAATGACAGTAACTACGGAAACAAAAACCAAACCCGCTGCCGGCAAGAAGCGATCCACAGCCAAACGGCACATCGTTAAAACTTACGATTATCGGGACGAAAGCGGCGTTTTGCTCTATCAGGCCGTGCGCTATGAACCGAAAGACTTTAAGCAGCGGCGACCGAATCCAGACAATCCGCCCGATCCAAAAAAACCGCTCGATCCCAACGATCCCGCTGACCGATCGCACTGGATTTGGGATTTGGAAGGTGTCCGGCTTGTACCTTACCGACTGCCCGACATACTCGACCCTGTGAACCAGGCTCGTTATGCTGAGAAGCCAGGCCTTTACGTTGTCGAGGGTGAAAAGGATGTAGACCGTCTATGGTCGATCGGCATACCGGCCACTACGAATCCGCTGGGAGCTGATAAGTGGCAGCACGCATACTCTAACTTTTTGACCGACTGGCTCAAGATCATTGTATTGCCGGACAATGACTCGACAGGCAAAGACCACGCCAAGCGTGTCATCGAATCTTTGCTGTTTGCAGGCGTACCGGATGTAAGGCGCCTTGAATTGCCAGGCTTGCCGGAACACGGTGATCTTTCCGACTGGCTCGACCAAGAACACACCAAAGAAGAGCTGCTTGAGCTGGCTGACCAAGCAACGCCTGTTAGTTTAGCCGGCCAAGAACCCACGATCAAATTCTGGCCGACCGATGAATACAACGCCAAGCGTTTGATCCATCTACACGGTGACGTCTTAAGATATTGCTGGGATGGGGACGCAGGCTGGCTTACTTATGACGGTCAACGCTGGAACCGGAAAGAAGGCGTTGCGATGGCGGAGAACTTGGCCAGGCAAACAGCAGAGAGTTTGTTCGATGTTTGGAAAAAAGAGAGGAATCCCGATCAGCGCACGAAAATTTTAGACTGGTTTAAGAAGTCACAAAATTATCGGCAAATACAGGCGGCGCTTAGTATGGCTCGAAGCGATGATAAGATTCGAACGTTGATAGAACGCCTGGACAGTGACATATACCTGTTCAATTGCGACAACGGGACACTTGATTTGCGAACCGGAGAGCTTCGGCTACACCGATCGCAGGATATGCTTACGCAACTTGCACCGGTCAAATATGACCGTGAAGCGACTTGCCCGCGGTGGCTAATGTGCCTGGTCACGTGGATGCAAAATGATCCGGAGAAAATCGACTACCTGCAACGGCTGATGGGAATGTCTTTGACCGGCGACATCTGCGCTCGAGTGTTCCCGATCTTTCACGGCTCAGGCCGGAACGGCAAGTCTGTTTTCCTGGATACCATTCGCGAGCTGATGGGAGACTATGCCCTTAGCGCACCGGAAGAGCTGCTTATGGAAAAGAATTATCAGGTTCACCCGTGCGAAATTGCGGCTCTTGTCGGCAAGCGACTGGTAATGTTCGATGAGACCAAGCCCAATATGAAGCTGCGGACTGCCCTGGTCAAGCGAATAACTGGAGACCGGACGCTGCAAGCCAGGTATATGCGCGAAAATTATTTTGAGTTTCACACTACGAGCAAACCGATTTTAGTTACGCAGAACTTGCCGCGAATCACCGAGACGACAGACGCGATCTGGGACAGAGTACAGCTTGTATCGTGGCCTTACCGGATCACGGACGAAGAACAAAACTCACATCTACTCGACGAGTTGCGCTCGGAGTGGCCAGGCATTTTGAATTGGCTTATCGAAGGTTGTTTGAATTGGCAAAAAGGTGGGGGCAAGCTAGTGACACCGGCTTGCGTACAAACGGCCACTGAAAACTATCGCGAAGAGAGTGACATTCTGGCTAACTTTATTGCTGAAATGGTGGTCTTAGATATAGCTCCCGAATATCCTGTTCGCAAGAGTGAGTTACATAAGCGATATATTGAGTGGACAAAGTCAAATGAAGTCAAATGGCCGCTCTCAGAGCGTGATTTCAACGAATCTTTCCGGACACGGCATATCGGAAAAGAAGGTTCAAAGAAGATAGATGGAAAGGCTGTTAAAGTCTGGTTTGGTATAGGCTTAGCAGAAAATATACCAATATAAAAGTTACCGGAGTTACCGGAGTTACCGGTTTTTTGGGTTGTCCAGCTCGATTTTGCCGTGTACTGGCCAATACTAAAATGCGGTAACTTCGGTGACTGCGGTAACCTTGCTGTCAATAAAAGACTTACAGCAGCATAGCTTAAAAAACGTCCGGTAACTCCGGTAACCCGTAAATTTGCAAGTTTTCTGTTTTATTATTGCAAGTTAGCGTGCTAATGTCACCGGTGACATCGGCAGTGACATTGAGGTCCATCGAAGAGGCCTGGAAGGCCATTGAATTTTGGGGGTTAAATAGATGAATCAGAGCGAATTTGAAAAACGCCAGGCTGCGTTTGAAAATCGTCGGGCAGCGCAAGTCCAGGCCTTGCGGGCAATGCAGCCGGCGATGAAGGTAATCGAGCTGATCGAGGAGCTGCTCAAAGAAAATCCGAGCTTGCCCGTGACTGTCGAGATCGGCTCGCGCCAATTCTCGATCACGTCCGTCAAGGTCGATGAGGATGGCAAAGTGCGGATTCGCGTTTGAAATATGGGCTAAGGATCGGTAAGAAAATGAAAATTCAATACCAGACATACAAATTCCGAAATGGCACAATCAGTACGATCGAAAAGACAAACGAGATTATCGCCGAGTACACGGCTGAGGGTTACGAGCTGACGCTACGGCAGCTCTACTACCAATTCGTGGCTCGCGGCTTTATTGAGAACACCGAGAGAGAGTACAAGCAGCTCGGCAGCATAATTGACCACGGTCGATTAGCGGGTGAGATCGACTGGCTTGCTATCGTCGATCGAACACGGGAGATCAAACAGAAGTCACACTGGGACAGCCCAGCGGAGATTCTGCAATCCGCAGCCGGTAGTTATGCGCTTGACAGCCGAGCGGATCAGCCGGTTCACATCGAGGCCTGGGTGGAAAAGGAGGCGTTAGCCGGCGTGCTTGAGCGGGCGTGCGGTCCGCTGGACGTTGCGTATTTTGCCTGCAAGGGCTATGTAAGCCAATCGGCAATGTGGAGAGCGGCTGCCCGGATTAGCGATAAGCTCAAGGCAAGACAGTGCACCACGGCCGTCATTCTATACCTGGGCGATCACGATCCGTCCGGAATAGATATGTCCAGGGACGTCCAGGCCAGGCTTGATATTTTCGGGACCTCAATCGCAGTTAGACGGGTAGCACTGAACCTGGACCAGGTCGAGCAGTACAATCCGCCGGCGAATCCGGCCAAGGTGACGGACAGCCGATGCGCTGCGTACATCGCCGAGTACGGGAACGAATCCTGGGAGCTGGATGCGCTGGACCCGCGCACGATAAATGAGCTGGTAAGCCGCGAAATAAATGGCTTGACCAATTTGGCCGCAAGGCGACGCCTGATAAAAAAACAAGAGAAGCACCGCGAAAAGCTACAAAAGATAGCCGACAATTTTGAGGATTTAAGCATACAATAAGGTGGACCTGGATCGGTAGGCCAGGGCTATATTTCGACCAGCGCTGCCGGCAACTGCAAAAAAGGCCTTGACAGGTCGAGCTGGACTTACTATATTTTCTAAAAAATGTTGCAAGTGTACGGTCCGCCCACGGCTCTACCGTGCGAAAACCGATAACTTTTATGGCAAGTTGTGAGGTCAAAAATGGCCGGCAAAAAAAAGCCGCAGCGAAAAGCCTGGCAGCAGCAGGCCAGCTTGCCGCCCGATAAGTATTTGAGCGAATCAGAGGAGCAAATGTTGCGGCGATATGTAAGCACGCAAGCCGATGCTGCTCGGCTGCGCCACCGCAGCAGGCCGATCAACGACGAGATGATCGTCTTGACGCTGCTCAATACGGGCTTGCGAGCTGGTGAGCTGTGCCGGCTGCGGATCGGTGACATTCCGCAAGCCAGCGATAAGAGCTTGCTGTGGGTACACGCAGGCAAAGGCGGGAAGAAAAGGCCTGTCGAGATTGCCCGCAAATTCGCTCAAAGATTGCGGAGCTATGTTCGGCAGTATCGGGCAAAGGCAAGTCCAGATCACTTTGTCTTTGTGAGCGAGCGTAGGGACGGCAAGGCAGATAAGCCTTACTGCTACTGGAGCGTTTACTCGAAAGTCAAACGACTCGGCAACAAGGCGCTCGGGAATAACAGGCTACATCCGCACGTGCTCCGCCATACGTACTTGACGCGCCTCTATAATGTCGACCACGATCTGCGCTTCGTCCAGGATCAGGCCGGCCATAGCAGTCCGGTCACCACTGCGATCTATGCGCGGACGGATCAGAAAAGTCGCCGCCGGCAGGTCGAGGCGCTCGAGAAAGCTGAAAAACCGGCGATCGCCGACTCGTCCGAGTCGTAAGGTCCCTCTGGCGGGGCGGGGCGGCCTTGTGCCTGGCTCGATCTGGCTGCGGAGGGTATCGTAGACCGGCCTCGACCGAGTTCGTGCCTTGTAGAGCGTCCTGGAGCGTTTTCGCCAGGCGGATATTTGCAAAAATGGCAGATCGACCTGGATCGTGGTAAAATGAGCCGTTGTGACTTGTGCTCAGGCAGAGATCAATCGAGGAAATCGACCAGCTGCCAGGCAATTGAAAAAGCAGATCGCCGCCCACGTGGGGGCGTGGTTCGAAAGGATTGATAATGGCATTTGTCAAGAAAAAATCACCGGAAATAGCATTTTGTCCGGAATGTGGTGGAGAGGCAACGAAGATCGGCAACGAAATTACCTGTATCAAGTGTAATGCGATCTCTACGTTCGACAAAAAAAGCGAACGGAAAATCAAACAGATCGACCCCGAACGTTTTGATCAGCTTGAGCAGGTCGTATTCGCCTTAAAGCTTAAGTCGCAAGCTGAGCCTAAGCCTGAGCCGGCGATCGTATACGACGAAGAGGAAGACTGATGACTCGGACAAAAGGGCAAGCGGCTGGGAAAAGATCAAAAAACTGGCCGCCGGCGGATCAGTGGAAATTTTTATCGAGAATTGGAGGCAATTACAATGATTCAGACTATGGCAGCTCACTTTGGGACATTCCAACCAGGTGAGAGGATTCTTTTTAGTTTTCGTGCAAGCGAGGGCAAATGGAGACGAGCCACGCAAGCTGCGATTATCGAGTGGCGTCTTGACAAACATCCGGACGAATTTTATGTGCGGCGCGTTGATTATTCCGGAAAGGCGAATCTGGACTTTACCATCGAGATCGTGGCCGAACCGAAACACTTATACAGCGAAAAAGAGATCATTGATATGATTCTCGGATATAACCCGATGGGGTTCGCTCTCGCCTTTGTCGAGTCAGTCAAAACTGTCGCAGCAGAAGTTTGGGAAAAAGTCAAAGAACCTGCGCTCATATCCGCGTGGGCGCTTACGGCGATCATCGTGTTGATCGTCCTTTATAAATGGAGGAAGTGACGTTCTTATTTGGTTGTGGCTTGTGCTTCGGCACGGATTGATCTATGAAATCGAAATGCCGTAACTTACAAGTGAACCTAGTTTTTCACAACGGATCAATGCCAGGGATTTGGCTATCGGTAACGACGCCTGCGCTTGTTTCGAGCGTCATAGAGTCCCTGGCATTTTCTGTTTCAAGAGGGACCTATGAAATCGAAATATCTGGACAAAGAACTTAGAGACATTTCGGCCTTAGAAAACCCGTTGAGTATCGTGCTGGTCAGATTTATCGACTACGAATGCTCGATGCAAGGCCTGGCCGAAAACAGCTTGCTTGCTTACAGCCGACACCTGAGACAATTCGCTCGTTATTGTTCCGGCCAGGGCGTCACGGAGATCAAGCAAGTGACATTGGCGGTTTTGCAGCAGTTTATGAAATCGCTTGAAGATAAAGCTCCTTCGACTCGATATGCTTTCTTCGTAGCGATCAAGCTCTTGCTGCGTTATGCCGGCTTGCTGGGCGAAGTCGGCAAGGACATCCTGCCGATCGTGTCGATGCGCGGACCGCGCTTGCCAAAACGATTGCCTTACGTGGTGGGTCCCGACAAGATTTGCCGATTGCTCGAATCGCCTGATCCTCAACGGGACGCTATGGCTTTTCGTGACAGAGCAATGCTTGAGCTGCTTTATGCGACTGGTATGCGTGCCTGTGAAATCGTAAGTCTTAAAATTCCAGACCTCGAATTGCCGGATCGGTATCTCAAATGCCTGGGCAAAGGCAGTAAAGAACGTCTGATCCCGATTACTAAAACGGCTTGTGCTGCGCTGTCTGCCTGGCTGCGAATTAAAAACTACTGGCACGAATCGCATTTTATAAAGTCGAATCCCGCTATGCTGGAGCACGTCTTCGTAAGCAGGCAGGGACATCCGATCCATCGCCGTGACGTATTGCGGATCGTGCAGAAGTACGCCAAGCGAATCGGCGATCGAAGGATCGGTGCTCATACATTGAGACATTGTTTCGCGACTCACCTTTTGAATCGCGGTGCGGACTTGCGGACGATCCAGAAATTGCTGGGGCATAGCAGTCTTGCAACAACCCAGCTTTACACTCACCTTGATCTGCGTGACCTGAAAAAGAACTATGAAACCTATCATCCGAGACCGTGATCGGTCATATCAACCGTTAGCGCAACCGCCGGCGGAGTGACCAGCCCTGCAGGACCAGGTCAAAGGCCAGGGCGATCGCCGGCCAGAGGTCAAAGGCGGTCGAGAGACGAGCTCCACCAGCCAGGCGGATCGCCGGCGGAGTCATCGGCCCTGCAGGACTAGCTCAAAGACCAGGGCGATCGCCGACGATCCCGCCTTTTTTCCCCTTGACTTGCCGGCCTGGCGGTGGTAGATTCAAACTATGAAAGCTCGCGAAAGCAACTACTTTAACTGCAATCAAATTGTAAACAAGCCTGCCGGATTTCGTTTTATGCTTTCGCGAGCTGATCGAGATTCGGTGGGCTTATTTACTATGTGTCCGGACTGCCCAGGTGACGGACAAGAAAGGAAATCCGATGAAAAAGATAGTTTTTATCGCAGTGCTTTTGATGAGCAGCCAGCTTTGGGCGATCGCTCCGCTGGGGCCGGCAGCCGGCAACTTGAAAAAGGGCGATAGCTCTCTCGCCTTCGAATATGCCCATACCGAAGCCGAATTTACCGCTAAAGCGTTGGGGCTTGCTGCTGATTTCGAAGCGCAGTGTGACGGCTTCTATGGCAAGTACGCTTATGGCGTGGCTGACGGCTCTGAGCTTTTTGTGCGCTTCGGTGCGGCGAAGTTTTCCTCCGATACTGATGTTACTTTGCCGGCTGGCTATGACTTTGCGACTTCGGCCCCTGGCTATGATTTTGCGTGGGGCCTGGGAGCGAAAACAACCCTTGCTAAGACAGGGAATGTTCGCTGGGGCGTCCAGGCTCAAGTAACCTGGTGGCAATCTCAGGGTGACGTGACATCGGCAGACTTTGACCTGCACGAAACCGACAAAGGATATACCGTGCAAGTCGCTGCGGGGCCGGTTTACAGAGCCGATGCCCTATCCGTCTACGGCGGGCCTGTCTTGTTTTTCACAAAGGCTGATGGGCATTGTACTGGTCGAATCGCTGAGACGA
>JALHYA010000012.1 GCA_022868165.1 Patescibacteria group bacterium | reverse complement strand
AGCGGGATGAACGGCTTATTCATTGTGAAGCGAAGCTGGAAAGTCCTAGAGAAATCGCCAAAATCATGGAGCAAACTCCTAATTACCCGCTTGATGTTCAAGGGAGGGAAGGATGAGCGGGGATTGCCGAAGTTGTAAATCATGGAAGGAGTGCCCCACTCCTGAAAGAGATTGGTACAGTTACGGAGAGATTCGCTGGTGTCCCTATCAGGTGTTTTTCCTCCTCAAGTGGGCTGAGTATTTAAGGATAGGGATATGGCCAACTCCTGAAAGCACTTGCGAAACTCCCAAAAGAACACTGAGTAAAGAGGCGCAATATGTAAATGCAGCCATAGTAATTGCTGAGCTGGACTACAGGTTAGGGAAAACGGGGATCAAGGGTGAACTCTTAGCTTCCCAATGCAAAGAACCTGACCGCGATAAGATGGATTACCTCAGTGATAGTGCCAAGGATGCGCTTTATTATGTATCAGGATGGGCACGGAAAGCCACTAACTTTGCCACTTGGTTAGCGGTAAACCGTTATAGAAAATATAACAAAGTGGGTGCTTGACAATGATTCCCCAATGTGTTAAGGTAAAAATGTACGGGGCGAAATACGCCCCAAGCCTGCTTCGGCAGGTTTTTTGTTGCCATCCTTTCAGGGTGGCTTTTCCATTTGCTAGTACAGGTCGATTACCTAGCAATGATGAAAAAGATAATTAAACGGAGGTGAACATGGATTTAGAACTTTTATGGTTAGTAATTGCAGCGTTTGTTGGAGGTATCCTAGCAGCTCTCTTGGGATGGCACAAATCGGGTGAGCCTTTCCATCCTCTTAAGTTCCTCGCAAGCGTGCTTCGTGCACTTCTAGCCGCTTTCGTAGCCGCCGTATCTTATCCACTGATAGGCCCGGTAACTGTGCCAATTCTCATCGGAGCAGTTCTAGCCGGTGCTGGTGTGGATAGTCTCGGCAATCGCATGACTGGTAGTAATACAACTACTGGCCCTACAACGACTAGTCCCCCGAACACCAAATAATCTTACCTCAATCTCCTTTATAGGTGTTGGTGGCTCGGTTCGACTGCCGGGCCACTGACTTATTAAGGTTTACATCGCGGGTAGGGCAAAAAGTTAAGCCGCCAGCCCCATAAACTGGAGGACTCGGTGCGATTCCGAGACCCGCCATAAAGGAAAATGGAGGTATATGAGAATACTAGACCCAAATTTCAGGGCTTACTTGAAGGCGATTGATAGGGCTGAAAGGGATTGCCAAAAGGTAGAAACTCAGGCTTGGCACAGATATTTCAAAACCATAAAACCTTATGAGAAGGCTCTTAAAAAAGTTCAGGGAGAGGCTGAAAAAGTTTGTCAAGAAGTGAGAAATATAGCCAAGGAAACCTTTAAGGAATTTAAGACCCAAGCAGCAAAAGATTATTTTAAGAACAAACATGAACAATAAGGTTTTACTCGTCATAATCGGAATCTTGAGTGTTGCGTTAATTGTCGCCTTGCTATCAATGTCCGGGGTGTGGAAATAATGGAAGAGGAGAGGTTATTGTCTCCCCTCCTCCTTTCTATCCTTAGAGTCAATCTTGGCTGTTCCGCAGTGTGAGCACTTATATTTCCTAACCTGGTGTTTTCCACTCCAAGCCCAGCCTGATTTAGCCATTGGTTTGTTGCAACACATTGGCCTTACGATTTGTTGTTTTGTATCCATCGAATAATATCCTCCCTTTGTTAGAGCAGGTTTTACTGCAATATTTTTGATTAGAGTAACAGGGTGTAACGAAAAAGATTTTATTGCAATATCGACACCTTATCATTAGTTTGATAGCTTGACGTTTGGGTAATTTATCTAATCTCCCATCTTTTTTCATATGGCAACTTCTACATAGCCACTCCCAATTATCAAGGTTACGACTATATTCACCATTAATAGCAGCTAAGTCGAATGGTGGTTTTAGCTGGCAACACTCGCATAGTACTGGTTTAGGCTTATGGCTTCTAACCCATAAATGTAGTGAAATATAGCCAACATTATTTCCTTTCCACATCACGTTTTTACTACCCAAACTAGCCTGTCTCATTTTCTCTCTTGTGGCTTCTGAGTGCCTTCGACCATACATAGGATTATCTTTACCGATATTACGTTTAGTTCCCATAGTAGAATAATAGCATAATCAATATGAACTGTCAAATAGTATGGGACAGTTCATTTGACCTCCTTTAGCCATTTGCCGAGTTCCCTGCGGTTCTTGGCATAACCGACAACAACTCTAGCTGTGCCAGTAACATCGCAAATTTCGCCAGTTTTGCAGTCCCATACCCAAGTACAGTTGGGGTTAACATTCCCATCCTCATTGACATAGATTCCCGTGTAGTAACTAAAATCTCCCGCTATTGTTCCAAGCACAGGTTTCATTTTTCTCCCTCCTTTCAAGTCTCATCAGGCTATTTCTAGCGACCCCCTAGAAGGGGGTTTCGACTTTAATTGGACTTAGGAAAGCCAAGTCCACATTGGTGGTATAAGTTTTACTTGTTCCAGTATTGCCAATCTTGGCTGTTTTCTTGTTGAGCTT
>JALHYA010000001.1 GCA_022868165.1 Patescibacteria group bacterium | reverse complement strand
TCAAATTCCTATTGCTGGACATTACGATCCCGAAAACACGATTGCATCTTTTATAGGTTTTGCTCCTTTCGACAAGCCGAAGTTTATTATGCTGGTGACTCTTCAGCAGCCGAAAACCTCCCCTTGGGCTTCCGAAACGGCCGCCCCTTTGTGGTACTCCATAGCCAAAGACCTTTTTATGTACTTTGGGATTCAGCCGGAGAGCTAGAAGAGGTATCGTCAATCATTTTTTCTAGTCTTAATTTCGCAGTTTCTCTTAATGGTTCAGCGAATGTTTGAACAATGCGTTCTAGAACCTCCGGCCTAGCCTCATCCATTTCAAGAAGAGCGCTATTGACGATGCTTAAGAAATGTATATTACTTAACAGGTCTTTTTGATCCGATAAAGAACTAAAGGTTATTAGACCCATTGCCGTGTTGAGGATTTCGTGTACATTTTCTGCTTCAAAAAGCGGCATTAAATGTTCGGGAATTTTGCTTTCGTTTCGTTCCGGCATCGCAAAATTATAAAATCAAGGTCCGGAATAGTCAATCTGATAGAATATGCTGCGATGTTTTTGATTCACAAGAAGGCCCGGCAACTTGTCTATGCCTTAATTGCGATTGCCGTAAATAGATATCCGGCAAGGAAATTGAAAGTGATAGGTGTTACGGGGACAGACGGAAAGACAACTACAGTCAATCTCATTTATCACATTCTTAATAAAGCTGGCAAGA
Source organism: Patescibacteria group bacterium (assembly GCA_022868165.1). GTDB lineage: Bacteria > Patescibacteriota > Microgenomatia > UBA8517 > UBA8517 > JALHYA01. The sequence goes on along the minus strand of JALHYA010000001.1, from coordinate 111,231 downwards.
AAGTCTCAGTGATCTCTACTGTGGGTGCAATTATCGGAACCAGAAAGATTGAGACTGGTTTTCATACTACAACACCAGATCCATTCCTTCTCCAAAAACTCCTAAGAGAAGCTGGGGACAAACAAAGCGAGTATATGATTTTGGAAGTAAGTTCGCATGGGCTCGACCAATTTAGAGTTCTGGGATGCAATTTTTACGTCGGAGTTCTCACAAACATCACCCATGAACACCTCGATTATCACAAGGCCTTCAAAAAATATGTAGAGGCAAAGGCTAAACTTTTTACGTCATCAAAAATTGCTGTATTAAATCGAACAGACCATTCATTTAATAAAATCGCGAAAATTATTAAATCCTCGGGGAGAAAAATAAAAATTATGTCTTATCCTGACGAAAAGTTATCGTACAAATTAAAGCAGGCCATTATAAAAAGATTTCCTGAGCCGTATAACTTTCTAAATTCGGAGGCGGCAATTAAGGTAGCCCAAGAGTTGGGAATTAGCGAAGTGGATATTGTAAAAGGAATTAAAGCTTTTCCGGGTGTTCCGGGAAGAATGGAGGAAATCCCAAATAAAAAGGGATTTAGGGTTATAGTCGATTTTGCTCATACACCCAATGGATTGGAAAAGGTTCTTAAGGTTCTCAAAAACCAAAAAAGAAAACAGGGGAAATTGATATCGGTTTTTGGCTGCGCAGGAGAAAGAGACATAGAAAAAAGGCCCATGATGGGTAAGATATCTTCTGGACTCGCCGATATTTCGGTTTTTACTGCCGAAGACCCAAGACATGAAGATGTGAATAAGATAATTGATGCTATGGTTAAGGGTGCAAAAAAAGAGCGAGGTAAGGTTTATAGAATAGAAGACAGAAAGGAAGCAATAAGATTTGCCATTACAAAGCTGGCGAAGAAAGAAGACATAGTTGTAATTTGCGGAAAAGGGCCGGAGAAAAGTATGGCTTTTGGAGACAAAGAGTTGCCCTGGGGCGATAAAAAGATCGCCGAAGGCGCTCTAAGTAAAATAACTAGTCAATAGAATCTAGTTTTTGTTGGTCAGGGAGTTGGCTACTGTCCACAATTTCCAAACCTGCTCTTTCTGTAGCTCTAAGGATTCCATTTACGGTTTTTCTCTCCTCCAACATTAATTCTCCCATCGCAGTATCAAGAGCAATAATATCGCCTATCTCTGTAATTTTGATTCCTATGAGGGGCCCCTGAGGTCCTAGAGGCCTTAGATATAGGGCTAGAGGGAACCGGTTTACTCTTTCTGTGCTCATGTTTTAGCCTCATTAAGACACGAGGATTAAAATTCTCCTTCCCTAAGAAGAATCTCCCTTTTTCCCGCGCTGGCCACAAAAAACTCTTGCCTAATAGCATATCCTCTATTGAGTCTCTTGGGCACAATTCTTCCTTGGAATGTTTCCCTCTCCCCACTAGGCCCGAAAATCGTCGCTTCTGCTGATTGGTCAGCTTTCTCATGTACGACTATTTCATTGCCATGGTTCTCGAGATCAAGACGTATCCAAACGCCCACCACATCGGGGTTTGACCGGAGTTCTTCCGCGAATGCCTCAACTTGTGAATGAAGTGAATTCGCTCGTTCTGATTGCATGTCATATACTATAGCATATGCAGTCAAGCGGGACTTATTTTTACGGCTCATAATGCTAAAATGTTAGCGTGAATAAAGCTAGAAATATCTTATTAATTCACGGCTGGGGAGCTCGGGGCGGAAAGCTCCTGAAGCTTTCTCTGGAGCTTAAAAAAATAGGATGGAAGGTTCTGATTTTAAAACTCCCAGGGTTTGATCTTCCGCCACCGAAGGAGGCTTGGAGCTTGGATGACTATGCCGATTTTGTATTAAACAAAGCCAACAGTTATTTTAAGAGCGGGGATTTCTTTTTGTTTGGACATTCGTTTGGGGGAAGAATTGCGGTTAAGTTGGCATTGGGCGAACCGAAAAGATTGAAAGGAATGATATTATGCGCTGCGGCGGGCTTTTCAAGGGCCAGCTTGGCTAAAAGGATTGTCTTTTCCGTTCTTTCAAAAATTGGAAGGATTTTTCTTTTGTATCCTCCCCTGGCGAAACTTTTCAGAAAAATTATTTACGGTGTAGCGCGGGAACACGATTACGAAAAAACTACTGGAGTAATGAGAGAAGTATTTAAGAAAGTTGTTTCCGAAAATTTAAAAAAGATTGTGCCGAGAATTAAAGTTCCCTCGCTAATTTTATGGGGTAGAGAAGATAGAATGACCCCTGTATCGGCAGCATATTTTCTTCAAAAGGCACTCCCGAAGTCAAAATTGGTGGTATTTGATAACGAAGGGCATAGGTTGCCTTATGAAAGGCCGGTCGAGCTGGCCACGGAAATAGAAAAATGGTTCCTTACTTTGGTCTAATTCTACTTATCGTTTGGCTGCCGCAGGCCGCAAGGCAAGTTTTGGTATGGACTTATTGGTGGCAGGTTAAGGAATACAGATACGATAGATTCAATCTTTTATTCAGGAGTACGGATGGTAGGTCGGACTTAGATTTTGCAATTGTTGCTCTTAAGGTAGCTCTGCTTGCAGCATCAATTTTTGTAACTGAATTGGGCATTTTAGTTTTGGCAGCCTTCTTGTTTCTTGATTTCAGAACTATTTACGAAATTTTCAGCAGACGTTTGCGTAGACCGATTTTTACACAAAGAGCACTTTCAATCCTAGCCTCAGGTGGCTTTTTGGTTTTAATACCAATTTTGCTTGTTCAATTTTTCCCAAAGATAAATATATACTCGAGTTTATTTTTCGGTGAGATTTTCTTGATCTTGGGGATATCGATGGGTATTTGCTGGACTGGGATAATCTCTCAGAGAGCAAAAAAGCAGAAAATCGCAGAAGCAAAACGAAAGCTTAATCAGATCCGTCCCTTCGTAATTGGAGTAACGGGAAGTTATGGAAAAACTACCACAAAAGATTTTATTGCCCATCTTTTGTCGGAAAAATATCAAATAGTAAAGACCACCGGAAGCCAAAATACGGAATTTGGAATAGCCTTAAATATTCTAGAGAATCTGAAAAAAGGAACCAAATATTTCATTGCTGAGATGGGGGCATATAAAAGGGGGGAAGTGAAAGTGTTGGCTGATATTGTGAAGCCTAAAATGGGAGTAATTACGGGGATAGAAGCCCAGCACCTTTTTCTTTTTGGAAGTTTAGAAAATATAAAGAAGACAAAATTCGAGCTCATAGAGGCTTTACCGCCAAATGGAACAGCCGTTTTTAATTTTTCTAACCCCGGTTGCGTAGAACTAGCTCAAGAGGCTAAGAATTTACCTGCTAAATTGAAGATTAAGGGATACTGCCTAGCGGATAATAAGTCTGGAGATTTTAAGGTTGACATGGAATCCAAAGTTGTGTCGGCAACACAGAATGGTTTATATTTTGAGGTGTCCGACGGTGTGCAATCTAAGAAGTTTTTTGCTCCCCTAAGAGGCATCCACTTTTTAGAAAACCTAACCGGGGCAATTCTTGTTGCGAGGATTACAGGCCTCAGCTGGAAAGAAATTGAAAAAGGCTGCAAGACGATTTCTTTGCCGGAGAAAACAATGCAGCTTAAAAAGCTCAAGAACGGTTCTTATATAATTGATGATTCTTACAACTCAACACCAGCAGGATTTAAATCCGCCCTGGCTTATCTGGAAACCTTTACAAGGCAAAAGAAGGCGGTAATTACTTCGGGCATCATCGAATTAGGCCCGGTTTCGAAAGATGTTCATAAAGAACTTGGGGCTTTAATGGAAGGCAAGATTGATAGGATAATTCTTACAAATACAGATTTTTTGGGCGATATGAGCGAAGGGCTAGGCAAAGATAGAAAAAGGCTTGAATTGGTCGAGAATGTAAATCTATTGCGAAAGTCTGTAGGAGATCTCGCTCGAAAGAAGTTTGTTATCCTTTTTGAAGGAAGACTCCCCCAGAGTATTCTTGATCTTACAGACAACAATGAATAGACCAATAGCAATTTCTCTCTCGCCCAATACTGAACGTGATGACGTGATGTTGGCTTTAAAAACTCTTTTTTCCCCTTTTAAATGGAATGACGATAAAGAAGTTGAGCTTTTAGAACAGGAGTTTGCACAAGTCTTTGGAAATGGGTACAAGGCAGTAGCAGTCAACAGCGGCAGAAGTGCGCAATATTTGATATTGAAAGCACTCGGGTTAGGTAAAGGTAGCGAGGTCGCTCTTCAAGCCTTCACTTGTGTTGCTGCACCCAATTCTGTTTTTTGGTCTGGTGCAACCCCAAGATATATAGATATAGACGAGTCATATAATATTTCTCCTGACGATCTTAGGAAGAAAATTAACAATAAGACTAGGGCAGTTATCGTACAAAACACTTTTGGTATTAGTGCCAATATTCCGGAAATCAAGAACATATGCATTTCCAATAAGCTAGTTTTAATAGAGGATTGTGCCCATTGTTTGGGCACCACGTTTAAGGGTAAGCCACTAGGAACATTTGGTGACGTTGCTTTTTTCAGTTTCGGCCGGGATAAAACAATATCTTCTGTTTTTGGCGGAATAGTGCTCTGTTCGGACAGGAATTTGTATAACAAAATAAAAAGCTTAAGAAATAAATTAAAAAGACCCCCAACCTTGTGGACTCTTCAACAATTGTTTCATCCTATTGCATTTTCTTTGATTCTGCCGACCTACAACTCTGGTATAGGCAAAATAATCCTTTTTGCTTTGCAGAAAGCCGGGCTTTTATCTCGGGCTGTGTATAAGGAAGAAAAGATGGGCGACAGGCCCTCAATTTTTCCCACTAAAATGCCCGGCGGTCTAGCAATACTTGCCAGAAAGCAACTTACTAAACTCAGAAAATTTGTTAGTCACAGAAAAACTATTTCTAAACTTTATTCATCTTCGTTGAAAAAAACCGGCTTAATTTTTCCTCCGCATTCTGCCGAAGACTCGTTATTAAGGTTTCCTATACGACATAAAAAGGCTGGAGAGCTTTTTAAAAAGGCAAAAAGAAATGGAATTTTATTAGGCGATTGGTATAAAGGTACCATTATGCCCGCTGTCGATTTGTCTCTGGTAGGTTATCATGGAGATTGTCCTAATGCGGAACTTTTTTCGGAGACAACGATTAATTTACCTACATACCCTTCATTAACAAGGGATGATGTGTTAAAGGTTATAAAACTTGTAAAAAAATGGCTAAATACACAGTAAAGACTATTGAAAATAAGGAAATTTGGGAAAAGTTTGTTCTCGGTCATAATCCGCAAACTTTTTTACAGTCGTGGAATTGGGGCGAGACCAACAAAGCCATAGGTAAAAAGATATTTAGGATAGGAATTTTCAAAAATTCTCAAATTGTAGCTGTGTATTTGGTTATTGAGGAAAAGGCTAAAAGGGGCCCCCATTTGGTTATACCAGGGGGACCAATCTTAGACTGGGAAGACAAAAAACTTGTAAGGTTTGTCGTTGGGGCCATTTATTCGCTGGCAAAAGAAGAAGGAGCTTGGTTTGTAAGAATTCGGCCCGACGTATTGGATTCTGAAAAGGCGCAAAAGTTGTTTTCTGAACTGGGGTTTGTGGCAGCTCCCATGCACCTGCACGCCGAGAATACTTGGGTTTTGGATATAACTGCCGACGAAGAAGCTCTTCTTCGGGGAATGAGAAAAACGACCCGTTATTTAATAAAAAAGAGTCTAAAGACAGAGCTGGTTTTAGAAGAGACCACAGACCTTGGGTCATCTTCCCTCCTATCAAGATTACAAAACGAGACAGTAACAAGACATGGTTTTGTCGGTTTTCCGGAAGAATTGTTTAAGGCACAACTCAAAGCATTCGGAAAGGATAACCAGGCGAGAATGTTTGTTTGCAGATATAAAGGAAGAGCACTGGCAGCAGCAATAATCATTTTTTACGGCGACTCTGCTTATTACCATCATAGTGGTTCTACGTCGAAATATTCCGAAATTCCTTCCTCATATTTTCTTCAGTGGCAAATAATAAGAGAAGCAAAAAAACGCGGTTGCAAATATTATAATTTCTGGGGCATTGCGCCTGGAGATAATCCAAAACACCGATTTGCGGGTGTTACCCTGTTTAAGAAAGGGTTTGGAGGTCAGAAAATTGATTGGTTGCACGCTCGTGATTTACCTGTTTCACTGCTTTATTGGTTTACGCATTGTTTTGAGGTCTTTCGACGAGTATTTCGCCGATTGTGAAAGGGGAGCGCAACTAAGTTATAATGTTTGAGTAATGATAACGCCAAACGTTTTACCGCTAAGCCTTGGTCTTGTCATTTTTTCCTTCCTTATAACTTCCGTTTTGGTTGTTCCATTTATCGACCTTCTTTACAAACTCAAGCTTACAAGGAGAAAAGAAGCGCCGAAAAGGGGAAAAGTGCCCCTTTTCGACAAGCTTCACGATATAAAAGCGGGAACGCCGATAGGCGGAGGAATACTTTTGGTTTCGGTTGTTACAATTCTTTTTGCGGTACTGTTTCCTCTTGTAAGATACCTCGGAGTTTATATTCAAAGCTCATTCAATTTAAATATCGAGCTTTTTATCATATTTTTTACTTTCATCTCTTTTGGGTTCTTGGGTCTTTCCGACGACTTGGTAAAGATTTTTGGAAAAGGAAGAACAGGAATTAGGCCATTAGGAATAGCCTATGGGTTGACCAGAAAGCAAAAGTTCGGACTCCAATGGGTTTTGGCACTTTTTATTTCATGGGTAATTTATAGATATTTGGGAGTGCAGATTCTCCATATTCCTCTCTTGAACAAAGTAATAAACCTTGGTTTTTGGTATATTCCTTTCTCGGCCACGGTTATTGTCGCCTTTACTAACGCTTTCAATTTTACCGACGGTTTGGATGGGCTTGCCTCGGGACTTCTCCTGATTTGTTTGGCCGCTTTTGGAGTAATCGCTGCGGGTAGTTTGGATACTCCTCTTTCTATTTTTATTTCACTCTGGATGGGGGCCGTTATCGCATTTTTGTATTTCAATGTTTACCCCGCAAGGATTTTTCTCGGTGATGCCGGCGCCTTGTCATTTGGGGCAATGCTCGCTGTGATAGGTCTTTTAACCGGCAGCATAATTGGCCTAATTGTAATCGGGGGTATTTTTGTTGTAGAGGCCGCATCGTCGGCGATACAAATAGTTGGGTGGAAAGTTCTTCATCGCCCGATTCTACCGCTGGCACCCATCCACCATGCACTTTTAGCAATAGGATGGGAAGAACCGAAAATTGTGATGCGTGCCTGGATTGCCGGAGCCATCTTAGCGATATTTGGACTCTGGTTGGCAACAATTTAGAATGAAGATGTGCGAAAACAAAATCTCCGGAAGCAAATCCAGTCGTTAGATTCAAAACTTCTTTTTGTAACACTCGCCTTGGTCGTACTGGGTCTTATTGCCGTCGCCGACGCTTCGGCTCCCCAGGCCTTGAGTGTTTTTAACGACAAATATTATTTGGTGAAACAGCAACTTGTTTGGGCCGGTTTGGGCTTGGTTCTAATGTTTATTGCTTCAAAAATCAAATACACTTTTTGGGAAAAGATAGCCACACCCTTATTCTTTATTTGCATCTTAACCCTCATAGCCGTGCTTATCCCGGGAATCGGGGCCCGAGTCTACGGCGCCAGGCGCTGGATACCTTTGGGCTTCTTTTCTTTACAGCCATCCGAATTTGTAAAACTTGGGCTTGCGGTCTATTTGGCTAAGGTGGCTTCTAAGCACAAGAATTTTTGGGCATTTTTCATCCCATTAGGAATTGTGGCGGCTCTAATTATTGCCCAGCCGGATTTGGGCACAGACTTGATAGTAGTTTTTATAGGCCTGGCCCAAATATTTTCGTCGGGGATTAACCTGTTTTTATTCGCAGGTGCTGTGGCCGGCGGGGGAATCCTTGCTTTCCTGGTTACTTTTTTTTCCGGTTACCGGCGGGATCGTTTGATGACATTTCTTGCGCAGTCTTCCGATCCTTTGGGAAAAGATTATCATGTTCGCCAGATACTTCTGGCTCTCGGTTCGGGAGGAATCTTCGGTGTTGGGTTGGGACAATCCCGGCAAAAGTTTCTTTTTCTTCCGGAGGCTTCTACCGACTCGATTTTCGCGATAATTGCGGAAGAGGTAGGCTTTTTGGGGGCGTTGGTCTTGATTATAATTTTTGCGTTTTTTATCTACAGGGCATTTAGAATTGCACAGCATGCCCCCGATAAATTTTCGCAGATATTGGCAACAGGGATTAGTGCCTGGATTGGCGGACAGATGATATTGAATATTGCCTCTATGGTTGCTTTGGTTCCCCTTACGGGTGTTCCTCTACCGTTTTTCTCCTACGGGGGCTCGGCTTTAACGATGGTTCTTATAGGAGTTGGTATACTTTTAAATATCTCTAGATATGTCTAAAAGAATAATTCTGACCGGTGGCCATGCGGCAACCACCGCAGTGGCCACCATTGAGGAAATATTGAGAAGAAAAGAAAATTGGGAACTTTATTGGGTCGGAGCAAAAAATGCTCTTGAAGGAAAAGAGATTCCCACAATTGACTTAGAAATTTTTCCCAAGATGGGGGTTTCTTTACACCCAATATCCGCAGGAAGGCTGCAGAGAAAGTTTAGTATCTGGACGATTCCTTCGATTTTAAAAATTCCTTTGGGTTTTGCTCAAGCGTTTGTGGTACTTTCTAAGATAAAACCAAACTTGATCCTTTCTTTTGGTGGTTTTGTTTCTTTTCCTGTCGTATTTTGGGGAAGGATATTTGGCATCCCCGTCATTCTTCATGAACAAACTGCCGTGGTCGGCAGGAGCAACAAGTTTTCGGCATTTTTGGCGACAAAAATTGCGTTGGCAAGAGAGCAAAGCATTAATTTTTTCCCTAAAAACAAATGTGTTATTACGGGGAATCCGGTAATGACCCAGGTTGCAGAGATAAAACCGAAAAGAGAAATGGGCGATCCGCCGGCGATTTTTGTCATGGGAGGCTCAAGGGGGTCATTGATGGTTGACGGACTGATTGAAGAAATTCTCCCCGAGTTGTTAAAAAATTATTCCGTTATTCATCTGACGGGACAGCTGGGCTATGAAAATGCGCTTCTTATTAAAAGAAGGCTATCGAAGGATTTTCAAGCAAGATACGAAGTATATTCAAGAATTGACCCCCTGCAAATAGACGGAGTATATAAAAGGGCGGATATAGTTGTCGCAAGAGCCGGTGCAAATACGGTTTCCGAGATAATGGTTGCCAAGATTCCGTCGATATTAATTCCCATTCCTTGGACCTATAAGGACGAGCAGACTTTAAATGCCAAGCTTGCGGTTGAGTTTGGAGTAGCTAAGATTTTGCCCCAAGGAATGGCAACGCCATCAAAACTTTTTGAGCTTTTGGAAGAAACGAGGAAAAATTGGAAAGAAATTATCGAAAAAGTAAAGGACAAAAAAGAACCCGACGTGTATGCATCCGCGAAGCTTGTCGATTTGATGGAGGAATGTGCTAAGTGAGTTACAAAAAACTCATATATCTTCTAATTTTTCTTTTTCTTGCGCTTGCCATACTTTTTCTTCCGGGAAGGCTAATCAAAATTAAGAATATCGATTGTGTAAGTCAATACGGCCCCTGCCCGAAAGAGGTGGACTCAAAGCTTGAGAAGTTCGTCGGCGGCAGCCTGGCCCGAGTCCGGGCAGGAACCAAAAAAATTCTTTCGCAAGACCTTTTTGTGCGCGATTATTCCATTCAATATAAACTGCCGGGCACTCTGAGGATTGATGTCATACTTAGAAAGGGAAAATTTGCTCTGAATAAAATCGGAACAAGCGATTTTGCCGTCGTGGATAAAGACGGAACGACCCTGGAAATAAAAAATTCTACGAACTTGCCCATCGTTAGGATTAGCGACGATTTTCCCAAGCCTGGACAACAAATTAACGAGCGTCTTCTCTTTGCCTCGAATATAACTTATGATATGTATGCTTTTTATCAAGTCAGGGGCGCAAAGATAAACAACGACAGTCTGGTTGTCGATATAACAAAAGAGCCGACGGTGATTTTTCCTTTGGAAGGGGATAAGGATGCTCTTTTGGGAGGACTCAGGCTAATAATGTCGCGGTTGAACAAGATCGCACAAGACTCTAAAATTGAAGGGGTAACCGAAATCGACTTGCGTTTCAAAAATCCGGTAGTACGATAATCCTTAATATCGGTAAAGAAAAAATTATGCAGAAATCAAGAATAACCGCAGCTATAGATTTGGGCTCTTCAAAAGTATCCACTTTAATAGGACAGGTGATGGTTGATCCGGTCACTTTCGATACTTCCGTGAACATTGTTGGTGCGTCTTCGGTTGAATCGAAAGGCGTAAAAAAAGGACAGATCGTTGATATTGAGGAAGCCGTTGAATCGACCATTGCTTCGGTGGAAGCTGCCGAAAGAATGGCGGGGTACAGCTTGCAAAGCGCCTTTGTTTCGGTTGGCGGGGCGCACATTCACTCGCAAAATTCTCACGGAGTCGTAGCTGTTTCGGACCCCGACGGAGAAATAAACCCCGAAGATGTCGGTAGGGTGATCGAAGCGGCATCCGCAATTTCCCTTCCGCAATCTAGGGAAGTGGTGCATGTTCTTCCCCGAGATTACATTGTTGACGGCGAGGCGGGAGTGAAGGACCCGATAGGAATGAGCGGGGTGCGGCTTGAGGTCGAAACTCATATCATTACTGCCTCAACCGCCGCAATGAAGAATTTGAGAAAGGCGGTAAATGAAGTTGGGGTGGAAATCGAAGGAATGGTTTTTTCGGGACTAGCTTCGGGCGAAGCTGTTCTATCTAGGACGGAAAAAGAATTGGGTTGTGTTTTGGTCGACATTGGAGGAGGAACAACTTCAATCGCCGCATTTATTGACGGGGCATTGGCATACTCGGGCGTTATTCCGGTTGGAGCGAAAAACATAACCAACGACTTGGCGATAGGACTTAGGGTTTCGCTGGAAGCGGCGGAAAAGATAAAACTTGCTTTATCAAATATCGAAAAGAAAGCAAAAATGAAGGAGGAAGAATCCGACGAGATGGATTTGGCAAATTTGGGAGTTCCGGACATTAAAAAGGTTTCCAAGAAAACTTTGACAGAGGGAATTATCCGGCCAAGATTAAATGAGATTTTCACAATGGTAAGAATGGAATTGGAAAGGGAGAATCTTGCTGCGAGGGTTCCCTCCGGAGTAATTATTGCGGGGGGCGGGGCGGAAACGGTAGGAGCCGCCGATTCTGCAAAAAGGATGTTGTCTCTTCCGGTCAAAATAGGAAAACCTCGCGGAGTAGGTGGACTAATTGACGATATAATTACGCCGGCTTTTGCTACAAGCATAGGACTAATTCACTTTGGTGCGGCATCCGCCACAAAAGAGAGCTTGACATCTTTTAGTAAAAGATTGAAACTACCGATAAAAGGAATAGCGGGAAAATTGATTGATATGGTCAAAGACCTTCTGCCCTGACTTGTAATTTAGTTCTGCCCCCTGTAAAATCTGCCTACGCAAAAATGGCCCTCGTAAAACCGGATTCTGCCCGAATAGCCAAAATAAAGGTTATTGGTGTTGGTGGTGGTGGGGGAAATGCGGTTTCTTCAATGATCGACACGAATAACATCAATGGTGTCGAGTTTATAGCAATAAATACCGATGCACAGGTACTTTTGGCAAATCGCGCGCCTACAAAACTTCAGATAGGAGAAAAACTTACAAAGGGTTTGGGGGTTGGCGGAAATCCCCAGATGGGTGAACAGGCGGCGGAAGAGTCGGTCGAGAAAGTAAAGGAACTTCTGGTTGATTCAGACATGGTTTTTGTGACTGCGGGAATGGGTGGAGGTACCGGAACCGGAGCGGCCCCGATTATTGCCGATTTGGCAAGGGAAGCAGGAGCCCTGACCGTTTCGATTGTCACAAAACCTTTTGCTTTTGAAGGAACAAGAAGAATGGTTATTGCCGAGGAAGGAATAGAAAAGCTCAAGGAGAATGTCGATACGCTTATTGTTATTCCCAACCAGAGGCTCATGGATGTAATAGACCGAAAAATGACGCTTCTTGAAGCTTTCAAAGTTGTTGATTCCGTTTTGGGCCAAGCCGTGCAGGGAATCGCCGAGATTATTACGACTCCGGGACTTATCAACGTCGACTTTGCTGATGTAAGAACGATTATGAAAGAAGCGGGAACTGCGCTTTTGGGTATCGGAACGGGAGTCGGCGAAAACAGGGCGCAGATGGCCGCCCGTGCCGCAATTTCCTCGCCTCTTTTAGATCTTTCTATTGAGGGAGCACGCGGGGTACTATTTAATATTGCAGGCGGTAGCGATTTGACAATGTTTGAGGTGGACGAAGCAGCTAGAGTAATTTCGGCCTCTGCAGATCCCGATGCAAACATTATTTTTGGCGCAGTTGTTAAAGAGGAGTTGGTTGATCAGGTAAGAATTACTGTTATTGCAACGGGATTTGACGAAACCCGCGCCAGAATTGCCCAAATGGCCAAACCCAAGGCAGTTCCAATTCCCGAAGGATTTATCAGTGAAGCTCCGACTACTATAAATGGAGAGGGAGAACAGGAAGAGGAAGAAACTTTGTCGCAAGAAGGGGAAGGCGAAGCTCCGCAGGAAGAAGATGTTTTTGGAGAAAAGTTTGAGATTCCGGCATTTTTAAGAAAGATTCGCTAGGAGGTGGATATTTAATGCCAAACCCTATTGAACAAGGACGAACATTTTCGGTTCTAGACATACTTTTACTAGTTCAAAGGAAATCAGAAGAAGGTCATATATTAATTACGCCCTTAGAAGCCAAAGATATACTTCTTGATATTTTATTTCAATATTACGAAGGCGATGTAAAAAGGTCGCCCGCTCGCATCCGAACAGATTCTAAAATTGAGGCTTTAAGAACAATTTGCCATCTAAACATTGGGGAAGATGAAGCGGTGGATTTTACGGAGGCTGTCGCAAAAATTGAAGTGTCGAGAAGGACAGAAGATGAAGAGAATATTCGACGTGATGCTCACCCACAATATGGATCAGAAAATTCCTTTCGTGATACAGCCTTCTAGACCCAAGAGGGCCATTATATAAGAAGTTAATTTTCATTAACTTCTAACTTCTGAGTATTTATTGTAAAATTGCTTCAAGATGCTGTTCCCCAAGTATTTGCTGATTATTTTCTCTCTTCTTCCTTTTGCCGTTTTTCTATACCTTTTACTTGTTCGTAAAACTTCACTTTTTTGGGTTTCTCTGATTACTCTGGTGTTTTCGGGATTGGAGGTATTATTTTTGTGGAAAATAACTCCCTTTTATTTTTTTTCTTCCTTTGGCAAAGGTGCATTCGTCGCGTTTGATATTTTCCTTATCATTTTTGGGGCGATATTCTTTTTGGATACAACAAAAAGCGCCGGAATAATAGACAATATTACTTATTTTCTTGAGCACGTTTGCGCAGATTATCGGATTCAAGTAATTTTTTTGGCTTGGTTTTTGGAAAATTTCATAGAAGGAACTGCAGGGTTTGGCACACCTTCCGCTTTGGTTGCCCCCATCTTAGTTTCCCTGGGAGCCTCCCCTTTGGGAGCGGTAATAATTGCTCTTTTGGGGAACAGCGCTTCGGTGGCCTTCGGAGCCGCAGGGACACCCAGCAGGATTGGTTTTGAGAATATTGCCGCCAGTGGAATACCGGTAAATGCAGCCCTGTTCAATTTAGCCGGGTTAATTGTTCCTCTATTTATGGTTTGGGTTTTGGCTCGGGATTTGAAGATTAAGGATAAAAAGTCTTTTATTCTGGAAACCGTTCCGTTTGCCATTTGGTCGGGGATAGCATTTGTTGTTCCATCATACTTTATTTCTTTTTTGGGACAGGAATTTCCTTCGATAATCGGAAGTGTAATAGGCATAATTTTGGTCTTAATTACAACAAAGTTGGGAATTTTTGTCCCCAAAAATATTATTCGAGCCCCAAGAAAAGATGTAGATATAGCCAAAATGCCTATATTGAGAACAATACTGCCTTATTTAATTTTGATAATTCTTCTACTGGTGGGGAAATTTACCCTTGGCCCAATTTCCTTTCCCATTCCTTATATAAAGCACAGCTTTAATCTGTTTAATCCCGGCTTTATATTTATTCTTTCGGCTTTGCCGGTATTTCTTTTTTACAAGGTTAAGCAAAAAGCCATATTTATCACCAAGTCGTCGGCTTTGCGAAGTTTGGAACCCTTTATGGTTATTGCGTTTATGTCAATAGTTGTTCAGTTAATGGTAACCTCGGGAAATAACACCTCGGGGGCATTGTCGATAATTGATTATATTGCCGACGTGTTCGAAACTAAACTGTTGCCTGTCTGGGTTCCTTTTATTGGAGCCTTCGGAAGCTTTATTACAGGAAGCGCCACAATTTCCAATCTTTTATTTGGAAGTTTTATCGCAAACGCGGCGCTAAATTTAGGTTTAAATGTAAGTAAAATGTTGGGTCTGGAACTTGTGGGAGCATCTGCGGGAAATATGATAGCGCTCGCCGATATTTTGTCGGCCGAAACAGTCGTAGGTATCAGAGGGGAGGAGCGCAAGGTTTTGAGAGGCGTGATTATTCCCTGTCTAATATACATAGTGCTTGCGATTGTTGTTTGGTTTATTACAAAATAAACTCCGGAATAAAACCGTCCTCATTGCGGCCTCCAAAGCTTTCGGTGTAAAATAGCTTCAGGATGAGCAAAAATTATTTTGACGGCGTAGATCTCAAAATAGATTTTCCCGCAAAAGAGCGCGAGGTGCTCCAAGATTGGTACAAAAAAGGAACAGTTAAGAAATATCTCGAGAAAAATAAAGCTTCTAAGAAAAATTTTTACTTCCTTGACGGCCCGATAACCGCAAATAATCCCATGGGAATTCATCACGCCTGGGGAAGAACTTATAAGGACCTCTGGCAAAGATTTAAAAATATGCAAGGGTATAGGCAGCGTTTTCAAAACGGATTTGATTGCCAGGGTCTTTGGGTAGAGGTAGAGGTTGAAAAAGAATTGGGCCTTAAAAGCAAAAAGGATATTGAAAATTTAGTCCCCGGTGATAAAAAAGCTTCAATCGCAAAATTCGTTGAGCTCTGCAAACAGAGGGCTTCGAAGTACGCTAATATTCAGACAGAGCAATCTAAACGCCTCGGATATTTTATGGATTGGGACAACTCTTATTACACAATGAGCGACGAAAACAATTATATGATTTGGCACTTTTTGAAAAAGTGTCATGAGCGAGGTTTAATTTACAAAGGCCATGATTCCGTTCCTTGGTGCCCCCGTTGCGGAACCGCAATTTCCCAACACGAGATGTTAACCGAGGATTATAAAGAGACAACCCATGATTCGATTTATGTTGAATATCCGATAAAGAATGGGAAAAACGAATTTCTTTTGGTCTGGACTACGACCCCATGGACTTTACCAGGGAATGTTGCCGTTGCCGTTGATGAAAAGAAGGATTATGTTGTCGCGACTGGGAATATTGTCGGAAATAAGTACTTTCTACTCGAATATGCTGCGAAACGGTTGGGATTGACCATAGAAAAGAAGATAAAAGGCAAGGAGCTCGTGGGGCTCAAATATTCATCCCCCTTCGACGACCTAGAAAGGATTAATAAATCTCTGGGAAAGTACAAACACGAGGTTACTGCTACCGACCCATTGATTTTGCCGGTCAGCGAGGAGGAAGGGACGGGTATGGTCCATGTGGCTCCCGGAGCCGGCACCGAAGACTTCCAGCTAGGAAAAAAACTTGGTCTTCCTGTAGTTGAACTAATTGACGAAGAAGCAAATTACATCAGCGGACTGGGAGAATTTTCCGGCAAAAATGCAAAAGTTCACCCAGAAATTATTCTGGATTATCTCAAGGAAAAAGAAGGCGGCAAATACCTGTTTGATATCGTACCCGTAACTCATCGTTATCCTGCCTGTTGGAGATGCAAAACCGAACTTGTTTGGAGAGTTGTCGACGAATGGTATATCGCAATTGACCCGGTTAGGGAAGATATGAAGAAAGTTGCAAAGAAAATTCACTGGATTCCCAAATTCGGACTAAAGCGGGAACTCGATTGGCTTAACAATATGCACGACTGGCTTATTTCCAAGAAGCGCTATTGGGGACTGGCCCTTCCTATTTGGGTTTGCGAAAAATGCGGAGAGTTCGATGTAATAGGAAGTAAAGAGGAGTTGAAGGAAAAAGCATCGGCGGGTTGGGACAAATTTGAAGGCAAAAGCCCTCATAAACCTTTTATCGATGAAGTTGAAATTAAATGTGCCAAGTGCAGTGGAGTGATGAAGAGAATTCCCGATGTCGGGAATCCCTGGCTCGATGCGGGAATAGTTCCCTATTCGACTGTTTCATTGGACAACAAAAGCGAGCCCTTGTATTTAAACGACAAAGAAGGTTGGCGTAAATGGTTTCCGGCAGAGTTTATTACCGAAAGTTTTCCCGGCCAATTTAAAAATTGGTTCTACTCAATGATAGCCATGAGCGTTGTTTTGGAAAACGAAGAGCCTTTTAAAACGGTTTTGGGTTACGCTACACTTCTTGCCGAAGACGGGAGAGCGATGCACAAAAGCTTGGGGAATTCCATAGAGTTTAATGAGGGCGCGGATAGAATCGGGGTAGATGTGATGAGATGGATGTACGCAAGGCAAAATCCTGCAGAAAATCTACTTTTCGGTTATAAAGTTGCCGACGAAACGCGAAGAAAGTTTCATTTAATGCTCTGGAACGTATATAACTTTTTTATAACCTATGCGAATCTCGACGGCTGGGTTCCTCCAAATCAATCAGCAATTAACAATCAGCAATTAGCAATTTTGGACAAATGGATTCTCTCCCGACTAAACCAAACCGTGGCAGAGGTTACAGCGTATCTTGAAAAGTACGATGCATATTCTGCCAGCGGCTTTATCGAGGAATTCGTCGGTGATTTGTCGCTTTGGTATGTAAGGCGCTCAAGAGACAGAATCGGTCCTGCTGCCGAGTCGAAAGAGGAAAAGAATTCCTTTTATTCAACTGCCTATTTTGTCTTGGCAACACTATCAAAGCTCTTGGCTCCGTTCACACCGTGTATGTCCGAACTTATATACCGTAATTTAACCAAAGAGGAGTCGGTTCACCTAACTCAATGGCCGCTAGTTGGTGGAGAAATAGATAACAGTCTAATCGATCGAATGAATTATCTAAGGGAAATTGTCGAGAAAGCACATGCGCAAAGGAAGGAACAAAAAATTCCCGTGAGGCAACCGCTTTTATCGATTGAAGTAGAGACGGAAAGGGGAGATTTGCCCCCGGAGCTGGTCGATGTCGGGAAAGAAGAGATAAATGTTAGAGAGATAAAATTCAAAAAAGGCAAAGAGTTGAAAGTTACGCTGGATACGAAAATAACTCCGGAGTTGGAAGAGGAAGCAAAGGCTAGAGATTTAATAAGACAAATACAGGAAGAAAGAAAAATTCTTGGCTTAACTTTGGCCGAAAGAGTTAGAGTGAGGGCTCCTTGGCTACCCAAAAAAGAAGAACTTCTAAAAAGAATTAAGGCAAAAACATTGTCCGACAATATTAGCGTTGGAGATTTTGGGGTAACAAAATCCTCTTAGATGCAAAGAACGACAAGCATTCTCGGTCCGGATCTGCTTCTTTTTGTAGGTATTGCGATATTGTCTATTTTGGGAGTGGTGGTGTTGATGGCAATTAGTCCGCAAATCTTTCCGCAGTATTTTCTGTACGTTATTTTGGGTTTTATTGCCTATATTGTTTTTGCCCAAATCGATTTTGACGTTCTCTCGCTTTTTTCCAGACATTTTTACATAGGCAGTCTCATATTTCTTATTTTGCCGATAATTATCGGACAGGTTACAAGAGGAACAATTCGTTGGTTTACACTTGGACCTCTTAATATCCAGCCAGCCGAAATTGTCAGGCCCTTTTTATTGGTGTTTTTCGCAAACTATTTGGCCGGTCGGGAGCTTAGACTTAAAAAAGTTTTCCGGGCAATCGCGCTATTTTTTATCCCGTTTATACTAATCGCTTTGCAACCTTCTTTGGGTGTTGCTGTTCTCACCGCATTCGGATTTTTGGGCATTCTCATCGCTTCACCTTTAGAGAAAAAATATTTTGTATATGGAGGAGCTGCGCTTATTGCACTCATTCCCCTTATTTGGCTGATTCTTGCTCCGTATCAAAGAAACAGAATTACCTCTTTTGCAAGCGGATATAACAGTTTGCAATCCATGATTTCCGTCGGTTCCGGAAAATTTTTCGGTAGGGGATTGGGGAAGGGGACGGAAACCCAGCTTTTGTTTTTGCCAGAAAAACAGACCGATTTTATTTTCGCCGCAACCGCGGAGGAATTGGGGTTTGTAGGTGCAATCTTATTGGTTTTGGGAGAGTTTTTCATTCTTTGGAGGATAACAAAATTTATGGAAAACGCAATAAATCCCCAGGCTCGCGCATTTCTCTCCGGACTTTTTTCGGTACTTTTATTCCAAGTTTTTGTCCATATAGGAATGAACTTGGGAATTTTGCCGATTACCGGAGTTCCTTTGCCTTTGGTTTCCGCCGGAGGCTCGTCGCTTTTGGCAACAATGATTTCCCTTGGAATTGCCGCAAAATCGGCCAGGAAAATTTCGCCTTGAGTTTGGGCGGATTTAAGGGTAAAATTTGCGAGTTATGTACGCCGTAATCGACATAAAAGGCAGACAATATAAAGTTTCGGAGAAAGAGGAGGTTTTAGTAGATAGAATTTCGGCCAAGGAACTAATGCCTAAGATTCTATTGGTTGCCGATGAGAAAAAAGTTTCCGTCGGTACTCCGGAGGTTAAGGGCGCAAAAGTAAAAATCAAAGTTCTTAAAGATGTTGAGATGGGTGAGAAGGTAAGAGTTCTCAAATATAAGGCCAAATCGCGTTACAGGAGACACATAGGAACAAGACCCCAATACACGAGAATTTTAATCGAGAAAATCTCGTTACAACGTTAGTGTATCAATCTATAAACTTCTGAACTCTTGACATCTGTGAAAATTTCTTTTATATTGAGTTTGAATTTCTTTCCCTAAAACATATGTCTACAAAGAAGGCCACAGGTAAAACCATACAACATATTAGCCCAGCAGGGAAAAGATTGGGTGTCAAAGTCACAACTGGACAAAATGTATCCCCCGGAATGATTTTGGTAAGACAACGTGGTACCAAAATGGGAGCGGGGATAGGTGTAAAGGTCGGAAGAGACCACACGCTCTATGCGGTAAGTAGCGGAGTAGTTAAATTTGGCCAAAGATTAGGTAAAATTGTTGTGTCTATAGCGAAATAATATGGCCGAAGAAGTCGTACAGATAGAAATAAATCAGCTTCAACCCAATCCACTTCAGCCCCGTGGTGCAATAACTCCCGAAAGCTTGGTCGATTTGGTAGACTCAATTCGCGAACACGGAATCTTGGAGCCATTGGTAGTTGCCAAGACTCCCGCCGGTTTTCAAATTATTGCCGGTGAGCGAAGGTGGAGGGCTGCAAAACTTGGTGGATTAACCCATGTTCCCGCATTAATAAGGGAAACTTCGCCCAAAGGGATGCTGGAAATGGCCTTGGTGGAAAACGTTCAAAGAGTCGATTTAAATGCTTTGGATCGGGCCAAAGGATTTGAAAGATTGATGCACGAATTCGGCCTAACCACAAGCGAAATTGCCGTAAGGATAGGAAAATCGGTAGCCTATGTTTCCAACTCGATAAGGCTTCTTTCACTTCCCGATGCCCTCAAAGACGGACTTTTGTCCGGGCTTATTTCGGAAGGGCATGCCAGAGCCTTGGCCGCAATTGACGACCAGTCTTTGATGGTCGAGGCCTACAAGATAATTCTTAGGGAATCCGGCTCCGTAAGGCGCGCGGAAGAGTTGGCAAGGCGCATGAAAGCCAAGAGCAAACAGCCGATTTCTCCACTCGCTAGAAGAGAAGCCATGCGCATCGTTTCCGAGGAACTCGATAAAATGCAGGCCGATATGGAGGAAGCATTAAAGAAGGTTACGCCCGATTCCGACGGAAAAACTTCTCAAGTCAGACTTGTCCGTTCGAGAAGAGAAACAAGAGTTACATTTATTTTTAAGGGCGGATTGGAAGAAACCGAAGAGAGACTTCAAAAAGTGTACAAATCCGTTACCGAGGAGTAGAGCTTCAAAGTCCGGGATACCGAACTTTTTGTACAATCCCAATTTTATTTATCGGCCAGTAAATTAGCCATGCGCGGCCTGTTATTTCCTTTTTGGTAACGAATCCCCAATAGCGGGAATCGGACGAGTGGGGACGGTTATCCCCCAACACATAATATTTTCCGGCCGGAACAACAACAGCCGTACCCTCTTGGGAAAAATCGGCGCCCGAAGTGTAAACACTGTCGTCCAGATAAGCATGTTCGTCGAGAAGCTTGTCGTTTACATAAAACTTACCGCTTTTAACCTCAACCTTGTCACCCGGAAGACCGATTATTCTTTTTATAAATTCTTCGTTTTCGTTAATCGGGGCTTTAAATACTATGACATCGCCCCTTTTTGGCTCGCCAAAACGGTAGCTGACTTTATCGGTCAGCAAAAACTCGCTGTCGGGAAAGTTTGGCATCATTGAAGCGCCCTTAATTTTATGGGGTTGAAGGATAAGGAGATAAATAAACAGAAACAGGGCAAGTGCCATGAAGATTACCTCGATAATATCCAAAAAAAACGCCCCGAGACGTCTAAACATAAAATAATTATATCAGCATTCAAGAAAACTCCGCAATCAATTGCGGGGATGAATTGAACGCTGATATGTCATCCCAAGGATGTCATAACTAAATTTTAGTAGTGATTACATCATGAACGCCGTTTTCTTTTACACCGTTTGAAGTAACCTGAATAAATTTGGCTTTTTTCCAAAGTTCCGGAATATTTTTAGCCCCGCAATAGGAAAGGCCTGAACGGATTCCCGAAGTAAGGTTTTCGATAACGCCGAACACACGGCCTTTATATGGAACGATGCTTTCTGTTCCTTCGATTTGTTTTGAATAATTTGGAGGAAGCTTCTCGCCCATATGTTTGAGGTGATTTTTCTTTTCGGTCAGCGAGGTCGAAGCATTGTAGACTTTGTAAGTTTTCCCGTCTTTTTCGATTTTTTCTCCGGGCGCTTCATCGGTCCCGGCATATAGGCTTCCGGCAACAACGGCAGATGCCCCCGCCGCCAGGGCTTTGACTATATCTCCCGAATTTTTTGCTCCACCGTCGCAAAGAATTGTCCTTTTCCATCTTCTTGCGGCTTCAGCTGCCCAGCCTACCGCAGTTATTTGAGGCACTCCCACTCCTGTTACGAGTCTGGTAATGCATATCGTTCCCGGGCCAACTCCGACCCTAACCGAATCCGCTCCTGCCCTAAACAAATCTTCCGCGCCTTCCTTAGTTGCAACAACTCCGGAAATGATGTCAACGCTTGAGCCGAATTTTTGTTTTAACTCACGGGTCACCTCAAGAGCTCTTTCCATGTGTGCATGGGCAACATCCAAAGTCAAAATGTCGGCACCGGCCTTTACAAGCATTTCTGCCCGCGATAAAGCCCCGTTTCTGCATCCCACTGCAGCCGCTGCAAGCCCGACTGCCTTTTTGACCTTGGCAACCATGTCGGCCTCCTCCTCTGCCGTGATGAATCTGGGCAAAAGCCCCAAGCCACCCGCTTTTGCCATGGCAATTGCCATCTCAACTCCGGTTACGTCTGTCATATTGATGCTTATTAGGGGAATTTTGAGCCTAACTCGTGGAGTTATTTGGGTTGAAAGGTCAATATCCGTGCGACTGCTGATATTTGAACGCCGGGGGATAAGCAAAACGTCGTCGTATGAGAAGCCTAAAGGAATTTTCTGATCCATATTTTTGTAATGATATGAATCATTACATTTAACTTTATAAGCTTATTAGAGGCGTGTCAACTTGTTGTGAAAAAGATGAAAGTGTTAAAATATTAGATTAAGCATATAGGACGCGTGGCTCAGCGGTAGAGCGTCGCATTCACATTGCGAAGGTCCCTGGTTCGAATCCAGGCGCGTCCACAGATGTTTAAAAAATCTTATTTCTGGATTGCGGTCTGGCTGGTTTTACTTTTATTGGGACCAATCACTGTTTTTTCGGACACCCCATGGAAGCTAGCTTTAGCCAATAAGACAATCTTGATGAATTTTCTTCAAAGAATTGTAGGCACCGTTGCCTTTACCATGATTTTTTTCCAGATAGTTTTGGGAAGTTTGATGCCCAAACTAATAGAGAAATTGGGGCCTTGGGTTTTTAAATTTCATATCATCGAAGGGCCAATTGCCTACGCGCTTATTGTGATACACCCGCTCTTATTTTTGACGTTTAATTTCTTTGCAAGGAGAGTTTTTGACCCCTTCTACGTTTTTACGGCTTTTTGCGTGCTTTGCTCAACAAGGACCGAATTTTTTTATACTTTTGGCAGGGTGGGCTTTTGGCTGGTAAGCGCGGCTGTTTTAGCCGTTTTTCTTAGAACCGAACCATGGTGGAGAGACCATTGGCGAAAGTTCCATATCTTAAATTATTTCGTGTTTTTTCTGATTGCCATACATAGCTACTTTATAGGCACCGATTCCCACTTTCCTCCCTTTGTTTATTTCTGGTGGTTCGCGGTGGCTGTGGTTTCGGCAATAAGCATATATAAGCTTTGGAATCTCTTCCGAAAGCCATCTGGATTATAGGTTGAAATAGTGATTCTTCCGTGTTAGAATACCCTTACCCTTAAACAGGGAATTCGCACCTTGGGAGGTGAAAGATGTTCCGGCGGAGCGTTCTCTGGATTGTGGCGCTTGTCGCCATACTCACCATCATCCGATGGATGTTCGTGGCGCTCGGGCTGAACTTCGAAGTGATCGACGTCAACAATGGCCAACAGCTGGCCAAACTCGGTCTCTTCTTCGGTCTCAGCCTGATCATGCTGGGCGGCTTCTCTTTTGCCGTCATCTCGAAGGCGATTGGGAGCCAGAACTAGGAGCCTCCCGGGCAAGGGATGGGGTGGATGGTTGTGTGCCTAGATGGCATTTCTTGCCTCCAAGCATGCTTCCGTTCACTCCATCCCCTATCTCTTCATTTAAGAAGAAAACCTGACAGGCGGTAGATTACTTCCTAAGATATCTCTTATTACAGGAGAAGCTCCGCGCGAGACGGTAAGGTAAAATTTTCCCTTTTCCTCGGTTTTTTCCACAAAAAGGTAATACTCTATCTGTTCGCAAGTTTCCTGATAATAAGCAACAAAATCAAAAGGTAGGGGAGCGCCCCCAGGGTCCTCTCGGAGTCTTTGAAAATTTTTGTAGTTAAACAAGCCTTCCACAAGGGAATTAAGCTGTTTTAAATCTATTTCCCAAAAGAGCTCCGCCGTGGGGTCTTGCGGCTCGAATGTCTCCCTTTCCTGTTTGGACATATGGGAGATTATAGCAAAATAGGGGAGAATATCTATAGCCACTATAGGTTGAATATCTATTTTTTCTATGTTAGAATACCTTTACCCTTAAATAGGGAATTCGCACCTTAAGGAGGCCTGCAATGAAAGATCTTGTCTGGGTTCCCGTTTTTGTCGCCATCATTCTGGCCATTCGGACGCTGTTCGCCAGCTGGGTCGGGTTTGATGTCGACATCAATGACGTCTGGCAGCTTGTGCGGCTCGGCACGGCATTTGCCATCAGCTTTGCCATGTTGGGGGTTTTCGTTACCCTTATGGTGCTCAAGGCGAACGCCAGCTATCACAAGATCAGCCACTGAAAGGTTCGAAAAAGGGTGGGGCGAAGTTACGCACACATTTGGATTCATTCCATTTTGTGTCCCGTTTCCTCTCCCCACCCCAGCTTTTTCTCCAATTCTTTCCACCCGCCGATTTAATTCCACGCTTCCACTTCGGGAGTGGAATAGCTTCGCAAAGGGCGGGCATCGCACAATCTAGCTTGTAAGACTTAATTGAAGAAAATTGTTGTTAAGCAACGCAAGAAAGTACGTTATTTAGTTCCGTACTTCATCTCGTATCTTTTCACCAATGCCAACTGTAATTCAGCCCCTCTTCTGGCTGATCTTACAATTATTTTTTTTCTCTTCGCGGCAGGATAATCGAAAAAATTGGTGAAGTTGTCTTTTTTGCCGAATCTAATCAAGTCTAGGAAATTCATATCTGGACTTTCTTCAATAACTCCTCAAGGTCCTTATTATTGTACTTTTTATCGATATAACTGTCAATTTTGACAACCTCAAACAACGTTTTTTTGACCGTACCCGCGTCATCTTTTAAGATCAAATATAGGTGGACTTTATCGCCGTACTCATCTTTGATTTTTTGAACACTGTCTTTTGCCAAGAAGAAATCCTCTATAAATGTTTCTAAAAGTATACGTCTACCATCAAGCTTTTCCCTTTGCATTGTAAATGCCCAAGCAACCTCTGGTTTCAAGTAGATATAATAGATACCAACCCTTCTACTATGTTTTATGCATCTCTCAATATTACTTTTACTTTTTACGTAGTTAGAAAAAGTTCCATCTAGAACAAAGTTTAAATTATTGTGAAGAACATGATCCAGTATGGGCTCGATTGCTAACGAGGCCGCCGCTTGTATCTCCCAAGCGTTTGCGCCTGTATACCCAGGTATAATTTTTCGAGTTTCATCAGGGTCAATTCGCACGATTCTTGCTCCCTTTTCCTCTGTCTCGATGTTTTCTATAAAACCTTTGGAATACTCTGTTTTTCCAGCTCCTGGACTTCCAGCCATGAAAAATGTTATCGGGTCTTTAACAGGACTGTAAATATCTAAGCTGGCAAACTTATTAACAAACAATTTTTTACTTTTTTTGACAAACTCAATAGCCTTGTCTGAAATTGTGCTCATATTTACACATATTATATATGAACATACGTGTGTTTTGGGTCAAATTTGGTATAATATTGATTAGTTTGAGCGTAAATAGTTGTTTGACCAACTAGCCGAGATAGGCAAGTTTTTTACGATTACACTTCGGAAGTGGAATTACTTCGTGCCACCAACAAACAACCCACCGAAAAAATCCGATGGGTTGTTCCGAAAACCTTGTTTGGATTAGAACAATATTGAATCACTAATCAATATTGTTGCACCAGCTCCGTTAATCCAAACAGAAAATTCTTTAAGAACTGTATCCTTAAAGTTGTAGTGCCAACTTCCTTCACCCCCACTATTGGTTGTAAAGGTAAACGTACTTACCCCTGTCAACAAACCTGGCCAGCCAGTTGAGCCTAAAGCAGGTTTTACTGCACCAGCACTTGTATTCCATGCCCATGGCGAATTACCGCTTATGGAGCCACCAGGATTAATAGTACCTGTAACTGTTACCGTGTAACCTGGGTTATAGGGTCCTAAATAAGTCGTGGTAAAAGTTACTGTATTACCTACGATTTGTCCTGTAATGGTTTCCGTAGTTTGATAAAGACCACCGGATGGCCATCCTCCTGTTCCTGAGAATGTACCATCAGGATTTTGGGTAGTAATGATTATATCGTGAACATATGTTCCCAATACTGTCCATGTCCATGTACCTACCACGCTCTGAGGAGTATATGGCGTATATCCATTTGAAAGGTATACGGTATAAGTAGTGTCAGGATTTAAACCCTTCATCACTCCAGTTACATTGGTAGTTACTTTTCCGTTCGGTTGATTAACAATTAACTTTGAGGCAGTATCGGAACCAGGAATGTCCAGTGATCCATATGGTGGTACTGGCATAACCGCTCCAGACAAATGCCAACCATAGGTTACGGCACCCGCGTGATTATCAGCAGGCTTTGCTGCGGAAACCACAGTGACCAAAGCCAAGGTCAATACTAATCCTCCTAAAATTGAAATTAGTTTTTTCATTCTTCTCACCCCCCTTCAACACCTTTGTTTATGCACTTTATGGTGTAAGTGCGAAAGCAATAAAAAACCGCAAAAGAGGCGGTTGATATAGTTTTCTATGTTGAAGAAAGCGAAGCCCATATACCCTGGCCCATAATCGCACACGTTTTTATTAATGTCAAATGTTCGAATTATTGCGGGCTTTCAATCGGTGTTGGTGTTGGTTCTAATGTCGGTGTTGGTGTAGGAATTGGAGTTGGTGTTGGCTCGGTCGTAGGGACAGGCTCAGGGCTTTTAGGAAGTATTTCCATATCTTTAGCGTCGGCCACTTTAAGTAGGCGCATTGATTTGTTATAGCTCCCTGTTGCGAAAATTCTTTTGCCAACCATGCTTTTAAGGTCAATGTTTTGCGGAACTTCAAGATTAATTGCCTCAGATGAGGAAGTAACTATCAAATAGTACCTATCCGTTATGGTCGAATATTGAAGAGTACCGATAAAAGCTGTTTCTTTCCATTGTTGGGGTGTAGGGGTGGGTAATATTTTGGTCGACTCAAAAAAAGGAATAGTGAAAGGTATAACAAATCTTCCAACCCCAAATGCGATACTTGCAACGACTACGCTAATGGCTATTGCTGTAAGCGGCTTTATTTTGAAACTAAATGAGATACCCTCATTTCCTATTACTTTCTTCCACCATATTTTTAAATAGGTGACAGGGTTAGTTACCCGTACAGCAATTAAAGGAGGCTCTTCGTCCTTATGTTTTTTATGTAGGCCTTGTTCCATAATTTAGTTTAGAAGTTATGAAACAAAAGTGCAAACAACTTTTCTAACGAAAAAACTTTGGTAAATGATATTATTGGCAAATGGCTAAGAAAAATTTCTACGACATTTACCATGTAATAACTGCTCTTCAAAAAAGAATAATTGACAAAAATAATTTTACTTACAGAAACATCTTGGGAGTCGCGTGCCGGTACGCAATCGGAAGAAATAAGATTTTGGATATTGGTTGTGGTGTAGGAACAATTGACTTCTTTCTGGCCAAAAAGGGAAAAACTGTTGTTGGAATAGATATTTCCGAAAATGCCACAAGGACAGCTGCGGAGAACGCTAAATTATTTGGTCTGACAAGACAACTCTCATTCAGAAGAATGAATTTCCCAGCCAAATTTCCAAAACAAAAATACGATTTCATTCTTTGTTCTGAGGTGATAGAGCATCTTCCCAAAGAAAAACTGGCTATAAAAAGATTTCGCCAGCTGTTAAGAAAAAAGGGCAGAGTATTTATCTCAGCTCCTTCAGAAAACTCTCTGTTATTTCGGCTTGGCCTAACTCAGAAACACGACAAATGGGCTGGACACCTACGGCGCTACACAACAGAAAGATTGACTGGGCTGTTCGAAAATTCGGGATTTAAGATAATTTATACCGACAAGCGTGAAGGAATTTTAAGGGAATCTCTATTTATATTTCCTCCATTGGGAATAATAGTAAAGTTGGCTAACAAGTTTGCGTTTATTGGAAACCTAATCAGCTATGCGGATAACTTTTTGTTAAGAATATTTGGTGAATCGGACGTAGTAGTTGTTGCAGAAAAGACATGAAGGTTGGAATCGATGGTAGGTATGCCGAGGGTAAGTTAGTCGGAATCGGAAAATATATAAAAAACTTATCTTCCGAGCTGGCTGCTTTAGGAGTGGAATGCGTAATTTTCTATTCCAAAAGGCCGCTAATTAAAATTCAATATAAGAAAATTAAGCAGGTTGTTTTGGGCGGCATTAATCGTTACGTTTTTGAACAGTTCCTCTTACCGAAAGCTCTTAAAAAAGAAGGTGTTGATTTGTTCCATGCGGCTAGCAACGTGGGTGTTCCTTTATTTAGCACTGTACCCGCTGTTTTAACTGTACACGACCTAATTCCATTAGAAATAAAAAACTATTTTTCCTTTGCCAAGTTCCCGTTTTTGTCCAAATGGTCTTATGTTTCAAGGATGCAAACATCTTGCATAAAAGCAAAAAAGATAATTTCGGTTTCTAAATATACCAAGGAAATTTTGATAAAAAGGTTTGGCATTCCTGAAGACAAAATTAGCGTGGTTTATTCTGGAATAACCAGAGCAAAAGGAGTAGGCAAACTTCCCCCAGGCCTTATTAAAAAGAAATACGTCTTAAACAATGGCGGAATCGATATTAGAAAAAACATAGACCGTTTAATAACGGCTTTCGGGGAAGTTTATGCTAAACATCCTGATTTTAAGCTGGTAATAACGGGCGATAACCATACACAAAAGCCAAAACTGCAAGAACTGGTAAATAGAAAAAACCTAGGTGGCGCCGTAATTTTTCCCGGCTATGTGAATGAGGAAACACTTTGGGCTTTAATTAGATCGGCCGCCTGTATTTGTTATCCGACCTTGATAGAAGGGTTTGGTTTTCCGGTTCTCGAGGGTTTCGTGGCAGGCACACCTGTTATTTCGTCCGATTCAGCCTCTATTCCCGAAATTGCAGCCGATGCGGCTATTTTGGTAAACCCCAGAAGTGAAACTCAAATCGCATCGGCGATTGAAAAAGTTATCACAAACACAAAATTATCTGCGAAAATGGTAAGGAAGGGAAGAGTAGAGGCTAGGAAATATAACTGGCGAAAAACTGCCAGAGAAACACTAGAAATTTATAAAGAAGCATTATGAAAGTATCGGTTTGTGGGACGGTTAAGAACGAAGAAGGGAGTATTGGGGGACTTTTGGAGGCGCTTTTGGGGCAGACAAAAAAACCCGAGGAGATTGTGATTGTGGATGGGGGCTCTACCGATAAAACGGTTGAGATAATCCGGCATTTTCAGAAAAAAAACGGGAGAATCAGGCTTTTGGTGCAGAAATGCTCTATTGCTCAAGGCAGAAATTTGGCGATTGAGCTGGCCAAAAATGATATTATTGCCATGACGGATGCTGGCTGCATTGCCCATAAAGACTGGCTTCAGGAAATTAGTGAACCCTTTGAGTATCCTGAAGTGGATGTTGTAGCCGGTTTCTATCGAATGGTAGGGGATACGGCATTTCAAAAAGCCTCCAGTGTGTTTTTGGGCGTTTTGCCTTCAAAATTCGACATAAATTTTCTTCCTTCCACACGCTCGATTGCTTTTAGAAAAGACATTTGGGAACTGGTTGGGGGATTCCCCGAAAATAGCGTGAAAACTGCAGAGGATACAGGCTTCAATTTTAGGTTAATCAAGGTCGGAGCAAAGCTAGCACGCGTGAAAAGTGCTCTGGTGGAGTGGGGGATGCCGGTCTTGTTAGGTGAGTTTGCTAAGAAAATTTACGAATACGCCAGTGGGGATGCAAAATCAAAAATATGGTTGTTTCCCAAAAAAGGCCTTTCGTCGCACAATATTAAGGCATTATCAATCTTTGCCAGGTATATATTGGGAATTGGCCTCATAATATACTTTTTTAGTACTCCCCTTTTCCCTATCGTATGGCTGGGATTGGTAATTTATATTTTTTGGGCTTTTAGGAAAGTTTCTGTTGAATTTAAGGATTGGAAAGTAGGGTTGTGGGGAATAATTTTGCAATTTGTAAGCGATTTTGCAGTTATGTCGGGGTTTGTATCGGGGATATTTAGTAGGTAGTGCTGGCAGAGAAGGACCCTTGTTAGGGATAGGACTCTGCCGAATCCTTTTACTGTTAGCTTCTCGGGCTTACCCTCCTTGAGCCATGATAACGAGGGCGAGGACGAAGCTAGAGCCGAGTACGATGATGACAATGCCGAGGGCGATGAGCAGACGAGCCCGTGTGCGCTCGATCGGCCAGGCAAAGCCTACTGTGTAGCCACCGACAGCGGTCAATGCTACCCCCATAGCACCTAGAGACAGTGGGTCCATTGCTTCCTCCTTGTTCAGGCCGTAGCCTGGGTGTCCTTCTTCTTGGATCCGGATTTGCGGTGCTTCTTCTGGCCTTTCTTGGGCTTTGGGCGCGAATGACAGCCCTTGCGCTTCCGGCGATAGTAAGGCGAAAGTTCGTCTGGGATTTCCACCTCGACCTTCTTGAGTAGTTCAAGTGTGCTAGGTGTACGCTCATCCTTGTCGAACATGGTTTTCACCTCGGTTCAGGCCGATGCCCTGCTAGTTAAGAAAGCGCTCGGGGTGTAAATAGAGCTGGACGAGAATGTAAATAGCGGCGCTTCCAGCGAGGAAAGCGAAAACGAGAATAACCGTGTTTTCGGCCACATGCTTCTTCGCTGCCAGTTCTGGCAGAATGAGCCTAAACACCCAGAACACCATGAGCACCCCAAGAACGAATACCAGATTCAGTAAAAGCTTCCGGTAATCCATTATTTCCTCCCTTGTTAATGTGTGGTCCCCGAATGGGACAAATCTGAGCACAAATATAGCACTTCTAAAGCTCGAAGTCAAACTATAGGTATGATACCTTTCCAAGTTCATTTGGATTAAAATAAAGCTGTGGGCTATCTAAAAGATACGGTTAAGGGCGTTTCCTGGGTGGGAGCTTTCCGCGTAGCCAATCGGGCTTTAGTTTTTGTCAAAACCGCAATTTTGGCGCGCCTTCTTTTGCCAGTTCAATTCGGAGTTTTCGGAATAGCCACATTGGCAATGGGATTTCTGGAAATTGTGACCGAAACCGGAATTAATGTATTTTTGGTGCAGGATAAATCGGAAATAGAAGAATACATAGATACGGCTTGGATTGTGTCTATTTTAAGAGGGCTTCTTGTTTCGCTTTTGATGCTGGCGTCGGCTCCTTTTGTCGCCAAATTTTTCAATTCGCCCGATAGCTACCCCGTGCTTTTGGTATTCAGCATTATTCCTTTTTTGAGGGGATTTATTAATCCCGCAGAGGCCAGATTCCAGAAGGAGTTAATGTTTGATAAAGAATTTTGGTTTAGATTGGCAAGCCTTTTATTGGATACTACGGTGGCTGTCACTTTGGCCCTTATGACCCATTCCGTCTGGGCTTTGGTATGGGGTTTTATCGCCGGAGTGGCTTTGGAGCTTGTTCTTTCCTGGGTCATGCTTACTCCGAGGCCAAAGTTTAGATTTGAAAGCCAGAAGGCCAAAAGAGTTATAGATAGGGGAAAATGGATGACCGGAGCGAGTATTTTCAGCTTCCTTTTCCAAAACGGGGACAATATGACGGTGGCTAAGCTTTTGGGAGAAGGTCCCTTGGGAATCTATAACGTAGCCTACAAAATTTCCAGCCTGCCAATTTCCGAAATCTCCGATGTCGTGAGCAAGGTAACTTTTCCTGTATATGTGAAGATAGGCAGGGACTATAAAAGGATTAAAGATGCGTTCACAAAAACGATACTGATTTCGGGTGGGCTTATTGCGTTGGCAGGAATTATTATTTTCTTTTTTGCAAGGTTAATCGTATTGGTGGTTTTGGGCCCGAATTGGTTGGCTGCAGTTCCAGTTCTTAAAATACTGGCCGTTTTCGGGGTAGTCAAAGGCATATCCAACGGCGCATACTCGCTTTTCCTGGCGGTTAACAAGCAGGAATATGTTACGGCGGTTACGCTCTTGGGAATCGTCGGGCTTTTTATCCCGATTATTCCTTTAACCCTTAGGTATGGCTTAATCGGAACCGGATACTCGGTAATAATAGGCTCTCTGGTGACAATACCTCTTATTATTTTCTATGTGCTTAGAATTTTTGCGAGCTTGAAACGAGGCTGAAAGCGGATATACTTACGGTTAATGGCTGAAAGAAAAACTTCAATCTTTTGGTTTTTAGTGCTTTTGGTGTCCTTGCTGATTGGCGCTTTCCTGAGATTCTATCGTTTGCCGGAAAATGTAGTTTTCCATGGGGAATTGGGGCACAACTATTTGGCGATAAAGAATGCTTTTGAGAGCGGAACAATTCCGCTTTTGGGCCCACCGACTTCGCATCCCTGGCTTTCCTTTGGACCTTTATTCTATTGGCTTTTTGGACCGATTCTCGCCCTGTTTAATTTCAATCCGGTTGTTGGTGCGTATTTCTTTGCCTTCGTTGGAACAGCGCTTATTTTGTTAAATTTTATCGTTATCAAGGAATTTTTCGGAGAAAGAGTGGCTGCAATCTCGTCATTTCTTATCTCTTTTTCTTACGCTTGGGTAAATCTAACTCGGGAATCCCGTTTCTTTTCTCTTTCGGCTTTCTTTTTCTATCCATTCTTATACTTTCTACTTAGACATAGATTGTTTTGGGCAGGGCTTTTTCTCGGGGTTATGTTTAACTTCCATCTTTCTCCTATTGTTCTTTTGGTCCCGACGGCTATTTACCTTTTTGTCAATAAGCGAGCCTTTAACAAAAACAGTATTTTCCACGGAATTGTGGGTTTTATCATTCCCAACATCCCGTTTCTTATATATAACTCCCAGCATAAGTTTGTTATGCTGGTAAATCTTCTTACATGGGTTCCTTATAGAATTGCGGGATTTTTAGGGATTTATCCGAAAAATACGGCCACAGCAGGAGTTTTAAAGGCAAATGTTGTTTCTCTTTACGACTTTGTGGGAAATATGTTTGCACCGAATTATCGACTTTTATCGTTTGTAATGCTGGTAATTATTCTTTCCTTTGCTGCCATAAAATTTTCTGAAGAAATCAAAAAGACAACCAAAAACTGGCCGATATTGATTTTAATTTTGTTTTTCCTGTTCGGATACCTGGGAATTTTCGTCCACGGAGACCCACCGAGCCATTATTATCTTCCTATTTATCCACTTCCCATTATTTTCTTTTCCGTTTTTATGGCCGAGGCCGCAGAAAGCAGAATAATTAAGTATATTTCTATTTTGGTTTTGGCAGGGTTTTTGACGATTAATCTTAATTTTTATTTTTCCAATAAATGGTTCGAGGGAGCGCCCGTTCCTTATTCTATGCAGCTTTCCGCCACCCAGTCCATAATTTCGGATGCAAAAGGAAAAAGATTTGTTCTTCATCGTGTGGGACCATTTGATTATTTTGAAGGAGATTATGCCCAAAACTACAGATATCTTCTTTGGTTGGAAGGAAACGAGCCCGTAGACAATGCAATAATAAAATATACAATCTATGAGGGAAAACTGTCGGATAAAAGTTCGGGGACAATTGTTTATCAAAAGGACGGATTGGCCGTTTTAAAGGAACAAAATGAGAAATAAGAAAGTAGTAATTGTTATGCCGGCCTATTTTGCCGAAAAAACCGTAGAGCGGACATATAGAGACGTGCCCGAAGAATTTAAGAAAAATATTATTTTGGTTGACGACGCCAGCCGCGATAAAACCGTGGAGGCGGCAAAGAAACTTGGAATTAAGGTTTTTGTTCACAAAAAGAATTTGGGGTACGGTGGAAACCAGAAAACTTGCTACACAAAGGCATTGGAAGAGGGGGCGGACATTGTGGTTATGATTCACCCCGATTATCAATACGATGCGACAATGACCAAGGAACTCATCCGGCCGCTTCAGGACGGCTGGCTTGATATTATGATGGGAAACAGAATTCGTTCCAGGGCCGAAGCCTTGGCAGGTGGAATGCCCATTTACAAATATTATTCGAACAGATTTTTAACACTGCTTGAAAATCTTGTTCTGGGACTCAACTTGGGTGAATATCATACGGGATTTAGGGCCTATACCAAAGAAGTTTTGCAAACGCTTCCTTATAAGTGTTTTTCCAACGATTTTATTTTTGACCAGGAAATTTTGATTTCCGCTGTCCATGGGGGTTTTAAGATGGGCGAAATCCCAATGCCTGTCAGGTATTTCCCCGAAGCCTCGTCTATTAACTTCAAGAGGTCATTCAAATACGGTGTCGAAACGCTTACGACTCTAGTAAAATATATCTTGGATAAGTCAGAAGTCCGCAAATATCCGATTTTTAACCACAGAAGTGCGAAACATTAATCTTTCGGCGGTTATATTGACCAAAAATAGCGAAGTCTACATCAAAAATTGTTTGAGGAGTCTTTCCTTTGCCGACGAAAAAATTGTAATCGACGACTATTCGACAGATAAAACCGTTGAGATTGCCAAGAAGTACGGGGCAAAAATCTATAAAAGAAATCTTTCGGGAGATTTTGCAACGCAGCGAAATTACGGTCTTTCTAAAGCGCGGGGAAAGTGGGTTTTCTTTGTCGATTCCGACGAAATCGTTCCGCCCGATTTGAAATCCGAAATTGTTCAAGCTATCAATAATCCTTTTGTCGGCTCCGACGGATTTTATCTAAAAAGATTGGACAATATTTGGGGAAAAACGCTCAAACACGGAGAAACGGGGAATATAAAATTTCTTCGTCTCGCAAAAAAAGACGGGGGGCTATGGTATAGAAAAGTTCACGAAGTTTGGAAAGTCGCTGGACAGTCACACACTCTTAATGTACCGATTTTGCATTTACCTCACCAAACGCTTCACGAATTTATAGATGATATAAATATGATGTCCGACATTGACGTCAGAGCTAAAATTGATGAGAGGAAACCTTCATCTTTACAAAAAATTATTTTTTGGCCGGCGGGGAAGTTTGTTTGGAACTGGAAATTTCGTTTTGGTTTCTTGGATGGCACGCAAGGAATTATTATAGCCTTAATGATGAGTTTCCATTCATTTCTGTCCTGGAGCAAGTTATGGGTAGAACAAAAGCACTCGCACTAGGCGAAAAACTAATTTTTATTTTGTTGGTCTTGTTTCCCTTCGGACAACTCATCCGTTTGGTATTCAATATCTTCGGACAGAGCGTTGTTCTTCAACCTATCGATTTAATCGCAGGCTTTGTGCTTTTACTGGTTTTATTTTCTAAAACGGACAAGCCGAGAACTATAGCTTTTAGGGCTTTCTTTGTATCGCTTCTCTATTCGTTTGCCTTCTCGATTGTCTTTTTTAAGGTTTCGCGTCTTTTGCCGGGCACACTTTATTTCCTGCGTCTTGTCGCTTACTACTTTTTGTTTATTCTTGCCTGGAACCTATCAAAAAACAAAAAAGGATTTAAGGAACTTGTTTTGAAAGCCTTGCTTTTGGAGGCGGTTGTCGTCGGAATCTTCGGATGGTACCAGTATTTTAGATATCCCGACCTTACCTCGTTAAAATTT
Source organism: Patescibacteria group bacterium (assembly GCA_022868165.1). GTDB lineage: Bacteria > Patescibacteriota > Microgenomatia > UBA8517 > UBA8517 > JALHYA01. The sequence goes on along the minus strand of JALHYA010000001.1, from coordinate 76,248 downwards.
CTCGGCTGGGACGACCATTTGTATAGACTGGTTTCGACGTTCCTGGACCCCGGATTTACGGGAATAATTTTGGCTTTGGGTTTTTTGATTGCCCTGGTCAAATTTTTCCAAGAAAAGAAGAAAATCTTTTTGATTGCCTTAGCATTTCTTCTGATTACCACGGCGTTTACTTATGCAAGGGCGGCATATTTGGCACTTCTTGCGGGCAGCGTTGTAGTTCTGTTTCTTAAAAAGAAAATTAAGATTTTCGCATTGATTTTGGCGGGGTTGGTCTTAATTGCCGTATCTCTTCCAAGGCCATCCAGCGAAGGAGTAAAATTGGAAAGAGTAAGCAGCATCTATCCGCGTCTTAAAAATTATAGCGAGTCCTTTGAGATTATTAAAAAATCACCTTTATTTGGAGTAGGCTACAACAATCTGTGCGAGGCAAAAATAAAGTACTTGGGACAAGTCGGCCAAGATTCGCATTCCTGTACAGGATTGGATTCGAGTGTTCTGATGATTTGGGCGACAACCGGAATTTTCGGTCTCATAATTTTCTCTTATTTGATTTTTGTTGTTTGGACCAGAAGTTCTGCCGACATTTACGGATTGTTTTTTAAATCAAGCATCGTTGCTGTTTTTGTCCATAGTCTTTTTACCAACAGTCTTTTTTACCCTTGGGTGTTGGGCTGGATGGCGTTAATCCTTGGAGCTTCCTTTAGGGAGAATAGTTAACCGTAATTGATTTTTCGGCCGTATTTCCAGCCTTATCCTGAACCTTTATCTTAAATGTATTGTCGCCATCATTGAGGAAAACCGACGAGGAAAAGGAGCCGTCATCTTGGAGGCCGACGATTCTATCGTTTATGGTAACCGAAGAGTCGGGAGAGGTCTTGCCGGAAATAGTAATCTGCTGCTGCTTATTACCATAGAATTTTGCCCCGTCGCTTGGGCTGGAGATGTCTATTTTGGGAGGATTTTTCGAATATATGACTTCATAAGTGGGAGTTTTACCGCTTTCGTTGCCGGCCGAGTCTTTCGCCGTGGCATAAATGTTATTTGAGCCGTTATCCAAATAGATATCGAAAGAAAATACACCGTCGTTTCCGGCTAAAGATTCGTTTTTTGCTCCGTTAACAAAAAGTTCAACCGTGGAGCCGGGTTCGGAGCTTCCTGTTATCTGAATTTTGGAATTATTGGTTGCATCCGGAAGAGTATCAAGTCGTGGGGGCGGTGGAGGAGTGGTATCCGTTTTTTCGATTGGAGTGGACGTTTTTCTTAAGTCGGAAATAACTCCCACGAATTTTGTAAGTACGTTAAGGCCGATTGTGAACAAAAAAACAATCGCCGCGATTGTGAGGACTCCAAATATAAAAGCCCGGCGAATGTTGCGCTTTTCTTCAACCGATGCCAACCTTGAGTAATACCTTGCCATCTGAGCCAACGGGTGGGATTGAACCACCGACCTTTCCCTTACGAAGGGACTGCTCTACCGCTGAGCTACGTTGGCTTAACTAACTCGAATTATATCATCAATGAGGCTGACGAGGTTGTGATTAAGAAGCACCCCAAATAATTAGGGGATGTGAGCGTCTGCAACTCTTTCAGCTTTGGGATCTTCTATGCGTCGTGGCCACCATTTTGCACTAAGTTTTCTGGATACTTCGAATAAAAAGTTGGCAGCGTTTCTTGCTCCTTTGGAAGCGGCATCCGCCCCGGTTTTATCCAAGACTTCTAAAACGCCGAATCTAGCGCTATTTCTGTCTCTTTCCATACGCACAAAATATCACGAAGAAATCGAGAAGTCAAAGCCGGAGCGGGATATGGGAGTAGAACCAATATTGACTTTGTCATGACTATCATATAATAATACTGCAAACATAATAAGGAGGTGAATTAAATGTCATTAGCTGAAATATTACATCGCCTTGAAGGGGAGGAAAGACAGAAGCAAGCACTCGGAGCGAGGAAAGAGGACACAAAGGTGCAGGAAAATGCGGAGTTACTTGCCCGGGCTAGGAAAAAGAACCTTGTTTCCTTTGATAGATTTCTGGAGCATACACGCCTGGAGGCTCTGTTGGGAGAGCTTATAGTTATAAAAAGATTGAGAGGGGTAGAAGTGGAGCAACAAGAATTAGTCGAAGATGCAAGTAAGATATCCTTACATCTAATTTGGCCTGGAGAGAAAAGGTTGATTATGGCCACTGACAACGTTTTACCCGGAGTCCAACCTGGTGCTTGGAAAATTGCGGTTTGGTGGTACGCGGGAAACGAGTCGGGTTTTGGAGAACGGTTTGAAATTTTTGGAGCAAAGTCAGAACTACTAAAGTCTTACGACGAAGACTTGGAACCCGTACTGTTCGAGAAGGCAGTAGCCCGCGCCTATCTAAATCCTTTGTGGAGAGATGCAGAAATTCACTTAGGAGGAGTAATAGGCGGCTGAGCGGAGTCAACAATTTTGAGAGCAAAATTGGTTATTCTCCGCCATCTTCTGAGCTGGAAAGCGTACTCAGGTCGGGCCTTGTTAAATTTAGAATCAGGTATTACTTGTACTCAAAACTATTCTTGGACCCGTAGAACCATGAAATCTCCGTCTATATAACTCGTGAGGTTTCCAATGAGCCGGTATTCCCGGGTGATAGTTACGTTTATCTTTGGGTACAGCGTCTTGTTCAACCACTTCATGCCAACCTGTCAGTGGTAATACAGGAAGCATACTGGAGATTTCACCGGAAATTAGGACGCAATTTATCTCAATGCCTCTTTTTCTGGCAATATATAAGCGATGGAGTCCGTCAACTATGACAGGAATTCCGTTGTAAGGTTTTTCTTTCCAAACCTCTAAAATAGGAGGACAAATATAGTTATTGTCATCTATCTTTATAACACCGTGGAGATTAAATATATCTATTCCTTGTGTTGACAGCTCTTTGTCCAAAGCTTCAATTGTTGCCAGATTGCTTCGCAAGACATATTTTGCCGTTGGTTTTACTTCTGATGGATCAATTCTTGCTTGTTGAATATCAGCATACTCGTAGGGTTTTGGTAAATAATTAATACCACTATCACAGTTTAAATAGATACATTCTCGTAAGTACATTTCGAGGAACCCATGTCCATCTATTTCTCCTGGCAAAGTAATTCTTTCAATCATACAACTGAGCGGGATACGAGAATTGAACTCGCTTCTCCACCTTGGGAAGGTGGCGTACTACCGGTGTACTAATCCCGCAACTATGCGAATTATACACCAGCCATATGCACCTATCTAGAAAGCGTTAGAACGTTTCCTGCGTGGATGATATTGGGATTAACCAGTTTGTTTTCTTTCGCAATTTCTACCCATTTATAACCGTCTCCGTAAGCTCGGACTGCAATATTCCATAGATTATCTCCGTGAACGACAGTATATGTAGCTCCGGTTATTGCATTTGGAGCCTTTTGTTCAACAGCGGTTGTAGTTGCCTGTTTAGGCGTAACATCGGGAATATTTAGTTTTTGTCCGACTTCGATTTGGTTGGCATCGGCAATATTATTTGCATTGGCAATATCAACCCAGTTATAACCCGAACCGTAATATTGTTCGGCTATTTGCCAAAGATTTTCTCCTTGGACTACCGTGTGGGTTTTTGCGCCTGTTTGCTCGGTTTGTTCGGTGCCTTGCTTAGAAAGGAAGGGTAGGGAAGTCCCTTTTTGGTCTTTGAAATAATTGACTACCAAAACAGCGACAACAACAATAACCAATGCTCCCAATATCATGCTGATAGTAGATTCGTTGAGTTTGATTGCCTTAAGAGTGTCTTTTATATTCAGATTTGTTCACCTCCTTAAGGCAGGAAGATGTGTGCTGAATTTAAAGTATCATATGCTATAAGTCAAGGGCATTTTGACCGTAATTACTTGGGATGATAAAATACAAGCGGTTTGGGGCTGTAGCTCAGTTGGTTAGAGCGTCCGCCTGTCACGCGGAAGGTCGCGAGTCCGAGTCTCGTCAGCCCCGCCTCAAAATATCCACGAAATCCATATATAATGGATTTGTATGAAGACTTCCAAAGAGATGAATAATCTTCAGATTGCGGAGCTTCTGCGCTCAGTAGCCGCAGCTTACGAGCTAAAAGATGCCGATAGGAACAAATTCAGGATTATTGCCTACCAAAGGGCCGCGGATGCCATAGAACACGCCTCCAGCGAGCTTAAGGACCTTTGGGACGACGCAAAGCTTGATGAGGTACCCGGAATAGGAAAATCTATCGCCGAACATTTGGACGAGCTATTCAGAACCGGAAAGTCCAAACATTTCGAGGCTGTTATGAAAGGTTTGCCTCCCGCAATGTTCGAATTTATGGAGCTTCCCGGCGTGGGAGCAAAAACCGGCTTCAGGCTTGCCAAGGAGCTTGGGATAAAGAGTTTGGCCGACCTTGAAAAGGCCGCAAAGTCGGGCAAAATAGCAAAATTGGAAGGTTTTGGGGAGGAGTCCCAGAGTAAAATTCTCACGGCCTTGGAGGAGTCCAAAGGAAAAACCCGCAGAATGCTTCTTCCATATGCCAAAGCTACGGCTGAAGGTGTAATTGAATGGATGAAACAAAACAAGTCGGTTATGGAGATTAATACGCTGGGTAGCCTTAGACGCGAGGCAGCAACAGTCGGAGATATCGATATTGCTGTTGCCACCAAAAAGCCGGAAGAGGTTTTGGGGCACTTCACAAAGTATCCGAAGTTGACAAGAATTATCGAAAAAGGGGACCGGACAGCCTCAATTATCGTTCCCAGCGATATTCAGGTTGACCTCATGGTTCAGTCTCCCGAGGCATACGGAGCTCTTTTGCAGCACTTTACGGGCTCAAAGCACCATAATATTGCCCTACGCGAATACGCGCTTAAGAAAGGCTTGAGCTTAAGCGAATACGGTATTCGCGAAGCACGAAATTCGAAGCACGAAATTCGAAAGTTTAACGACGAGGAAAGTTTCTATAAATTCTTGGGCATGGAATGGATTCCTCCAGAGCTTAGGGAAGATTCGGGGGAGATTGAGTCCGCTTTATCCCAAAAACTCCCTGTCCTGGTCGAACTCGCCGACATCAAAGCCGACCTTCAGATACACTCAAGCTTCGACATAGAAACAAGCCACGATATTGGTGCATCCACAATGGAGGAAGTAATCGAGAGAGCGGATTCGCTTAATTATGAATATATAGCTTTCACGGAGCATAACCCAAGCAAAAGCAGACATAACGAGAAACAGATAATAGATTTACTCATGCGTAAGCGTGAGGCTGTAGACAAATTAAATTACTCATTTGTGAAAAGTCATTGTAAAAGCGTACAAAAAGTGTTCAATAGCCTCGAAATCGACATTTTGCCCGAAGGCGGATTGCCTGTTCCGGATGAAGGAATGGATACTTTGGATTTTGCCCTTGTTTCGATTCATTCAAGCTTTGATCTTCCCCGCGAGAAGATGACATCGCGCGTATTAAAGGCATTAGAGCACCCAAAAGTTAGGGTATTCGCCCACCCTACCGCCAGAAAATTGAACGAAAGGGAAGGTGTTGAAGTCGATTGGCCCAAGATATTCGATTTTTGCTTAAAAAACGACAAATGGTTGGAAATAAATGCCGACCCTATCAGGCTGGATTTACCCGATACTTTGGTGAAAGAAGCCGTGAAAGAAGGAATTATGCTGAGCATGGGTACCGATGCCCACCACAAGAACGGTTTAGATAATATGCAATATGGGATTACCGTGGCCAGAAGAGGCTGGGCAACCAAAGATGATATTGTAAATACAAGGAGCTTGAAGGAGTTCGAAAAAATGATAAGCTGAGCTTGCCATTTCAAAAGAAATGGTAAAGTAGCAAAAATATGGCAAAACTTTCGGAAAAAGATGTCCTACATGTAGCCAAACTCGCCCGCCTCGATATAGGCGACAAAGAACTTCCAATTTTGCAGAACCAACTATTGGAAGTAGTAGATTATGTCGGTCAGCTTTCGGAAGTTAATACCGACGATGTCGAACCTACAAGCCAGACAATGGGACTCGAAAACGTTTTGCGTATAGACGAAGTTGCTCCCCAAAACTGTCTTCCCCAAGAAGAAGCATTAAGTGGGACCGATAAAACACATAACGGTTATTTTGTGGTCGGCAGAGTAATAAAAAAATAGATGGAAACCCCGTTAACGATTGAGGAAACCCATAAAGGATTAATCGGAAAGAAGTTCAGCGCGGTCGAACTGGTGGACTCATATCTTAAGCAAATTAAAGCCAAGGACGGCAAGTTGAATAGCTTTCTTACGGTTTCCGATGAAGTAGCCTACGAACAGGCCAAAAGCACCGACAAAGCCGTCGCAGGGTTGGGTAAAGATGCCGTTAAGGTCCATCCGCTTTTGGGAGTAGTAGTAGCCTTTAAAGACTTGTTTCTTACCAAGGGGATACGAACGACTGCATCTTCCAAAGTTTTGGAAAGCTATGTCCCCGCTTATTCCGCGACGGTTGTAAGAAAATTGCAGGATGCGGGAACGATATCCATCGGAAAAACCAATTGTGATGCCTGGGCACACGGAGCCTCCGGAGAAAATTCCGATTTCGGGCCCACAAAGAATCCTTGGAATTTGGAATATGTGCCGGGAGGTTCCTCGAGCGGATCCGCAGCGGCACTGGCCGCTAATTTTTCGTTAATTTCTACGGGCACTGATACCGGCGGCTCCATTAGGCAGCCGGCAAATTTCTGCTCGATTGTGGGACTAAAACCTACTTATGGAGCGGTTTCGCGCTATGGAATTGTGGCAATGGCTTCTTCGCTTGACTCGATAGGGCATTTTACCAGAACTGTCGGAGACTCGGAAAAAGTTTTTCAAGTTACAAAAGGTGCCGACGACTACGACTCGACCGCCAAGGATTTTCCTGACGATGCAGCCGAAATCAAACCCCATTTAAAACTGGGTATTCCAAAGGAATATTTCGGCGAGGGATTGGACAGGGAGGCGGAAAAGGCAGTTTTGGATGCAGCCAAAGTTTTCAAAAAAATGGGAGTTGAACTTGTCGATATCTCTTTGCCACATACGAAATACGCAATTTCCGTTTACTACATCGTTCAGCCGGCAGAAGTATCTTCCAATTTGGGCAGATACGACGGGACACGGTTTGGGAATCCGAGAGCCAGCTTTGGTGCGGAAGCAAAAAGAAGAATAATGCTTGGAACCTATGTTCTTTCGGCAGGGTATTATGATGCGTACTATCTCAAGGCAATGAAAGTCAGGTCGAAAATTATTCAGGATTTCTTAATAGCTTTTGAAAATGTAGATGCAATTTTGGCCCCCGTTTCACCGACTCCCCCGTTTAAATTGGGGGAAAAGGCCGGAAATCCTTTACAGATGTATCTGGCTGACATACTTACAGTTTCCGCGAATGTTGCCGGACTGCCGGGGCTTGCAATGCCATTCGGATTTAACTCAAAGGGGTTGCCGTTGGGCTTCCAGTTGATGGGTCCAAGATTCTCGGAAGAGGTTTTGTTTGCCTTAGGAAAAGAATTTGAAAAGGAGACGGAATATAAACCAAAAGTCGCAAAATTATGAACGATTACAAATTATTGGTGTCAAATAAAAATTTTTTGAAGCTATGGACTTCTCAGGTTCTGTCGCAGGTAACCATAAGCATAATGAACTTTACACTTCTGATCAGGCTTTTTACTTTGACGGGTTCGTCAATTGCAACCTCGCTTCTCTGGGTAGCGTATTCTATTCCCGCAATTTTAATTGGGCCGTTTGCGTCGGCCACGGTAGATTTGACTTCTAGGCGAAGGATGCTAATCGTAACAAACTTTTTGCAAGCGCTGACAATCTTTCTTTATGCGTTTCTTCACCATACTACTCTTTTTCTGCTTTATGGAGTCGCATTTACCTATTCTCTTTTGGATCAGTTTTACGTTCCGGCGGAATCCGCGTCGTTGCCCTCTTTGGTAAAAAAAGACCAGCTCCCACATGCCAATGCTTTATTTCTTTTAACCCAACAAAGCTCACTCGTTATCGGGTTTGGAACTGCTGGCTTTTTGAATCAGCTTGTGGGTTTTGATAATACGCTTTTTTTGGGCGCTCTCTTTTTGTTTTTGGCCTTTGTCAGCGTCACTTTTCTACCCGAACTAAAAGCCAAAGAAGTTTTACCCTCCGGCTTTGAGCAGGCATCCGAAAAATTCTTTGAAAAGCTTTTTGGCGGATATCATTTCCTTAAAGAACATAAGAACGTTTTGTTGCCTTTTCTTATGTTGGTAGGTGTTCAAATTTCCTCCACTATCGTAGTGGTCAACGTTCCTGTTTTGGCAAGAGACATTTTCAAAATAAATATTAATGCGGGGGGAATATTGATAGTAGTTCCCGCGGCAATTGGAGCCATAACCGGCGCATTTCTGGTTTCAAGGCTACTGAAAAAAGGTTGGAGAAAGAAAAGAGCAATTGAAACATTCCTTGGCACTATCGTTGCTTCAATTCTTCTCCTCATTTTTGTCGTGCCGGAAGTTCCTACAAATATTAGATTGATACTGGGGCCCGTGCTGATTTTATTTGCGGCGCTTTCGTTTGTCGGAGTAGTAATTCCTTCTCAAACGTATTTGCAGGAAACGACTCCCGGAGGATTGCGCGGTCGAGTTTTCGGCAACTTTTGGTTTATTGTGACAGTTGCAACAATTGTTCCTGTTATTTTCTCCGGAACAATCACGGAAATATTCGGAGTGAAACTTGTGATGTTAATATTGGCCGGAGTTGCGGCTACGGCTCTATTTTTTTCGACCAAGTTTGGAGAAAAATTTATCAGCAACGGTTTTGAATTCAGATTAAAAGAAGAATGAAAAACTTAAACCCCATAATTGGTTTGGAAGTTCATATCGAGCTCAACACGAAGTCCAAAATGTTTTGCAGATGTGCTTCGGACCATTTTGCAAAGAAGCCAAACACTCAAGTTTGTCCGGTTTGTCTGGGTCTTCCCGGCGCATTGCCGTACGCAAACAGAGAAGCGATTTTGGATACGGTTAAACTGGGATTGGCTTTTGGCTGCACGATTTCCGAATTTTCAAAGTTCGACAGAAAACATTATTTTTATCCCGACTTGCCAAAGGCCTATCAGATTAGCCAGTACGATTTGCCTTTATGCACCAAGGGTAAGTGGAACAGCGTCCGTGTTAGAAGAATTCATCTTGAGGAAGATACTGCCAAGATGATACATGAAGTAGTTGACGGGCAAGACGTCTCCTTGGTGGATTTCAATCGAAGTGGTGTTCCTCTGGTTGAGCTGGTAACGGAGCCGGATTTTAAGGACGCGGAAACGGTTATCGAGTTTTTGAAAGAAGTTCAGACTGTCGTTAGATATCTGGAAATCTCGAGTGCCGATATGGAAAAGGGCTCAATGCGCCTAGAGGCAAATATCTCGGTTTCGACATCCAAGGAATTGCCGGACTACAAAGTGGAACTCAAAAACATCAACTCGTTCAGATTTTTATCGAAAGCAATAAATTCCGAAATCGAGAGGCAGAAACAGCTTTTGTCCAAAGGAAAAAAGATAGAACAGGAAACGAGGGGTTATAGCGAAAAAATCGGCTCTACCGTATCGCAGCGGAGCAAGGAAGAAGCAAAAGATTATCGATATTTTCCGGAACCGGATATCCCCCCGATGAGCTTTACCAAGGACGAAATCGAAAAGATTAAACTTGATACTCCCGAACTTCCGGCCCAAAAAAGAGAAAGATTCATTAAAGATTTCGGCATAAAACCGGAATTCGCTTTTATCTTGGCATCGTCGGGGCAAACGGCCGATTATTTTGATAAAGCTGTAGAGCTGGGAAGCCGGTACAGGATATCTGCTTCGGCGATTGCCGATTTAATAGTGAATAAAAAGTTCGACAGGGATTTCCCCGAACCGGCCGGGCTGGTTGCAAAGGTTGTGGAGTTGACGACCAAAGAATTTGCCGGCGTAAGTCAGGTGAAAGATGCCGCAAAAGCCGTAGTAAGCCAAGAGAAGAGCGCGGTTGAAGATTACAGAAAAGGCAAGGGACAAGTGATAGGATATCTTATTGGTATGGTACAGAAAAAATTGAAAGGTAAAGGAAACCCTAGAGCTATCAGCCAAATTCTTGAGGAAGAACTTAGATGAAACAAAAGTTTGTGCATCTTCATGTTCATACAGAATATTCGCTTTTGGACGGTCTTTCCAAAATAAGCACCCTGATGGGACACGTAAAAGAGTTGGGAATGGAGACGATTGCGGCAACCGACCATGGAGTAATGTATGGAATTATCGAGTTTTACAAAAAAGCCTTAAGGGAGGGAGTAAAACCTATTCTGGGAATGGAAGGATATACCACAAATATAAATCACAAAGAGCGCCCCGAGCGCGGGAAGTTCCAGAATTTCCACCTCCTACTTCTTGCTAAAGACAAAGAGGGATACAAAAATTTGATGAAGCTTACATCAATCGCACATATAGAAGGTTATTACTATCGCCCCAGGGTGGACAGGGAAACTTTGCGGAAGTACTCTAAAGGACTTCTCTGCACATCCGCATGCCCCCAAGGAGAACTGGCCCAAGCCCTTATCGTAAACGATTATGACAAAGCCAAAGAAGTAGCCATGTGGTTTTCTGATGTATTCGGCAAGGATTATTATCTCGAGGTCCAAAGGCATAAATACAAGGACTATATTTCGACAGCCTCAAACCAGGAAATTAAACAGGAGCTTGTCGAAATGTCAGACAATGAGGAGAAAATTATTAAAGGGGTAGTCAAAATTTCAAGGGAGTTGGGAATTCCGATTGTTGCAACCAACGACGCCCACTATATAAGAAAAGAGGATGCCACGGCCCAAGACGCCCTTGTTTGTATTGCAACCGGCAAGAATGTTTCAGAAGTGAAACGCTTAAGATTTATCGACGCACCTTCCTATTACATAAACTCCCCGCAGGAGATGTCTGAACTTTTCCGTGATTTGCCCGACGCAATAGAAAATACGGTCAAAATTTCGGAAAAATGCGATGTCAACTTGACCTTGGATAAATGGTTTTTCCCCATTTATCCTCTCGAGAAAGGCAAAACCGCAGACCAGGAAATGGTGGAAAGGGCAAAGGCGGGCATTAAGGAAAGATTCGACAATGTTACGAAGGAACTTACGCAAAGACTTGATTATGAACTTGAAATTATTAAGAAAAAAGGTTATGCCACATACTTTTTGATAGTTTCCGACATGGCCAGATGGGCTACCGAACAGGGCATAGTCACCAATACCAGAGGAAGTGCTGCGGGCTCTCTTGTTTCGTATTGTTTGGGAATAGTGAACGTTAATCCTCTGAAGTACGGGCTTCCTTTTGAGCGTTTTTTAACTCCTTGGCGACCTTCGCCCCCCGATATCGACTTTGACATAGCGGACGATAGAAGGGAAGAAATTATCAACTACATGGGAGAAAAATACGGGCACGAGAAGGTTGCACAAATCTGTACTTTCGGAAGAATGCTGGCCAGGGGCTCGGTCAGGGATATTGCCAGGGTTCTGGGCTATCCATACGCGACAGGAGACAGAATCTCAAAACTTATTCCTATCGGTTCGCAAGGCTTTCCTATGACTATCGAAAAAGCTTTGGCCGTGTCGAATGACTTAAAGCTTTTATACGATTCCGATGCTGACGCCAAAAAAATTATCGATTTATCAAAAGAGGTTGAAGGTAATGCACGACATATTTCCGTTCACGCAGCGGGTCTTGTTATCGCCCCATCCGAAATTACCGACTTTACGCCCATTCAATTTGACCCCGAAGGCAAAAAGATAATTACCCAATACGATATGGATGCACTGGACCCGAACGTTTCACCCGGAGAAGCCGTGGGGCTTCTTAAATTTGATTTGCTGGGGCTAAGAAATCTTTCGATTCTCGGAGCTGCCATACAAATCGTTAAAGAAGCCAGAGGAATCGATATCAATATTCAAGATCTTCCATTGGGCGACGGGAAGACTTTTGAAATGCTTTCCAAAGTAGACACGATGGGGGTTTTTCAGCTTTCCGGAAACGGAATGACGAGATATTTGAAAGAACTTAAGCCTACCCGTATCGAGGATTTAATGGCCATGGTTGCCTTATATCGTCCCGGGCCGATGTCTCAAATTCCCTTATACATCGAAAGAAAAAATCATCCTTCGGAAGTCAATTACTTCGACCCGAGAATGAAGGAATATCTTAATAAGACCTACGGCTTGATTGTTTATCAGGATGATGTTTTAATGACCGCCATAAAGATTGCCGGATATTCCTGGGAAGAGGCGGATAAATTCAGAAAAGCGGTTGGAAAGAAAATTCCTTCCGAGATGGAAAAGCAAAAACAGAAATTTATAGACGGAGCAGTTGCAAACGGTATGGAAAGACCCAAAGCCGAAGAGCTTTTTAAGCTAATTGAGCCGTTTTCGGGTTATGGATTTAATAAGGCCCACGCCACATCCTACGGGATGGTTGCTTATCAGACTGCATATATGAAAGCCAATTATCCTGTGGAGTTTATGAATGCGCTTCTTACTGCGGAGTCAAACGACACAGAAAAGATATCGGCGGCGGTTAACGAATGCCGGAGAATGAAGATTAAGGTTCTTCCGCCCGATATCAACGAGAGCAATATAGGTTTTACCATTGTTCCCGACAAAGATTCCCTTGAACGGCGTGCCATAAGGTTTGGGCTAAGTGCCATAAAAAATGTTGGCGAAGCGGCAATAGAAGCGATTTTGGAAGCAAGGGAAGAGAGAAAATTTGTTTCCTTCGGAGATTTCCTGGCCAGGGTTGACAGCCGAAGGGTAAATAAAAAGGTCGTGGAAAGTTTAATCAAAGTCGGCGGCCTTTCGGCCTATGGAACAAGGGCTGCTTTATTGGCGTCAATGGAGGAGATTAGGAGCAAGGTTGTAAAGCCCAAAGCTATGCAAGGTCAGCAGGGCCTTTTTGGTGAGGAAAAAGAAAAGGACCCCAAAGAGGTAGTAACATTTGAGCAGAATTTGGCTGTTCCCGAATTTACCCAAGAGGAACTTCAAAGCTTGGAGCGTCAGCTTTTGGGCTTTTCATTATCCGCCAAGCCCATTATAGAGCTTATTGGACCCTTGGAATCGGAAGCAACCCATAAAATTTTCGAGATAGGCGAGCAGGAGAGCGGAACGAAAGTTAAAATAGCCGCCGTAGTTACGGAAGTGAGGGTAGTAGTGACCAAAACCAGCGGCGCGGAAATGGCATTTGTTAAAGTTGACGACGGAACCGGTTCAATCGAGCTGGTCGTTTTCCCCAAAATATTCAAGGCAACCAGGAATGTCTGGGTAGATTATAAACCTCTTCTTATTGCCGGGCGTGTTGATTCCCGCGAAGATACTCCCTCGCTTCTTGTGGAGGCTATTCAGACGGATTTGGTGGGTGAGACCGACAGTTTCGGGGATCACACGGTCTATGTAAAGGTTCCCAAAACAGCAAGGGCGCCGGAACTTTCGGCACTTAAAAAATTGGTAACCGATAACCCGGGAGGGCAAAGTGTAACTTTAGTCTTCGAAGGTAAAAAGGGTAAAATCACGCTTGGGCAAAGGATTGCTTGGAACGAAGAATTGGCCCGCAAAATATCCGAAATTTTCCACTCTTATAACAAGTCTTGAGAGCTTGAGTTTTATATTGTAAAATATCCCATTATCATGGCATTAACATTTGTACATAAAGAAGCTCCTTTTGGAGTAGGCGACAAAGTTCGCGTAACTCAGAAAATTGAGGAAGGCGGCAAAGAGAGATCGGTCGTCTTTGAGGGAATGGTAATTTCTATACACGGCTCCGGCGAAGGCAAGAGCGCAACCGTCCGCCGAATCGGAGAACAAAATATAGGAATAGAGCGGATATTTCCGTTATCTTCTCCAACATTGGAAAAAATTGAAGTTGTAAAAAAAGGAACGAGCGGGGTCAGACATGCAAAACTCTATTACACGCGGGGAAAAAGCGCCAAAGAAATAGAGGAAATTTATACAAGGGCAGCCAGAAAGGGGCAAGTTGCCGTCCCAAAGAAAAGAAAAGTCTTCAAGAAAAGGAAATAGTCCTCTAGGGAAATCGGGTGAGGACTTCGCTGTCAGGTTTTTATTACAACAGGGATATAAAATTATTGACAGGAATTTCAGGAGCCGGTTTGGAGAAATCGATATAGTATCTTTGAAAGATAATTGTCTTATTTTTATTGAGGTTAAGACACGTTTTAGCAAAAGATTTGGAAATCCATTTGAAGCCGTGACTCCCTGGAAAATCAGAAAGATAACCAAAACCGCCGAGTATTATTCTCTTATTCATCCCGAACTTCCAAAAAAACTTTTAATCCAAGTTGTAGGACTTGAAGTTGAAAACGGAAAGGCAGTATCCTCAAAAGTAGTCACCGTATGCTAAAAATTCATTCGATTAAAGTAGGGGAATCGGCAACAAATTGCTACTTGATTTGGGACGAAAAGACAAAGGATGCAATCTTGGTAGACCCTGGGGATAGCGCCGATTATATCGAGGTAGTTGTCGCCGATTTATCTATTAATCCGATAAAAATAATTTTGACCCATGGACATTGGGACCATACGGATGCAGTGTTGGAACTATCTCTTGCTTATAATGTTCCGGTATTAATTAACAAGGGCGATGAATTCCTTTTTAGAAGATTTCGTCCTTCTCCCAAAATCGCAACTGACATATCTGACGGAGATTCACTAGTGATTGGCAAAGGCAAAATAAAAATAATCGAAACTCCGGGACATACTCCAGGCAGCATCTCTCTGTATTGCACATCCTCAAAATTTGTAGTGGTGGGGGACATCTACTTTGCAGATGGGACATTCGGTAGGACGGATTTTGATTATTCCGACAAGAAAACTCTAGTAAAATCTCTAAAGAAAATTAAGAAACTTCCTTCGTCCACAGTTATTTATCCCGGTCATGGGGAAGCCTTTAATATTGCTATGTTAACGGTTGACTGATATCATCGGAGAAGTATGAAATTAAAATTTCCAAAAATAAAAGTCTCGGAATTAAAATTTTTGAGACTCCCCCGCTGGGGGATTATTTTGATTGTAGTCCTTGGAATTTTGGGCCTGGCATTTATCTTTCGGTCCCTCTTTGTAGCCGCTTTGGTTAACGGTCGCCCTGTTTTTCGTGTCCAAGTGATTAGCGAACTTGAAAAACAGTCTGGGAAAACTGCTCTGGACAGTTTGGTTTCCAACCAACTTATTTTGCAAGAGGCCTTCAAGAAAAACATAGTTATACCAACCGCTGACGTAGATAACGAAGTTACCCGAGTCGAGGGCCTTCTGAAGGAGCAGGGTACCAATTTGCAGGATGCGCTTACCTCTCAGGGGCTCACAATGGCAGACTGGAGAGACCAAATTAAGATTCAAATGATGTTGGAAAAATTATTGGCAGACAAACTGACAGTGACAGACGCAGAAATTCAGGATTACTTTACGAAAAACAAAGACGTGTTTGATAAAAATGCAAAACTTGCCGACGTCAAAGACCAAATAATTGGCCAGCTCAAGCAGCAAAAACTTCGCGATGCATATATGATTTGGATTCAAGACCTCAAATCAAAAGCAAAGATAAATTATTTCATAAACTACTAAAAAGTTGAGAATTGACATGATAGTAAGACTAAAGTATATTTCAAATTCTGTTCGTTGCACTTTGTAAGACGCTGACGTAGCTCAATTGGAAGAGCGTTCGGGTAACTCGCTCGGTGCGCACCCGGAAGGTTCCAGGTTCAAATCCTGGCGTCAGCATAGCTGTTCCGGCATCCTGCCGGAACGGCGACCGTCTAGGACACTTGGCCGAAACGCCGCCCCTCTCGGTGTTTCGGTGACAGCTGTTCATGGCAGCGCGCGTCCTAGGCGGTTTCCTGCCGGCGGTGCATGGGTTGCACAACTTACCTCATTCTGCGAGGCGGGTTGTCTCCACAGGTTGTGCCGTCGGCATAAATACTCGGGGCAGGTTGCTGCTTGTAGCTGAGGATTGTCCTCACTAGTTTTCTCGCAGCGCCTGCTCTTTTTGTTGTATCATAAAAACATGAGGGAGGTGATAATAATGTTGAAAACACTTCTTTACGGACCGGCCGCCAATTTTCCCAGCTTTCTTCTTATTGTTGCCTTGGTTTGGTCTTTAATCTGGAAGGGTTTGGCTCTTTGGAAGTCAGCCAGAAATAATCAAAGGTATTGGTTTGTGGCGCTATTGATAGTTAATACAGTCGGACTTTTGGAAATAGTCTATCTGGCGTTTTTCCAGAAAAAGGTCAAAAAGTGATAGCGCTTGTTGTATAATCAGCCTATGCTTATTTTAGGCATTGATCCCGGAACGGCCACAACAGGGTATGGGCTTCTTAAGGTTTCCCTAAAAAAATTTGAAGCCGTAGAGTATGGCCTTATTGAAACCGAAAGAAACGGAAATCCGGGAAAGAGACTTATAAGTATTCACAAACAGATGACTTTTCTTCTCAAAAAACATAATCCCGATGTTGTAGCAATCGAACGACTTTTTTTTGCCGCGAACGCAAAGACCGCAATGAGTGTAGGCGAGGCAAAAGGAGTTCTGATTTTTTCTGCGGCAAAGCAAAAAGTCGATGTTTTTGAATATGCTCCTGGAACGATTAAGAAGATGGTAGGTGGAGACGGACGCGCGGATAAAAAAATGATGCAGAAGGCGGTTAGAAAAATTTTGGGAAATGCCATAAGGAGCAAGGCGCACAAAAAAACTCATTTTGATAATGCGGCAGATGCATTGGCGGTCGCTTTATGTCATGCTTACAGTGTAAAGGGGGTGAGATAGATGGCAGATTTCAAAATCGGCAAGGTTACGCATTATTACGACAAAATCGGGGTAGCGGTTGTTGAACTAAGCGGAGCGCTGGCTGTCGGAGACAAGATTAAGTTTAGCAGGGGCGGGGAAGATTTGTTTGAACAACCGGTAGAATCTATCCAAGTGGAGCACGAAAAGAAAGATTCCGCAGGCAAGGGCGAAGTGGTAGGATTAAAAGTTAGCTCGGAGGTAAAAGAAGGTGCGGAGGTTTACAAAGTTTCGTAAAAGGCGAGGACGAATCGAATGGTCGAACGCGCCCGACATTCATAAAAAGATAGTTAAGCTTGCATCTCTTCTTGGTTTGGACTGGCTAAAGAAAGACAATATTTTCTGCTTCAGGTCGATAAACGCAAATACTCGTGCAATAGCCAGAATTTGGGGTCTATCCAGAATCTGGCAACAGGCACTTATGATTGGTCCTTCGTATGTGGTAGAAGTTATTTCGGAAAGATATGATGGGCTTTCCGAACACGAAAAAGATAGTGTTTTGATTCACGAATTAAACCATATTCCCCACAATTTTTCCGGGAGTCTTATGCCGCATACAAGACGCGGAAAATCAAGCTTCCACAGGAGGGTGTCGATTCTTCTTGAAAAGTATCGCAAAAACGCCTAAAAGGTACTAATGAAATGAAAATTGTTGTTATACATGGAGACGACAGTGAAAAAAGCTGGGCCAGACTTAAAAAAATCATTGAGGTGGCAAAGGTAAGAAGTTGGGAAATATTAAAGTTTGATGCCACCCAAAAGCTTTTACTCTCCGAACTTTTATCGTCTGTGAGTCTTTTCACCGAGAAAAGATTGTTTGTTGTAGAAAGCGGCAAGACGATTCCCAAAAAGGACCTTGAATGGCTGAAAATAAATGCCAAAAAATTCGAAGGCAACCTTGCAATTTATTTTGAAGATTTTATTCCCATACCGACGAAAAATTTCCTGTCCAAAGATACAAAGTTCGAAGAGTTCAAGCTTCCCAAAATAATATTTAAATTTTTGGACGGAATTTATCCAGGAAATTCAAAATCCACAATAACTTTTTTTCATAAACTTCTGAGTACAGAGCCGCCCGAACTTTTATTTAATCTTATTGCAAAAAGACTAAAAGAGCTTTACTGGATTAAACGTGCTCCGAATAGTTTGGATTATCCATCCTGGAGAAAAAATATTTTGAAGTCCCAAGCGGCAAAATTCACGGGTGACAAATTGGAAAAGCTAATTGCACAAATGTCTGAAGCCGATGTTCGGGCAAAAACCGGCGATGCGAATATCACCACGCTTCTTGACCTTATTATACTTACCAAACTAGAATGATTATGTGAGAAAACTGTCTGAACTTACAAAAGGCGATATCAGGGAGATTAAACTTGTTTGTTTCGATGTTGACGGCGTTACCATAAAAAAAGGAACGGACATTAGCGAGGTTAAAACTCCTGAAAATACTACTCTGACGGTCAAAACTTCGAACCTTTCGGATGAGATGAGAGATAAGCTGATTGAACTCAAGAAATATTTTTTCATAGCAGTATCTAGCGGTAGAAGCTCGCTTTATTTAACTAAAGTTTATGCTGAACTCTTGTGGGAAAATTGCGCCCTAATCAGCGAAAATGGGATTTTTACATTACTTTCAGGCAAGCTCCTACAGCATGAATATTTTGACGACAAAACTCTTGCGAAAATGGCAGCAATTGTGGTTGACCTTAAGGGTCTGGAGGGCAAAAGCAAGAATTTTAGGGCCTTTGAGCCGAAACAATTTTTAATTACACTTCATGCTTGGGCCGAGATGCCCGAGGTCTACGAGATTGTCAAAAAACACGATCCAGAGGGAGAATTTTACACCTGGTGGAACGGCGAAGCGTTTGACATTGCACCGAAAAGATTGAATAAGGGCGCTGGGTTAAAACACTTGGCGGACCAACTGGGAATTAATCTTAGCCAAACTATTGCTATTGGTAATGGCCCGAATGATAAAGATATGATTGATGCTGCTGGCATTGGTGTAACTACAGACCCGAAATCGGTTGGGGGGGATTTCCAAACCGAAGGCTCCGAACATTTGGGGGGACTTGAATTAGTTGATACGCTCCTGAAACTTGTTAAAGAATGATTTTAGACGAGATAGATAAAGTAAGAGAGCTGGATAAGGGGAACATTTTGGGCTCAATACGGGATTTGCCGGAGCAGGTAAAGCAGTGTTGGGAAGAAATAAGTAAAGTAAAACTTCCTGAAGATTACAAAAGGACCCGCAATGTAGTTATTTGCGGGATGGGAGGCTCGGCTCTTGGCGGAAGAATAGTTGACTGCCTTTTTACCGATTCGCTACGGGGCTCGATTGAAGTTTTTACCGGATACAGCGTTCCCGATTATGTCGGTCCGGAAACTCTTGTGATTCTTTCTTCTTATTCGGGAAATACCAAGGAAACGCTTGAGAACGCCAATGAAGCAAGGAAAAGAAACGCATGCAGTTTTATTCTTGCAAGCGGAGGAAAACTGGCCGATTTTGCTTCAAAAGAAAAACTTCCCGCATATATTTATAATCCCGTCCACAATCCTTCTGCACAGCCCCGAATGGGGCTTGGGTATTCTCTTACGGCGATTTTGAATTTGATGCATAGGTGCGGATTTATAACTGTAGACGCAGACGAAATCGAAAAATCAGTAGATATGATGCGTAGTTTAGTAAAAGAATATGATGTTTTATCTCGAAGCAGCGAAAACCTGGCAAAAAAGTTGTCCGAAAGACTTTTGGGGAAATCTCCCGTTCTTGTTGCTAGCGAACACCTCGTAGGCAGCACCCACGTTTTCAAAAACCAGCTCAACGAAAATTCCAAAACATTTGCAACTAATTTTGACATTCCCGAGCTGAATCATCATCTGATGGAGGGATTATCCAATCCAAGGAGTTTGAAACCGTTGCTACACTTTATTTTCTTTACGAGCAAGCTCTATCCGGAAAATATCGGGAAAAGATATGCTTTAACAAAAGAAGTTGTTGAGAAAAACGATATATCGGCAGAGATTTTTGAACTTATGGGAACAAGCAGGGTTATGCAGGTCTACGAGATGCTCGTTCTTTCTTCTTATGTGAGCTTTTATTTGGCAATTTTATACGGCATCAATCCCGCACCGATACCTTGGGTCGATTACTTCAAGAATAAGCTGGCGGAGTAACTTCGTTTGTTCTAAAATGAAATAGAAATGTCTGCCCTGAAATATACAATTTTCTTCAAGGATATAGATAAAGACGATTCTCCAAAAGTCGGCGGAAAAGGAGCCAATTTGGGAGAGATGATAAAAATAGGCATCCCCGTTCCTCCAGGCTTTGCCATTACAGTCGCGGGCTACGATTTGTTTTTAAAAGAGAATCAGCTTACGAAGCAAATAAACGACCAATTGAAGGTCGTTGATGTAAACGACCCCGTACAACTTGATTCGGTTTCCAAGGCAATCAGAAAAAGAATTGTGGCCGGAAATCTTCCCGAAGAACTTGCCCGAGAAATAATTTATTCTTACAAAAAACTTTCGGGACTTTTTAAAAGTGCTCTCGTTGCCGTTCGCTCTTCCGCTACGGCCGAGGATATGGGAGATACGTCTTTTGCCGGACAGCAAGTAACCTTGCTAAACGTAAAAGGAGACGCCAATTTACTAAATGCCGTAAGGGAATGCTGGGCTTCTTTGTTTATGCCCCGCTCGATTTTCTATAGAGTCGAAAATAAAATTCCGCACGAAAAAGTAAAAATATCCGTGATTGTTCAAAAAATGGTTCAATCGGAAGTTTCCGGTGTTATGTTTTCCATAGACCCGGTAAATAACGAGAAAGACAAAATTATTATTGAGGCGGTTTGGGGGTTGGGAGAAATGATAGTTCAAGGCTCTGTTGTTCCGGACCATTATGTTGTGCAAAAAGACACTTTTTATTTACTCTCAAAGGTAATTGCAGACCAGAGCATACAACTAACCAGAATCGGAAAAGAGACAAAGGAAGCCCCCGTCCCCGCCAAAATCAAAAGCTCTCAAAAAATTTCCGATAAGGAGATAATCCATCTCGCTAGAATTGCAGACGGACTTCAGAAGCATTACTACTTTCCGCAAGATGCCGAATGGGCCAAAGAGAAAGGCAAAATTTTCATTGTCCAGACCCGACCAGTTACTACAATCCAAAAAGTAAAAGTAAAGGAAACGAAGGGAGAAGAAAACTTAGCTATTGCAGCTACGCCGATATTGTCCGGTAGCGCCGCGTCTCCGGGAATTGGCATCGGACCGGTGAAAATTCTAACCAGCGCCAAAGAAGTCGGAAAGGTTGAAAAGGGAGACGTTTTGGTTGCGCCGATGACCTCTCCCGACTTCGTTCCCGCGATGAAGAAGGCAATCGCAATAATTACCGATCAGGGCGGCGAAACTTCTCACGCCGCAATCGTTTCGCGAGAACTTGGAGTGCCTTGCGTCGTTGGTACAAAAGAAGCCACAAAAGTTTTGAAAGATGGTGCTATTGTTACGGTCGACGGCGCAAAAGGTGAAATTTACTTGGGTGGAAAAGTGACGGCTGCGAAAATGCCTGTCAAGACGGAAAAACTTGTTTCTACAAAAACCGCTACAAAGCTTTATGTAAATTTGGGAGAGCCGGAAAGGGTAAGAGAAGTCGCTGAGACGAATGTTGACGGGGTGGGACTTTTGCGTGCAGAGTTTATGATAGCCAACATAGGGATTCATCCTAAAGAAGCTATAAAAAGGAAAGAGCAAGGGAAATTTATTGAGAAATTATCCAAGGGTTTGGAAATTTTTGCCCAGGCTTTCGACCCCCGACCCGTAATTTATAGGGCAACGGATTTTAAAACCAACGAGTACAGGGCCCTGCCCGGGGGAAAATACTGGGAACCCGAAGAACCGAATCCTCTTTTAGGCCTCAGGGGGGCTTTTCGCTATGTTGCCAATCCCGATGTATTCTCGCTGGAGTTGTCGGCCATCAAAAAGGTCAGAGAAAAGTACAAAAATCTCTGGCTCATGGTACCCTTTGTGCGGTCTCCAGACGAGCTTGCCAAGGTAAGAAGAATCGTATCCTCAGAAGGTCTTTTTGAAAGTCCGACCTTCAAGTTTTTGATGATGGTTGAACTCCCTGTAAATGTAATTTTACTGGAGGATTTTATTAAAGTCGGAATAGACGGCGTGTCTATCGGTTCCAATGACCTAACCATGCTTATTCAGGGTACCGACCGTGACAATTCCGAGGTTGCCAAAGCATTCGACGAAAGAAGTCCCGCTGTTTTGTGGGCACTGCGTCGGGTGATAAAGCGATGCAACAAATACGGTGTTACTTCCTCAATTTGCGGACAGGCCCCTTCGATTTACGACGACTTGGTACATAAGCTCGTTTCTTGGGGAATTACTAGCATATCGGTTAATCCGGATGCTATAAATAGAGTTCGAGGGGTCATTGCATCCGCAGAGAAAGATTTGGTTTCGGCAAAATAATATGGCAAAAATTGCAAGAATTTGGGCTAGGGAAATTTTAGATTCTAGGGGCCTTCCCACGGTGGAGGCCGCATGCCAACTGGACAGCGGTATGTTGAGCGTATCCTCTGCGCCAGCCGGCACATCCACGGGTACGCACGAAGCTTTGGAATTAAGGGATACCGACAGCCCGAGGTATTTGGGTAAAGGCGTTCTCAAAGCCGTAGGTAACGTAAACAGTGTTTTGGGACCTGCTCTTGTCGGAATAGACCCGAGCAATCAGCAGGCTAGTGATGCAAAACTTATAGAAATCGATGGGACAGAAAATAAGTCCAAATACGGGGCAAATGCGATTCTTGCCGTATCCCAAGCCGTCTGTAAAGCGGGCTCTATGGAGCAAAGGCTACCCCTATATATGTGGATTTTAGCCTTGGCGCAACAGGTGGGATTAAAACCCGTTGTTCGTGTTCCCACCCCGCTTTTTAATATGATTAACGGCGGACTTCACGGAGCCGGAAATTTGGATTTTCAGGAATTCCACGTAATTCCGGCCAGTACCAAGCCTTATAGCCAGGGACTTCAAATGGGCGTTGAAATCTATCAAACAATCGGTGAGAATCTCGCCCGCAGAGGAGCAATTCATTCCGTAGGAAACGAAGGCGGGTATGCTCCCAACTTATTTACCAATGCGGATGCCTTGGAAGTTTTTGTCGAAAGCATTAGAGACACCAAATATTCGATAGGCAGAGATGTTTTTCTGGGTCTCGATGTCGCCGCGGACTCATTTTATAAGGACGGAGAATACATTATTCGGGATAAATCTTCGCCATTGGACGATAACGGCCTCCTAGAATTTTACAAATCCCTCAACAATCAATATCACCTTGCGCTTATTGAGGACCCTTTTCAGGAGGATGCCTGGGAATCTTGGAAAAAACTGAGAGAAACTTTTCAGGACCAGGTGACGGTCGTGGGCGACGACCTTTTGGCAACAAATCCGAAGAGGGTTCAGAAAGCTATAGCGGAAAACGCCTGCAATGCCATTTTGGTAAAGCCGAATCAAATAGGAACAGTTACAGAAACCTTAAAAGTAATTAAAATGTCGAGAGATGCGGGCTGGAAAGTTATAACTTCGCACCGCTCGGGGGAAACCAACGACACCTTTATTGCCGATTTCGGCGTAGGAACCGGTTCCGATTATGTTAAATTCGGCGCTCCGGCCAGAGGTGAAAGGGTGGCAAAGTATAACCGCCTTTCATCCATCGAAGGTGAGCTTTCCAGAATAAAGAAATGAACCCGCTTCCGCCCCCCAAATTTGTAATGCTGGTTATTTTGGACGGATGGGGTTTGGCTCCACCCGGTCCCGGCAATGCAGTTTCTTTGGGCCAAACGGTCAATATGAACCGTTTTTGGGCTTCTTACCCCCATACACAACTTCTTGCCTTTGGAGAATCGGTTGGTCTTCCTCACGGAGAGCCCGGAAATACGGAAACGGGGCACTTAAATTTGGGAGCCGGAAGGATTGTATATCAGGATTTGGCCAGAATTAATGTGTCTATCGCCGACGGTTCCTTTTTTGAAAATCCTGCACTTTTGGCGGCACTGGAACACGCAAAACAGAACGGTTCGAACCTTCACTTGATGGGATTGGTTGGGGCCGGAGGTGTTCACTCTAACCTCGAGCACCTTTTTGCTCTTATCAGAATGGCCTCCAAGGCGGGACTAAAAAATGTATTTCTGGATTTATTTACAGACGGAAGAGATTCTCCTCCAACCAGCGCACTAACTTACATAACGCAGGTAAGAAATGTTGCACAGAAAGAAGGAGTCGGGCAGATATCGAGTCTTATGGGGCGCTATTGGCCCATGGACAGGGATTTAAGGTGGGATAGAACTCAAAAGGCTTATGAAGCATTTACGCTTGGAAAGGGAAATTTGGTTAAGACGCCGGAAGAAGCAATCCAAAAATCGTATTCGATTGGAAGGACCGATGAATTTATCGAACCCTCAATTGTTGTAGGGCAGGACGGCGCGCCGCTTTCCCTTATTAAAAGTAACGATTCCATAATTTTCTTTAATTTTAGAATCGATAGGCCGCGCCAACTTTGCAGGGCCTTTGTGTATAAGGATTTTTCAAAAGCCGCGCTTGGTTGGGGCTACGACCCCTATGCCGTTAAATATCAAAAATCACATTTGGCTCAACCGGTTGCAACCCAACCGGTTTTTCAACGAGGCCCCGCACTAAGTAACCTCTATTTCTGCATGATGACAGAATATGGAAAAGGGCTTATGGATGAAGGAGCGAAAGTTGCTTTTCCTCCCGAAATTGTGCGGTTGCCTATAGGCAAGGTTGTCTCGGATGCAGGTCTAAAGCAGCTTAGAATGTCCGAGTCGGAAAAAGAGAGATTTGTAACTTTCTATTTTAACGGTCAGCAAGAGTTGCCATTTGCACAAGAAGACAGAATCACAATTCCTTCTCCAAAGGTTGCCACATACGACTTAAAACCCGAAATGGCGGCCTTGGAAATAACCGATACTTTGCTGGAAAAAATGAGGGAATTCCCCGATTATAAAATGGTTCTAGTGAATTTTGCCAATCCGGACATGGTCGGTCATACCGGTTCTATAGGGCCTACGGCCAAGGCCTGCGAAGTTGTTGATGAATGCTTAGGGAAGATTTCAAGTTTTGTTTTGGCTTACGATGGGGTTTTGTTAATCACGGCCGACCATGGAAATGCTGAAGAAATGATTAATCCAAAAAGCGGCGCAATCGATACGGAACATAACGCAAACCCCGTTCCTTTTATTGCAGTTTCCAAAAATCTTTTGGGCCATCCGCAAACACTAACGCAAGGAATTTTGGCCGATATTGCGCCGACTATTCTTTATCTGTTAGGATTACAAGTTCCCGACTCAATGACGGGGAGAAATTTACTGGAGCCTTTGTGGAAATAATCGTTAATTGGCTGACTGCATTTATAACCCATTACGGACTTTTTGCCGTTTTCGGATTAATGACATTGGAATCGGCACTTATTCCTATTCCTTCGGAAGTAACCATGCCTTTCGCGGGCTTTTTGGCGGGATTGGGAATTATGAACTTTTGGCTCGCAATTATTGTTGGGGCTTTCGGCAACCTTGTCGGTTCCCTTCTTGCCTATGCACTCGGATATTACAAAGGCGAAGAGTGGGTGCGATTTGCGATTAAAAAATGGGGAAAATGGCTTCTTATGAGGGAGTCGGAATACGACAGGGCAAAGGCTTGGTATCTTAAATACGGACATGGAATTACTTTTGCTTCCAGACTTTTACCCGTAGTCAGGACTTTTATTTCTCTTCCGGCAGGAATTGCCAGAATGGAAGTAGTTTCATTTGGCGCATATACATTTATCGGTTCTTTGTTGTGGTCGGGAGTTTTAGCGTATGTCGGGCTAAAACTAGGTCAGAACTGGGTAGCTATTGAACCATTTTTCAGAAAGTTTCAATTTATAATTGTGGGACTATTTGTTCTGGCTGTTGTCTGGTATGTCCGACAGCACCTCCAAAGAAGAAAAGAAGATTAATTTCTCCCGTATTTCCTGATAAGCCCAACAACTTTCCCCTGTATTCTTACGTTTTTAACGAATATGGGGCTCATTTTGGCGTTGGCGGGCTCAAGGCGAATCCTGGTGGCTTCCTTGAAGAACCTTTTGAGGGTAGCCATGCCGTTATCGAGTAAAGCAACGACGATTTCCCCGTTGGTCGCATTATCGGTTTGCTCAATTACAACATAATCTCCGTCTCTTATTTGTTCCTCAATCATCGATTCGCCCCGCACCTGAAGAACATATACCCTTTTTTTGCCCGAAACAAAAGGTGAAGGAATCTCCATAGAAGCATTTGGGTCGGTATAAGGCTCGATAGGAGCACCGGCCGCAATAAAACCGAGAATAGGAACATTCATTCCGTCGGACGAGAACTCTTCGGTCACTTGAGTGAGTTCAATGGTTCTGACCTTGCCGGCTTTTCGTTTTATTAAACCTTTTGCCTCAAGCGCTTCAAGGTGTTCGTGAACGGTAGCCAGAGATGAAACGCCGATTGCTTCGGCAATTTCTCTTAAAGTGGGAGCGCCGCCCGTAGTTTGGATGTGTTGCTTAATGAAATCAAGTATTTGAGATTGCCTTTTGTATATTATTGGCGCCATAATTAACAATACGAATAAAACCCGAAGATGTCAAGCGCCATTTTATTTTTAAGTAAGGCTAGTATATAATCCAAAAAATTTTACTTATGCCTGAGATAATAGAAACCAATCCCAGTTTGTATGAACTTTCCCCCAGGGATTTGCTTCGTGAGTGCATAAGAACGGGCGAAAAAGTAAGCAGGACGGAATGGATTCCGGTTTCCGACGTTATTGTCGAAGATACTCCAATAGACGAAGCGCACGCTCTTGATTTAGGTCGGGCTATGACCGGGGAGTGGGGGCAGACTCAAGATACTCTTCACAGGGCAATCGAAGGCAGTGGAGAGTTTGGGGTGAGCTATGAGACACTCGACGGATTTCACAGAGTTGCCGGACTTAAAATGGTAACGGCAGAAATAAGCTCCTTTCTGGATCCGATTTCCCGGGAAAAGTTGTCAAGAGCCGTTGCCTTATGGAAGCAAACACCCCTTCGCTCCACGGTCTTATATGGATGTAGCGAAGAAGAGAAATACGACCAAAGAATTCTTGCCGTGAATTCGGTAAAAAGCGTGAGGTTTGCAAGACTTGCCTATTGGATGAAAGGAGCTTGGAGGGAAACTCTCTGGAAAGATTTAATATCGGTAACCCAAGCTTTCGGAATTGCTACAAATGACAGCTCTGGTTTCAAGCTCGGTCTTGAAAGAAACGATGCAGATTTAATAAAAGAGTGGGTTCGTCGTAAAGCATCAGCTTGGCTTATGGAGCCCGGAAACATATATTTTCAGCTCAGGACCTTGGATATGGCCGACCCGTATCTTGTTTTAAGG
This sequence comes from Patescibacteria group bacterium, assembly GCA_022868165.1. Taxonomy (GTDB): domain Bacteria; phylum Patescibacteriota; class Microgenomatia; order UBA8517; family UBA8517; genus JALHYA01. Next base: position 48,986 of record JALHYA010000001.1, on the reverse strand, counting down.
GTAAGGACAGGCAGTTTTATAAAAGGAGGTTTGGCGTTGACACCCCCGCAGTTTAATAAGATAGTTGACGGATTCCCGAACAATTTTCAGGCACAAAGAGCAATAGCCGAGTACTCCAATCGATGTGGGCTTACTACGCCGCAGATAGCCTGGCTTGTCGACTCGTTACGAAAATTAGAGCACCACAACGAACAAACAGTAAAAAACGAGTTACAGAGAATCGCTGTGCCTAATAAAGATTCTTTCACGATAAAACATATTCCTGTTTTTCCTGAACGCCATACAAGAGAAAGCGACAGAACAAAGGAACTGGCTTTGGGACAGGACATACGAGGCGTTCTTAGGAATATAAGGGGCCGAATCAGCAAATCTTCCTGGCCGGAGAGAAAGAAACAGGAAGTAATATCCGCCATCGACGTTCTTCTTAACAGGCTCTAGGCTGAAAGGGCTTCGTGATATAATTTTCGGGCGAGATTCGGGTATGAAATTTAAACTTCGTTCGAGTTTTAAAACCATTCCTGACCAAGTCCAGGCCATTCAAAAATTGGTCAAGGGTGTAATGGATAACAAAAAATATCAGGTCCTCTTGGGTGTTACTGGCTCGGGAAAAACATTTACGATGGCCAATGTTATCGAAAAACTTCAGAGGCCTACTTTAATTATTTCCCACAACAAAACTCTGGCGGCACAGCTTTATCAGGAGCTAAGGGACTTTTTCCCTGAAAATGCCGTTTCTTACTTTGTTTCTTACTACGATTTTTATCAGCCGGAAGCGTATATCCCAAGTACTGATACATATATCGAAAAAGATTCGGATATAAACGAGCTTATCGATAAACTTCGTTTAGCGGCAACCGCTAATCTTTTGACAAGGAGTGACACTATAGTTGTCGCTTCGGTATCGTGTATTTATAACATCGGCTCTCCAATAGAATACGGCCATTTTGTTTTTGAATTTTCAAAGGGAATGAAGATAAATCGTGAACAGATTATCGACCGCTTAATCGATTTGCAGTACGAAAGGGGAGATTTCGGATTTCACAGAGGAACATTCAGGGTTCGCGGAGACACGATAGATATTTTCCCCGCATATCAAGACGAAGGAATCAGGATCGAATTGGGAAAAGATAGAATTGAGGAAGCCAAATATATAAATCCTGTTAGCGGGGAAGAAATTTCAAACTTCCAACATCCGTCTTGCAATTTCACTCTTTACCCCGCTAAGCATTTTATGACGGACCCTTCAAAAAACAAAGATGTTTTTTCCCAAATCCATTGCGATTTGGAAAAACAGGTCGCCAAACTCACAAAAAAAGGAAAAGAACTCGAGGCACATAGGTTAAAACAGCGTGTAACGTATGATTTGGAAATGATACAGGAAGTAGGGTATGTAAAGGGAATCGAAAATTATTCCAGATATTTCGACGGACGGGCTCCCGGAGATGCTCCGTATTCCCTTTTGGATTACTTTACCCATCCTTACGGAAAGGATTGGCTGGTTATTGTTGACGAAAGCCATATGACTTTTCCTCAAATTCGCGGAATGTACGCGGGAGATTTATCAAGAAAGCAAACCCTGGTTGATTACGGGTTTCGTTTGCCGGCAGCAATAGACAATAGACCTCTTAAGTTCGACGAGTTTATGAGGAGGATTCCCAATTTTATTGCGACAAGCGCAACACCCGACGAATGGGAGCTATCAATGGCCAAAGACTCAGCGAAGAAAGCCAATGTCTCATATAATGATATATCATACAACGGAGTTGTAGAACAACTTCTTCGACCTACCGGAATTCCGGACCCGGTAGTGGAAATAAGACCGACGAAAAATCAGGTGGCTGACGCGATAGAAGAAATTAAAAAGCAAACGGCCAAAAAGCAAAGGACACTGGTTACCACTCTGACAAAAAGAACAGCGGAGGACTTGTCCGCTTATTTGGCCGAACAGGGACTAAAAGTTCATTATCTTCACTCGGATGTTAAAACTTTAGACAGAACGGATATTTTGGACGATTTAAGAGCCGGAAAATATGATGTTCTGGTGGGAATCAATTTACTTAGAGAGGGGCTTGATTTGCCCGAGGTTTCTCTGGTCGCAATTCTCGATGCGGACAAGGAAGGATTTTTGAGAAGCGATGTGACATTAATCCAAACAATGGGTAGGGCCGCCAGACACGTTGAGGGACGCGTAATTATGTATGCCGATGTAATTACCGGCTCGATGCGGCGCGCCTTGAGCGAAGTCGAAAGGAGGCGAGCGTATCAGCTGGCGATGAATAAGAAGTATCACATAACTCCCCGAAGCATCGAAAAACCTATTCGAGAGAAACTTATAGAAAAAGATGAAGAACCCAAATATTCATGGATGTTCGGCGGCAAACCTTCCGTTTACGATACTTTGCCGGATTTAGATATGGAAGCCTTAACGCCGATGGAGAAAAACCGTTTAGTCCGTACACTCAAAACCGAAATGCGCCTTGCAGCGCAGGATTTGAATTTTGAATTGGCAGCGCAGGTTAGGGACAAGATAAAAGAAATAGAGACAAATCTCTAAGATTTAGTTATATAATGGAGTGCTTCGGTACCATCCGATGCGTTTTTTGCGTGGAAATGGAAAACGTAATCAAAATAAGGGGCGCCAGACAGCATAATCTCAAAAATATCAATTTGGATATTCCGAAAAACAAATTGATTGTTTTTACGGGAGTTTCGGGTAGTGGAAAAAGCTCGCTTGCTTTTGACACAATTTATGCCGAAGGTCAAAGAAGATATGTAGAAAGCCTTTCCACCTATGCCCGGCAGTTTTTGGGTGTTATGGAAAAGCCCGATGTGGATGCAATAGAAGGTCTTTCCCCAGCGATTTCGATTGACCAAAAGACAACTTCGCGAAACCCGCGTTCAATCGTCGGAACGATTACGGAAATTTACGATTATATGAGGCTATTATTTGCCCGAGTCGGTCATCCTCATTGTCCTATTTGCGGACGGGAAATTTCTTCACAATCGGTTGACCAAATAGTAAATGCAGGTCTTACTTTAATCGAACAAACTGCCAAAACCGACAAAAAAGCCTGGTTTTTGGTCCTTTCTCCTATTGTTTCCGGAAGAAAAGGCGAATTTTCTTCTTTGTTTGAAAACCTCAAAGCAAAAGGATTCAGACAAGTAAGGGTTGACGGACAAGTTAAGTCGCTCTCCGAGGATTTCCTTTTAATTAAAACCAACAAACATTCAATCGAAGCGGTGGTCGACAGATTAAGTCTAAGCCTAAGCAACCTCAAGGACCCAATTTTTAAAGAAAATCTTAAATCAAGAATCTCCGATTCCATAGAACAAGCCCTTAAACTGTCCGACGGAAACATAATTCTTTCTCAAATATTAGACAAAGGATTTGAATTGCCGGAATATCCAAAAAAATTCACGGACCATCTTTTTTCCGAAAAATTCGCCTGTCCGGTAGACAATATTCAAATTCCGGAGGTCGAACCGAGAACATTTTCATTTAATTCCCCATACGGAGCTTGTCCGAATTGTTCGGGTCTGGGAAAAATACTCAAAGTCGAACCTCATCTCATCTTTTCCGAGATGCTATCGATAACCGAAGGAGGAATTTTGCCGTTTGCTTCTATGTTTGAACACGAAACGTGGTTTTCCCGGATAGTTTTTAAGATGTGTGAGGAAAACGGAATAAACCCGCGGGCTCCAATTTCTTCCTATACAAAAGAGCAAAAAATTATTCTTCTTTACGGAACCGGAGACAAACTTTATCAGGTTTTTGGAAGAAATCGTTTCGGGAAAGACACTTTTATTTGGGCAAAATGGCTCGGAGTCGTTCCCGAACTCGAAAGAAGGCACGTGGAGTCTACATCCGATTACATAAGAATGGCAATAGAGAAGTATATGAGGGAAAGATTGTGCGAAGTATGCAACGGAGCAAGACTTAAAAAGGAAGCTTTGGGAATAACCATTAATGAGCTTTCCATTTCCCAAGTTACGGATTTCTCGATAACAAAAGCCGCCGAGTGGATAGAAAAGCTTCCTTCTATATTGAACGAAAGAGAAAAAGAAATTGCAAGATTAATTCATAAGGAAATTTCTTCCCGACTCAATTTTCTCAAAGCAGTGGGTCTTGAATATTTAACTCTTTCCAGAGAAGCAGGAACGCTTTCGGGCGGGGAGGCGCAGAGAATCCGTCTCGCCTCTCAAATCGGCTCCGGCCTTACGGGAGTATTGTATGTATTGGATGAGCCAACAATCGGTCTTCATATGCGCGACAACCAAAAACTTATCGATACCCTTAAAAGGCTCAGGGATCTGGGAAACACTGTAATTGTTGTCGAACACGACAGGCAAATGATTGAACAGGCAGACCATGTTTTTGATTTTGGACCCGGAGCCGGACGAGACGGAGGAATTCTTGTTGCCGAAGGGACGCCGTCTCAAATATCAAAAAATCCAAAGTCTTTAACAGGACAGTATTTGTCGGGAAAAAGGAAGATAGATGTTGGAAACTGGATGTTTGATGACGAGGCTAGAAGTTCGATTCGCTCTAACTTCCAACTTCAGAATCCAGCCTCTAATCTCAATCTTCCAGCTTCTCTCACCCTTGTCGGCTGCAATCAATTTAATCTTAAAAACATAAATGTAGAGTTTCCTCTTTCAAAATTTGTTGTAATTACAGGAGTTTCGGGGAGCGGTAAGTCCACATTACTGGTTGAAACTCTTTTTCCTGCTCTTTCGGAAAAGTTAAATCCTTTTTATAGGGGAGAGTTGGGAAAGTTTAAATCTATGGAAGGTGTAGATAATGTCGACAAGGTAATTTTAATTGACCAGTCGCCAATCGGAAGAACTCCCAGAAGCAATCCCGCAACATATACGGGGGTTTTTGGCCCCATCCGCGATGTTTATGCGTTAACAAAAGATGCCAAGTCCTTGGGATTTAAGAAAGGAAGATTTTCTTTCAACGTCAAAGGCGGAAGGTGCGAAGCTTGTGAAGGCCAGGGGCAAATAAAGATAGAAATGCAGTTTATGAGCGATATTTGGGTGACCTGCGAAGTCTGCCAAGCAAAAAGATACAACAATCAAACGCTGGAAATTTCATATAAAGGCAAAAATATTTCCGAAGTTTTAAACTTGACCGTAACGGAAGCAAAGGAATTTTTCCATGCCCACTCCCAAATAGTTGGCAAACTCGAGACCTTGGAAGAAGTCGGCCTAGGCTACATGGAACTGGGCCAGCCGGCTACAACTCTGTCGGGTGGAGAGGCACAAAGGGTAAAACTTGCTTCCGAACTTTCCAAAAAGGCCACCGGTTCGACGGTTTATATTCTCGACGAACCCACCACCGGTCTTCATTTTGCCGATATCGAAAAACTTTTGAAGGTACTTAAGCTTCTGGTTTCGAGGGGTAATTCGGTATTTATCATCGAGCATAATCCGGATGTAATTAAAAATGCCGATTGGATTATAGATTTGGGCCCGGAAGGAGGGGACAATGGGGGAGAGGTTGTCGCAAAAGGGACAACAAGAGATATTGCAAAGTCCCAGAAGTCGTATACTGGGCAACTTCTGCGCAATCTAATATACTAAAGTTGATGTTAAAGAAAATTATTCTTTTTCTCCTTTTTTTTCTCACGGCACTGGCGATTAAACCTTCTTTTGTCCAAGCCGAAGGGGAATTTGTAACGGATGTCAGGGTTGATTATAAGATCGCTCCCAGTGGTAAAACCACCGTAGTTAACAACGTAACACTTATCAATGCCCTGACCAACATTTACGCCACATCCTATACTCTCTCCTTGGAAAATCTTTCTCCGAAAAATATCCAAGCTTTGCAAAACGGGGCCCCACTGCCGTTTTCTGAAAATAAAATGGGCGGAAAGGACGATATCACAATAAACTTCCCCGATTCCGTTGTGGGTAAAGGAAATTCGCGGACCTTCTCTGTTTCTTTTGACGAAGACTCTTTTGCAGTCAAAACCGGGGAGATTTGGGAAATCTCAATCCCGAGAATAGCCACCGGCACATCGTACCGCAGCTACGCTGTAAATATTTATGTCCCGAATTCTTTTGGAAAGGAAGCGTACATTTCTCCAAAGCCCGCAAAGGTAAGTCCCCAGGGTAATTTTTTGGTTTATTCATACGGCCAGGAAGATATGGGAAGAAGCGGTGTCACAGCCGGATTCGGAGATTTTCAGGTTTTTTCTTTCGTTTTAAATTATCACCTCGAAAATCCACTGGGCAAAAGCTCTCTTGCGGATATCGCAATTCCTCCCGATACCGCCTTCCAAAAGATGTATTACTCGACAATTTCTCCTGCTCCAATAAAAATTTCCTTAGACCCGGACGGCAATTGGATTGCTTCCTATGAATTAAAACCTCGGGAAAGAATTGACGTTAAAGCAACCGGCAGCGTTCAAATATTTTCGGGATTTAGACCGTTTATGAAATCTTCCGAAGATGTTTTAAAAACCGACCTCAATGAGACCCAATATTGGCAAAGCAGCGACCCTCAAATAGTCGAGTTGGCAAAACGTTTACAGACGCCAAAATTCCTTTACGACTATGTAACTACAACTCTTTCTTATGATTACGGCAGGGTTAAACCGAATGTTGAGAGATTAGGGGCCAAAAAGGCACTCCTCAATCCCAAAAATGCAATATGTATGGAATTCACGGACCTATTTATTGCTCTTTCTAGGGCGGCAGGCATTCCCGCAAGAGAAATTAACGGCTATGCATATACTGAAAATCCCCAAATCCAACCGCTTTCTTTAGTTGCCGATGTTTTGCACGCATGGCCGGAATATTGGGATAAAGAAAAACAGGTCTGGATTCCGGTTGACCCCACATGGGGCTCGACAACCAAAGGTATCGACTACTTTAGTAAGCTGGATCTTAGACACTTCACCTTTGTAATTCACGGCGAAAGCCCCGTTAAGCCCTATCCGCCGGGCTCTTATAAACTTGGGACAAATCCGCAGAAAGACGTCTTTGTAAATTTCGGTAATTTGCCGGACAAAAGAGTAAGTTATCCGCAAATTTCATACGTAAACAATCAGCCTTTACCTTTTTTCAACAATAAAATTCTTGTCAAGGTATATAATCCGGGACCGGTTGCGCTCTATAATCTCACTCCGGAAATTGATTTTGATTCAAAAAGTTCACAAGGAACAACAATCGATGTCTTTCCTCCATATGCTACCTATGATATGGTTCTTAGCGTGCCTTTCAGCTTTTTGGGAAATAAAACTCCCGATAAAATAACGATTTTGCTTCTCGACCAGAAGGTTGAGATTCCCACATTCAAGAGTCAAGTTATAATCTATAATCTTTTGGCAATATTTCTCATTTTTGCCATTCTCGTCGGGATAGTAGTGTTGAGAATAAAAAGGGTTTCTTTATTTAAAATTTACGCCAAGTTTTTTCTAAAAAATGCGCAATCAATTAAAAATCCTCCGGAGGTTTCCCAACCTCAAACAAAGCCTTAGGAAAATTCCGGAAAACGCCGGAATATATATCTTCTGGCAGAAAAACACACCGTTATATATAGGTAAGGCAGTTAATCTCAAAAGCAGGCTCAATTCCTACTTCACAATAAATCTGGCGCCCAAAACCTCTAAAATGGTAAGTGAGGCCGATACCTTTTCTTTTATTGTCGTTGGTTCGGAACTGGAGGCTCTGCTTCTTGAAGCCAAACTAATCCGTGCCAATAAGCCGAGATACAACTTTGCACTAAAAGACGATAAGCACCCTCTCTATATAAAGATAACCAAAGAAAAATATCCCAGGGTTCTTACTTCAAGGAAAATCGAAGAGAACGAAAAAGTCGTCGATTATTTCGGTCCCTTTCCTTCATCAACAGCCGTTCGGGGAGTCTTAAAAATGGTCAGGAAAATCTTTCCGTTTTCCGACCATAAATTAGGCAAGAGGCCCTGTTTATACAACCACATAGGATTATGCAACCCCTGTCCAAACGCCATAGAGTTATTTAAAGACGGCAAGGATAAGGAATTGTTGAGAGGAAAATACAGAAAAAATATTGCCAGAATAAGAAAAATTCTTCAGGGAGAGATGCATAGTGTCAGAAACGATCTGACTAGAGAAATGAGGGAATTTTCGGCAAAGGAAAAATATGAAGATGCCGTCCTCGTTCGTTCGCAGGTCGAACGTCTTGATTACATTACCCAGCCTGTTACCGAAGTTTCCCGGTTTTTGCAAAATCCAAATCTTGCAGAGGATATCCGCGAGCAAGAGCTTCAAGTTTTAACGTCGATAATTTCCAAACATGTTAAATTACCAGGGAAAATTTCCAGAATTGAGTGTTTTGACGTTGCCCACCTTACGGGAACTTTTCCCACCGCTTCCATGGTAACTTTTATCGCAGGTGAGGCCGACAAAAGTTTTTACCGACATTTTAGAATAAAACAAACAAAAGGCCAGGACGATATTTCTTCTATGAGGGAGGTCGCACGAAGAAGGGCCGCAAACTTAAGGGGCTGGGGAAAACCCGATTTGATAGTTGTCGACGGAGGAAAAGCTCAAGTAAACGCTTTCCGCCTGATATTTGACAAGCTAAATATTCCCATTGTCGGGTTGGCAAAAATGTTCGAAACATTAATAATTCCAAGCGATAATGGTTTCGCCCAAATTGCTCTTTCGAAGGGGCCCGCCCTAAATCTTTTGCAAAGAATAAGAAACGAGGCCCACAGATTTGCCCGAATGTATCACCACAAACTTGTTAAGAAAAGTCTCGTAGAGTTTGTCTCGAATTCTTGACACGCCATACTTTGCGGGCGATACTTAAAAATAGCTTGAAGAGAATAATCCGGCACTATGTCATAGATACATTTTCCCTTTTCGTTGTTTCGCGCATTGCGCAGGGGATGATTTTTGCCAAAGGCTGGGAAGACTTGTTTTTGGCCGGTGTGGGATTAACTATTGTTTCGCTCTTGGCCAAACCCGTTATCGGCATTTTACTTCTGCCTATAAATCTTCTTACGTTCGGGCTTTTTAGGTGGGTCTCCTCGGCCATTACTCTTTATATTGTTACTTTAATCGTTCCGGGATTTACAATTCTCAGTTTCAGCTTTGTTGGATTTACTACGAAATGGTTCGATATTCCTGCAGTCTCCTTTACGGGAATTCTGGCTTTCGTAGCCTTTTCCTTTGTTTTGTCCTTTTTCAGCTCTTTAATCTACTGGATTATTAAATAGCGGCCTCTTTGGGGTATAATGTTTCTCTAGGATGAAGGAAACTTTGCTGGTTATTCAGGTTATCGTTTCAATATTTTTGGTTGGCACTGTCTTGGTCCAGGCTCGCGGCAAGGGTTTAAGCCGTGCGTGGGGGGCCGGCCAATCCAGCTTCACAAGACGTGGATTGGAAAAAATCATTTTTCGTGCAACTTTCTTATTCGCTACAATCTTCGTTATTATTTCGATTCTCTCGCTTTTCATTTGATTTATGCTTAAGGTAAGATACTTTTTTCGCCTTATCGGAGCTTTTATTTCTCGTTTTAAAGGTATAATTCTTCTAAGCGCTTTTCTGGGTTTGGCGGGTTTTTTCATTATCCGTGCACTTGGCCCGAACTTACTTGGTGCAAGTACTGTAAGAATTGGAATTACTGGCAGATTCACCCCGGATTCTCTCCCGAACAATATTTTGGAAATGGTCGGGGACGGCCTTACGCAAACGGACAACGCCGGCGAAGTAACTCCGAATTTATCCTCAAGCTGGGAATCTTCGGAAGACGGTAAAACATGGACATTTCATCTTAAAGAGGCTTATTGGCAGGACGGAAAAAGGGTCACGTCCCAATCCATCGTTTACCAATTTTCAGACCTTACAATAGACCGCCCCGACGCAAATACTTTGGTTTTTAAGTTAAAAACTCCGTATGCACCTTTTCCTTCTGTTGTATCTAAACCTACTTTCAGAAAAGGACTTTTGGGCACGGGCGACTGGAAAGTTTCCACAATTATTCTTGCAGCAGGCAACGTTCAGGAATTGGATTTAAAAGGCAAAAAAGGCGAGAGAACCATTTATAAGTTCTATCCGACCGAAAAGCAAACGAAAATTGCATTTAAGCTCGGTCAGGTAGATAAAATAGAGGATATTTTCAGCACTTCGGAATTTGAAAACTGGAAAACCACAAATATCGAAAAAGAAGTAGACCAAACGAGATATGTAGTTATCTTTTTCAACACCCAAGACAATCTTTTGAAAGGGAAAAACTTCAGACAGGCTCTCGATTATGCCATAAATAAGGACAATTTTGACGGGCCTAGAGCATTGGGACCCATTTCGCCCGACTCATGGGCTTATAACCCCCAGGTAAAACCTTATTCGTACGACCCCGCAAGAGCCAAAGAGCTTTTGAACGATCTGCCTAAGGAAATGAAGGCAAACTTAACTCTAAAACTTTCAACGACCCCCATTCTTTTGAAAGATGCTGAAAAAATAGCCAAAGATTGGGAGGGAATTGGAGTAAAAACAACTATTCAAGTCGTTTCCGGAATTCCTACCGATTATCAGGCTTTCTTGGCAATATTCGATACTCCCAAGGACCCCGACCAATATGCAATTTGGCACTCTACCCAAACAAGTACGAACATATCCCACTATCAAAGTCCCAGAATCGACAAGCTTTTGGAAGACGGAAGGGTTGAGTTGAATCAGGAAAACAGGAAGAAAATTTATTGGGATTTCCAGAGATTTTTGGTCGAAGATTGCCCAGCCGTTTTTATTTATCATCCTACAACGTACACAATGGCGAGGTAATAAAGGCAAATTGGTGGTATAATAGGCTATCACACGCACACTCGTCTCAAACCCCTGCCCACGCTGCGGAAAAGACAGAATTGTAATTAAGACCTGGGAAGAAAAATCTATTTCCGGAATCTTAGTTTACACGCAAACTTCATGTCCCGATGCTTCATGCCAAAAAAAGGTTGAAAGTGATCTTCAGCGAGAAACCGACAGAAGAAACGTTCAAAAACACGAAGCCGAGCTTCGGGAACAAGCCCGCCAAGAACATATTGCCGAAGCCAGAATTAACTAAAGACCGTTTAACTATATTAACACCTTCTTGAGCGCTTCCAAACTTGGGTGGTCATAGATTGAAAGTTTTATTACAGTTTTAGTTGTTTTAGACAACTCTTTAAGTTTCTTTTTTAATTCAGATGAATCAAGGAGGTCGGATTTCGTCAGAAGAATAATCTCCCTTTTTGTGAGAAGCAATTTGTTGTAGCTTCCGAGCTCATTTCTTACGACCTGATAATCTTTGATTGCGTCTTTCGAATCGGAAGAAATGCAGTGAAGAAGGAGTCTTACTTTCTCAATGTGTTTCAAAAATCTAATACCTAGCCCCTTACCTAAATGGGCTCCTTCAATAAGGCCAGGAATATCTGTAATTATCTTGCCATTTTCTATCACCCCCAAATTAGGAGAAAGAGTAGTAAATGCATAACTGGCAATTTTGGGTTTGGCATTTGTTAGTTCCTTGAGTAAACTGCTTTTTCCTGTATTAGGTAGACCAATAAGGCCAAAGTCTGCAATAAACTTCAAAGTAAGAAAAAGATTTCTTTTTTGCCCCCTTTCACCTGACTCTGCATACCTTGGGGTAGTATTGGTTGGACTTCTAAATTCCCAATTTCCTTTTCCCCGTACCCCTCCCTTACAAAGAAGAATTCTTTCGTGTACCTTCTCCAAATTCCACTCCTCAAGAGTTTCTACATCTTTAATGTTTGTTCCAAAAGGAACAAATAAAACAATATCTGAACCTTTGACTCCAGACATTTTGTTTTTACGCCCAGACTCACCATTTTGGGCTTGAATCTCGTCCTTAGCTGAGAATTGATTAAGTAAGGTTAAATCTGAGGCAGCTTCCAGATACAAATCTCCTCCATCTCCACCATTTCCACCATCTGGACCAGATCGAAGCATCTTTCCAAAGGATACTTTTCCATTTCCACCATCTCCTCCTTTGAAAACCACAGCAATCTCATCTATAAGCATTGGAGATATTATACCTGATACTAATTTTTAAGAATCCGCAGTCTATGAAGGTACGATTGACTTCTGTTTTATGCCACTGAAGGTGGCTTAACCAACTGCTCCGTACGATAACCCGAGATTTCCAGGTCAGAACTAGCGCCTCTACAACTCCACTCACTTAGACTCCAGACACTTAAATGCCCATCGTAACTAAATTTGGCGAGCAAAGTCCGGAATTCCCAAGGGCTGTGTCCGGTCAGTCGTGAGACATCTGATCCTGCTTGGTCAAAATACCTACGGGTTAATAATTTACGAATCTGGCCCCCGATAATGTATGTTCTTAAAGATTGTCCTAGAAATCCTTTGGATATTTCTTCCGAATTTAAATATTTTCTGAGGTTGTAATCAGAGGATTCAATCCAAAGCCAACAACCGGCTCCAGCCTTATTGTCGATGGATAAACTTTGTTGAGTTGCCAAACTTCCCATTTTTGGGAACATTTCAACCAGGTCGTGTCTCGTTACGTCGTGTGGTACAAAAATAGCCATACGGTCCTCTTTTTGTCTTTCTCCAAGATCTTCAGCTGTCAAAGGAAATTCATCGACAACATAGCATTTCCCTATCCTTTGGCCCGCTTCTTGCCAAAATACACGCATAAATTGAGTAAGAAGTTCAGGACTATTGGGGTTATTTTTATACTCTTCGGGGATATCTTCCCCACCAGTTACAAGAATTTCGGGGCCTTTTGACATGATGGACCGTAATAATAGATCTCTACATACAGATAGTCAAATTTCGCTAGGGAGGGGCAATTGAGGCAATTTATAACAACCGAACGAATTAAGGGTGGGCGACGGGTATCGAACCCGCAACCTCAAGCTCCACAAGCTCGCGCTCTACCATTGAGCTACGCCCACCAAATAACAGTGAAATTATACTTCAAAAGCCGATTCTTTGCCATAAAACGGCTTCTCAGGTATAATTTGACCTATGCCAAGCAGAAAATGGGTTTCCACAAACAAACCTCGGCCAAACAAAATCGTCTTCGTGCCTAAGGAATTGTCAAAAATATACCAAATTCAGGAAGAAACCTTGAGGATAGATAAGGTCAAAAATCTGAAGGAATATCATGCCCAAAAGCGCAAATTCTTTGAAACCGAACGGGGAAAGAAGTTTTTAAGTTACAAACAAGAAAAATTCACAAACTTACAGGGACTTTCCGTCTGGTTTATCAACGGAGAGAAGCTACGCAGCGGGCTTAAGGCCGGAGATGTGGATTTTACAATGGGAGGCCACGACTACCGTTATCTTTATGTACCGCGTTATGAAATCTGGATAGACGAGCTTTACAAAGGCACAAAAGAGTTGTGGTCAATTATCTGGCATGAATATATCGAGCGGGGCCTGATGCAGAAGGGGCAAGACTACAATACCGCTCACACAACGGCTTCGCATTTGGAAATTTTGCTCAAAGAGGGAAGTTATTTTATCTTGCCCGTAGGCACATATCGGCAAAGTGTCGTTTGGACCTGCGGACCTGCTGCAATGAAAATCGTTTTGGATTACCTTCGTTGGCCGGTATCAGAACCCTATCTTGTCAAGCTGACCAAATGCACTCCCAAAAAGGGAACTACCCCGCAAGAAATCGTTGAGGCCGCAAAAAAGATGAACTTTAACGCCTATCATAAAGTCGGAATGACTGCAAACGAGGTTAAAGATTTGATAAAAAAGGGTAATCCCGTAATCGCCAATTTTCAGTACAAGCACAAATTCGGTGAAGGTCATTACTCCGTTATTGTCGGATTTAACGACAAATACTTTATTCTTTCCGACCCTGCGGAGGAGGCAGGTTACAGGATGGTCAAAATCAAGGATTTTATCGACCAATGGTACGAGCTTGAGGATAAAACGGTAAGACAGGGAATTGTCATTTCCAACAAAAGTTGAATAGTTTATACTCTATTTAGTTATGCCAAAAAAGGACGAAGAACACAGAAAAAGAGTGGTGGTAGAAGAGATTAAGGAGCCTCAAGAAACCGCCGAAGCGGAAGAAGCCCAAATGCCAGCAAAGATAGACGAGCTTCCCGCCGAAGAGGTAAAGGAAGAATCCACGGAGGAGAATAAATCTCCCGAGCCGGAGAAACCGAAAGAAGAGAAAAAAGAGGAAGCCAAAGAACCCAAATCCGAATCTCCCAAAGCCACCGAAGAGAAAAAATCTCTTTGGTACATATTCTGGATAATGATTCCTGTTGCAATAATAGTTGGTGCTTTGGCTGGTGGTGTCTTTTATTTTCTTAACTCCGTAAACAAAAATGCTTCTTCGTCCACCCCTACGCCTATAGAGTCATCTCTGCCGACTCCTTCGTCTTCTCCTTCAGCTGAGGTTGACTTAGCCAAATATCAAATTAAAGTCTTAAACGGTAGCGGAATAGCAGGGGAAGCAGGAAAGGTTCAAGATTTATTGACAACCGCAGGTTTTAAAGTCTCCGGTACAGGAAATGCGGATAGTTATAATTTTACGGATACTGTTTTACAGACCCGAACAAGCATAGACTCGGTTTTCGTAACGAAATTATCCGAAACCTTGTCCAAAAAGTATTCGGTGGATCCTAAAACTCAGTCTCTGCCTTCGGGTGAAACTTCTGATGTGATAGTACTTGTAGGAAGCTCCAAAGCGGCTCAATAAATATTCGGAGCGGGATAAGGATTACCTTGACCCTCTCCTCGAAGACTCGGAGCGGGATAGGGGAGTCGAACCCCTCTTCACAGCTTGGAAAGCTGTTGTTAAGCCGATTAACTAATCCCGCTTAAAAACCTATTATCTTGTCGGAGCGCCCGGATTCGAACCGGGGACCTCCTGGTCCCAAACCAGGCGCTCTACCAGCTGAGCCACGCTCCGTTCTTCAAAGAAGAATTAATTATCTAAGTTTAGTATAACTCTCTAGGATCAATTTTCTAAAACGATACCCAAATCCTGACTTCAAAAACTTTTCTCTTTGTTTTGCGCATGTTTTACAATAAAAATTTTCATAGTAAATTATCTCCCAAGGTCTGAACGATTTGGTATATCTAGATAAACCTTCATTATGTTCTTGTAAGCGTTCATGTACAGACTTAATAGTTATTCCAATGTATGATTTGCTTGCTATCTTTTTGCTTCTAAGCAAATAAACTTTATACATGGGCCATTCTGCTTTGCAGAAGTGCCGAGGATGTGAGTCGAACACATATCTGACGCTCTTCAGGCGCCCGCCGTGACCACCTTGGCTACCTCGGCTGAGTGGTCGCTGAGGGTCTCGAACCCCCGACCTTGCGGATGTAAACCGCACGCTCTAACCAACTGAGCTAAGCGACCTTCGTCAGAACGAAGCTTGCTTATTTCGATTTGGCTTCTTGCGAAGCACAAATCTTTTCCGCTCGCTTGTTCCTCCTCTCAAAAATCCTACGGATTTTTGTATAACGCTTTACCAAAATTGCGCAGCAATTTTGAAAGGAGGAGCCGACTGAAAACAGCGAAGTTTCTTTAAGAGAAACAAAGCGCTAAAGTCGAGCTCCGACGCAGTGCACTCGGGGAGACTCGAACTCCCACGCCCTTACGGGCATAGCTCCTCAAGCTATCGCGTATGCCAATTCCGCCACGAGTGCGCTGTGCAGATGGGAGGATTTGAACCTCCACGCCCGTATAAGGGGCACACGGCCCTGAACCGTGCGCGTCTACCATTCCGCCACACCTGCAAGTCATTTATTATATCAAAAAGGCTGCTCAAATGAATCTAACCTGCATTCCCTCCTGTGCCGGTGTGGTTAACGGCACTTCCTGTCCGGGAAACTGTGCTCCATTGCCCCAAATTTTTGCAAGTTTCTTTCTTTCCAATATATCTGTGGAGAGCTTTTCCGCAACTTTGGCCAAATTCTCGCCGCTTTTTGCAATTATTGGTTTGTCCAAGTTTGGTTTCTCGTCCGGACCGACCAGAAAAACTCTGATTAGACCCAGTTTATCCCAGAGAGTCTTTTTGAGCTCATCAAGCCCTGTTCCCTTCTCTGCACTAATCTTTAGAATATTGATATCGTGATCTGTATCGGTGTATCGGAGACCATCCTTTTCTTGATCGATTTTGTTTATAATAAATATTGCCGGCAAATAGACCCTGTTTCCGGAAAAAGCGTCGATTATATCTTCAAAATTCACGGATTCCTTTAGCGTAATGTCTGCATTTCTTAATCCGAATTCACGGGCCATTTCGGCAATTGTCGATTTGGCCAACGGCTGTTTGACGTTTGTGACAACATTTACTCCGCCATAACTCTTCTTGACAATGGTTACCTTGGGAGGAAGAGAATTAATTCTGATGCCGGATTTGTTTAACTCGTCTTTAACTTTTTCCAAAAAAGCGACTCTTTCAACATCCGTCATTATAAGTAAAAGGTCGGCTCCACGGGCTACGGAAATAACCTCTTTTCCACGCCCCTTGCCTTCACTTGCGCCTTCCAAAAGTCCCGGAACATCCAAGATTTGAATATAGGCGTCCTGATACTTAAGCATCCCCGGAATAACAGATACTGTCGTAAATGCGTAAGCGGCAACCTTTGATTCGGCATTGGTAAATCTATTTATTAGTGTCGATTTTCCGGCGGAGGTAGGTCCAACCAAAACGACCGTTGCATCCCCCTGTTTTTTGATAGCATATCCTCCGCCGCTCCCGCCGCCGGTCTTTTTTGCTTCCAAACCCAGCTCTTTATCGATGAGTCGGGCACGTCTCGCCCGCAATTTTCCGATATGGTGTTCCGTACCCTTGTGATAAGGGGTTTCCCTAATTTCCTTTTCTATCGATTCGATTTGTTCGCGAATGTCGCTCATCTGGGGTATAATTATACCTGAATTTAGACACAAAAAGCGCCTGTAGCTCAACGGATAGAGCGTCGGTCTTCGGAACCGAAAATGAGGGTTCGATTCCCCCCAGGCGCACCTCGAAGGTCAACCAGGGTTACATCTCAAATTTGCCCAGCTTCCAAACAGCAGACTGAACAATATTCAGAATAAGTCCCAAGCCGATAGCCCACCAAAAACTGAATATGCCAAAGCCTGTAATAGTTGCCAAACGGGCTGTTATCCAAACGGCCGCGGCATTTACTATCCAATAAGATATAAACATCTGGGCTACGCCCGAAAGTTTGATTTTAAGCTTTCCGATCAGCCAAATAGCCAACCAACCCAAAACAGTTATCCAAAGGCCGGCCCAGATTGTTGCCGAAAGCATCGAAAACCTAAAATTACCCAAAACAAATTTGAACGGATAGACAACCGAAGCCAGATAAAGAAATAGAGAATTGACTATCCAGAAAAGAACAAACGGAAGAACTTTTTTCATTATTTCACCCCCCTTCGCTGTCTATTCCAGCTTAAGCAAATGGTGTGAAGTTGTCAATTATGTCGTATAATTACGTGGCTAGCCGAGGTGGTGGAATTGGCAGACACAAGGGACTTAAAATCCCTTGAGGGTAAAATCCCTCGTGTGGGTTCGAGTCCCGCCCTCGGCACTCGATGACTCGTGCTCAAGGTCGGGATCGATAGCGCCAGGTAAGGTATAATGCTTTGCACGGCGAGTCCCGCCCTCGGCACTGCGCGGGCGTAGTTTACCGGTAAAACGCTTCCTTGCCAAGGAAGAGACAGTGGGTCCAATTCCCATCGCCCGCTCCGAGACCCAGTAGCTCAATTGGATAGAGCGGCTCCCCTCTAAGGAGTAGGTTGCGCGTTCGATTCGCGCCTGGGTCACTTATTTTGATGAAAAAAATCTTTTGCATCTTCATTGCTTTGGCTCTTCTTGTTCTAATACCATCAACAACATTAGCAATCTACGACCCTACAAGCGTTCCCAATAACAAATTCGGGATACATATAGAAAACTCTTCCGATTTGCAGGATGCTGCTCATTTGGTAAATTCCACCGGGGGGGATTGGGGCTACATCACTTTAGTCATTCAAAAGAATCAAAGAGATATAAACACTTGGCAGAAGGTATTCGACCAGGCCAGAAGAGCCCACCTTATTCCTATCGTGCGAATAGCAACACAAGGTGTAGGAGACGGTTCGACTTGGGAAAAACCCTCTACCGATGAAATAGACGGCTGGATATCTTTTTTTGACGGTCTCAATTGGGTAATAAAAAACCGCTATATCATAATCGGAAACGAGCCCAACCACGCCAAGGAGTGGGGAGGTTTCGTTAACCCCAAAGAATACGGAGAGTATCTTTTGGCATTTTCTTCAAAGCTTAAAGCCGACAATCCTGATTATTTTGTCCTGCCTGCGGGTTTCGATGCTTCTGCTCCCAACTCCAAAGATACAACGGACGAGGCCACTTTTTTGACCAATATGGTGAGTAGCGTTCCGGATGCCCTGAAATACATTGACGGATGGTCTTCCCACTCATATCCGAATCCCAATTTTACCGGTTCGGAAACGGATACCGGCCGAGGTTCCGTAAGAACTTATGTTTGGGAATTGAGTCTTTTATCTTCTCTGGGGGTTAAAAAAGAGCTGCCGGTTTTTATCACCGAAACCGGTTGGGCACATACAACGGACGACCCGAAAACAAGGGCCTTTTTAAATCCTGACTCTTTGGGAGACAAATTCAAATTTGCTTTCGAAAGCGTATGGAACGATAAAAGAGTGGTAGCAGTAACTCCTTTTATTCTTTCCTATACCGACGGGCTTTTTGCCCAATTCAGTTGGAAACAAAGCGCAGGAAAATTTTATAAATTCTACGACGATGTGTCGTCGCTGACGAAACAATCGGGGAAACCCCAACAGGAAACCTCGGGGGAGATAATGGCCTTATTTATTCCGCCGTTTCTTGGTTCCAATCAAACGTTTTGGGGTATTGCTCTGGCCAAAAATACGGGACAATCGATTTGGAAAAACGGAGAACTTTCTCTAATGCTGGATAACAAAAACATAGATTTGCAAATTCCGATTTTCGGCGAGATCGAGCCAAGAAGAACAGGGATACTTTTCTTTAGGGGGACATCGCCCAAAAATTCGGGCTTTTTTGTAGGTTCTCTTAGACTCGCAAAAGATTCCAAAGTGTTTACCAACGCCGTTCAATTCCAGATGATAACGCTCGAGAAGCCCGATTTTTGGATTATTATCGACGAGTTGAGAAAAATTATTTCGCTTTCGATTCCCCGAAATGGTAAAATAGCCTGAATTTGTGCGTTTGGGCCGCTAGCTCAATCGGTAGAGCAGTACCCTCTTAAGGTAACGGTTCCGAGTTCGAGTCTCGGGCGGCTCACTAAGAGTATAATATAGGAACTGCCCGTATAAGCGGGTTTTTTGTGCACCTTGACAATCCGGTCACACATTCGCCACAAGGAGGGCGAGATGAAACGGCATATGTATCTCGTGCTACTCGCAGTGCTTTTGGTTGCATGCGGCGGGACTTCAATGCCTGAGCCTGGGAGCACATTCAGCGGTCCTATCGATATCAGTGGAGGGGCCAGCAGCGGCACGTTCACCTTTACCGTTTCGGACGACGGAGCGGCCATCACGTTTGTGGGTTTCAGCCTTACGGACGTACGATGCGACGGGTTTTCAGCCGGGTCATGGGCCAGCCAGGCATCCGGAATGCCGTTTCCGATTCGTGATGGCAGCATTAATGTCTCCTCGTCAAGCATCGGGGAGGCGGAGGGTCGGTTTACGTCGCCGACGGAGGCGAGTGGAACGATTGACCTGAGGCCGGAGTTATCGTTCGGACAGACAACAAGATGTGAACTGGGAGAATGGGAGTGGAGCGCTGAGGCGCATTGAATCGCCAGTTCAATGCGGTGTCCAGCAAGGGTGCGGGTGGTTAAACTTCCGATAGGGTGCATGAGGGCACAAACCTGCGAAGCGAAAGCATCAAAGGTGAGTGCCCTCTTTTTTTGTGAAAATTGACCTATTGAAGTACAATATAGCTACTTGCCCGAAACATCGGGCATTTTTGTGCACCTTGACAATCCGGTCAAATAATTCGCCACAAGGAGGGCGTGATGAAGAAGAAATGGGTTCTTGCAGCACCGGCAATCCTGTACATAACAGCCTGCTGGTTCTGGATCATGTCAGCGAGTGCCCACTCAGACTGCAGCCAAGCCGGTCCTGTTTGGCAGACCCACGGGCTATGTTTGGGGCGGAGCCTGGCGGAGGCGAGCTGTTTTGCGGTATACCTGGCCGCCTGGACTTGGCTGGGTGGAAAAGTCGCCAAAGGCAAAGGACGCCATCCGGCCATCGGCTGGCTTCTGGGTTTCACCCTCGAATTCATCGGTTGGTTTTTAATGATGCAGTGGGAACCCAGGAGGGACAGGTCCGGGCAGATGATCGGTTGGGATGAGTACAAACATCTAACGGTGGAGGAACGGGAAGCGATACGGCCTGCACGGGTTCCCCTCTCTCCGTATATGAAGAGGAGGAGAGTGATTGTTATCGTGATCGTCATTGTCTTCGCCCTCCTGTTGGTGTTCACCAAGGCCTAAGAAACCTGGGGAAAATCTGATGACAAGGTGCTGGGGCACATACCTGACGCGAGTTAAGGGTGTGCCCTCTTTTTTTGTGGCCATTTTTAGCCTCAAAAACTTGACTATAGACCCCTTTTTGTGGCATCCTGACAAAAGGCGAAATATGGCGGAAGACAACTTTTCTTTCTGGAAAAACTTAATTCTTGTAAGTCTTTTCTTTACGATAACCCCTATAGCACTACTTACAAGTTTGTTTTCGTTGGTTTCTTTGGCCAAAAATAAGGACGTACAGGCCAAGATGGCCCCAACTTCAGTCAATCTTATAGTGGAGCCTAAACCCGGAGTGCGGGTTTATGCTTCTTTGCCCAACACAATCCCCACCGTTGCAGGCAATGCTAAAGCCGCCGACGCCAGACCCGAAATAATAAGCCAATATTTGGCTTCCTACGGCTCACCACTCGTTCTTTACGCCATGCATATCGTGGATACTGCGGATAAATATTCTCTTGATTTCAGGCTCATTACGGCCATCGCCCAACAGGAATCCAATCTTTGCAGAATTATTCCTCCCGGCTCCCATAATTGCTGGGGTTGGGGAATTCACAGCGAATCAAATTTGGGCTTTTCATCCTACGAAGAGGGAATTGAAACAGTCTCCCAGGGTCTTAAGGAAAATTACATAGACGAGGGGCTTACTACTCCGGACCAAATCATGTCCAAATATACTCCTTCCTCAAACGGCTCCTGGGCACACGGCGTAAATACTTTCATGTCCGAAATGCAATAAACCCACAAAATGGCAGCAGCATACGATTCCTACGATTACTCTGCCTACTGGGAAGGACGCGACTACGAACACAATTCGGAAGTCGTTGCCCTTAAGAAAATACTTGAGAAAATCCCGAAAATAGGGACAATTATAGATATAGGAGCGGGTTTTGGGAGACTTACTCCCGTTTATGCCTTTAGAGGCAAAAAGGTTATTATAGCCGAGCCTTCGGCCAAACTTCTAAGCCTTGCCCGGAAAAACCTGACCAACTACCAAAACCTGGAATTCGTACAGGCGTCGGTTGAGATTCTTTCCGAAAAAGTGCCCAAGGGAAGGGCAGATTTGGTTCTCATGGTGCGTGTTGCACACCATTTGCTTTCTTTGGAATCGGCTTTTCGGGCCGTAAATTCTTTACTGAAGCCCGGAGGTTTTTTTGTTTTGGAATTCGCCAACAAACTCCATTTTAAGGCTATTTTTAAGGAGCTGCTACATGGAAACATAAACTACTCTTCCGAACTTTCTCCCAAAGACGCAAGAAGCCCCAAATCTATTCGCAATCACACAATCTCTTTCTTAAACCATCACCCAAAGAATGTCGGTCTTATTTTGGAGAAAACGGGTTTTAAGGTCTTGGATAAGCTTTCCGTTTCCAATTTCCGTAACCGGATTCTTAAGAAATATATACCTATGGAACTCCTTATCTCTCTGGAAAGCGCTTTCCAAAAACCCCTAAGTTATATAAACTTCGGCCCGTCGATTTTTGTTCTAGCACAAAAGATAAGCTAGTCAGAATACCCGTATAACTACTGTTCTGGCTTTGACTCCAAAGACTTGACAAACCGATAGTGTTATGCTATAGTTCTCGCACGTCCTGAGGCAAGGTTGCGCAAGCACACCGAGCGTTAGGATTTTACTTGAGGTCTCCGTAAGGGGACCTCTTTTTTGGAGAAATATGAAAAATTTAATCTTAGCTTTATTCATCGCCTCCGCTATGGCGTTTTTACCGGCCGGAGTTATATCGGCCGATTCCCGCGTGGCCGACGAATCCGCTCAATTAAGAACGTCTGTTGTAGGCGAAACAGGCGACCTTAGGGTTTCTCAACTTAAGGCATTTTTGGAGAAATATAATTCTCCCTTGGCTCCATATGCCGGAAAGTTTATAGCCGAGGCCGACAAAAACGGTCTTGATTGGAGACTTGTTGCCTCAATCACAGGTGTAGAATCCACTTTCGGAAAACAGATTCCGTATAACTCTTACAATGCGTACGGATGGGTAAACGGAGACTACAGCTTTCCTTCTTGGAACGCCTCTATTGAGGTTGTTTCCAAAACCCTTAGACAAAACTATTTGGATAAAGGTGCCGTTTCTATAGACCAAATCGCCAGACGTTACGCTCCTCCGAGCACTACATGGGCATGGAAGGTTAAGTATTTTATGCGGAAGATAGATTCTCTTCCTTTAGCTTATACAATTTAAGAACCTATCTGACGCACAAGCTCTGCTTATGAAGAAAATCGATTCTACCGGACTTTCTTTCAGCCTAGAGGGATAAAAAGGTATAATATACCTACAAGCTCTCGTGGCGGAATGGTAGACGCGCAGGATTTAGGATCCTGTGGGAGTAATCCTGTAGAGGTTCGAATCCTCTCGAGAGCACCGATGGAAATCCTCTTTTTAGGTACCTCTTCAGGATGGCCTCTTCCCAGGCTTGGCTGCAAGTGCGAAATCTGCAGCTCCCAAGACCCGAAAGACACCCGGCTTAGACCGTCTCTTCTTGTAAATCGAAACATTCTTCTCGACGCTTCACCTGATATTTATACAGAAATTAAAACCCACAATGTTGACCCTACCAAAATTACTCATATTATCCTTACCCATGCCCACGATGACCACATTTTTGGGCTCTATGACCTAAGCCATACCTATAACGGCCCAAAGATAACCCTAATTTCCTCAAGCGGAGTCTTATCCAAAGCCAGACGGCTTGTAGGAATTTCCATGCGGGCTTTCGATACTCTCGAGGCAAAACCCTTTGAAAAAATAGGCCTTTCTAAAGACTCCTATGCCTGGCTGATTCCCGTTGAGCACGGCTCCGAAGAAGCCTATGCAATAAAACTCAAAGCCCCGAAGCCTATTGTTTATGCACCGGAATTTAGAAGAATTATCCCTTCTTCCCGAAAAGAGATGGGAGACATAGAGGTGGCAATATTGGACGGCTCTTCCAAAACATCATATGGTCAGGCAAAAGGCCACGAAACCATAGAGGAAGGCTTAAGATTTGGCAAGGATGTTAACGCGAAAAGGGTTCTTTTTACGAATATCGGCCATAAAACAGACACACATGGCAAGCTGGAAGCTTCTGTGAAAGAACACGGCGGAGACAAATTCGGAATCGCCTTTGATGGCCTTGAACTTAAAGTGTAAACTAATAATAGTCCTGCTATGGAAGAGTTCGTACACATTTTTGAAAATCGTTTAAAGCGCAGCCACAATATCTACCTGCTGTTTATCCCGGCAATAGCCTTTAGTATTTTCCTTATATTGTTCCTGGTTTTATACCAAAACTTTAAATTTTCTCTTAGTCTCAAGGGTGAGGCCGTTTTGGGCGAGCAGACCCAAACAAGTAAAGACATACAACCGTGAAGCAAATATTCCTTCTTCTGGCGGCAGCGGCAGTATTTATCATAGCCGTCGGACTCATGAGCCAAAAACTTAGCGTTTCTCCTGCACGAACGACAAAAACGGTTTCCGTAGGCAATACCAAAATAAGCGTCGAGGTTGCAAATTCCGAGGCTCTAAGACGTAAAGGCCTTTCCGGAAGAACAAGCCTTGAGGCAAACGGCGGAATGTTCTTTGTATTTACCCAAAAGGGTGTCAAGCCGGCTTTTTGGATGAAAGATATGCTAATTCCCTTGGATATTATCTGGATAAAAAATTCCGAGGTTTTTCAAATCAATAAAAATGTTCAACCTCCCAAAAAGGGTGCGCCGGACTCGCAACTTTCTTTGATATTGCCGAAAGATCCGATTGATTATGTTTTGGAAGTAAATGCCGGTTTTTCGGACAAAAACGGAGTAGTCGAGGGAACGCCGGTCGACTTATCCGGAATTTAGGGTGAATTCTTCGAGTTCTTTTACGCCTCCAAAGGCAATTCTGTCCATTACAACCCCGCCGGTCCCCAGCATTCTCGCGGGCGTTATGATAAAGTGCCCCCAGCGCTCGTTAACCTTGTCCACCGCCTCTACAATTTTTTCTTTTTTGACAACATCCTCAAAAAGTTCCATTTGCAACTCAGGGCGCGTGAGGAGATTGAAGCAAGAAACCGCAAGCTGCCGCACGGGTTTTCTGTAAGGACAACTCACTAAGAGTTTAAAAGCTTCCTTGTAAATATCGCGCGAATCGAACAAAACTTTCGAGGTTATAGCACCTTTATGCCAGAAGCTCCAATCCCGATAAACTACGGATAAATGCACCCCTTTGGCCTTATACCCCGCATGACGCAGTCTTGCCCCCATTTTCTCGACAAGTTTGGAAAGAACAGGGGAGAGCTCCTCGACCGTTTGCAAAGGCTTGGGCAGGGCAAAGGAATTGCCGTAAGAACGCCTCGCAAACTCCACATCGTCAATCTCCCAACCTCGAAGCCGCAAATACCAGTAGTAGCCCAAAATTGAGCTAAAAGCCGCCTTCAACTTCCAAAGTGGTGCGTTATAGAAGTCCAAAACACTATATATGCCCATACTCCCCAGTCTTATGGCATTTCGCTCTTTAATCCCGCATAAATCGGTCAAAGAGAGCTTGGAATACACATCCGCATAGTTATTTTTATTAATCTCGTCGAGTCCGTCGGGTTTGTGTAAGCCCGCCGCGGTTTTGGCCAGGAACCTGTTTGGGGCAACTCCCACGGAAACCGTTAGCCAATCTCCGACTTCGGCCTTAATCCGCCTCTTAATCTCTCTGGCGAGCTTAAGCATGCCTTTCCGATAGGCCGGGTAGCCTTCCATATTGAGCACAAACTCGTCAATCGATTTTGGGGAAAAATTGCTAGTATATTCGGAAACTATTCTTCTTAAACTCAGGTGGACATTTCTGTATTTCCAGGGGTCCGGGGGAAGAACAATCAAATCCGGGCAGAGAAATCTTCCGTCTTTCACCCTCATTCCGACCTTAATTCCCAATCTTTTGGCCTCGACCGATGGGGCAACAATACAACCCGAGGGTGTCGTATAGGCCGCAACGACTACGGGTTTTCCGCGAAGCAGGGGATTTGCCTGCTGCTCGATGGTCGCAAAGCAGGAATTCAAATCCATATGCATAATGGTTGAAGGCTTGGGGTTGAACGATAAATCAGTCGGGGAGTCCATCGGAAATTTCCTCCAATCTCCACTGCAAATTGTCGGTATTGAGAACCAGCCTAAAAAACAAGGTTTGCGAAGAAGCGGAGAAAACATGAAATAATGTGCGACCCTCACGAAACGTGTGGTGAAGGCCAACCTTGACGATAGGGTAGAGCTTGCCTTCCCAGAGAACCCTTCTCGGAAAGACCTTGCGGGTTTTGTGGTCGAAAACCAGTTCAACCGATACCGGTACCGAAATCTTTTGTATCATTATAATATTGGTATAATCCGAATAAAACCCGAAGTCAAGAACAAATTCCGTGCTTATTTTTTTCCGAAAAATGTATTAAAATTCCTCCAGCATGGCAACAGTAGAGAGGGAACCGGAACTTATTCCCGGACATAGCGACTTCGCAAGACATCTAAAAAGATTTTTCGCCAACGATGAGGACAGGGCACAAAGAGCTGTTGATTCGTATCTAAGGAGGCACAAAAGCGAAGAAATAGACCCTGCTAAAATGTTTGAAGACCTGACTAAGCACAAAGGAAAACCTAAATCCCATGCGGAAGGGAAAAGACCCGAAGCCGCAAAAAGAAGAAAAATCCATAAGCACAAAGTGGACAGAAAAAGGTTGAAAACAAACGGTCTATGAATATGAAAAAGGTCATTTTATATACGCTTTGCGCAATTCTCTTTATTTCTCTGGGCTGGAGTCTGAATCTTCTTTTTACCTCACCCAAACTTAAAAAATCCATTGCCCAAATCGTACCCAGACCGCTGGACAAATACACTATAGAAAACTTGTCCAAAGCCAATGTCCCTGCAGGAAAGATCGAGCTCGGAAAGGTTATCCAGGATACTTCGAACTTCACCTCCTATGAGTTCATTCATTATTTCGACCCGACATTAACCGGCAAACCTGCCAAAAAGCTAAGCGGGATGATAAATATGCCCAAAGGCGAAGGCCCCTTCCCGATAATTATTATGATTCGGGGCTACGTCGACAAGGAAAAATACACGATAGGGGAGGGAACCCAACACGGCGCCGAGGTTTTTGCCTCAAAAGGCTATATTACCGTTGCGCCCGACTTTTTGGGCTATGGAGATTCCGACCCCGAGCCGAACAGCACTTTTGAGGCCAGATTTCAAACATATACAACCGTAATGAGCGTTATGGCATCCTTAGACTCCGTTTCAAAGTGGGACAAGAAAAGGTCGTTCATATGGGCCCATTCAAACGGAGGCCAAATTGCCTTAACTGTCTTGGAGATAACCGGTAAAAACATCCCCACTGTGCTTTGGGCGCCGGTTTCAAAGCCCTTTCCCTATTCAATTCTTTATTACACTGACGACAGCCCGGACTTGGGCAAGTACTTGCGCTCGGAAATCGCAAATTTTGAGGAGCTCTACGACCCGAATCTTTACTCGATACATGGCAACTTGGACCGGATAAAAGCTCCTATTGAGCTTGACCAGGGGACCGCCGACCAATCCGTTCCGGTAAAATGGAGCGACGATCTAGCCAAGTCTCTCTTGAACTTGAACTTGGATTTGAACTACCAGCTCTACCCCGCTTCCGACCACAATATGCTTCCTTTATGGAATCAGGCCATATTAAGCGACCTTGATTTCTATAAGAGGTTCTGACATTATGAATCTATGCGCTTAATCAGAGTCATAATGCAGCTCTCTATAAACACTTTCGCACTTCTGGTTGTGGAATACGTCGTTCCCGGCTTTCACCTGGCAAGCATTTGGACTGCGGTTGTGGCGGCCGTTGCCATCGGGGTAGTAAATACTCTAATAAAGCCCATTTTGCAGCTGGTTGCCCTTCCTGTTTCAATTCTGACCTTTGGAATCAGCGCATTTTTAATAAACGTTTTTCTTCTTTTGCTTACAAGCCGGGTAATCCCGGGTTTTGAAATTGCCTCGTTTACGACAGCAATTATTGCCTCGATTGCTCTTTCGCTGGTCTCGTGGTTCTTACACAAACTGGCGTCGGAGTAATTCCCAAAAATGAAAACCTTTTTCGATGCTTTTCTAACCTCTATTGCGATTCTCTTGGCCGTCCCCGCCGTGCTTATCCTTGCCAGCTGGAACGCTCTTCCCGGCGAGGCGCTCTACACTACCAAAACTTCTTTCGAGAAAGTGGCTTTGGCCGTCACAATCAAAACTCCGCTGGCATCCATGCTTTCCCTAAATTTTACGGACAGGCGATTTGGCGAAGCCAACAGGCTTCTTGCCAAAGAAGGCTCAACCTTGGGCTATACGCTTTTAGTTACTCAAGCATCCCAATCGAAGGATATTATTGTCGGAAAACAGGATGTAAAACAGGCAGCCGTTCTTGTTCAAAATATTGAAAATTACCAAAAAAGTATAGCGGAGAAAAAAGCGGTTCTGGCTACCCAACCTTCGGCCGTTGTCCCTTCGTCCGTTACGGGCTCGGCTCCGGTGGCGACTCCTTATGTTCCTACAGTGGCGCCTTTTATACCCACGTCAACGCCAGCCCCTAGTGCTGCGCCTGCTGCGGCTACAGAGCCTACGCCTGCGGCCTCGGTTAGTGTGGTAATTGCTAATCTTGACCAAACCAGCTCCCAATTGGAAGAGCTCAGACAAGAAATTATTAGAGATGTTCCTGAATCACAGTCTATACAACCCGGAAATCAGGGACAACACCAAAATCAAGGTCAAGGTAGAGATAAAGATAAGGACAAAGACAAAAACGACTAGGTTTTTAGTGCTCTGCCTTAGGGCGAGCTTCGTTTACGTTTATCTTTCTGCCTTTAAGATCTGAACCGTTCAATTTCTCTACAGCTGCTTTGGCTTCATCTTCGTTTGACATTTCAACGAATCCAAATCCGCGGCTGCGTCCGGTCATCTTGTCGCTTATAACAACGGCGTCGACAACTGTACCAACTTTAGAAAAAGTATCTCTAAGGTCATCTCCGGTAACGGTAAAATCCAAATTTCCTACGAAAAGTTTTGTGGCCATAATATTTTGCTCCTTTCTAAACCTCTGAAGCGATCGGAAGCTTCTGACGAAGACTACCTCACCTTGCAGGGCACATCTAGTATAACAAGAAAATTTACAATTATCAATTTTCAATTTACAATTGACCTAAGATGAAGAATTTTCAAAAGAAAAAGGAAGGCCAAGCTTTAGGCTTTAGAACGCCGGACTTTCTTAGAGGCTCCAAATTCGGAGGCAAGCGCCAGCCTCAGCGGGGCAAGTTCATTGCCTCTCAATTTCATACCCAACACAAGGGCGGATCGTGATATACTCGCTTTCGTGGAAAAAATAACTTCAACCATGGCCAAAGAGGCCAACGGCAATGTTCAGATAACCTTTAGCCTTCCTTGGGTTTTGGTCGGAAAAGCCAAAAAAGAGGCTCTTGAGGCTTTGTCTAAAGATGCCGAAATTCCGGGGTTCAGAAAAGGCAAAGCTCCCGTGGATTTGGTCGAGAAGAATATCCCGCAAAATACGGTTATCGAAAAGGCCCTATCAACGCTTTTACCAAAGGCTTTGGCCGATTCGATTGTAGAATATAAAATTAAACCGGCCATTTACCCCAAATTCGAGCTTGTTTCGGCCAAAGAAGGCGAGGTCTGGCAAGTGAGGGCAGTTACCTGCGAACTCCCGGCTGTTGAGCTGGGCGATTATAAAAAGATAATTGCGGGGGAGCTACGCTCAAAAAGCATTACTAAAGAACCGACAAAGGAGGAAAAGGAGCAGATAGTCGTTGGGGCCCTGTTGGAATCGGTAAAACTGGATATTCCTCACCTTCTTATCCATGATGAGGCGGATTCCAGAATTTCCAATCTTCTGGCCAGAATCGAGAAACTCGGGCTTTCTCTTGAGAGCTATTTGACATCCATCGGCAAAACCCCGGAAACGCTGCGGCAAGACTATGAAAAACAGGCCAAAGAAGCCATCGCCCTTGATTTAATCCTAAACAAAATTGCCGAAAGCGAGAGCATCAAGGTTAAAGAGGAAGATGTGGAAAATATGATTAAGGCTGCCAAAGCCGACCCGAACGTCAAAGGCAACATAGACACTCCCGAACAAAGGCAGGTAATAGGCTCCATTCTAAAGAGGCGCTACGCGCTTGATTCGCTGATAGCTCAGGTGTAAAATTTCGCCATGGACAAGGTACAGAAAGCCAAATTCGCAAAACAGCTTCGCAGGGCCAATGTTTTGGAATCCCTGAAGGAAATCGGCGGCTCCACCGGCCAAACCATCAAGGAAGACCTTTTAAAGCAAGGCTCCGAAGAATTCTTTAAGCAGATGTTTGGCGCCCCCGAACCCAAAAAATTCTCGGGAGATATTCAGCCGGGTGAAACGGTCGAGCTTACAGAGATTTTTGCAGGCAAACAGGAGCAAATTTCAAAGCAAAAAGGACAGGTTGCTTTGGAGCGAAGGCTGGTTGAAGAGGAAAGAATACTCGTTGATAAAAAAACCGGTGAACTAAGGCTTCAACTTCACGCGATTTCCCTAGAAGTCTATGAGCTCGCCAAAAGCACACAGGGCTTGGCGGAAGAGGTAAAAATAGCCGCTATGCAGGCACCGGTTGAGCCTGGAGAATACCATGTAGTATTTTTCGAAAAGCTTTTGGAGTTTATCCAAAGCTTCAGAAAGAAAATCGAAGATGCGGGTCTCTGGCTGCACGCCGGCAATAAGCGTGCCGAAAGAAAGAACTACTGGACAATGTACAAGAAAAAGGGTTCTTCGTTCCTCTTGGCTCCGGACCATTATCTTCAAAGGTCAGCTGGATAAATTTTTATCTAGAAAGAGGTTTCTTCGTTAGGCTCTCCTAAAAAAATGTGGATTTTCTGAGAACCTGTCGTTCCCGTATAGCGGTCCTGGCACTCCCTTTTTGATAAAAGATCTTTCCGAGCCCGATCACTAAGATAAATATAGAAGTTAGTAAAATTTTGAGCTTTACCAAAGCCTGTGGAAGGAACGTCGTAGACAACATCCACTCTTAAGTAGTTTTCGTCCATTTCTCCTGAATTCGCAGCGCAAAACAAAAAGAACGCGACCGATTTTTCGGGAACAATGAGGCGCATTTCGCCAATTCCTTTTAGATTAAACTCCGTTAATTCTTCGGGAGACAAAAACAAAAATATATCCTCTGTTTTGGGATCGTATCTTTCTTTCATTAAACCAGGCAGGAAGCGAGCATCAGCGCGAGTGGACCCGGAGGGAATTGAACCCTCTACTCTTCCATGCCATGGAAGTGTGTTACCGGTATACCACGGGCCCTCGAGTGGAGCCAGTAGGGATTGAACCTACGACCTTTCGCACGTCAAGCGAACGCTCTACCACTGAGCTATGGCTCCATGCTAAGTGTCCAAGCTTCAAAATTATACATTTTTGCCCCGCTAACATCAAACAAGCACAAAGTGTTAATATAAACTTGTGGAATCTGTAGATACCAGCCCCAGAGTGGCTTCTCTTAAAACTCCCGAAGGGCCTCAATATTTAGCAACCTATATCAAGGATGGGATTAATTTAGCCAAAGAAAAGAAGTATGAGGTTGGATTAAATTTTGAAACCGACTCAAGAAGTTATCTGATAAGAAAAGACCTTTATTATCACCCCTCAATTCGTCTAAATATTGAAGCACAGTGCTAAAATTGGGCAGGGTGAAAAAGTGGTCGGGGTACGTAACAAAACATTCCTTTGCCCTAGATCTGGAAGAAGGAGTATTTACTTGGGATGACCCCAAGAAAATCGCCGCTTCCTTGAAGCGCTCTGCGGAAAATTCCTTAAGAAGAAAAGCGCCCCCCTTTCAATCGGGAATGTCCATGCTTAATTTTTATATCAATCGCGCCGGCAAAAATCTAAACCCCGAGCGAAAGAGAGTTTTAGAGCAAGCTAAGTCGGAATTGAGAAAGTTGTTAAATCGTGGTAAAATACCGCGAAAATGGAAACGGAAAAGAGAGTTACCCAAGCCAAAGAAGTAATCAGGGATTTGCTTGCCCGCTATTCAAAACCGCACCACCGCATTCACGGCGACGCGGCCTTGGATAATGCCAACAGGCTGAGGGCCTTGGAAGGTCTTTGCGGCCATTGCCACGGATTGAATCTTAGGTTCGGACACCGGGACGGAAAAAACATCGTCTCCCTCGGCTGTACTGAGGGCAACTCCCCTGTTGCTCTCTACGATAATACACTTCCGGGCGAAAAAGCCTCCTGCCCCGACTACTAAAAAACAAGGTAATCAACGGTTATTTTTCCCCGTTGAAATCATAATCTTCTTTCTGTATTTTCATTCTGATGACAATAGAAATTGTCTGTGCAAAGAAAAACGGAAATAACGGAAATGGGAACCAACAGGTAGAGAGGCCCAAACCCCAATCTCTACCCAGAGAACTTGAGTGGCACATCCGCCGCGACATGCCCAGGCCACAGAAAAAGGAACCCCGCAAAAAATCTTCCCTTTAGTGCTAAAATAGCCCGCATGAGTAGAGAAATTTTACCCCAGCCGGGGATGGAAATTATCGAGATGGATGTCCGCTATTGCGATGTCTGCGGAAACCATAGCGGGTGGGTTATAGAGGATCACAATGGAGGCGTCGAGGTAAGCTGCCGCTGCGATTTGGATTACTATTTGAAAGAAGGTAAACCTCTTCCCAACCCGGGAATGATTTGTCCGGACGGAACCCTTTGGTGGAGGCCGATAAGCGACCATAAGGCCGCCGACGGAAGAAGCTGGCACACACCCTATTTTGGCGGCCCCGGACTGCATCCGCACAAAAAGTAGCCTGCTACGAAAAATTCTCGCAAGAGAATTATATACGTAGTAAAATACGGGCATTATGGGTATTAGAGAGCGATTGCTAGATGCAGTAGATTACATTAAAGGTAGAAGGCCTGAGGCAGAATTTAAAGAAGGGAGCCAACTGCACGTAGATTTTTGGGATTTAAGGAAAAAAGAGAAGGCTCAAGAGCACCACGTTCCTCCGGGTTACTACGTAACCTTAGACCCAATTTCCCCAGAGCAGATATCCGATCCGAATCTTCTTTATAAATTAAATGGACCGATTATGGCGGTACTTTTGAAACAAGCGCCGGCGGATTCTAAGGTTCGTATTCCGGTGGATAATGAGGGAAATTTCCTCAGCCCGGATAATACGTGGAGATTATCGTCGCACGGGTATCTGCGCGAATTGTCTATGTTTGTTGTTCAAGCGGAGCGAGTCGAACCTTTCGAAGCACAAAAGAGAATTATTTCGCAAATGAGGGGAACTTAAATGGAAAAGCAAAGTAAATATTTCGTGCGAATAACCCACTTCGTGGTAAAATAGGCCGTGGAATCGATAAGAAAACACAAACTTATCAAAAAACTTCTTTCTTTGAATCTGCCTTTAAAGGACTTTGCCATCTTTGGTTCCGGACCAATGTTTGCTTGCGGACTTAAAAAGCAACTTAGAGATATAGATATTATTGCCAGAGGTAAGGCTTGGGAAAACGCATTAAACCATAAAGACAAAGAAAAAGTTTGGTCTAACGGAACTGTAATTAATTTTTATGGAGAAAAAATTCAGGTTGCTAGTACCTGGATGTACGGAGGAAACCTCAAAACCGACCAATTGATAGACAATGCAGATGTCATCGAAGGGATAAGGTTTGTAAAACTAGACTGTGTTTTGGCTTACAAAAGGGAGATGAGGAGACCAAAAGACAAAAGGCATATTAAAGTAATAGAGAAATATCTAAACGGAGTACGACAGATCTAACCCTTAGTAGCAGCGCCTTCATTGGATAAAATAATAATCTGTGTTGATTATCATATATCGATATATGATATGCGGTTGGAGCGAGGATTTTTAAAGATTTGAAGAGGGGGAAATAGGCCAACCACACGCCTCACCAATTCGGGACGAGAAAAACCTAAATCGAGTACGACAAATCCGACTCTTCAGCATCGTAATAATTAATCTTTGTGCTAAAATAGGCGCAAATATGTCGCCGGAAGATAAATTTACTGGTTCTCATCCCTGGACAATCGAAAGAGGGGATGAAAGTTTTTTGATTTCTTTCGACCCGCATCTTTCTGATTTAGATCAAAGGGTTTTGGTTGGGGTTTTTGTGGGCGATAGTGATAAGGCAATTGAAAATGAGCTGCGTCTTAACCAAGGCGAGGTGCGGCGCATTGTTTACAGGCTAAAAAACACAGTTTTGGAAAGGAGGCAGGAGTGGCCTCTCGACAGAATGGCCCTTATTTCCGCCCTGCAGAAACTTGACGACATCAAGATTCAAAACCTTGGCAAGCGCGAATAACCCTCTTTGATCTTCAAAGTCGAGTACGACAAATCCGAGCTTTAGTCTCTAGCCAGCAAAAGTAGTAAAATATTTTAGCATGGCAAGAAAAGTTAATTACGACAGTTGGACAAGAGAAGAGTTAGTAAAAGAGCTCCGGCGGATTAAGGAAATAAAATATGGCCTTGTTTGGCATAGAGATTTGCCGGAAGAGAAGATAGATATTCTAATAAATCCCGATGCTCGTACACCCAACGAAATGTTTCCAAATGAAATGTTCGGAAAACCTTTTCCAATTTTGAAGGAAGCAAAAGATAAGGAAATATATAGCGACAAAGATAATCCAGTCAACTTGATCATTGAAGGTGACAATTACCACTCACTTGTGGTTTTGAATTTTACACATCAAGAAGCCATCGATCTTATTTACATTGATCCACCATATAACACTGGTAATAACGATTTCATCTACAATGACAAATTGGTTGATCCTGAAGATCCCTTTCGGCACAGTAAATGGCTTTCGTTTATGGAAAGACGGCTAAAACTGGCTCGTCTTCTTCTTAAAAACACAGGCGTAATTTTTATAAGTATTGACGACAATGAACTGGCTCCATTAAGGATGTTATGCGATGAAATATTTTCTCAGGTAAATTTCTTGGCTACAATAGTTCTCAAAAATAAGGCTGGTGCGGGTGCAAAACCAAAAGCGTTAATTGACGTGCACGAATATATTTTAATGTACGCAAAAGATTCCAGTTTGATCAAGTCGGTAAGTGTCCCATATGATGAGTCAAATACCAAACTATTTAAAAAGAAAGATAAACATTTTTCAATTAGGGGTCCTTACGGAACATGGGCGCTTGGAACCACAAGTATGGCAAATAGACCAAATTTGCGATACCCAATCCAATACAAGGGAGAGAACATTTGGCCCGAAAAGCAATGGCTATGGTCAAAAGGGCGCGTCGATGAAGCGATAAAGAATGATGAACTTGTGTTCAATAAGATGAAAAACGGAAAATGGTCTGTAAGATTTAAACAATACTTAAAAGATAAAGACGGAAAATTAAGAAATTCAACTCCAACGACTCTCTTCGAGGGACCTTACACGCATGAGGGGACAAGGGAGTTAGACAGTATCTTAGGTAATCGTTTGTTTGCTTTTCCGAAGCCGGTTAATTTAATTAAGAAGCTTATAAAATTTAACTACGATGGGAAGGAAAATAAAGATGCTGTCATTCTCGATTTCTTTGCGGGTTCGGGTACAACGGGACATGCAGTCTTAGCACTAAACAAAGAAGATGGTGGTAATCGTCGATTTATTCTTTGTACAAATAACGAAAACGATATAAGCACAAATATTTGTTATCCGAGAATTAAGAAAGCGATAAACGGTTATAAAGACACTGAAGGTAAAAGCATTGTTGGACTTGGGGGTAACCTAAAATATTATGTTTGTGATTTTGTAGAAGCCGAACCGACCGATCGAAATAAGCGAAAATTAGTAAACGAATCGACAGAGATGCTCTGTATTCGGGAAAACGCTTTTGAATTGGTTCGAGATGAAGGTGATTTTAAAATCTTTAAAAATAGCAACAATTATCTTGGTATCATCTTTTATGAAGAAGCAATCGATGAGTTCAAGAGGGCTATCCAGAAAATACAAGGCCATATTAACACCTATGTGTTTTCACTAGGCGATGATCCCCATGAAATTCAATTTACCGATGTTAAAGACAAAGTAACTCTTTGTGCTATTCCTGAAGTAATATTAAAAGTTTATAGGGAAATTTTTAAGTAAAAGCTATGTGGATTGAATTCAAAAATTATCAAGAAAAGGCCATTGTAAAACTTAAGCAGGAAGTTAACGATCTTTTAGACGCGGAGGGAAACAAAATTTGTATTTTCAGATCGCCAACCGGTTCCGGTAAAACATTGATGGTGGCCGAATTTTTAAAACGTCTTATTGATTCTCGTGTTGATGGTAAGAAGTTCTCGTTTGTTTGGATTGCCGTAAACAAATTGCATGATCAGAGCCGCGACAGTCTGAAGAAATACTACGACCAGTTTGGTGTCAGCCTTAAGTGCTCCTATTTTGATGACTTAGACGAGAGAAAAATAGGTGAAAACGAAATTTTATTTTTAAATTGGGCAAGCATTAATAAGAAAGGCAATATTTATGTTCGCGAAAACGAGCGAGATAACAACCTTTCTAATATCATTGCTAGAACAAAAGACGATGGCCGAATTATCATTCTTGTTATAGATGAAAGTCACCATACGGCAAATGGCGATAAATCTAAAGAGCTTATTCAAGATATCGCTCCAAAAGTTACAATCGAAGTTTCTGCAACCCCACAAATAAGTGATGCGAATCGAATAGTTGATGTGGATCGTGAGGATGTCAGAGACGAGGGAATGATAAAGAAGGAAGTTGTTGTGAATGAAGGCTTTGAGAATTATGAAATTGACAGTCGAAAAGCCGACGAAACAGCTGATGAAATCGTATTAAAGGCGGGTTTGAATAAAAGAGCTCAATTGCAAAAACAGTTTGAATCACTAAAAGCTAATGTCAATCCGTTGTTATTGATTCAATTACCTGATACGAGACGGGGAATGACAGATAAGAAAGTGGAAATAATCGCCTTATTAAAGAAATTTGGTTATACGACAGACAATGGAAAACTTGCCATCTATTTATCAGAAAAGGACAGCAAAGTTAATCTAGACAATATTGAGAAGCCTGAAAATGAAGTAGAGATCATGATTTTCAAGCAAGCTATAGCTCTCGGATGGGACTGTCCACGCGCACATATTCTGGTCCTTTTCCGTCAATGGAAAGAAGAAACTCTCGTTTTTTCATTGCAAACATTGGGTCGTATTATGAGAATGCCTGAACAAAAGCACTACCCTATTTCAAGCTTAAACACCGCCTATCTATACACAAGCCTTTCAGATATCCATACGAGAGTTGCAAATGACATCGCTCACGATTTTAAGGTTTTTGAAAGCAAGAGAAGAGATGATTACGCTGACATTAACCTAGTTTCTTACCACGCTAAAAGATTCCGTGAAGAAACAAGGCTATCAGCAGATTTTGTTCCGATTTTCTTTCAAGCTGCAAAAGAGTTGAAACTTAAGGATCGGATTTCTCTCAAACATAGTATTGTTGACACGAAATTAATCGCAACTGGCCGAGTTATTGATGTAGACAAGGAAACTAGAACTATTGAAAAGAAGGGTACCCTGAATATTCCCAAAAATGAAGTAGAACTGCAGGAGGCTTTCGACACTTTTGCCAGAGAAAACCTTATTCCATTCGCCCCGGAATTACGATCAATCAAGCGTATTAACGATTCTATTTACCGCTTCTTTGATAAGACGTTTAAAATGGGCGTAGATGACT
Organism: Patescibacteria group bacterium; assembly: GCA_022868165.1. GTDB lineage: Bacteria > Patescibacteriota > Microgenomatia > UBA8517 > UBA8517 > JALHYA01. The sequence continues at coordinate 11,725 of JALHYA010000001.1, read as the reverse complement.
GGCCCAAAATTCAAGCAATTATTTTGGCCGACGAGAATCAGCAAATAGTAATTGATGTTATTAATCGAGCAAAAGACCTTTACCAGGAAATTGTGGGTAGGGGCAAGCGTCAACTTGTGATGAACGATGAACCATGGAATGTGCCTGAGGTTATTAACTATAATCTAACTTTTGTAAAGAAGGATTATAAAAAATCTATTACTTTACCATATTACGCAAGGACAAAAGGAACAGATAATTATTCACTTTTCGAAGAAAACGAAGAAGACAGTGTCATCGAAACAGACTTTATTAAATACTTGGAGAAAGCTAAACAAGTGAAATGGTGGTTTAAAAACGGTAAACAAGATGGTTCATATTTTGCGGTTCCATATATTGAGAACGGGATCGATAAGCCATTTTACGTAGATTTTATAGTTACATTTGTTAACGGCAAAATTGGTCTCTTTGATACGAAAGGTGGAATTTATGCCCAAACAGCCAAGGAGCGTGCCGAAGGATTGGTGGAGTATATCGCGTCGGAAAATAAAAAAGGCAAAAAGTTGTTTGGCGGAATTGTCTTAAATGAAAAAGGTAGCTGGAGATTGAATGGCAGTAAAACTTATACCTATAACCCCAAAAATCTTAAAGATTGGAAATTCCTCAACCTTGATTAGAATTTGACCTTTGAAAAATTTGGAATACGATTAGGCTAGTTAACATTTAGGAAATTTTTCATGAAAAAAGTTTGCCCCAACTGTGGGGAAGAATTACTCAAAAATACGGTTCGTGTAACAAATTTGGCTGACTCTACAAGCAAGATCTCCGAAAGGAAAGAGCATTGGAGCTGTTCCAATTGTGAATACACAGAGGAAATTGTGGAGAAAAACTAAACTTTACTACCAGTTAAACTGTCAAACAGTTTAACTGGTAATGACATTGAAAACAAGTGTCTTTCAGACACGCCTGCACAAGTTGTAGTTAATTTATACTTCAAGTCTTCTTTTTCGTTAGTCGATGTAAGCGTGTTTAGCATAGTATCCGTTTCAATTATTATACGCTTTTTTGTTATCAAAATAAAGCGTTATTTTCCGAAATTACGGCGTTTATTAATACAACCCACAAATAAAAAAGTATAGACGTTTGACCTTTGGGGAAGGGGAGAGTAAATTATAGGCAAGCTGCCCGCAAGGGCAGTTTTTTATGGCTAATTACTGGAGAAAACTTAATCTTAAAATAGTTCCCCATGTTGAAATGAGGGCTAAAATCGCTTCGGGATATAACGAAGATTATATCGAAGCCTCCATTCTTCAGGCCGCAAGCTTGGAAGCAGCCTTAAGGACGTCCATAACTACGATTGTTGGGAGCCGAAAGAAAAATTTTAAAAAATATTGGGATGGGGATTATAGATTTTCTCAGCTAATAGATATTTACGAGTTGCTTGGCGGAAGGAAAGCTCTTGTTGAAAGATTGCGGCAATACAACAAAGAGAGAAACAAGATTGTTCACCATATCTATGAATTTAAATCCATTCACGAGCTTGTCGGGGCTGCCAAATCTAATTTCCGGCTAGGAAGAAAAACAACTAACCAGTTGATCAAAGAGCACCGGCTCTTAGAGTAATAGAACCCTCCTTTTGAAAATTTGACCCCATGGTTCGATTGCACCCTTCGACCACGAGCTCAGGGTCTAACGACTCACCACTATAGTCCATTCGACAACGCTATAGCCGTGAGTAAAGTCGAACCGGCTCAGGACTGTAGTACTTCGATTGCACCCTTCGACCATGAGCTCAGGGTCTAACGACTCACTACTGTGCACTCAAGGTTTTCAACTTCGACATGTTCAGCGGTTTGTGCTAGTATCTATTACCTGCTCGCAAGAGCAGTTTTTATTTTGGAGGGGGTGATAAAAAATGGAGAACGAAGAACCAAAGGTAGAACAACCAGCCGAACCACAAAAAGCCGAGGAAAACGTACAGCCTACTGTTGCGCCTGTTAAAAAATCGGGTAGAGAAAAGAAAATATTGTTGGTAATTGGTGGAATAATTTTGCTTCTCATAATTTTTGGTAGTAGAGGTGGAAATAAAAGCCAACAAGCAAGCCCATCTGCAACCCCAACCCCTGCGCCGGTGGCGATGCAAATTACAGCAAAACAATTGGCTGATGATTTTGATGCAAACCAAGTTGCGGCGGAGGCCAATTGGGAAGGTAAACTGGTTGAATTCAACGCTGAAATTACGAATATTACAGACACAGGAATTTCTTTTAACAATATTGCCTCGAAGCAATTTTCTCTTACACAAATTGGCTGCGCGGTTACCGACAAAGAGGAACTAATGTCCCTCAAAAATGGACAAATGGTAACTGTTCAAGGCGTGGTAGGAAAGCAGACGATTGGTGTCATAGACGTTAGAGACTGTAAGGTAATTAAGTAAAAGATAGTTCGCGCGAATGAAACCGGCGAGGTGGTTTTATAGTGGGATAAATGAATTTGACCCCATGATTTTTTTTACATACTATTGATTTGTGAAGAAGTTAGACAAAGACCAGATAATAACGGCAATAGCCGTAGTCATTTTACTTTTTACCTCTTTAATTAACTGGACAATTTATTCCTGGTTAATTTTAGTTGCAGTGATTCTTCTTCTCTTCGCCTGGTATCAGCGGGGAGGGAGAAAGTGAGAATGAGACAGCCGTTGACAGGCTATATTTCATAGAGTTAAATAAGGTTATGACTTTAACACAAAGAGATTTCGACGAGATTGAGAAAATGATGGACGAAAAATTCGAAGAACAACTTCGAAACATTCCCACGAAAGATGAATTCTATGCAAAAATGGATGAAGTGATGGGGGAGCTAAAAGGGATTAGAGAAGAAGTAACCGTAGTTACACATCAGGTATCCGGCCACGAGGATAGAATTGTAAAGCTCGAACAGAAGACCGGACTCGCCTCAGTCTGAATTCAGCATCTTATTCCTTTCACTCTCCTTTCACTCCCGAAGTGGAATAGGTTCGCACATCGGGATATTTAAATTTGACCCCATAATTTCTATTTAGAAGTTCGGGAGGTTAAGATTTCCCGACGGCCTTGAGCTTGGACTCGATCGTCGCCTTTTTGTCCAGCCGGTGGTCGATACGCAGATCGACATGAATCCGCTTCGCACCCATTTTCACCAGGGCTTCATCGGCCTGTCCGATCACGCGGAAGAGCGACTCGAGGTCCGGCGCTTCGATGGCCGTCGACATCCCGCCGGTCACGCTCTTGAGGCCCGAGTCTTCGATCACACGAATGGCCTCTTTGACAAAGCGGCTAACCGAGGCCCCTTCGCTCGTCGGAAAAATCGCAAACTCGGCAATTATCATCGTCTGTTCCTTGTCTCTTTCTGCTGTCATATTAGACCAATTATACTCCATAGCCTCAAAACTAGTGTTAATAACTTCAAACGCTGGGGACTAGGCTAACGAGTGTTTTTGTGTGTGTATAAAAACTGGCTTTTAGTTTTTCGAAGCATGGGTAGATTGAATCTATCCTCGGATGAACGTCTACCTTCCGGCCTTCCAAAAAGAGATTATCTAAGTAGAATCCGTTGCCCAGATTATATGTAAACCAGATATCCAGAATGCTTGAGCCACTGATATCTTTGACATGGAAGTTAAACTGGACCTTTTGCGAAAGAACGGAATCGGTTCTTTTTGAATGGTGCGTTCTCATGGCAACATCCGTATCTTTTAATTCGGGGGAGTGAAAGTCCCGAAGCCCCCCGTAGATATTAATATTCCCCAAATCGTGCGAGGAAGTCACGAAAGATATAAAGATTCCCTTGTGTTGGCCGGGAAGAAAATGTACCTTGTCTTTCTCTCTTTCCACACGGGGCTGAGCAAGAATGCTGGCAAAATCGCTTTCCACAAAGGCTCCAATGATATCAACTGCCTTATCCAAGTCTTTAGCCTCCTCGGTCTCGGAAGAGACTTTAAGATAAGCGGATTCGCTAAGGTCGTAAATGAAATTAAGCATACCGATGGAGGCCTCGTCGACCAGTTCTTTATTTACCTTTAAGATTTCTTCAAGCCTGCGTTCGTTTTCCACGACCAATATTATATTCGTTCCGTTATAGGATATCAAGTGAGGCATAATTTGGAAAACAGGATGCAGAAAAATTTAGGCCTTTTGAAAGGCTACCCCCACAGTCCCTTCGCCGGCGTGAACGGCGAGGACTGGCCCGGCTTCGTGAATCGGAATTGTTCCTTTATAAACCTTGTTTAAGGCTTCTTTAACATTTTTGGCCGTTTCCAGCGCATTTGTGTGAAGAACCACCAGTTTAACAAGTTTCCCGGCATCAGCAACCATTTCAACCATTTTCTCTCTGGCTTTTTGCGCAGTCCTGGCTCTGGCGGTCTGGGTAAGTTTCCCTTCAACAAAGGTAAGAACGGGATAAATCGAGAGAAGCGAAGCCAGATATCCTTTGACAAGGTCTTCGGCGCGGCCTCCGAGCTTGAGATTATCAAAGCTCTCAAGAACTGCATAAAGGCTTATTTTCGGCATTCTTTCCTTAAGCTCATCCATTATTTGCTCAAGCGTTGCTCCTTTTTCCGAAAGATGTGCGGCATCCTCTGCCGGAAACCATGTAGCAAGGGATACCTGCTTTGAATCCACAACCTCAATTGGGGTGGCTTTTTTTGCATCTTCTTGAAATAATTTTTTTCCTAAAATGGCCGATTCCCAAACAACCGAATGTTTGGATGTAATATGAATAGAAATAATAGATTGGGCTTTTTCGGAAATTTGTCTAAAAGTTTCAAGAATCCTTCCGGGGACAGCTCCTGAGGTTTGAGGAAGCTTTTTTCCTTCACGCATTCTTCTATAAAACTCTTGGCTGTCGATATCCAGGTCGGAGTAGCTAACATACTGACCGTTCTCGAAGAATTTCAAATCCAAAGGAACAATGGTTACATTATTTTCTTTAGCCATCAAATCTTCTGGCCTTATGGACGCGCCACTGTCTGTTACTACTGCAACCTTTCTTTCCGGATTCATGGCAGGAGTAGTTTAGACAACCTTTGGCGGCGTGTCAAAATCCACACAAACTTTCTAACCGTTTTTCCCCACAGTTTATCTGAAGATTTATCGAAAGCTTTCAGTGCTTAATAGCGTCTTGAACCCCCTCCGCCGCCACCTCTGTTGTCATAACCACCCGAAGATCTCTCTTCACGCGGTCTTGCTTCGTTTACAACCAATTTTCTTCCGTTATAATCCGTACCGTTTAATTCTTTTATTGCTTTATCCGCATTTGCATCGTCTGCAAACTCGACAAAAGCAAAACCCTTTCCCTGACCCGTCATTTTATCGGTAATAACATCAGCCGAAGTAACTTCTCCTATTTTCGAAAAAAGTTCCCTAAGCTCGTCGGAAGTTGTAGTGTAGGGAAGACTCCCCACAAATAATCTTTTTGCCATATTTTTTTCACCTCCTTTCTTTTAATGGAAACTGCCCCACCTGGAAGCCTACTCTCAGAATGGATTCGTAACCTTAAGCTATATTATACCTTAATTGGTGATACAATGAATCATTGGACGATCTTCCTATCACTAAACTCCTTGATACTTTTTTGAAAAAAGGCGGGAGAGTGGATAAATACTATCTCCGGGAAACAAATAGAGGCAAGCGTACATTGGTTTATTTAAACGGCTGGTTTTCCGGCCAAAATATCCGCTCCGCCATCCTCAAAGCCTTCGAAAGACCTAAGAGTTAGGCCGCGAAGCCCAGTTTTCGGCGCATTTTTGCAGCAGTCGTTTCCATGGCATAGGGACTTCCTAAACCTTTATCAATCAAAATCAAACCGACAATCGCTCTTCCTATGTTTCTGGAAGGGGCTATTCCTGCTTTCACTAAAGCACTTGCCGAATCGGAATGAAGTTTCAATTTTGTTTCATCGAGAGCAGCCCTTTGATCCTGGTCCAAGCCCTTTGATTCCATTTTTTCGGAATCTCTCATGAATTTCACATATTCTTCTATCTCGCTCTGAACCATCTGGGGATATTTTTCTTCCCGATATCTAAAAACTACGTTTCGGGTCCCAAACCTGCCGAGCGCATGTTCGGCGCCTTCGCTTTCCAAAAAAGACTTGTCCTTTTCTTTTTCGGAAACGTCAGGAGCAAGAACTTTATTTGTAAAAAACGCCTCTCTTGCGTTTTTGTATATCTCGCTTGAATAAAAAGCATCCATTAATTTCCAGGGATCTTTAATGGTCGGGGGCTCCAAAATTCCGATGTCTTTAACTTGAACGGCCTGACCCGGAGTAACCTCCATACCTCCACTATATCTTATATAGCCTGTAGGCTACAAATGCGATACAATTTATCCGATGGACAAAAAACTTGATAATCTAAGACATTCGGCCGCCCATCTTTTGGCTGCTGCGGTTGTTGAATTGTGGCCCAAAGCTCTTCCTACCATCGGACCGGTAATAGAAGAAGGTTTTTATTATGATTTTGATTTCGCCGGGTACAAGTCTGCACCCGGACTAGAGGATTTGTCGAAAATAGAGAAAAAGATGATGGAGATTGCCCCGAAATGGAAATCTTTCGATAAATCCGAAGTTTCGGCCGAAGAAGCCCAAAAATTATTTAAGGACAATCCCTACAAGTTGGAATTAATTGACGAGCTCGAAAAGAATAAAGAAAAAATAACTTTGTATAAATCCGGCAATTTTGTAGATTTGTGCAGAGGCGGACACATTGATAATCCTTCCGAAGAATTAAAACATTTCAAACTTACTTCCATCGCCGGCGCTTATTGGCGGGGGAGCGAGAAAAATAAAATGCTTACCCGCATTTACGGCACGGTATTCTTTAGTGCAAAAGAATTGGAAGAATATATCGGGCGACAAGAAGAGGCCTTGAAGCGCGACCACAGAAAAATCGGAAAAGAATTGGAGCTTTTTACCATTTCGGAAGAGGTGGGTCCCGGACTTATTCTTTGGCTTCCCAAGGGAAATATTATTAAAGAAGAGATAGAAAACTGGGCCAAAGAAACCGAAAAAGATTGGGGATATCAAAGAGTTACTACCCCCAATATCACAAAATCGGGGCTTTATTACACTTCGGGACACCTTCCTTATTACAAGGACGATATGTATCCTCCGATGAAACTCGAGGACGGGGAAGAATACTATCTTAAACCCATGAATTGCCCGCATCATCACATGATTTATGCATCAAGAACCAGAAGCTACAAAGAACTTCCCTTGAGGCTTGCCGAATACGGAACCTGCTACCGATATGAAGCTTCGGGAGAACTTTTCGGTTTGATGAGGGTACGGGGATTTGCCCAAAACGACTCTCATATTTACTGTACCCAAGAGCAGGCGGTCGAGGAGTTTATTTCGGTAATGAAACTGCACGAATACTATTACAAAACTTTGGGGATTACCGATTATCATTTGGTTTTGTCCTTGCGCGACCCCAAAAACAAAAAGAAATATCACGGGGACGAGGAAATGTGGGCTTTGGCGGAAAAACTTATGAGAGAAGCGGTAAGCAAAATCGATATAGAAATGGTCGAGGATATTGGAAGCGCCGCATTTTACGGACCAAAGATAGATTTTATTATCAAAAGCTCTATTGGAAGGGAATTCGGAATTTCCACCAACCAGATAGACCTTTTTATGGGTAAAAGATTTGGACTTAAATACACCGACAAAGACGGCGGAGAAAAAACTCCGGTAATAATTCATAGGGCACCGTTGGGATCGCACGAGCGGTTCGTCGGGTTTTTGATTGAGCACTGGGGAGGAAATTTCCCAGCTTGGCTCTCGCCGGTACAGGTTAAGGTTCTTCCCATTACCGACAAAAACCTTGATTATTCCAAGCAAGTTGCCAAGAAACTGGACGAGGCAGGATTGAGAGTGGAAATAAACGAAAATAACGACACTCTTCAGGCAAAAATCCGTGATGCCCAAATCCAAAAGATTCCTTATATGCTTATCATCGGCGGCAAGGAAGAAGAAGCAGGAAAAGTTGCTGTTAGAAGCCGCGAGAGCAAGGATTTGGGGCAAATGGACCTTAAGGATTTTGCCGAAAAGCTGGTCAAAAAGATAAAAGCAAAGGAGCTTGATTTGGCCTTGTAACGAGCCTCGCCTCATGGTAAAATTTCTTTCGACTAAAGACAATTGAAAGCTAAACTATATTGGCGGGTTAACGAGCATATCTACGCGCAGACTCTTAGGGTAATTGGCGCGGACGGAAAAGCGCTCGGAGTTTTGACTAAAGAAGAAGCACTGAAAAAGAGTAAGGAAGCGGGTCTGGATTTGGTTGAGATTGCCCCAAACGCAAATCCACCGGTTGTCAAAATTATCAACTTTGGCAAATTCAGATACAGGGAAGAGAAAAAGTTGAGGGAAGAGTTGAAAAAGCAAAAGGCGGCGGAATTGAAAGAAATAAGATTTTCGCCCTTTATAGCGGAGAACGATTATCAAATTCGCTTTAAGAGAGTCAAAGAATTTATTGAGGATAAAAACAAGGTTCGTTTGGCAGTAGTTTTCAGACGCCCGCAGCTCGGTAGCAAGAGATTCGGATACGAGCTTTTGGCACGCATAGTAAAGGAGTTGGGAGACGGAGTAGGGGTTGATATGCAGCCGAAATTTTTGGGGAAAAGTCTTTTGATGATAATCTCGCCCGTAACCAAAAAGAAAAAGAAGGATGCCTAAACAAAAAACCAGAAAGTCACTTGTCAGAAGATTCCGGATTACAAAAAACGGAAAGATTATGCGTGCAGGAGCTTTCGCAAGACATTTAAAGGCCTCCAAGTCTTCCAAAAGATTAAGAAGGCTCAAAAAAGCCAAAGAGATTAAAGGCTTTTACGCCAAAAAGTTAAAGAAAGCGATGGGAAGATAAAATGGCAAGAGTAAAATCACCCGCGGCGATTAAGCACAGAAAATTCCTGAAAATGGCAAAGGGCTTTAAGCAAGCCCGCAGAACCAGGATTCAAACTGCAAAAGAAGCAATTCTTCATGCCGGCCAGTATGCATATGTGGGAAGAAAGCTTCGTAAAAGAGATTTGAGAGGCCTTTGGATTATAAGGCTAAATGCGGCAGTGCGGGCTAGAGGCCTTTCCTATTCAAGATTTATTTCGGGACTTAAAAAATCCAAAATTACCCTCGACAGAAAAATTCTGGCCGATATTGCGGTTAATGACTCCAAAACCCTTGACGCGATTGTCAAAAAAGCCGGCTTCTAGGTAAAATGAATCAATAACATCCTCCGCAAACTAAAGTTTGCGGTTCCCCCTGAGGGAGGATGATATATCAGGTTCAATTCCTCCACGAATTAAATTCGTGGTATCCTTGAAACTGCTATGAAAGAAGAAATCAGCAACATAAAAAACGAGGCGATTGCGCAAATTATGGAAGCGGACAGCGCCGCCGAGCTTGAAGAAATCTCTATTGCATACCTGGGCAGAAACGGAAAGCTGACAAACCTTATTAAACGCCTCAAGGAAGTTCCCCCCGAAGAGCGAAAAGAAAACGGAATCCTTCTTAATGAAGCAAAATCCACAATTCAAAGTTTTCTTGCAACCCAAAAAGGAAAACTTTCGGTTTCGGCAAGAAAATGGTTTGACCCCACGGTTCCGGGAAACCGGCCCCCGACTGGACATCTTCACTTGGTAACCCGGGCAATTCGCGAAATTTCAAAAATCTTTGAAAACTTGGGGTATGTTCGGGTGAGATATCCGGAGGCGGATTGGGACTGGTTCGCGTTTGAGTCTTTAAATATGCCCAAAGACCATCCCGCACGCGACGAGTGGGAAACATTTTTTGTCGATGGACCGGTTGACCCCAAACTCGGCCAAATCGTACTGACTCCGCATACCTCAAACGGGCAGGTAAGGGAAATGCTGCGCGTCAAGACTCCTCCTATTAGAATGCTTAATATTGCCAAATGCTATAGAAGGCAATCCGATGCCTCTCATTTTCCTATGTTTCACCAGTTCGAAGGACTGGTTATAGATAAAGGGGTTTCGATAGCCCATCTTAAGGGCTCATTGGACTCTTTTGCCAAAGCCTTTTTCGGCACAGAGCGAAAAACAAGACTCCGCCCCCATCATTTCCAGTTTACAGAGCCTTCTTTTGAGGTCGATATTTCCTGCGGGATTTGTGGCGGCAAAGGCTGCAAATTTTGCAAGGACGGCTGGGTTGAGTTGGGGGGTTCCGGAATGGTTCACCCGGCTGTTTTGAAAAACGGGGGAATCGATCCAAACATTTATACCGGCTTTGCTTTCGGATGGGGAGTTGATCGAGTAATGATGATGAAAGCAGGCCTTAATATTCCCGACCTAAGACTTTTATACAGTTCCGATCTGCGATATCTTAGTCAATTCTAACTGTGTATCATATAATGATATATCATACAAAATAATGGAGATTTTAATTCCTGACAACTGGCTAAAAGAGTTTCTGAAAACTCATGTGGGGCCAGAAGTAATTGCCGAGTGCCTGTCTTTGTGTGGTCCTTCGATCGACAGAATTGAGAAAATAGAGGGAGACCCCGTTTATTTGATTGAAGTAACCACCAACAGGGTCGACTCTGCATCCGTTTTGGGAATCGTAAGGGAAGCCTCGGCAATCCTTCCGCGATTTAAAATTGCCGCCAAATTACTCCAACCCAAAGCCAAAGCCAAACAAAAAACTGTCAAATCCGTTTTCTATCTTAAGGCAAGCGTTGACCCAAAACTTTGTTTTCGCTTTTCGGCAATTTTAATCCGAAACGTAAAAATCGGGCAATCGCCCGCCGAAATTCAAAAGAAACTTATCGAGTGCGGAACAAGACCGATTAATAATATCGTCGATATCTCGAACTACATAATGCTTCTCTTCGGCCAACCCGTTCATACTTTCGATTACGACAAAATCAAGGGCGCAAAAATGATTCTTAGGGCAAGCAAACGCGGAGAGCGCTTAACTACCCTTGACGGGAAAAACCACAAACTTTCGGGCGAGGATATTGTTATAGAAGACGGGAGCGGACGATTAATCGATTTGGCCGGAATAATGGGCGGGCAAAATTCGATGGTCGACGAAAATACCAAAAACGTTCTCCTTTTCGTGCAAACTTATAACCCGGTAAATATCCGGAAAACTTCGATGTCTTTGGCCGCAAGAAGTGAAGCCTCGATGCTTTTCGAAAAGGGATTGGATACCGAACTGGTCGGGCCGGCAATGAGGTATGCCATAGATATGTTCGTGGATTTAACCAAAGGAACGCCGGCAGGGGAAATTTTGGATATTTATCCCAATCCTTATAAGGTAAAAGCAGTTAAAACCAATCTGGAATTTATCAACGAAAGACTTGGGATATCTTTAACAAAAGATCAAATTTCAAAAAGTCTTGCCTCTTTAGGTTTTTATCCCAGATGGTCTGGAAAAAATATATCCGTCGAAATTCCTTCCTACCGAAGGGATGTAGAAATTCCCGAAGATATTGTCGAAGAAGTAGCACGAATTTACGGATATCATAACTTGCCGAATAAAATGCTAACCGGTGAGTTGCCTGAGCCCCTCATGGGTACTCCGTTTGACTTCGAGGAAAAAGTTAAAGATTATCTTTCAGGCTGGGGTGGGGTAGAAACTTACACTCTTTCTTTTGTTTCAAAAGGCGAGGCCAAAGAAGGCGCACTCAAACTCAAAAATCCTCTCGGTGCCGAATCCGAATATTTAAGAACTTCGTTAATGCCTTCTTTGCAAAAAG
>JALHYA010000011.1 GCA_022868165.1 Patescibacteria group bacterium | reverse complement strand
GCGGGGTATTTTTGCAGCTTTAGTCCAATTTTTCTTTTTCTCGACAGTCGGACTCTGAGTATCTTCCATTGGGCATCGGTTAAGACCACCATTCTGCTCTAAATCGTTCTCTATTGACATGAGGGTCAAGTGCTTGACTTTGATAAACATTCATGACAGTTTCAAACGTTCTTTTAACTCCACAATATCGAAGTATTAGGGTGAGTTGAGCATCAGCATTCTCAGTGAAAATCGTACTCCATCTCAACTGAGTATATCGAACAATCTTCTCTTTAGGACTATACTTTCGAACGATATTATATATTCGTCTACTTATTAAAAGCGTAAGAATAGAAATCCAGATATAAGCTTCTATGGTATGCGGTTTCGTTGTATTGACAACATCAAGATCATATCTGCTTTTCAGTTCTTTAAATGCTAATTCAATATCCCATCTCGCTCCATAGAGTTTTGCAATATCTTCCGGGATTAAAACATCTGGAGAAATATTCGTTAAATATATATGGTATTTTTCCTCATCTACATTATAAATCGCTACCAATCGGAACCTTTCAGAATCCATTCTAGTTTTACTTTTGCCATTATAATTCGGCCTCTTGAAAGGGATCTCAACTTCAACATCAAGCACTTCTCCCTTTAATTGTGGCAAAATTTCATTGAGGTGTTTACCTTTTACATCAATATTGTTAACTGTACACGTGTTATACGCATCAATGATTATAGGATTGACATTTCCCTTCAAACGCGATACAAAGGAACCTTCATATTGTATAATCCTTGAAAATAGTAGATGTTTGTAGAAACCAAGATCGATGAGCAGTATTCTATCTTTTATCCATGGACCTATTCGCAATGTTGCTATTTCGCTCGTGCGTTCAGGATAAATTCCGATAGTTTTAGGACCATTTGCCACTGCACTTATGAGCATACCAACTTTAACTCCTGCTGCTACTGTTTTTGAACGAGCGGCTGGGTATTTCTTTGCAAGTGATTTATGCAATCTTATTATTGTGCTGTCCTGTATCAAAACATCTTTGAAGTTGGTAAGTTTTTCATTAAGAACTTTATTTTGTTCCAGTGCAAGTTGTTCAATAACATGAATCACACAGAGTTTTAAGAACTCAGCAAGTTCAGGTGTGAATCTCTCATACCAACTGCTATCGGCCAATTTAGTCTTAGATTCTTTTTCATATTTTCGCTTCATACTAGCGAGATTTCGGGGGAGGTGGGCACCGAAACTGAAGACAAGAACCCATAATATTACGAATGCTTTGATTTTCCTTTCCCTTATGATCATACCAGATATCTTTGCTGCAGATGCTAGCCATTCTTTGGTTAATAATGTGCAAAGATCTTTTTCGATCACATCTGATTCATAAGAGGGTTTATTGATATCGGTTCTGTTGATTATTTTCTTATCGGCTTTGGATTTATTAACCTTGGGTTTCTTGATGTTTGTCATGCTATTAATGCTCCGCATAATTTTACTACAATGAAATTAGAATTTTTAAGTAATATATGCATGCATAGGCCTTAAATGCTTTGGTACATAACGATTATCCAAAATGGAAAAGGAGAAGATCGATAGAAATGGAAGGAAAATAAATTTATTTGTAATATCTAATATAAATCCGTGATGAGATTAAAATTATAAAATTGTACAAATCATTTAATAAACGACATTAGTAGAGCCATTTTGAGTCCTTAACCGATGCCCAATG
>JALHYA010000010.1 GCA_022868165.1 Patescibacteria group bacterium | reverse complement strand
TGAATTCGCGAGCTACAGTTTAGCTTCGACGCAGTGCCGAGGAAAGGAGTCGAACCTTCATGAGGTTTTACCCTCACAGGTTTTTGAGACCTGCGCGTCTACCGTTCCGCCACCTCGGCTCTGGGCCTATTTTACTCTAGAATGGGCTCCCAATCAAAATAACCTATAATTTGACTTGGCAAACTTTGGAAAGTAAAATAGGCTTATCATGGCTGAAATTATCAAGCCAAGCCTTAAAAACGTTTATCTGCAAACCCTAAAGGATTCTGTCAGGGAGTTCTATCGTCCCCAAGACAATCCTCCCCAAAGAGGCATAAGAGCCTGGTTTGATGTTCTCGAAAACTTCAACGAGACTCAAATGTTGGGCCGGGATTTCGGTGTCGACTATAAGGAAACTATTGAGGCAATATTAGAGGTAACCCCTATCGGTTTAAGAAAAGATTATTTCTCCTTTATTTCCCCGGCGCTCCCCCCTCAGGATGTAGAAGAGATTTGCGCCCAATTTGGCTTGGGAAAAATTTAGTTTTTCCTCTTCACAATCTTTCTTACTTCTCCCTTTTAGTTTCGCGGCCATAGAATTTAATTCTGTCGCCCTTGAAGAATAGGTTTATGGAGCGCAAGGGGCCGTTTCTGTGTTTGGCGATATCCAAACTAACATTCTCCGGTTTTTCGTCATCTTCCCTGTAAAGAAACATAACCACATCCGCATCCTGTTCGATCGAGCCGGACTCACGAAGGTCCGCAAGTTGCGGCCTTCTTGACCCTCTGGTTTCAACTGCACGCGAAAGCTGGGATATGGCCAAAACCGGCACCTTTAACTCACGGGCCAAGTTTTTCATTCCCTGTGATATCTCGGAGACCTCCTGAACCCTGTTTTCAAGCTGTCTGGCTCGGGCCAGCTGTAAGTAGTCGATGATAATTAACTCAACCCCAACCTCTACCTGGAGCCTTCTGGCCTTGGTTCTCATCTCGAGAATCGAAAGAGCCGGTGTGTCGTCGATATAAAGCGGGGCTTCGGCCAGCTCCCCCATTGCGTTTGATAGTTTGGTAAAGTCGTCTTCGTCCAATTTTCCCGTTTTAAGGCGCCAGGCATCGATATCCGCTTGTGCAACCAGTAGTCTATCCACAAGCTCTTCCCTGCTCATCTCGAGTGAGAAAAATCCGACCGGGCGTTTGTAATTTACGGCCAAATTTTGGGCAATATTAAGTGCCAAAGAAGTCTTCCCTACTCCCGGGCGCGAAGCCAAAATAAGGAGGTTGCTCCGCTGCATTCCGGCCAGACAATCGTCCAAATCTTTAAAACCTGTTGGAACTCCTCTTAAGCCTTCTGCCTGTTTATGAAGCTCGTCCAATCTGTCAAAAGATTCGGCGAGGGCATTTTTTACGGGAGTAAACGTGTCGGTCAAGTGGCTCTGGGTAAGCGAAAAAACTTCGGACTCCGCCTTGTCCAAAAGCTCATCCGCAGCCAAGCTTTCGTCAAAAGACAGCTCAACGAGCCTTCCCGCCGCATTCATTAAGGAACGTTTTGTGGCAGACTCTTTTACGATTCTTCCGTAATGTTCGACATGCGCCGCTGTCGGAACCTTGTTGGCCAACTCGGCCAATAAACTGGCCCCACCTATCTTTTTTAAAACCTTTTTCTTTTTAAGCCGTTCTGCGACGGTAAGAACATCTATGGGGATTCTTTCCTCGTAAAGCTCTACACAGGAACGGAAAATTTCTTCGTGTCTTTCGTCGTAGAAATCTTCCGGATGAAGAAATTGGGCAACCGCAATAACCGCGTCTTTGTCCAAGAAAAGAGCGCCCAAGACACTTTCTTCGGCTTCGCTCGAATGGGGCGGAACCCTCACATCAATTTTGGCTGCCATAACAATTTATTTTTTTTCCAAAAGAACGACCTTTGGAGAAGCTTCGGCTAAGTCTTCCTTTTTAACCGAAAGCTTGGGCAGCCTCTCAACCGTCAAGCCCACTTCACTTAAGAAATCGTCAACCGGTGCGAGTCCCGTCGAAAGTTCGGGATTCATTCCGTCCATTTTGTAATGCATCGGCAAGACAATATAAGGGTCGATTGCCTGAACAACCGTAACCGCATCTTTCGGACCGATTGTATATTTTCCTCCGACAGGAATCATCAGTATATCTATATCTCCAATTTGTTCAATAAGTTCTTCGCCTATTGTGTGCCCCAAATCGCCCAAGTGGGCAAGACGAAGCCCATCCATTTCATAAATGTAAATAGTGTTTTTCCCCCGCACTTGCCCTTTTTTATCATCGTGGTATGCAGGAATTCCGATAATCGAAACGCCCATTATTTCGTACTCCCCGGGCCCATCCACTATTTTCTTAACATTTTCTACACTTGCAGCCTGATTGTGGTCATTGTGGTTATGGGAAATTGTTACGATTTCGGCATCCGTCGGAGAAAATTTCAGACCGACCATTTTTGGGTCAAACGGGTCGGTAACAACACTTGCGCTTTTCCCTCGGAGTTTAAAAGAAGAGTGGCCTAAATAGACAACATCCATAATAAGTGCCATCGTATCAAACCCCCCTTTGGTTGACAAGACCATCAATCTTCCGTATATTATGGAGCGCATGCGGAAAGAAGTTTTATTCGCTATTTTGGCCGGTTCGTTCCTGGGACTCGTGATTGCCTTTGGAATTTACAGGGCGAACCTAATGATGAAGCGCTCCGATAATTCAACTTCAACTAAACAAACTCCTCCTCCGGCAAGCGGACTCAATATTGCAGTAGCCAAACCCGCAAATGAAGATGTTTTAACCCAAGCTCCGGTGGAATTTTCCGGAATAACAAAGGCCGGCGTATGGACCATCGTTTCCGGCGAAGATACCGATTATCTTGCCCAATCTCAAAACGACGGCTCTTTTTCCATCAATGCGGATTTAAACGGGGGTGCGAATCAAATAATTGTAAGCGCGGTTGACCCGCAAGGGGCCATAGCCCAACAAAAACTTTTGGTCGTTTTTTCGACCGAATTTGCTAAAAATTTAATCCAGGCCACTCCGTCCGCAACCCCGGATTCAACCTCAACTACAGCTTCGGACAGCGTAAGGGAGAAGGTTCAGGAAAAAATAGAAAAAGCCCTTCAAAATCCCAAAGCCTATATTGGGACCGTTACCGATATCGCGGAATTGACCGTCCAAATAAAAACTTCGACGGGAGAAATCGAACAAATTTCCGTCGACAAAGACCAAATAACCATAATAAAAACTACAGGGCAAACAACCAGAGAAATCAAATTTGCGGATATGGCTATCGGCGATTTTGTTGTGGCAATGGGTTTTAAAAACGGAAACAATGTTCTCGCGGCAAAAAGAATATTGGTAACAGATGCCATCAAACCCCTTTCCCTATATATAAACATCGTCAAGGTAGACAAGTCCAACCCCAAACAATTTGAGGCAACCGAACTTTCCGGCGGAAAAATCAGTACGGTCGTTCCCGGAGATTCCTTGACTGTTTATTTGGTCAAAAACAATAAGAAAACGGAAGTAAGGTTTGTGGATATTATGGACGGCGATACCGTAATAGTAATCGGAACCCAAGGTCAAGATTCGATTGCAGCCAGAACAATTTTCGATGTAGTCCAAGCCTCCCCCACTCCCACACCGTCAGAGTAACTAGTTTTTTGGCTTCAAAAAAGATAAAATTAGGACTATGCAAAAAGGCCCGGTCACACCGAAGGGATTTAGAGACATCGGACCCGAACTCGCAAAGAAACGCCGAGAGACAATAAACAAAATCAGCGGTGTTTTGGAAGAATTCGGGTTTGTTCCTATTGAAACTCCGACCGTCGAATTTGCCGAAACCCTTCTGGGAAAATACGGCGAGGAAGAAAAGCTTATCTACCAATTTACGGATAAGGGAGGAAGAAAGCTGGCGTTGCGTTACGACTTAACCGTACCCTTGGCAAGATTTGTTGCAAACAATCTAGGTCTTCTGAATCCAATGTTTTCCAGATACCAAATCGGGCAGGCTTTTCGTGGAGAAAACCCCCAAAAAGGGCGCTACCGTGAGCTGACCCAGTTTGATTTCGACACGGTAGGAAGCACAGACGAACAAGAGGATGCAAAAATAATCGCTGCCGCAATTAGGGCAGTTCGGGAAGTTGGCCTGAATGATGCAAAAATGGCAATAAACGACAGACAAAATTTTAAAGACCTCTCTATTGAAGATATTCGGGCGATAGACAAAATTTACAAAGTAGGCAAAGAGAATACCGAAAAAAGGCTTTTGAATTTTGTGCAAAATTCAAAACCAACCCAGAATCTTGAAAAAATCTTCAATATTTTGGAATCGAAATATGGCTTAATGGTAGATTCCGATTTCTTATTCGATTCGACGCTTGCCCGGGGACTTGATTATTATACGGGAGCTATCTTTGAACTTAAGCCGACCGGAAATCTCCAAGAACAATCAATCGGCGGCGGCGGAAGATACAACAACCTGATTGGAATGTTTGCCGGACGAGATATTCCTGCAGTGGGTTTTTCTTTTGGCCTTGACCGCCTGGTCGAAGTTCTTAAGTAACAATGAATCCTGCCCGCCTCAGAGCCTACATCTATTTAATAATTGCTTCGGCGATTTGGGGAATCGCAGGACCCGTTATTAAATTTACCCTCAAGGAACTTCCTCCTTTTACATTTCTCGCGTACAGATTTTTCCTGACAAGCATTATTCTATCTCCCTTAATTTTTACCAAAGGCGTTAGCTTTCCCAAAAAGCCAAAAGAACTTGGTCTTTTTGTCCTCATCGCACTTCTCGGTACTACGATAAACATCGGCCTTCTTTTTTGGGGTCTTAATTTAACCACCGTTCTTGACCAAACCATTATCTCGATGGCAGCCCCTCTTGGAGTTATCCTAGCCGGAACCTTGATTTTAAGGGAACGCGTAACCAAAATCGAAAAATTGGGAATACTAATAGCTATCGTTGGCACCGTTTTTATTATTGTCCAACCTATCTTTGAATCCAGTGGTCCAATTTTTGCCTACAAAAATCTTTTCGGAAATATCCTTACCCTAATTTCAAATTTCGCCTGGATAGGCTACGTCATCTTTTCCAAAATCGGACTTAAAGATTACAAGTTCGAACCTCTTTCTCTGACAATTGGCTCCTTTATTATCGGCTTCTTTACCATTCTTCCGTTTTCGATTTTGGAAGTTGGTTCTTTCCAGGGGGCAGTTCAATTGATTAAAGTGGTATCAATTACCACTCACGCAGGAGTTGTCTACATGGCGCTTCTTTCCGGTGCACTCGCCTACTTCCTATACCAGCTTGGCCAAAAAACCATCGAAGCTTCCGAAGCAATACTATTTACCTACCTACAAACCTTATTCGCAATTCCGTTGGCAGTTTGGTGGCTCAAAGAAACAATAACCACGCCCTTTATTTTAGGCACGGTTTTGACAACTTTGGGAATTGGGATTGCGGAATACAAGCGAAGAAAGGTATAATATCCTCCTAATATGCGAGCAAACATACATCCAACTTGGTTCCAGGAGGCGAAGGTAACTTGCGCCTGCGGCAACGTTTTTTACGTCGGCGCAACCGTGCCGGAATTGAAAGTGGGAGTTTGCTACAATTGCCACCCTTACTACACCGGACAAATGAAGTATCTGGACACGGCCGGACGAGTCGATGCATTTAAGGCCAAGCAGGCAAAGGCGAGCACCAATGTGGTTTCAAAAACGGAAAAGAGACACTTAAAGCACTTAAAGAAACTCCAGGAAGAGATGGAAAGGCCGGATACTCTAGAGCAGCTTAGAAAAGCTGCGAAGTAAGAAGTTGGAAATGGGAAGCTGGATTCCGAAGTGAGAAGTTAGATATCGCACTTCCAACTTCATCATCTATCTTCCTACCTCTAGCTTCCAACATCGATCATAATGAATACCGACATCCAAACAATTTATTTAGAGGTTCGTGGTGCAACCGGAGGCGACGAAGCCAAAATTTGGGCTTCGGATTTACTGCGGATGTATCTGCGCTTTGCGGCCAAAAAAGGCTGGAAGGTTACTCCGATTGATGACGATGTAATTAAAATTAATGGGGTTGGGGTATTTGATATGCTAAAAAACGAGTCGGGAGTTCATAGGGTCCAGAGAATTCCGGCTACCGAGAGACACGGAAGAATCCATACCTCAACCGCTACGGTTGTTGTTCTTCCCGAGATAAAAGAAAGCGACGTGCAAGTAAGTCCAAACGATCTGGACATTCAATTTTTCCATTCTTCTTCACAGGGCGGTCAGAATGTTCAGAAAGTATCAACCGCGGTAAGAATTACACATAAGCCAACGGGGATTGTTGTCACTTCACAGAGAGAGCGTTTCCAAGAACAAAACAGAAGGCTTGCGATGGATATCCTTCGCGCCAAACTTTTTGAAAAACAGGAAGAAGAAAAAATGCGAACGGTCGCCGGCTACCGCTCTGTCATTGGTCGGGGCATGCGAGCCGAGAAAATTCGAACCTACAACTTCCCGCAAAACCGCGTTACGGACCATCGAATCGGAAAATCCTGGGGAAATCTCGAGGGAATAATTGATGGCGAACTCTCCAAAATTGTTGCCGCAACCCAAGCGAATTCTTAGTTACTGAAGAAAAAAGCCCAAAGGGTTTACATGGGAATTAGGTTCTTATACAATTCCCTACAAATGGGAGAGGTCCTTGGCTTTAATCCCCAGTCCTTGGCAGAGGAAGCTCGTAAAATACTCGAAAGTCGAGATCTTGTTTATGACCTTGCCGGGCGAAGATTGGCTCTCACGGCCACCCAGCTTCAAGACCATCTTTCAAGACCCGAAAATACGTTCCACCTTGCGATAGTAGGCAGTCCCAACAGATCCAAAACCACCTATGCTTATTCTTGTTATAAAGTTTTAAAAGCATACGATATCCCGGCAAGCTATCATGATCTAGACCTCTATACCCAATCCGGCAAAGCTATATCCGGAGAAATCGATTGGAGTTATAGAATTAAGCGAGGTTTCGACGAGGTCCCAGAAGAGGAAGTTGTTCAATCAATTCGAGCTTTTCTTGAGGACCGGCCGGGAGTGGCAATTGCAGATTTTCCTGGCAAACTTAACGACCCGTACCAAACGGATAGACTGAAAGGGGTTGACTTGGCGATAATTCTCGGACGGGACCGGGGAGATGTCGGCGGCTGGGAAAGGCTGTGTTCCAATGTTGGGGTGAAACGCCGATTCCTTATTTCAGAAACGAAACCGCCACTCCCCTACGTAACTCTCTATCCTTCTTTTTTTAATCTCACTAGAACAGTCAGGGTTTCCCCCATGATGTTGGTTTCAGTAACAAGTATTCTTCAGGAAATTGCGCAGATAAGGGGTGTAAAAATTTCTCCCTGGGAAAGTTATTTTTCTAAAGCGGAACGCGTTGTTTTGGGCGAGATTCTGGATTTCTCTTTCTCCATCCGGATGGATGAATAAATTAACTCTACTCCGAAAATTCGGGATAATGGCAACTATTGCGCAAACTCTTAACGTATCGAACCATCTAATATGAGCATCGACCCCGATGACAAATTGAGATATAGTCCGTTGAACGTCTGGATTTCATAAGCTCTTTTTACCTTGATGGCATTTCGCCTATCCATGTCATTTTGCTCTACCCCCAAGCTCAAACGTAATTCTGCTTCCTTCAAGTCAACCCCAAGGGCTTTTAACCAATCCCTATCTGCCCTATTCTGATTTCCGGATAAAAACTTTATTCCCCGGCCTTCGTATATCCTGAAGATAAGTTGGGGGTAATCTGTTGTTGTGGGAAGAATTCTAAGAAGCTGAGAAGATGCCTCGTCCTTTTCAACTTTAAATCCTAGCTTTCCCAAACCTTCATAAACTCCCTTTCCCATCTCAATTTGTGCTTGAGACAAAATCTTAGAAAACTCGAAAAGGAAAACATCTCTCCACTCGGGAAGATACATCGTGCCCTCTAGGTAACTTTCCAAACCTCTTTTTGCTTCCGGACTCATGATATCGGAATTCTAGTGGATGGAAGTTAAATAGTCAAATTATTGCGAAAATTCGGGATAATGGCAACTATTGCGCAAACTCTGAAAGAGTAACGCTGGCCTTAATATTATCTCCGTTTCTGTTGATATCAAGAGTTATAACGTCTCCGGGCTTTTTGCTTGAAATAACTTTCGCCAATCCGCCGTTATCTTGGGTAATTTCTTTTGAGTCGACCTTAAAAATTATGTCCCCTATCTCAAGACCCGCTTTCTCGGCAGGAGAACCGGCAACAACATTAACAACATATGCTCCCTGAGGAACATTATTAAGAAGCGCCGTTTGTTTGGGAATCATCTGATACTCGACTCCAATGTAGGCTTTTGAGGGAAACTTTCCTGTCGTTTTAAATTGGTCGATTGCGGATTTGACAATGTTGATTGGAATTGCAAAGCCGATATTTTGCGCGGACTCGGCGACCGCAACATTAATTCCTATTACCTCCCCCGCCGAGTTAAGAAGCGGTCCGCCGGAATTACCCGGATTTATCGCCGCGTCCGTTTGAATAACGTTGTCCAACTGCTCCACATACCCCTGAAATTCATCACCGGCCTGTATTCCCCTGCCCAACCCCGAAACAACGCCGGTTGTAACGGTGTTTCTGAACTGCCCCAAAGCCGTCCCTATTGCGATTACGAATTGACCTACCTGTAAAGTATCCGAATCACCCAAATCGACCGGTTTTAATCCCTTCGCATCAATCCTCAACATCGCAATATCGTTGGAGGGGTCACGGTTAATTTGTTTTACGTCGTAAGTTTTTCCGTCCGAAGTTACTACTTTATACGAAACCGTCGTATCCGAAACGACGTGTTTATTGGTGGCAATAAGTCCATCGGAGGTCAAGATAAATCCGCTGCCTATATCCTGTGGCTGTCCGCCTTGGATGCTTGTGGAAAATCCCCCGAAAGGATTAAGTTGTAAAACTCTCCTTTGGGGTGCTTGTGCCGAAACCGTCACCACCGAGGGACCGACATTTTTGACAACATTAATAACAACCGATTCCTCGGTCAAAACTTTCTGTTGAACTTTAAATCCTCTAGGAAAAAGAAGGTCCAGTGGCTTAAAACCGAAAATTCTATCGGCAATGGCGCCGCCGGTAACAGCAACAAACAAAACTACCGCGATTGCGGCCACCAGTAAGGATTTTTTGAAGTTAAACCTTGCCATACTACTTCAACAAGTTTATTGCGGCGTCAAGCTGTGCATCGACGGCCGCATTTGTATCATTTTTAATTTTAACGTCCGGTTCAAGTCCTTTTTCGTTCACCCAAAACCCGCTGGGTGTTAACCATTTGGCAATTGTGATATGAAGCCCGGCGCCGCCGTCTAAATCCTCCGGTTCCTGAATTGTCCCCTTTCCAAAAGTTGTCTCACCCACAAGTTTTGCTTTTCGGTCGTCGCGCAAAGCCCCTGCCAAAATTTCCGATGCCGAAGCGCTTCCTCCGTTTACCAAAACAACTACCGGAAGATCGACGAGTCTGGCCAACTTATTGTCCGCCGTGTAGTTTTTCTTTGAGCCATCCGAGCGCTCCTCAATTACGGCAACACTACCGGAGCTGATGAAATCGGAGGCAATATCTACCGCTCCTTGAAGATATCCGCCCGGGTTATTTCTAAGGTCCAGAATTACCGCCTTGGCCGATTTATTTGCCAATATCTCGTTTATTTTAGAGTCCCACTCGGACGTCGTGTCCGCGCCGAATTTCATAAGCCTTATGTGGGCGATGTCTTTATTCTGCCCTACGAATTCCAAAGTCACGGACGGAACTTGAACATTTGCCCTGACAATGTCTATTACAATCGGCTGGTCGCTTCCCTCGCGGATTAGCATTAATGTAACACTTGTTCCCGCAGAACCTCTTATCGCCTGCACTGCATCGGGTAAACTGATGCCGACAGTTCCTCTATCAATCTTCTTCAGCTCGTCCTTTATCCCGACAATGAAATCCCCCGCTTTAACGCCGGCTTTCTCTGCGGGGGAACCGGGAAGAGGGGCAATAACGGCCAGTTGATTTCCTTTATACCCTATTTGAATTCCAACGCCTTCGAAGCTTCCGCTTAAGTCTTCTTCAACTACCTTGTTCTGACTGGGAGGCAAAAATACCGTATAAGGGTCTCCAAGAGCCGAAACCATCCCGCTAATGGCCCCATAAACCATCTGCGAAGGAACGATTTTGCTTTTATCGAAATACTTGGCCGCCAGAGTATCCCAAACTTTCCAGAAAAGCGAGAAATCCAAATTTCCCTGATTAACCGGAACGGTCCTGTTGATTGTTACTTTAGGAAATTTATTGAAGTTTGCCGAAAAGCCTTTTATCCCAAAGAAATATCCTGCGCCGAAGATAAGTACCGCCGAAAAAACAGCGAGAAGAATCTTTCTTACTTTTGGCAAATTTGCTTTTGGCATATTATATGCTTAGAGGCCGCCGGTGAAGGGAAGAAGGCCAATATGCCTTGCTTGTTTAACAGCCCGGCTTAATTGTCTTTGATGTTTGGCACATAATCCCGATCGGCTTTTCCCGATTATTTTTGCCCTGTCGGTAATAAATTTTTCAATAGTATCTACGTCCTTATAATTCGGGTTACTGCCCGCTTTGCAAAAAGGGCAATTTGTGGCAACCGGTTTTACTCTCGGTTTGGATGATTTTCTTTTTTTGTCCATCAAAATGGTATATCCTCATCTCTCGATTCTTCGACCTTTTCTTCTTTCTCTTTTTTTCCTTTAGATTTCTTCTCTTCCTTTTCTTTTTTGGCCGGCTCTTTGGCGGGAGCTAGGGCTGGTTCTTCCAAAGCGGCTTCGGGAACTTGAAATTCTCCCCCACCAGTTTCGCCCACTTCGCGTTTATCAAGAATTATCATGTCCGAAATTACGATTTCGGTTGTGGTGCGCGGTTGCCCGTCCTGACCTGTCCAGGTTCTGGTTTGAAGACGGCCCTCTACATAAACTTTTCGGCCTTTCTTTAAAAGTTGCGAGCAAATCTCAGCAAGTTTATTCCAAGCAACAAGCCTATGAAACTCGGCATCTTCCTTTTTCTCTCCGGATTCCGTTGTCCACTGACGGTTGGTTGCCAATCCTATTGTGCAAACGGCTGTTCCCTGTGGGGTATAGCGAAGTTCAGGATCGCGTGTAAGATTTCCGATTAACTGTACTTTGTTTAAACTTCGTGCCATAAATTATTTTACCTTCACCAGCAGATATTTTTTTATGTCGTTTTCAACCGCGACTTTTGCCAAAAGAGCTTTGGCTCCTTGGCCAGTCAATTCTAAAGGAAAGTGAAGATAAATTCCAGCAGCCTTTGCGCCCCAGTCTTCAATCTTGCCGACTTTCCCTTCCGAAATTGCCACAACTTTTTCGACCATTTCGCTGGCCGCTTTTTTCTTGGAAGCGGTTGCTTTCCCGTCCAGAACAACCGTTAATTCGTATTTTCGCATGAGCGAAAGTATAGCATTTGAAAATACCCCCTTCAATAAGTAAACTTTGACCTATAATTCGAAAGTGGCTGTCGGCTGTGGTATAATCCCAGATGAAATTGCAGCTGCCGCAATTTCAGCACGTTCAAAGCCGAACTAAGAAGCGCCTAAGTGTGGCGATGAGCGCCATGCGGAGGCCGGGGATGAGCCCCAGGAGAAAACCATGGACGCGAGAGTTACCTTATTATGGATAGGTACGGTTCTGTGCATCTGTACGCTCGTCGCCGTATTACTCAACTTCCGAAAGTGGAAAATGTTGTACGACCACATCCGGTTCTGGCTCACATTCAGAAGTTGGCCGACAAGTGATAACCGGCTCAAGGAGCTGCAAAAAGACCAGTTCATTCTAGAAAAGCTCTACTCATACGCCATGGCTTTGCACAAAGCCAACGAACGTCAGGCCAGAGTGCTTTCCACAATTAAGCATGGGGGCCTGAAGTACAAGGAAGCCATTAAGCAACTGGCCCACACAGAGCGTGAGCAGAAACGCCGACTTGGCAGATTCGACAGGGCGAGGGCAATAGCAAAGCATTGTGGCTTCGATGTCTCCGCCTACTTCCATGAATACCTGCCAAAGGTGACAAAGGAGCAGGATAGCCCCAGGGCTATCGGCGGCGTCTCAGGGGGCTAACGGCATGACAATGGGGTTGCAGGCTGCAGCAACACATGTTTTTGTGTGTTTCTGCAACCCCGTTCTACCTTTATGCGCCAATCTTAAACTCGATGACATCTCCGTCTTGAACAATATAATCTCTTCCCTCCAACCTAACTTTTCCTTTTTCCTTTGCTTCCTTCCAGCTACCTGTCAATAAAAGTTCACCCACGTTTATTACTTCTGCTTTGATAAAGTTTTTGGCAAAATCGGTGTGAACCTCACCTGCGGCATCCAAGGCAGTTCTTCCCTCTTCCAAACTCCATGCGTGAACCTCTTTCCCCCCTTTAATCGTATAAAAAGTAATAAGACCCAAAAGTTCATAGGCTTTCTTGATTAAACGGTTAAGTCCACCCTCCTCCACTCCAAGTTCTTTCAAGTATTCTTTCCTTTCCTCCGGCTCCAAATCAATAAATTCTTCTTCCAACTTTGCTGATATAGCCAGTGCCTCTCCACCAAATTTTTTCTTAATCTCCTTAATGATTTGATTGATTGAATCGTCTTTAATTTTTCCCTCGTCCACATTTAGAACATAAATCGTGGGCTTACCCTTTATTTCTCCTAGTTCAAGTTCCAAATTGACTATTTCAATATCCTCCAAGGCCTGCTCCTGTGAACCCGGTTGATAAGAGAGATTTTGATGGGAGACCTCCGGATTGGTAAAAGTCCGAACCGCATGGACTATTGCATCAACTTCGCGGATTTTCGCCAGAAACTGGTTCCCTAATCCCTCGCCTTTGTGAGCACCCTTAACAAGACCGGCTATGTCGATAAAGGTGACGCTTGCCGGGACTGTTTTTTCGGGCTTAACCAATTCCGAAAGTTTTTCCAATTTTTCATCCCCAATCCCAACTACCGCCTCGTGGGGGTCAATGGTGGTAAATGGCCTAGGGGCTGTTTCCGCCAGCCTTCTTGCCGCCAGCGCATTAAAAAGCGTGGATTTCCCGGCGTTTGGAAGACCGACAATCCCGACAGATAAAGCCATTTCAAGGCAATTTTACTATCCCCGCACATAATTAGCGAGTGGATTAGTTTCGTTTGAAGAGGTAGCTCAAGGCAAAAATAGCGATGCTTACCAAAACTACTGCCGGGCCGGAAGAAATTCCTACGAATTTTGCTATCAAGACTCCAAAAACTACAGAAAAAATCCCAAACAAGATTCCGAGAAGCTGATAACTCATGATGTTTTTTGCTACGTTTTTCGCGGCCGCGGCGGGAACTATTACCAATGCTCCCATAAGAAGGGTGCCCACAAATTTCACTCCCAACGCAACTATCGAGCCAACAAGAAAAAGATAAATTAAATTAATGAGGGGCATTTTAATGCCGGATGAGCGCGCAAGGTCTTCTGAAACTACTCCCAAAAGAAGTTTTTCGGAAATCTCTCTTGCCAAGAGGAAAATAAATGCGGCCGCAACTATTGTAATAATTCCATCAACAAAACCAATTTTTTCAAGGTTTCCGAAAAGTGCCTCCAAAAGTTCCGGCTGGGGGGTAACCAAAATTCCTATTGCAAGACTTGCCGTAAAGAAAACTCCGACAAGGGCTTCCGGATAAATTTCAGACCTTTCCGCCAAATACCAAATTCCTACAGTCGCAATTGTCAAAGCAACAAATGCTCCCAAAATCGGGTTTAATCCGAAAGTTAATGCAATGGCCATTCCGGGAAGAGCAACGTGGCTTAGGGCATCCCCCACAAGAGACATTCTCTTAAGTACCATAAAAGAACCCAGATATCCCGAAGCCGCTCCGACCAAAGCCCCCGTTAACAATAAGAAAAGTAAATTAGTGTTCATTGTGATTTCCCTCGTGATGTTGGTAAAAATGAATGTCCTCGCCGTATAATTTTTGTAAACTCTCTTTGTCTATCACTTCTTTTGGCGGGCCAAAACAAACTTTTTCCCTATTCAAACAAAAGACATTTGTCGCGTACTTATAAACAACTTCCAATTCGTGGGAAATAAAAACAATCGTTAAATCCGCTTTTTCCTGAAGTTTGCTTATAAGTTCGTATATTGTTTCCTCGCCGCTAACATCCACCCCCGCGGTCGGTTCGTCAAAAAGCAAAACATGCGGTTCCCCCAAAAGCGCATAGGCAATCATTACTCTTTGCATCTCTCCTCCCGATAAGTCGCCCAGTTTGGTACCCAAAACTCTCTTATCGTTATGGAGATGTTCGCTTATTCCTTTTTGAAATCCTACCGCCTCCAGAGCATTTTCAATCTTTTTTTGGTCCTTTTCTTTAAATTTTAAAAACTCAGAAACGGTTAAAGGAAGGTCTTTGGCAACGGCAAGCTTTTGAGGAACATATCCGATTCTTACATTGGGAGCCCACTCAACTTTCCCCCCATAAGGAATAAGTCCCAAGATTGCCCTAAATAAAACTGATTTTCCTGCTCCATTGGGACCGATGATTGCCAGCGTACTGTCTCTCTGAATTTCAAAACTGATATCGTCGAGGATGATGTGTTCATCGAATTTAACTTTCAAATTTGAGACTGAAAGAAGGATATCCTTTGGCATGATTGGCTCGAAATTATTGTAGCATTTGCCCATTTTCGACAGCCTCGTCCAGTTCATTAACGGCGTCACAGGCCTCTTTAATCTTCGGATTATTTTTTATTTGTTCCAGTACAAATCCCATTACCTCTTTATTCCATATTCCGTAGGCCTCACTAAAACCCTCATAAGTTGTCCAATCGATTTTACCCAATTTATCTCTAACGCTCTTTAGTCTATTTCTAATATCTTCGGGGACTACATCCATTCCGGATTCCCAATCGAGCCTCGCGAAGAGGCGTTGTTTGCCCACAATGGCCCTTTCGGGCTTAAAATTGTCACCCATCGAAATCGTCGGACCAAACGCGTTTCCATCATCTGCTGTAATTTCGTTAACAACACAACCTAAAGTTACCTTGTCTACATCAAAACCTAATTTTCTTGCAGTCTCTTGAATTCTAGGAAGTTCCAGCCACGCCCTGGCCGTAGCAGCTTTAGTTAATTCAATTCCCCTTTGAACCTCATCGTAATTAATTTGTTCAGACATGTAATTGATTATATCCTCTGACAACTAAATCGGCATCTTTGAGTTCTTCGGCGAGCTTATCGTTTCTGGCGATTGCCACGACCCTCATTCCCGCATCGCGTGCGGCCTCTATCCCCGAGGGGGCGTCTTCGATAACCAAACACTCTTCGGGTTTAACATCCAACTTGTCCGCCGCAATCAAAAATAAATCGGGGGCCGGTTTTTTGCTGACAACTTCTTCTCCCGCTGTAACGCTGTCAAAATATCCTTCAATGGGCAAAACTTCAAAAACTTTTTCCAAAATAGTCCAAACGTTTGAAGTTGCGAGCGCCGTTTTTATTCCTTTCTTTTTAAGTTCCTTAATAAATATTTCCAAGTCTTTTTTTACCGTCACTTTCAGCAAGAGTTTCAAGTACTCCTGTTGAGTTTCGACTGCCAATTCTTCAACAGTTTTATTTGTCGCGACATGATATTTTTCCAAAAGTTTCGGCCAATTTTCCTCTACCCCAATTCCACCGGTTTGCGGGAAGTCCGAAACGTTTTTTGCGCCAAGTGATTCCAAAACTTTTTTGAAGGAATCCCCGTATTCGTCTTCATTGTCCAAAACGGTCCCGTCCAAGTCAAAAATTACTGCGGAAACTTTGTTCATCTTTTGGGTGTAAGTCTGGAGCCCCCGGGAGTATCCTCAACAATAAATCCTTTTTCCTCAACTTTAATTCTTAACTTATCCGCATCTCTATAATCTCCCGCTTTTCTCAAATTTTCTCTTTTGGCCACAAGTTTTTCAACCTCTTGGGGAATATTGACTATTGGCGCAGTATATTCGCCAAGTTTTAGTCCTAAAACCTCATCAAAGGTTATTGCCAAATCATATTTATCTTCCGAAGGAATATTGCTTTTTAGCATTTCCCACATTACCGCCAAGCCGGTTGCCGTATTCATGTCGTCGTTTACCGACTTTATGAATTTATCGCGATATTCGTCTACTTTCTCGTTTTTTTCTTGAGAAATTGTGGTTCTCGGTTGCTGCTTTCCTAGAGCGGCAACTTGAGTTCTTAATTTCTCCAAAGCGCTTTGGGCCGCTTCCAGCGATTTCCAGGTGAAATTCAATGGGTCCCGATAGTAAGCCGTAAGAAAAAGATAACGAAGGGCCATTGGGTCAAAGCCTTTCTTTTTTACATCGTCTACGGTGTAGGTATTCTTCAAGCTTTTGCTCATCTTTTGCCCGTCGACCTGCAAAAATTCATAGTGGACCCAATATTTTACGGGGTCCTTCCCCGTTGCTCCCTCGCTTTGTGCAATTTCGTTTGTGTGATGAACTGCGATATGATCTACTCCGCCCGAGTGGATATCGAAAGTTTCTCCGAGATATTTCATGCTCATGGCGGAACACTCGATATGCCATCCGGGAAAAGCTACTCCCCAAGGGCTGTCCCATTCCATTTGGCGTTTTTTATCCTTTGGGCTAAATTTCCAAAGAGCAAAATCCGTGGGATGTTTTTTGCCGGCAATATCGACTCTCGCCCCCGGCCTTATCCCCTCTTTGCCGCCGGCAAGTCTTCCGTAATCTTTGAGTTTCGACGTATCAAAATAAATTCCGTCATCGGTTATGTAGGTATAACCGTTTTCTTCCAATTTTTTAATAAGGGCTATCTGCTCGTTTATGTGTTCGGTTGCCCGGCAGACAATATTTGGTCTTCCTATATTTAATGCGTCGGTTGATGCGAAAAATTGTTCTTCAAAAAACTTGGCAATCTCGAAAGCGGATTTCCCCTTCTCTGCAGCACTTTTCTCTATTTTGTCTTCTCCAGTATCGGCGTCGGAAGTTAGATGGCCGACATCGGTAATGTTCATTACATGTTTTACCTGAAAACTATTGAAGCCCAAAAGTCTTTTTAAAACATCATCGCCGACATAACGGCGCATATGCCCAATGTGCGCGTAATCATAAACGGTTGGGCCGCAGGAATACATTCCGACATGAGGTGGGTCAAGAGGCACAAATAATTCTTTCTTGCGGCCCAAAGTATTATATAAATAGATATCAGCCACGCCTTATTGTATCAAATTCTAAGTTGAAGATTGGACAGGCCGCTCAACGTGGGTTTTTTGTTTTTCGGCCTGAGCCTTTTGTCCAAAACCAAATAATCGCCTTGAGTGTTTTGTTTGCGGTTCTACTAAAGGTTTCTCTTGCACTGGCGGGTTTTGAACTTGTTGCTCGGCTTGCGTATCTTGGGCTTTTCTTACCCGAATTTCCTTCAGTTCGTTTTCCAGTGCGGTATATAAACTTCTTGCCTTTGCGTGTTTCCTTTGAACCTCCTGAGGCGTAACAGGTTTTTCCACCTGTGGTTGCTGAGGTTTATTTTCGGTCGATGGAACACCGGCCACTTGCTCCCCTGCCTCCTTCAATATTTCAGTGGGCTCTTGGACTACTTGTCTTGCAAACTGCTGTCCAATATTTTTTAATTGTTGTTTCATATCTCTCTTCTCCCCTCTATTGCCTGAGTCAAGGTTGTCTCATCAGCATATTCCAAATCCGCTCCGGTTGGAACACCAACGCCCAATCTAGTGAGTTTAATTTTCTTAGCACTTCCCGATTCATTTAGTTTTTTCTTAATAAACATTGCCGTTGCCTCTCCTTCCATTGTAGGATTTGTTGCAATAATTATCTCCTTAACAGGAGCTTTTGCCCTTTTTAACAGTTCTGCGATAAATATCTCATCCGGTCCGATATTTTCCAGGGGGCTAATGCTTCCGTGAAGGACGTGATATACGCCTTTGTATTTGCCTGTTTTTTCAAAAGCCAAAATATCCAAAGGTTGTTCGACCACCAAAATGGTGGATTTGTCTCGTGAAGAATCTGAGCAGACAGGACAAGGGTCCGACTCCGAAACATTCTTACAAATCGAGCAAAATACCGTTTGTTTTTTCAACTCTGCCAATGCCTCCGAGAAAGAATCCAATTCGGACTGGGGAACGTGGAGTAAATAAAAAGAAAGCCTCTGAGCTGTTCTGGGGCCAATTCCGGGAAGTTTTTGAAAAGATTCGATAAGGCGCGCAAGCGGCCGGGCTATCTTCATGAACCCATTTTACCAAGAAGGCCGCTAAGTCCGCCACCCATTTCCATCATTTTCTTGGCGGCTTCCTTTTGGACCTTTTTCATTGCATCATTTATTACGTCGGTCAACTGGGTCATATCCTCCTCGCCTTTTTTGATATATCTGATTTTTTGGTCACCGGAAACGGAAACGGTCCATTCACCCTTTTCGACGGTTTCCGAAATCTTTTCAAGTTCTTTCTGCAGCTCCATCGCCTGGGAGCGCATTTTCCGGAGCTCATTTAATTGTTTAAATTTATCAAACATTTCCTAACTCCTAATATTCCTCTATATCACCTTGCCAGGTTCTTTTATATTCAAGTTCATTCTTCCTTCTTGTGTTGAACCCTTTAGCCTTACTTAGCGCGGCCTGTTTATCCTCATCGCTCTTTCCTTTATAGGCCTCCTCAAGAGCTGTTAAATAAACTTGCCAAAACCCGTCTTCTAATCGCTCATCAACCGGTCTCCCAGGAGGAGCACTGTTATACTCCGCCAGATAAGCATTCCTCCACCTATATAACAAATCTCTAGTTTGAACCTCTTCTGTGACCTGTGGATTTTCCCTTAAATGAAGATTTAACATTCTTATCTTATTGTCCGCCCACGCAAGGAGGTCGCCCTCATAAAGATCCCTCCAATCGGGGCTACCCCACGTACCAAAGGACTCTGCCCCCTTTATGCGCTTGTCGGGAATATCTAAATTTCCTATTGTTTCTGTCATCTTACCTAGTTCCCAAAAATTTCTTCTGCGACCTTTATTATATCTTTATCCTCTCCCTCGGTCAAAACCGTTTCTCCCCCGGTTACAGGAGGCGTTTCTGTCTTTTTTGCCGGCGGCTCGGTCAAGGTGCAAACGATTCTAACCGGAGCGCCAAATATTACTTCTACTACCTCTTCCAATATTCTTCTATTGCCTCCGTCTTCAAGTCTTTCTTTGTGGAAGCGATAGAAAACTCCCAGAGTTAAAACTTTCCCGTCATATCCTATTGGTTTTGCTGCCCTAAGAAGAGCCTCTATCGAGGTATTTCTGGGTTTGACTGCCGCAAGAATATTTCTCCACACTTCTTCGCTAATCTCTTTAATTGAAGTTTGATGTTTGACGTTTGAAGTTAGACGTTGAGGTTCGAGTTTGGACGTTGAAAGGCCGATTTCAGTCTTCAGACTTCCACCTTCTACCTCCAGCATCTGACCTCCAACCTCTAACTTCTTTTCGCCTCCGCACCACGAAATTATCGCCAGCTCCACGGGAATTTGCTCCAATAAAGACCCCGAAAGCTCCCTTGCCGCTTGAGAAAAAAGTGTGACAAGCGCAATAAGTTCTTCTTTACTAAATGCACTCTCTCCGCTTTCGCCTACTCCAACTTTCGCCAAGAGTTCGGCCCTAAGAACTTCCAGAATTTGTTCCAAAAACGTTTCCGTCCCAACTCCGGATTCGGAAACTTTTTCCACTTCTTCTATCGCCGTCTTGGCATCTTTCCTGTGAAGAATTTCCAAAAACCCTTCAACGGAAAACATTTTCTTTCTGAAAAGAAATTCATTGACGCTTTTCGCATCGGTTTTTACCTGCTCGAGCATTATCTGCTCAACAAGCTTAACCGCATCCCTAAAAGAACCGGCGGCGGCCTTGGAAATTAACGAAAGCGCGTCTTTATCTATCTTTAATTTTTCTCCTTTTACTACTCTTTGAAGAGAACGAAGGAGCTCCTCCGGTTTTGCTTTTGAGAAAGTCATGTTTGTAGTTCTTGAGCGAATTGTTTCGACGAGTTTTTCCGGATTGGTTGTGGCAAGAATAAACATCACGTGTTCGGGCGGCTCCTCCAAGGTTTTTAATAGGGCGTTTGCGGCTTCCGTAGTCAACATGTGCGCTTCGTCGATAATGTAAACTTTTTTCCTGGCTTTTGCAGGAGAGAGTTTTACCGCATCTCTAAGATTTCTTACGTCCTCGATTCCGCGATTACTTGCCGCATCCAGTTCAATCACGTCCAAATTTGTCCCTTTGGAAATGGTTATGCATTGTTCGCACTTGTTGCACGACTCTTTGAGCTTCTTTTGGTTTTTCTCGCAGTTGACAATCTTTGCCAAAATTCTTGCTGCTGAGGTTTTCCCAATTCCCTTAGGCCCCGAAAAAAGAAAAGCGTGGGGAATTTTTCCCGAAGCGACTATTTTTTGGAGGGACTCACGTACAATTTGCGAGTCAAGTTCTTCTAGGCTCTGTGGCCTATATTTAAGGTATAAGGTCATTCTTTGTGATGAACACCCATAAGGTGAAGGCAGGCGTGTTCGGCAAGCTCTTTGACTTTATCGTCAATCAAAACTCCCTCCTTTTTCGCCTCCTCAACAACCTTCGGAAAACAAATTACAATTTCTCCCAGATGAATTATATTATCCGGCGGGAAAACAAATTTTCCCGGCAACTCATCTGTAGTAAACGAAAAAACATTATGGACTCCACTGCCGGAATCATGCAAGTACTTCTTTCCCAACTCAAGCATTCGTTTCTCGCCAACAATGGCTACGGAAACTTCGGCATCGGAAACAATACCGTTTTTGGTTAAGAATTCGCTTATCGCTTTTTTTAGCTTTGAGGGATCAACCGGAAAGTTGGATTGTTTTGCAACATTAACTTTAATCATGAAGTTAGCCTGGCTTTTATCAGGGCGGAAACTCTGCCGCCGTCAGCCCGTCCCGCAACTTTTGCCATAACACTCCCAATTGCCTTACCCATATCGGCCATTGTTTTCGCGCCGGTTTGAGAGATGGCTTCATCAACTATCTTATCTAATTCCTCATCTGGCATCTGAGCAGGTAAAAACTTTTCTAAAATTGCAAGTTCTTCTTTCTCTTTATCGGCCCTGTCTTGAGCGCCGGCTTTTTCGTAGGCCTCGATAGCATCTTCCCTTTTCTTTGCTTCTCGCCGCACAACATTCAACTCTTCTTCTTCGTTTAGCTTGTGTTGTTTGGCGATAAATTCGTAATTCAGAGCCGAAGACAATAGCCGCAAAGTAGACAAACGAATCTCATCGCGGGCTTTCATTGCCTCTGCAATTAGTTTAGTCATGGAATCTGCAATTAAAGTCATATTTCTCTGTCCACCGCTATCGGTCCCAAAAAGTGTACATGCATATGGTGAACAACCGCCGCTTCTCCGGCATTATGAACCAGCCTAAATCCGACTAGAGCCTTCTGTTTTGCGATTTCATTTGCAATATCTCTTATTTCCCGCCAGATGTCTCCGTCCGCCTCGGTTATATCTTTGTAATGCCTTTTGGGAACAATGAGAAGATGAATAGGAGCTTTGGGACTCATCTCTTTAAACACAATCAGGTTGTCCGTCTCCTTCTCGATTTGTGAAGGAATTTCTTTCTTTACAATTTTACAGAAAACGCAATCTTTCACGGTTTTAGTATAACATGAAGCTTTTCATAGCAGAGAAATTATTACCTTGGCCAACTTTTCGGGGCTGTGTCGAAAAAAGGTTGTCGTACCCACATAATTCCCGGAAATAACCTTAAATTCTTTTTTCTTGGTCTTTGACAAATCATCTTTGACGGGGATGGAACCGTATTTTCTATACCAACTTGAAATTCTGCTTTTTTCGCCGCTTAACTTTTTATTGACAATTACGTGAGTCAATTTGTAAGCCGCCTCTCCCATATAATCTCTGAAAATCTTGACAAAATCCGATGCAACAAATCCGTCGGTTTCACCTTTTTTTGTCATAAGATTTACTACAAAAACGACTTTCGCATTTGATTTGGACAATGCTGTTCGCGTTCCATTCACCAAAAGTGTTGGTATCAAACTTGTATACAAATCGCCTGGCCCAAAGACTATTAAATCCGCGGCCTCTATTGCTTTCGCTGCGTCGTAGAAGATATTTGCCTTTGGTGAAATATAAACTTTTTCAATCGGCACCTTGGGTTTTATTTTGCGTCTGTCGATTTTTGTTTCTCCAAAAACCCTAGTCCCCTCTTTCAATATGGCCACGAGGTTTGTATTATCAAGAGTTATCGGAAAGATTTTGCCCGAGGCATTTAAGATTCTGGCCGCCTCCTTGATAGCTCTATCCATGCTCCCCGTAATTTGGACTAAGGCCGCCAAAAGAATATTACCTAAAGAATGTCCTGCCAAAGTTTTGCCGTTTTCAAAACGAAAATCAAAAACTTCTTCCAGAGTCTTTCTGGCAAAGGGTAGGTCGGATAAAGCCAAAATTGCCCGTCTTATATCTCCCGGGGGCAGAATTCCCAGTTCTTTTCTAAGTCTACCGGTGGATCCTCCCGAATCGCACATCGAAATAACTGCGGAAAGCTCAATATGGGGATAAGTTTTGAGGCCGGATAATACTTGATATGTTCCGGTTCCTCCGCCGATTACAACGATTTTTTTCTTTCTGCTCATTTTAGTCCGTGAACTTTTCTCCAAATCGTTACCATCGAATCGGTCAACGGCTTTTTAAGTCTTTTTTTGGAATTGCCCACCAGCTTCTTCATAACGCTCCCCTGACTTAACCACCTGTTTCTAGGTGGTTGAGGAAATAAGTATAAACTAACAATTTTCAAGTGATAGCTATCGAGCAATTCTTTCAGTTTGAATTTTCGTTTCTCCAGAAGAGCATTAAGCCATTCGTGAAGTCTTCCCCTGAATTTTAAATCCAGGGGGTGATATAGAATTTCATACCACTTAAGAGTTTCTGTGTCTTCGTGTGGTTGAGGAAAACGTTGCAGCTCTTCGGGAATAATTTTCTCGAAGCCGGGCAGAACTTTTTGTTGTTCCCCCGTCATAAAAGATAGTGTTACCTAAGATAATTTATTAATTGAGTCCTCCAAAGAAATCAATTCGGGTTTGCCGGAGGTACGATTTTTCCACTCAACCTTATCGCCGGTTTCTCTGGAAACAACCAAACGAACAGGGATTCCGATTAAATCGGCGTCGGCAAATTTTTCTCCGGCACCGACTTCTCTATCGTCCCAAAGAACATCGATTCCCTCACCTTTAAGTATGTCGTAAACACTTTTTGCATTTTTTGCCCCGGGTAATTCAATCAAATGAACAGCAAAGGGAGCAACTTGAGGAAACCAAATAATTCCTTTTTCGTCATGGGAAACCTCAACTAATGTGCCCAAGACCCTTGTCGGGCCAATACCGTAACTTCCGAACCAAACCGGTTTCTTCATCCCGTTTTTGTCGGCATAATAAACCCTCATTCTTTCCGCATACCATGTTCCAAGAGGAAATATATTTCCAACCTCAATCGACTTCGCTTTAACAATTTTCCCTTTTTTGCATTTTGGGCAAACCCCTTTTTCTTTCCCCTGAAAAATCTCTTTATTTTCTCCCCAATCACATTTATCACAATAAAAAATTGTATCCTCTCCAGTGTCGCAAAGAACTTGAAACTCGTGAGTACGGTTGGTTGTAAAAACCCCTCCTGAAGCTTCAGTTATTCTAAAATTGAAGCCTAGCCTCTTAAAAATTTTTGCATAAGCAACTTTGACTTTTTCATAATATTCCATCATATCCTTCTCTGACACATGGGCCGAATATAAATCTTTCATCATAAATTCTCTACCTCTTAAAACTCCGCTTCTGGCCCTAGGCTCGTTCCTAAACTTTGTCGAAAAATGATATACGTAAACCGGTAGATCCTGATAGCTCTTAATGTTCTTCCTTAAAAGGTCCATTACAATTTCCTCGTGGGTAAAAGAAAGAGCATACTCTTTACCTCTTATATCCTTAAATTGATACATAACTTCTTGTGCACCAAGAGGGTTATCCTTGGCACTTCCCCACCGACCAGTTTCACCCCAGATCGAACGTGGATGAAGAAGCGGCATTAGCATTTCCTGGCCACCAATTGCATCCATCTCCTCTCGAATAATTTGATTGATTTTTTGTACCACCCGCCAGCCCAAAGGAAGAAGAGTCCAGCTACCGGCCATTAGTTGGTCAATAAATCCCCCTCTGACAAGAAGTTTATGGTTTATACTTTCCGCTTCTTTTGGGGCTTCTCTTTTTGTTTTAGGAAAAAGTTTTGACTGTAGCATTTGCCTA
Source organism: Patescibacteria group bacterium (assembly GCA_022868165.1). GTDB lineage: Bacteria > Patescibacteriota > Microgenomatia > UBA8517 > UBA8517 > JALHYA01. Next base: position 78,895 of record JALHYA010000010.1, on the reverse strand, counting down.
TTTTAACACCGAGTTCAGAAATCCGCTAAGCGAACCGGCCCTGATTATTCCCATCACATCGTGGATTGTTATTGCAAGAAGCAAAAGCAAAAGTATTACCATTCCGACGGTATGAATAACCGCCTCGATTCTGGGGACAACCTTCCTCCCTATCGCCTTTTCGATAGCAATGAACAAAAGTCTTCCGCCATCAAGCGCTGGGAAAGGAACAATATTAAGAATTGCCAAATTAACCGAAAGAATTCCGACAAGATTAATGACGGCCAAAATTCCGACTTTGGCCGCCTGCGAGGTAACCGCAAAAATTCCTACCGGACCCGTTACGTCTTTAGGAACTTGCCCGACGAATAGGCCTGTTACAATTTTCCATAATCCGACGATAACGGTTTCTCCCCAAAAAAGTGCATCTTTCAACCCGTAATAAATGCCGTAAAACGGCCTCTGCCAAACCGGCGGATAAAATATTTCTGTAGATGTAAAGGTAACGCCCAACGGACCTTGTCCTTCGGGAGGATTTTCTCGAGGGATAAGTGTAACCTTTCTTGTAAATTGAGCCCCGCCGGTATTTGATTCGACATCCAAAACAACATATTTACCCTTTTTCTGGTCGACGGATGCAATAAATTCATCGCTTGAGGAAATTACCTTTCCGTCAACTTTTCTGACAATGTCTCCGACAACCAGCCCCGCCGCTTGCGCAGGAGATTCGGTGGCAATTTCTACTATTTTGACATCCTTGGTATTGCGTGGAATCCCGGTGAAAGAGTAAAGCGTAGCAAATGCAACTATAGCCAAAAGAACATTCATAATTACCCCCGCGACAACAATTGCGGCGCGTGTTTTTTTATTTTTGTTTAAGAATGCCCGACCCGGATAAGTTATGCTTTCCTCATCCGTTTCTCCATGAAGGCGAACAAAGCCGCCGAAGGGGAGCGCATTTATTGAATAAATCGTTTCGCCTATTTTTTTCCCAAACAATCTCGGAGGAAGACCAAAACCGAATTCTTCAACCATTACACCGGTTTTTCTTGCAACTATGAAGTGCCCCAATTCATGAACGATAATAAGAATCGAAAGAACGATAAAAAAGACCAAAACAGAACCGATCATATCCCCCGCAACTCCTGTTCTTTTCTTTCCCCCAGTTCATCGATTTTACCGATATACTCGTCCGTAAGGGTTTGAATTTTCTTTTCGTTCTCGAATTTTTCATCCTCGGAAATTTTCTTTTCCTCAAATTCTTTTTTAACATCCCGCATTGCATCTCCCCTGGCCTGTCTAACCATAACCCTGCCGTTTTCAAGTTTTGTCGAAAGAAGCTTTACATATTTTTCCCTGTCTTCTGTAGTTAGAGGAGGAAAAGAAATTCTAAGTATTTCCCCATCAATTGAAGGATTCATTCCCACATTGGCCGCCAAAATTCCTTGTCTTATTTCCCCGATTATTGATTTATCCCAAGGGTCAATAACCAATGTTTGAGGGTCGGGGGCGGAGATTGTTGCCAGTTCATTAACCTTTAGTTTTTGTGTTCCTCCGTAAACAGAAACAACTAATCCTTCCACGAGTGCCCCAGTTGCGCGGCCTGTCCGGATAAGACCCACATCGTTGGTTACGAGGTCTAGAACTTGTTGCATTCGCGAACGAATCGAAGCTTCGTCCATTAGGTTTATTTTCCTAATTCTACACGAATTATCCGGCCTATGCGAACGTTTTCGCCGGTTTTTACTATTACTTCCTTAACCAAATCGGAGATTTTTTTTGTTGGACCTTTTATATATTCCTGCTCCATAAGCTCATTGGCATCTTTGGCTTCCATCGAAGCAACTTGAAGAGCCAGTTCGTGTGCTAAATTTCTGAAAAGTTCGTTTCTTGCAACAAAATCCGTTTCGCAAAAAACCTCAACCAAACTTGCGACTTTGCCGGAGTGATGGATATATGTAGCAATAATACCCTGAGACGTCACTCTTCCCTCCCTCTTTGCGGCCTTTTCAAACCCTTCCTTCTGTAAAATTTCGAAGGCCTTCTTCTCATCTCCCCCAACTTCCTCCAATACTTTTTTGGCCCTAATGACAGGAGCTCCCGTCTGCTCGCGAAGTTTTCGTATCTGGTCGGTTGTTATCTTCATTCCTTTTGCGCCGGCTTTTTGACTTTGACCTTTCCCTCGGATATCGCTTTACTTATCAGGTCTAACACATATTCTAGCGCACTTTGGGCATCGTCATTCATCGGAATGGGGTAATCTACAAGCGTTGGGTCGGAGTTGGAATCTACAATTCCCACTATTGTTAAACCGGCTTTTCTCGCCTCATTAACGGCACCGATTTCTTTGTGGGAATCCATAACAACCAAAATATCCGGAAGTTTTTCCAAAGAAGTTATTCCGCCGAAAAATCTTTCAAGCCGGGTTATTTCCCTATCAATAAGAAGCCTTTCTTTTTTGGTAAATTTATCGTACTGACCCGAAGCCTTTTTTGCCTTCATATCGGCCAGTTTATCCAAAGAGCGCTTTATTTGTTCAAAGTTCGAAAAAGTTCCTCCCAACCATCGTTCCGTTACATGGGGACATCCGCATTTTATTGCGACCTCTTCGACTTTCTCTTTAATCTGCTTTTTTGTGCCAAGAAAGAGAATGACCTTTCCTTCGGCGTGGGACTTTTTGAGAAATTCCAAAGCCTCCTCCAAAAGGGGTTTGGTTTTTGTCAAATCAAAAACGTGTACTCCCTCCTGAACACCATACAAATAAGGAGCCATTTTGGGGTTCCAACGCCTTGCCTGGTGTCCAAAGTGGGCACCCGCCTCAAGTAGTTTATCTAGCGATACGTTATTAGACATTAGAAATTAGTAATTAGAAATTATACTTGTCTCCTTAACCCGCCACCGGTCGGAAGAATCCAGGAGACGTGACCGATGTGTGTGGCCGTATTATACGGCAACTTCTACAACCTCGCAAGCGCCCGTTTATTTATCTTTACGTTTTCCAAAGCCGAAAGTCTTGCGGCTTTGGCCAAGTAAATTGCCGTTTTGGCATCGGAAAGGGCATTTTTATTTCCTATCTTGGTAATCTTTTGTGCCAACCTTGACACTTCTAAGCTTTTTTGAGCGACCTTCCCGGGTATTTCGGCTGCCCCATGAAGGGCTTTTGTGATTTTTTGCTTATCTTTTGTCTTAAATGCAGCTACGACGGAATTGTAGGCCGCTATATCCAAATCCCCCAAAGTAAGCAATTCCTTCTCCAATTTTTTGGCCGCCGACCCGATTCCGGTGGCCTTTTTCGTAACCTTTTCGTAACCCTTTTTGTCAACAGTCAAATCGGCAACCATTCTAACTAAGCCCGCAGCCATAGCTGCTGAAAGGGCCGCCACTGCTCCCCCACCTGGCGTTGGAGAATCACTGGCTACCTCATTTAAAAATTCTCCTATTCTTTTTTTTCTAATTTCCATCTTATGTATGATATATCATTATATCATCTATACATTCGGGGCTTATTTGAATATTCTTTTTTCGAGAACCTGATCCGATTTAAAGCCGATTGCTTTAAATGTCGTTCTAATTTGTCGAACTAAGGCTTCGAGTGGAATCATTCCGTAAATTTCGGACGACCGAATGCCGACCCTAAGTTTCTTTGCTTCTTTCTCGATAGCTCTAAAGGCCTCGTCAAAGTTTGTCTTTTCGTAATCAACCAAATTCATGGAAACTTGTGCATATCCCCCTACTTTAAACCCAAGCGCCTTGACTGCCGGCAGTCCTCCGTTTCTCTCGCGGATTTTTGAAGCGATTTTTTTGGCGATCTCGACATTTTTTGTGTCCAGATTTACATTAAAAGCGACCAAATATTTTCTTGCTCCGATTACAACCGCGCCGGCTGTGGGATGAAGTTTACTCGGACCATAATCCGGTTTTCTATTGGGATTCGTTTCAATTTCATTTTTCAGCCCTTCGTACTCACCCTTGCGAACCTCCGCCAAATTTACTCTGTCTTTTCTTTTTGCTGCCGCTTCATATAAATAAACCGGAATCTTAAGCTCCTCTGCCACCTTTTTGCCCAGTTTATTCGATAAAACTACACACTCTTTGATGGTAACTCCGGAAATCGGAACAAAGGGAACAACGTCAGTTACCCCAATTCTCGGGTGTTCACCTTTGTGTTTGTTCATATCGATAAGTTTGGTTGCGGTTTTAATGGAGGCAAAAACCGCTTTGAAAACCGGCTCGGGAGCTCCAACAATTGTCATAAGAGAACGGTTGTGGGACTTATCCCACTCAACATCCAGAACCCTTACACCCTTAACCTTTCGGGCTGAGTTGGCAATTTTATGGATAACGGATATACGTTTTCCTTCCGAAAAATTGGGCACACACTCGACCAGTTTTTGCATATTAGAGGCTATTATACAATACCTTGTGCCTTTAAGGCATTCATGGAATCCTCGAAGACTTTTTCTATGGGCTGTGAAGCATCAATGGTTTTCCAAATTCCGGGATAAAGCTTACTTAACAATAGATAGTTTTTTCTAACCTTTTGGTGGAAATCAACGCCCTTTAAATCATATCTATCGGCGTCGTGTCTCCCTTCTTTTCTTGTCTTTCCGACTTCCGGAGAAAGTTCGTAATGCAAAACCATATTCGGCTTTAACCCCCGCGTTGCAACCAGACTCATTCCCCATATAAGAAGTTTCGATACGCCCTCTGTGCCCTGATAAGCAAAAGTCGAATACCAAAATCGATCAAGTAAAACGTTTGCGCCATCCTCCAATCTAGGAATGACAACGCCGCGAATTAGATTGGCCCTTGATGAGCTGTAAGCAAATAAAGAGGCAATTCTGTCAACATCGTAGCCATGAAGACCTTGAACTGCGTCTCTAATCTTCTCGCCGAACGGAGTACCGCCCGGCTCCCGATAAAATTCCCAGTATGGGAGTTCTTCCCTAAGAAGTTTTTCTTGGGTCGATTTGCCACAGCCAACTCCACCCTCCAATACTACAAATTTCCCTCTCTCTTTCATAATTGCTTTCTTTGTTTGTCGATAGAATAACTTTTGGACCGATAAAATAAACGGGGGTGAAGAGCGAAATCCGGCAAAATAAAACTTGTCCCATCTTGGCTTTTACCACCAAGCTGGTTGGGACTCGTTAGGTAATAAGTAGACCAATCGCAAATTTCTTTTACCAAAAAATCTCTTTTGTCTTCCTCACATATGTCCACTTTTCCTGTATCTATAACAATCACTGGTGCCCTCCTGGTTTTTTCTCTAAGCCAGTTATCAAAATTCTCTACCAATGATGGAAAATAGTTAGGATGGCTCTGCATCATTTGAAGTTCCATTTCTCTGCCTCTGTCGATTATTCTCTGTTTTATGATTTCGTACTCGGCAGTAAGGGCTATATAGATATCCGGTTTTGGAAAACCTTGGGCACCAACTATAAGATTAAAAGATTCTGTGTACATCGAAAATTCGATATCTGTCATATCTCCAAGTTTATGCTGGGTATCGGCAATTACCATATTCCCCTCCATCCCCTGGTCTTGGACAATCGCTTGACGAAGCAATACTTCTCTGTAAGAACGCGTCTGGGCAATCGTGAGGCCAAGAAAAAACATTTGGGCTTTAAAACTGTGCTCTTGGGGACGCCCGGAAGTATAAAATTTAACAAGTTCTTTATTTCCGGCAAACTTTTCCTGAACCGGCTGAATCCCTAAGGAAGTGGTCATTAAATCTAAAAGCGCGGTCTTGCCTACAGCCGGAGCACCTACAATGGCAAAAAACGGAGCCTTTTTTCTTTGCTCCTGCTCCGTCCCGATTATTTGTTCTTCTTGAACTGACTGTTTTCTTTCTGCCATTTCAACTTTTTTTGACCAAATGGTTAAAAACTGCCGGGTGATTCATCCTCAAAAGACTCTCCAGTTCAAAAGCCGGTCCACTTATGTCGGGGTGTGCACCATTCGATGCCCTGACTTTGAGAAAATGGAAAACATCAAGACCGCTTATTTTGAAAGTATAGGGAATTATATGTCCTCTTGCGACAAAATAATCTTTAAAAATATCGTAGGACGGTCCCAGACTCTCGACCAGACGATATTGTTTTTCGTTAAGATTAATTCCTTCTTCATATTCGTCCGTAATTCCCAACTTGTGGTAAAGTTCGGGTGTGGTATGTCCACGTCGAATTGTAAGACGGGAAACAAGGTGTGTAAGAAGCCTGTGCCTTATGGCTTCATAAATCGCCCCCAAAGACATTTCAAACATTCCAGTAATTCTTATCATCTCCAATTGCCGAGGAGGCTTATCGTGTAACCCAATTCCTGCAAATATTTCGGCTATGTGGCTTGCTTTTTCTTCAGGGGAAAGTTCTTTAACTTTTATGTACGCCTCTGCCAAACTTACATCTCCACCGTCTGCTAGAAATGCTGCGAGAAAAACCTCTTCACTATTGTCTGTGGCTTTTGCACCGAGCATCATCGATTTTTCGGCAACTTTGGCATTATTGGCATCTTTTTTGGTAAGCCCCAAATGTTCGGCAATTTTTCTTCTTTTTTCGGCAAGCCCCATTTGATATTCCGAAAGTTCCGTATGGCGCATCAAAGTGGGTAAACCTTTCTGGGCAAGAATTCTTAATCTATCGGCAATTTCCCGGGCTTCCGGAAATTCCGAGGATGCCAATTGGACGATTGCTTCCCTAAGCGCCAACGCGCTGTTTGGGTGCATTGAAAGATGATTGAGAAAAGTTCCGTTTGTAACTTGTCTTGCCTCATCAAGTGAATGAGAAAGAACTCTCCACCTAAATCTTGGTAGTGTTTCCCCTTCGTTCGGTTTGAGAGTCTGCAAAAAATGCTCTACTCCTCTTTTTGTCAGGTCTAAATAAATTGCATAGATTTCCCGATTCATCAATGCAAGCTCATTTCCTATCGGGGTTGCACCCAATTGGGCGGGAATTCTCCAATACCCTTCGGGAAATATCCCGCCGCGACTGGAAAAAGCTTCAAAACCAAAATGGCGGAGAGAGCACACATCTCTTAGTCCGGACAAAATCGAAATTCCTTCCATAACAATTGGCGGGTCTCCCCCAAATTGTTCAGGCCCTACATTTATCTGTTCGAGTATGCTTGTGTGGGCAATTTCATTTGATGACCTTGCGGCGAGAGCATACATTAAATAAAAATCCGAAGTCTTTTCCGGTTTTTCCCTGTCCTTAAGAACTTGTTCCGACAAGTTTCTATAGGAAATTGCTGTTCTATCACCCATTGCTATCACCCTCCCACGCTCTTCTCTTGTAAGTAGTCCCCCAGCGTCCAGAAATTCAATAGTCGGTTCATAAATTACTTGTTCCGGAGACGGAGTTCTCTCCTTCATTATGCTTTCGGCCTGAAGTGCAATATTTACTTCTGGAGTTTTTCCCTTTACAAGAATCTCTGTCATTTTCTTCCAGTGCTTCCAAAACCTCCCTCGCCTCTTTTGCTTTCCGATAATTTTTTGACCTCTACAATTTTTGCTTGGGGGGCGGGTTGTAATATTCCCTGGGCAATCTTATCGCCCTTCTTGACCCTATATCTTTTACCCGCCGTATTAGCAAGCAGGACTTGCCACTCTCCACGATAGCCGGCATCAATTACGCCCGCAAATACATCAATTCCGTTCTTAGACATACTCCCCCTACCACGGAACGATACGAACCACCCCTTTGGAATCTCAGAGGCAATGCCTGTTGGAAAAATTTTTATCTCGCCTTTTTTAATTGTTCCAGAAGTCGTGGAATAAAGATCAAAAGCAGCGTCATCGTCGTGAGCATAAAAAGGAAGTTTTGCACCTTTTGCGAGAAGTTTAAATTTGAGTGTAGGTTTCCTATATCTCGCCATGAAAAGTTCTCTCTGGTGGTTTTAACAAAGGTAGGGCGGGTGTGTCAATACGCAAACTTACGCTTTTGGCGGCAGGGGATTTCGCCAGGAAGCCCATTTGCACTCGGGGTAGCGGCTGCAGCCGTAAAATCTTTTTCCGGTTCTGGTCTTTTTGACAATTACGTCTCCGGTTTTACATTCCGGACACTTTATCCCGACTTTTTCGACATATTTGTCGGTGTATTTGCAATCGGGAAACCTCGAGCAGGAAACAAATTTCCCGAATCTTCCGATTCTTACGACAAGCTCTCCTTCTTTACATTCAGGGCATTTAATGCCAAGTTTTTCAACTTCAATCTTTACCCTTTTGCTTCCCTTTTCTACAATCTCAAGAGTTTTACTAAAAGGATTCCAGAATTTTTTTATTGAATCCGACCACTTCCCGTCGCCGTTTGCAATTTTATCAAGGTCCCCTTCCATTTCTGCCGTGAACTGATAATCGAAAATGTCCGGAAAATGCTCCATTAAAAAATCATTTACTGCAACACCGACCGGTGTGGGATAAAACTTTCCCTCTTTCTTTTCAACATAATTTCTCACCTGTATGGTTGAAATTATGGGCGCATATGTCGAAGGTCTGCCAATACCGAGCTTCTCGAGAGTTTTAATCAGAGACGCTTCGTTAAAGCGCGCGGGGGGTTCCGTAAACTTCTGTGCAGAATTGACTTTAATTAAATGAAGTGGCTCGCCCTTTGTAACCTGCGGCAAAATTATTGCCACCTCTTCGGCAACTTTACCCGCAGGCAATACTTTTCTCCACCCGTCGAATTTCATTGTCTGCCCGGTGGTCCTTAGCAGGTAGTCAGGGTTGGCCGAAACATCAATTGTGGTTTCGTCGTAAATCGAAGATGCCATCTGACAGGCAACAAATCTTTTCCATATAAGAGAGTAAAGTGTTTCTTCGTCCCGCGCATACTTGCCTTCGGATTTTAGTTTCGCATTAAGATTTGTCGGACGAATTGCTTCGTGTGCCTCCTGGGCGACCTTGGAAGTTGTTTTGTAAATCCGGGGTTCGGGAGAAAGATACTTCTCTCCATATTCGCTTTTAATATAATCTCGCAGTTTTTTGACCGCCGCCTCCGCGATGTGAGCCGAGTCGGTTCTGTGATAGGTAATTAGTCCCTGCTCATAAAGATGCTGGGCAATCGACATCGTTCTTTTTGCGGACCAACCGAAAATCCTGGCACCGGCTTGGGTCATGGTTGAAGTTGTAAAAGGAGAATAAGGATTTTTTACGACTTCTTTCTTGGAAACATCCAAAACTTCATATTTTGATTTTTGCAAATCCCCAACAATTTTTTTGGCATCCTTACCGTTTTTTACATCCTCGGTCTTCTCTCCGATTTTGACTAATTTAACCGAAAATGCCTTTGCATCCTTACCCTTTACGTCAACCCAAATTTCCCAATATTCTTCCTGTTTAAACTTTTCGATTTCCCGTTCTTTTTCGACAATAAGCCGGACCGTTACCGTTTGTACCCTTCCCGCCGAAAGTCCGCGTCGAACTTTTCTCCACAAAAGAGGCGAAAGTTTATAACCTACAAGTCTATCCAAAACTCTTCTGGCTATCTGGGCGTCAACCAAGCTCTGGTCGATGTCTCTTGGATTTTTGATTGCCTCCTCAACCGCGTCCTTGGTAATTTCGTGGAAAACAATTCTTACCGTCTTGTGGTCCCCGATTATGTCCTTAACATGTTCGGCTATTGCCTCGCCTTCCCTATCCGGGTCAGTTGCCAGATAAACTTTGCTTGCCTTTTTTGCTTGGGACTTAATCCTCTCAACCGCATCAAGACTTTTTTCTACCGCAACGTAGGTCGGCTTGAAATTTTGTTTGACATCAATACCCAACTCGCTTTTTGGCAAATCCATAACATGTCCCCTTGTTGCCTCCACGTCATATCCCTCCCCGAGAAATCTCGAAAGCGTGTTTGCTTTTGTGGGAGATTCGACAATTATTAAATTCATATTTTTCTGTATACTCCGCCTCCCATATTTTTTACAAGCCCTTTTAATTCCATAATAGTCAGTCTAGCAGAAACACTCGGCGTGTCCAAAGAAGATATTCTAACAACCTCGTCAAGATGTAAGGGTTCATTGGCCAAAACCTCAAGCAAAATTTCTTCTTCGGGGCTTGCGGGTAAAACTTTCTCAATCTTTTCCCTGTCTACCTTAACTTGGATATCCAATTCCTCCAAAATGTCCCCCGTATTTGTTGCCATTTTGGCTCCGTTTTTCAACAAAAATATCGGGGCGGCCGAGAGCGGTGAGGTAATCTGTCCCGGTACAGCAAACACACATCTTCCCTGTTCTGCGGCGCTTGATGCAGTAAGAAGCGTACCGCTTTTTTCGGCCCCTTCTACAACCAAAACTGCTTTTGAAAGTCCCGAAACTATTCTGTTGCGACTGGCGAAATTAATCGGAAGAGCGGGATGTCCGAGCGGATATTCCGATACCAGTGCCCCGCTTTTAACAATTTCCTTTGCCAAGACGAAATTCTCCGGCGGATAGACGCTGTCCAAACCGCACCCTAAAACTGCAATTGTTCTCCCTGTCGCTGCGAGTGCTGCTTTATGGGCCGCGGTATCGATTCCCCTCGCCAAGCCCGAAATTATGGTTATACCGAAACCAGCCAATTCCGATGCAAAACGTTCCGTAACTTCCCGCCCATAAGACGTCATTTTTCTTGATCCGACTATAGCAATCGCGTTTGCGTCCGAAGGCTTTAATTTTCCCCGGGTGTATAAAATTGTCGGAGCGTTTTCAAGATTCCGCAGGTTTTCCGGATAATCCTTGTCTTTTTTACAAACATAATCGATGCGGAGTTTTTCGAGTTTTTTTAAATATTCGGTTATGTCGAAAGATTTGCGAAATGTTTCAAATGCCAAAACAGTTTTTTCATTAATGCCGACTTCAAGAAGTTTCTTTTGTGAAATTTTCCAAGTCTTTTTGGCGCTGCCGAAGTATCCCGTTAAAAGTTCTATCCGTTTGGGGCCAAAAGGGATAAAGGCCGAAAGCGCCAGAAGATATTCTCTTTCTTTCACTTTTTGAGAAACCAAGAATTCATAATGTCCCTCGCAATTGGGCCGGCTACTTTGGAACCTTCTCCTCCGCGTTCCACCATTACAGTTAATACTATTTGAGGAGAATCTGCGGGGGCAAAAACCGTAAACCACGCATGGGGTTCTCCGTCAACCGCCGTCTCCGCCGTTCCTGTTTTACAGGCAACCTGCGGCTTAAAATCGAAAAACGTATATCCCGTGCCGCCGGTACTGCAGGCTTCTATCATTCCTTCTTTAACTAAAGCCAAATCCTCTTTGTCGATTTTCAAATCCTTGCATGAAGGGTTCTGGGCAATTTTGGGCAAACACTGTGTGCCTTCTTCGGCAATTGTTGAAGTTTCGACATTGACGCTAAGCGGCTTAACCGCAATATCTCCTTGACCGATTGCATAGTGATATGTATTCCCCAAAAACCATTGCTGTTTCGTAACTTTCAACTTCCATTCGGGAGTGGGAATTAAGTCAGGAATTTCACCGGGGATATCGATTCCTGTGGGCTGCCCCATGCCAAATTTATTTGCCCACTGGGCAATTTTGTCCGGACCAATCATTGCTCCAATAGCGTAGAAGAACGTATCGGTTGAGCGGGCGATCGCGCGGACCAAACCAATTTCTCCTTCCGTCTTTCCGTATTGGTTAAAGTACCAATTGGAATAAGAAAAAGTTCCCACCCGAATTACGCCAGGATCGCTAAAGATGTAATTTTTGTCTATTTTTCTTTCCTCCAAGGCCCCCATTGCGACAATGGGCTTAAAAACAGAACCCGGATGGAAAAGTCCGCCGACCACTCTATCAAAAAGCGGCAGGTTTGGATCATTCAAATATGCCCCGACTTTGGTTGGATCGTATGAAGGAAAAGAAAAGTATGCCAAAACCTCGCCTTTTCCGTCGGTAGCAACCACGGCACCCTTTTTATCCAGGGCTTTTGCGACTTTTTCTTGCAAAGAAAAAGAAATTGAAGTTTTTAGATCGTTTCCCGGAATCGGGTTTTTCTTCCCCAATATTCTGACCTCTTTGCCGGAGGCGTCGACTTCTACCAGCTCTTCCCCGTCGTTTCCGGAAAGAGTGCAATTATACTCCCTTTCCAATCCCGAACGGCCTACAAGCTGGCCTATTTTCCATGGTCCTCTTTCCGGACAGCGCGGGTCGATTTTTCCCACCTCATCCGGGGAGACTTCTCCCAAATACCCACCTGCATGCGCAAATGCCTGACCGAGTTTATAATCTCTCTGATGTTCCGTTATCAACTGTTCGGGTTTTGCGCCGCGAGTGTCGGTTGTTTTTGTATATCCCTCAGTAGGGTCAAAAACTATTTTCTCAACAACCTCTTTATTTCCTACCAGAATTTCCCCTCCTCTCGCCAATATTTTTCCCCTGGGTGCAACAATCGGGACACGCCGAATTCTGTTTCCCTCCGCAAGCGCCTTGTAGTAATTGCCTTTAATAATTTGAAGTTCGAAAAGCCGGCCAATAAGAACTAGGAAAAGTAAAATTAAAACTCCCCGCCAAAACCAAGGCAGCCAGCTTTCTGTTGTTACGGAAGACAGGCGTTCCATTTTTATAGCCCTCGCGAAACTCGAATTTTTGCCAAAAGTCCGTTATCCTCCAAAACTTTTCCGCATCCGCGGACAACGCAGGTTAAGGGATCCTCGGATACATAAACCGGCATTTTTGTCGCTTCCGAAATCATTTTATCAATTTGCGGCAACATCGAACCTCCCCCGGCCATATAAATTCCTCTTTCCATAACATCCGAGAGTAACTCCGGCGGGGTTTCCTGCATTGTATCAGTAATTGTTCCTATTATTTCCTGTACGATCGGAGACAGCGCCTCGCGTATTTCGCTTCCCGCAAGCTTTATTGATTTTGGAAGCCCGTTTTCCAAATCCCGTCCCCTAACTACTGCATACTTTTCTTTTTCCACTCCTGCGCTGCCTATTAAAATTTTTACTTCCTCCGCGGAGGGCTGGCCCAGAAGGAGTGAATATTTAAGGCGGACATAATTAATTATCGCCTCGTCCATCTCATCCCCGGCAATTCTTATCGAGCGACCGACTACAATCCCACCCATGGAGATTACACCCATTTCCGTCGTCCCTCCGCCGATATCAACAATAAAAATTCCTTCCGGACCTTCGACCGGCAGTCCCGCTCCGATTGCCGCAGCCATTGGCTCCTCAATAAGATTTGCTTCCCTTGCCCCTGCCTCTATTGCCGCATCGGCAACGGCACGTCTTTCGACTTCCGTAACTCCGGAAGGAATGCCGATTACTACCCTGGGCCGGGGAATTTTGGGAATATTTCCTCCGGTGTCGTGAACTCTTTTAATGTAATAGGTAAGCATCGCGGCCGTTGCATCAAAGTCGGCGATAACTCCGTCTCTTAGGGGTCTTAGCGCTTCAATTGACGATGGCACCCGACCCAGCATTTTTTTTGCGGATGCTCCGATTGCCAAAATCTCTTTTGTTTTTTTGCGACGGGCCACAGCCGAAGGTTCTCTAATAACAATTCCCTTTCCGCGAACATACACGAGAGTATTAGACGTTCCCAAATCGATTCCGATGTCGTGGGAAAAAAGCCCAAGAATGCGGTTTACTAAGGAGAAATTCATAACAGTTTCAAGGATACCACGAATTTTTTTAATTCGTGGAGGAATTGAACCTGATATATCATCCTTCCCTCAAGGGAAACCGCATGCCTTAGCATGCGGAGGATGTTATAGCGGATTGAGTATAACGCGGCATCTAAATTTTTCAAAGGCCACTTCAATTCTTTTTCATTCTGGTGTACATTCTTCTTGTAATGATTGAAGTGCTTTTTTACATCCTGCTGTCTTTTGTGCCAATCGTTCTTTATCCGTATACTGCGGAGCTTTTCGAATTTAATAAAATGCTGGCAACATACGCCCTCATGGTTCTAATTATGGTCGCTTGGGGAGCAAAAATGGTTGCTGGCAAAAAGTTTATCTTCCGTCGCACAATATTGGATATTCCTCTTATTGTCTTTCTTGTCTCTCAAATTTTTTCGACTATCACCTCTATTGACTTCAGGACTTCGCTTTTGGGCTATTACTCAAGATTCAACGGGGGACTTTTATCGAGCATAAGTTATGCCCTACTCTACTGGGCATTTGTCTCAAATATGGATGCCAAGAAAACAAAAAAAGCTTTGTATTTTCTCTTGGGTTCCGGTGTTTTGGTTTGCCTTTACGGCGTTTTGGAACACTTCGGAATTGACAAAAATCTCTGGGTGCAGGATGTTCAAAATAGGGTTTTCTCGACACTCGGGCAGCCAAACTGGCTTGCTGCTTGGGTCACAGCCCTGATTCCAATCGGATGGAAATTCGCTTTCGATATCGAAAAACCGTTAAAAAATAAAATCTACTGGCTCTGGATTGCGGTTTCAACTCTTTTCTTCCTGATATTAATCTTTACCAAATCCCGTTCCGGTCTCTTCGGCTTTGCTTTTATGGAAATCGCATTCTGGGGATATCTGATTGCAAGCCACTTTAAAAAGAAAGCTGCCTTCAGAAAAATTCTCATTCACTTGGCAATTTCCCAAGGAGCTCTTGTTATATTGGCGCTTGCTTTTGGCACACAGCTTACCCCTTCACTACCGGATTTCATTAAAAATAAAACCCTAATTATTAATGTTCCGACCACAACTTCTTCAAGCGGTCCGGCCTTAGAGGTCGGTGGAACAGACTCGGGAACAATAAGAAGAATTGTTTGGAAAGGCGCAATAGAAATCTGGAAACACTATCCTATCTTAGGAACCGGCGTAGAAACATTCGCCTATTCCTACTACAACTTTCGTCCGGTTGAACACAACTTGGTTTCGGAGTGGGATTTTCTTTATAACAAGGCACACAACGAATACCTCAACTTTATGGCCAATACGGGAACCGTCGGAATTGTCTCCTACCTTATATTAATAGTATCTACGCTTGTTCTCTTTTATAAGAAAAGGCAGTCAGCATTTGCCGCCGGATATATAAGCATTTTGGTTTCAAACTTTTTCGGATTTTCCGTAGTTCCTGTAAATTTGCAGTTTTTTCTTTTTCCCGCAATCGCTATAGCACTGGCGAACAACCAACTGATGACAAACGATTTCCAACTCAAAAAACTTTCAAGCGGACAAAAAGCTGCAATAGTTATCCTGTTGTTAGTTGGAAGCTGGCTGTTGATAGTTATCGGCAGATATTGGTATGCCGACCTTCTTTACGCAAAAGGGAAACTTTACGACGATTCGTCCCAATTTGCGAAAGGCGCGCAATATCTCATTCAAGCCGAAAGGTTATCCCCCAATGAGGCGATTTTCCACAACGAAATTTCCAGCAGTTATTCCTCGATTGCGGTTACACTTGCACAGGACCATCAGAAAGACAAAGCCCAGCAGTTTGCGGACGCCGCAACTATCGAATCGGATGGTGCAGTAAAACTTTCACCCGCAAATGTAAATTTGAGGCGAAGCAGGGTTAGCATGTTTATTAAACTGGCAATAATAAACCCCAGTTATTTAAACGACGCGCTGGCGGTTCTGTTGGATGCGATAAAACTGGCCCCGACCGACGCCAAGCTTTACTACAACCTGGGACTTATCTATTCCCGCCTGGGCCAAAACGACGAGGCCTTACAGACTTTGCAGCACACGGTTGATATTAAAGCCAACTATAAAGAAGCCAGACTCGCCCTTGCGATTCTCTTAAACGATAGGGGCGACAAAAAAGAGGCAAGAGCCCAGCTTGAATATATTCTGAAATATATCGACCCGAACGACTCGATTACAAAGCAGCAACTCGAGGAAGTCGGAAAGTAGCCTCAATTCTGATATACTAGGCCAATGATACGGAAAATTCTCAATATTCGTGACCCTGGTTTGCGCGAGCCTTCCAAACCGGTAATCGGCATGGACAAGAAGGTCGAACAGATAGTACGCGACCTTGTTGACACTCTGGCTATTCAGAAAGAGCCGGAGGGAGTCGGTCTTGCCGCGCCGCAAATCGGTAAAAACTTGAGGATTTTCGTGTTTAGCTTTAAAAACGTTAGCCGCGTGTGCATCAATCCCGAAATCCTTGCGCTTTCAAAAACCAGTCACAAGCCACAAGTCACTAGTAACAAGTCAATCATGGAGGGCTGTCTTTCTCTCCCCAACTATTACGGCCCCTTAAAGCGTTCGGCCGTCGTTAAACTTAAATATACGGATGAAAAGGGCAGCGAAAAAGTCGAGGAGTTTAAAGATTTCTATGCGCAAATAGTTCTGCATGAGGTCGACCATTTAAATGGAAAGCTTTTTATCGACAGGCTTCTAGAGGACAAAAAACCGCTCTATAAGCTAGATAAAAACAGCGAATGGGAGGAGGTGGAGCTCGTGTAACGAGCGACATCCTGAGCGACTGAAAGGAGTCGAAGGATATCATTAAATTATTATGAAAATCGTATTTTTCGGTACACCCGAGTATGTTATTCCGATTTTGGACGCCTTGCGCAAAGAGTTTGATTCACCCAAAGATAAGGCGGTTATTGCAGTTATCACCCAAGCACCCCAGCCAACCGGAAGAAAACAGCTACTTACCTATTCACCCGTGGATAACTTTGCATACAAAAGAAAAATTTCCATCTTTCACTCTTCGCGCGAGCTTATTGAAAAGGGCGTGGAAGCCGATTTGGGAGTTTTGGCGGCATACGGAGAAATTATTCCGCCGGAAGTAATCAAACTTTTCCCCAAAGGAATTCTAAATATCCACCCTTCGCTTTTGCCCAAATATCGCGGAGCATCTCCCGTGCAGGCAGCTATTGCCGCAGGCGAGGCAGAAACCGGGGTAAGCATAATTAAACTTGACGACAAACTCGACCATGGAGATATTTATGCGCAATTTAAAGAAGAAATTTTGAAAGACGACACCACCGAGTCTCTAAGAAAAAGGTTGTTTGAAAGAAGTGCGGATATATTGGTTGCGCTTATGCCGGCTTATTTGGCCGGAAAAATTCATCCAAGGAAACAGGACGATAGTGAAGCAACCTTTACAATCAGGGCCGATAAAGAGCATGGCTTTATCCCCTTTGAATATTTAAAAGCAGCCCTGGAAGGCAAATCATCTCCCCAGGTTGTGGAGCGCTTTATCCGCGCAATGTTCCCCTGGCCCGGAGCATGGAGCAAGATAAAAATCATGAATAAAGAATTAAGGATTAAAATACTCAAAGCACACCTGGAAGGAGAAAAACTTGTTCCGAATGAAGTTCAATTGGAAGGAAAAACTCCTGTCAGCTGGAAGCAATTTCTTGATGCCTACGCAAGCGCCATACCCTTGTAAGACTTTCCCTTTTCCACACTTCTTAATTTCTTCAAATCTTTGGCGCAGATGCGCATTTGCTTTTTGACACCGTTCACAATAACGCTGGCCTTTTGAAGATTAGGCTTAAAAAGCCTCGGTGTGACCTGGGCCCTTTTGCTCCATCGCTTTCCCGCCACACCGCGGCCGTGGCGCTGTGAGCGTCCGTAGACTGAGGTTTTGCCGCAAATGTCGCAGATGTATGCCATATGAATTCGACTTTATGGAGTCGAGCGTAGGTATTATACTATTAGCACGCAGGCAGAGTAAAGCATGCAAATATCAGTAGTCTATCTAATTCTTGGGTTTTTGGTCGCCATAACCGTCCACGAGGCATCGCACGCTTGGATGGCGGATAGGCTCGGCGACCCAACCGCCAGAGCTATGGGAAGGCTAACCTTAAATCCCCTGGCACACTTGGATATCTACGGCACGGTACTTATTCCGTTAATCTTAATCTTTTTAGGCTCCCCTATAGTGGTCGGCTGGGCAAAACCCGTGGAATACGACCCATATAATCTGGCCAATCCCAAGCGGGATGCGGCACTTATCTCGCTTGCGGGGCCGGCATCCAACCTAATCATTGCCACTTTGAGCGCTCTATTCTTGCGCTTAACCCTGGCTCCTTTTTCCTCGGCAATTGCTCTCTCCGGACTTTTTTATGCCTTAATTCTTGTAAATGTGGGTCTGGCTATTTTTAACTTGATCCCCGTTCATCCATTGGATGGAGGAAAAATTTTAATTGGACTTCTTCCCAAAAAAGAGGCCTATGAATTGGATATTTTCCTGAGACGCTACGGACTGGTCCTTCTTCTTTTTCTTCTCTTCCCTCTTTTCGGAGGGAATTCGCTTATTTCTATCGTTATTTACCCGATTATAAATGTAATTTTGAGGCTATTCATCCCCGGAAACCCCGTTATTTAGGCCTTACTTGGGCTTGACTAGTTTGCTAAAATAGAATTGACCCTGATTGAGGGGGTTGAAGGTTAAACTTTCCTGACCACTTACTGATTTAGGGAAGGCGGAGTCTTCCAAGCCCTTGGGCTTGGAAGCAGCTTACCCACCTGGATTTTCCAGGAAAATTTAGCCCAACCTCCGAAGCAGGGTCATTTTTTGGTATAATTCGTATGTTCCCAGCCGGCGTAACTCAGCGGTAGAGTAGCTGTTTTGTAAACAGCAAGTCAGAGGTTCGAATCCTCTCGTCGGCTCCAGGCCAAGGTGGCGGAGCGGACAATCGCACCAGACTGTAAATCTGGCGGTCGAAAGGCCTACCTAGGTTCGAATCCTAGCCTTGGCACTCACATTCGTTCGTGCCTGCTACATCTTTGGTGGGTGGATTTTGAGGATATAGATAAGAAGAATTAGTATAATCCCGGCTAAAATCAAGAACAGAGCCTGCCATCGAATCATATCTAAGTATAACAGCATTTGTTATGGCATTCTCCGCTTTCGCGGCTTCGCACCTAAGTGAGAATGACATATCAGCGTCAATTCATCGCCGCAATCAAATTGCAGCGTCTTCTTGAATGCTGCTATAATTCCCTTGCGCCGAGGTGGCTCAGTGGCAGAGCAAGTCATTGGTAATGACTAGGTCGTGGGTCCGATTCCCACCCTCGGCTCTCGTTCGAGCTCAAGGTGTGATAGAATATCCAACGTATGGCAAAAAAAGGTGCAAGAGAGCTGGTTGCTTTGATTTGTTCCGTCTGCAAGAGCCAAAACTACATAACAGAGCGGAATAAGATTAATATGGAGGGAAAACTGGTATTAAATAAGTACTGCAGAACCTGCAGAAAGGTTACGCCTCACAAGGAAACTTCCAAGCTTAAATAAAAGTTTAAAAACCCACCAGCCTTGCCAATCCGCTTATTGATGATATATCATTATATGATACATGACTCACGTTTCCAGAAAAAAACTTTCTTCTAAAAATAACGAGCTTTTTCAAGAAGCATTATTGACAATTTTTACCAGCCTGGAGCGTCAAAAAGTCATAAAAACTTTCTCTACACTTCTAACAAAAACCGAGCAGGAAATGCTTCGAAAAAGGGCAATAATCATGCTTCTCTTATCTGAAGGGGTAAATCAAGATAAAATTGCCGAATTTACAAACACAACCAGACAAACGGTATCCAGAATCAAACTACAACTTCTCGAAATACCGGCAAGCGACAAAAGTTTTGTTATTTCCAAGCTCGCTAAGTGGCAAAATTTGAAGGCTTTAAAGGAAGCCGTTAAGAAAATTCTAGATGTTTCCCCCAGGAAAGATATCCTCCGAACGCTCCAAAACCTTGGATGATATAATGATATATCATACAAGCTATATTTGAGCTTACTAGCCACTTAGGATAAAATACAAGGGAGATTCAAGAGAAAATCAGTATAAACTTAGGGGTGTCGGTCAGTGGTAGGCCGGAGGTCTCCAAAACCTCGAACGTAGGTTCGATTCCTACCACCCCTGCCAATTCTCACTTTGAGAGTACTTGGCTACTAGGTCAAAGGGTGTTTTAAGCGTATATTCGACCTTTTTATCCCTCACAGAAACGTTCGAGACAACGAATCTAAGTAACTCCCTTTGTAAGGCCGGTCTCGAACTTGCAAATAGCTTCGGAACTAGATTGCAGAAGGTCAAAAACCCTTCAATCTCCTGCTTATAAGCTCTATCAGCAGTCTTGTGCTTGGCTATTTCAGAGTTTACCAGCTCTGGTTCGTATGTATACGAAACCTATTTCCGTTTCGACAAAAGCTGTCGAAAAAGCTAAATGTTTAGCCTAATAAAATACTACTAAATCGTCCTTGAAAAAGCAACTATGGGTCATCTCTTACTCAACTCTTGTGATAAAATAGAAGCACAAATTAGCTTGATAATATGGCAAAAAAAGATAAAGATGATGCAGGGAAAATACCTAACTTAGAAACGACACTTAAAGAGCTGGAAGAGCTTGTGAGTAAACCTGGTTATTTGTACTCACTTTTGATAATTACGCTTCATGACTTATTCATTCCATTAGACCAATACCTAAATGTAAATTGGTGGGACAGAGTAAGTTACCAAGAAGTAGGACTACTTTTTGGTCTCGTAATCAAAAGACCCTTAGATTTGGAAACTGTACCAGACGAAGAAACTGCTAAAAAGTACATTGATCAGACATATCCTCTACTCCAAAAAGTGCATGATTATTATAGCCTAACAGCTTTCAGCTCTATGATTGAAAAAACAATGAAACGTAAGGAGCAAGGCCTACCGATACCTCCCCGTCCGGGTATATTCACATCATCAGAAGCAATTGTGGAATCTGTATTTTATGGAGATTCAGGTGCGTACGACTTCCAGTATTGGGAATCTGCACCAGTAAGATACGCCAAAGATAAGGAGTGGATTATCGAGCATCTTGGTTTTTCAATTGAAGATGCGGTTTTGTTTTCTAAAACAGTAAAAGAATCTGCTGAAAGGATACGACCTGAACCTCCAGAAAAAAGTGATTTTCGATCTTTTTGTGAGTGGGTTTTGAGTATATTTACCGTTAACACTGATGAGATAGGTTTCGATAAGACCGTTGCTCAAAAAATTGCTACTCGTTTCTCAGTTGTACCAGGAAAAAGCAACAAATCGTTTAGAGCCCCATCTGATTCTAATGAGATAGAAACTAAGCCACTAATAAGGATTTCAGATACAAACTATTTGCTTCCTGTTTCCTTTGACTTATCCAGGGCAATCGATGAAAGCCCTTTTTATTGGGTAAAGGAGCTTGATGAAAAATACTTTCCAACAGCACAGAAGCATAGAGGTGAATATACCGAAGAAGTAGCTTTTCAAAAACTTAAACGAGTTTTTGGTGAATCTAATGTCTATAAAGGTGCAAAAATCCAAAGACAAAAAGGTGAAGGTATAAAAAAGAAAGGATTAGTCTTTACAGATGTTGATGTCCTGGTTCTACTTGGTAACAAAGCAATTGCAGTCCAAGCAAAATCCAAAAAAATGACTTTTCTATCTCGAAAAGGTGATCTCAACCAATTAGGAATTGACTTTCGAAAGGCTGTACAAGAGGCCTATGAACAAGGCCTTGAATCAAAACAGCACATTTTAGCTCGTGATGCGGTGTTTATCGATGCAAATGGCAATGAAATCAAGCTACACGAGTCTATCAACGAAGCTTATATCGTTTCCGTTACAACTGACAATTACCCTGCTCTTTATATGCAGGTGCACGCTTTTTTAGAAAGAAAAGAAAGTGATCCATGGCCAATTGCGATGAACATATTTGATTTGGATTTACTAACTACGTATTTACCAGACCCATATGATTTTCTCTATTACGTTAATCAGAGAGTAAAACTTGCTGATAAAATTATGGGTGGTACTGAAATTACAAGTCTTGGCTATCACTTAGATCAAAAACTGTATATCGACCCTGCTTCTGACGCTACCCATATAGCTCTTGTTCAAGATTTTGGACAAGTAATTGATGATGATGTCATGAGACAAAGGTATGGATCAGAGGAAGATAAGAAAAAAAGTAAGATCAGACAAAAATGGAAGAATGAAAGCTTTACTAAGCTCATAACGCAGATCAAAGCTTCAAAAGAGCCAGGATTAACTGATGCAATTTTCTTTTTATATACCCTTTCCAGCAAGACAGCAGATACTCTTATCAAAATGATGGAGTCTGCTAAAACAAAAGCTTTAAGTGACCATGGCCCACATTCCATGGCAATGCCTTTGGATCATGGTAAAGGAGGTATCACATATGTTGTGGAATATGAGAGAAGGAAGGGTCTGCATGAGCATATTATGGCTTATTCAGTTTCCAGGAAGTACATTACAAAAGCTGATGAGTGGTTAGGATTAGGTAGCTATGCCGAAAGTCCCAATATAATCGATTCAGTCGTGTATTCTAATGAACCATGGCATGAAGACCCAAAACTCCAAAAACTTGCTGATGTGATGATTAAACCTGGACAAATGATCTCCAGGAAGATTGGTAGAAATGACCCATGCTATTGTGGAAGTGGAAAAAAATATAAAAAATGTCATTACCTCAAATAAGAGTAATGCCTGAATCATCTATTTTAGATTTAATCAAACCTAAGCTCAATTTTTCGTCAAAGTAACAATATAGAAGCGTTACATTTCTTTCGTGGCAGATATTCTTTTTTAATTGATCCCTTTTTACCTGTTCGATATAAACCATCTCACCTCCAAAGAAATCAATCGGCCTGATATGCTGAGCTCCTTGATATTCGAAAGCTAATTTCAGTTCAGGGACATACACATCCAGTTCCATTCTGTTTAGCCATTTTGGTTTATATCTATATAGTATTTCTTTTCCTTCAAATAGTTGTTTGATTATTCCTAACATTTTCAGCTCTGAGACATTGAGTTTTATGGAGCAGTAAGGACAGCCACTTTCTTTTGCTGTTCTGTCTTTGATTGTAGAGAACCACATATGTTCAGGATCTCGTTTACAAACCCACCACACCTTCATCCTGCTACCAGCAGATAATGTGACTGGGTTGACATCCTTATTCTTTTCGAAATCCCACTCATCTTTCAAATCAGGGAATAGAGCAAAAAGATTATTATTCTTTGTAATTTTTCTATTCATGCACACAGGACAAGAGCTTCCATTTACAAGGTTAGCAACAGTACTTTTCCACTCATGATCTTCACCTTCTGGACACTTCCACCAAACCAATTGACCTGAATACGGAGTTACTTGGTAAGCGTTCAATGGTTCATTCTTTGTAGGATGCCAAAGAGAGGCAATGACAGGTTCTTTTGTGGCCAATGAATTACTTAGGCTTACTTTTCGACCACTACAGATCGGACATCCAACTCCTTGTTTTGCTCGTGTTTTAACTACAGATTCCCAATTATGATCATCCCCCTTAGGACATCTCCACCACACCTTTTTATGACTACCTGCATGTACATTTTCGGGAGTAAGATTATTCGCGTTTTTAACATAATCCCACTGAGATGACAGTTCTGGATGTGTTATTGCTAAACAATTACTCTTTACAACTTTATATCCTGAACAGATGGGACAACCACTTTTATTAGAAACTCGTGTATTAGGCGATGATAGCCACACATGATCTACTCCTTTCTCACATTTCCACCAAACTTTGGTATGGGATGAAGAAGCAATATCTTGCGGTCTTAACGAGTTATTTTTAGTCGGATGCCATTCTCTTGCAATATCTGGATATTTAACCTGTAACGAGTCGCAATGCGGACAAGTATTATTGTTAACTCTTTGCTTTGGTGAGGCTAACCAAACATGCGATTCATTAACTAAGCACTGCCACCACACCTTCTTATTGCTACCATAAGTTATGGTTGAAGGAGTAATGGTTTTATTTCTTTCATAATTCCATTCCTTTGCGATTTCAGGATTAGTTGTTAAAAGAGAATTGCTTGTTACTACTTTTTTCCCAGCACAAACTGGACAACCTCTTAGTTTATTTCCGCTTGTTCTCTGATTTAAGCTTGCTTCCCAAATATGATCATCGCCCTTAGAACACTTCCAAGTAATAATCTGCCTACCTCCTTGAGTAAGCGTTTCAAATGTAATTTCAGGATTTAGTTCAGAGTAAAACTCACCCTTAACTAAGTCTAAATTGAATAGTTTCATCAAGTATATTGTATCAATAAGCCAAGTTCACAGAAGGATTGATAAACTGAGCCATTTTACCCAGCTCGAAAGAACTGATTTTATGCCAAATCGTTCGAAGGTCGTGTACTAATGCCTGCAAAATAGCCTCGAGTGATATACTTTAATTAGATGAAAAAGATAAAAGTTCATCTTCTGTTTGTTACATTCTTTATTACCTGGATAGTATCTATCTCTTATCTTTGGGAATACCCTATTCATCTTTTTGTCATACTACTTTTAATTAGCATTATTTATTGTGCATTCCTGAAAAAAGACAAGGAAATCTATTACTTCATTGTTGCTGCAGTTTTTGGTCCACTAGGCGAAGCAATTGTTTCAAAAAGTGGTTTATGGACTTATCATGGAGTAACTATTTTTGGTATTCCTTACTGGCTTCCACTGGCATGGGGTATTACCGCAGTTGCAATAAAGAAATATCTTGAAAGTTTGTCCAATTAGATAAAAAGAAGTTCCTGACATAGTTTACTAGCCCCTGCATACTCTGGTCGACCTTTTTACTAAAGTTGCTATAATCTGTGTGTGAAAGTACGCATTGCACAAGTCTCCGTATCAAAGGATATTCATACTAATTTAGACAAGGTCATTTCGATTTTGCAAAACTCTTCTTCTAATGAATGGGTCCTTTTCCCGGAAGGAATGATTTCTGGATACTATCCAGAAGAAGAAACTTTTTTGTCTCAACTTAACTCAAATGCTATTGAACAAGCCCTCGACAAAGTTGACAAAATAACTAAGGAAAAAAATATAAATTGTCTAGTTGGTTCAGCCTTAAAATTGGATAATAACTGGTATAACTGTACTATCTTTATAAACCCCAATCAAAAAATAATTTATCGAAAAAATAATTTGAGTATTCCAGATAGAAATCACTTTTCTGCCGGGAACGAATTGAAAACCTACAAAGAAGAGAATGTCAGTTTTGGAATCCAAATGTGCAGAGAGCTTATTTTTCCAGAACAATGGAAGATTCTTAAAAAGAACGGAGCCCAAGTCATCTTTCATGTAAACAATGCCATAAAAGAAAGCGATAAGATATGGGAACAAATATTAGTTGCTCGCGCATTTGAAAATCAATTTTGGGTTTGCAGCGTAAATAACGCAGCATCTCCACAAACAATGTGCTCAATGATTATTGACCCTTATGGAAAAATCGTCTGGCAATCAACACCCCAAAAAGAAGAAGTACACACAGAAAACATTGATTTATCGTCCACGTCTAATCACTATCTCCAACAAGAGCGGACTGATTTGGTAAAAATTGTTCGAAGTTAATATACAAAGGCTTGCTTGATTGACAAATTCTTCGTTGCTATACTAACGCCACAATGGGAGTAGAACTCGAAGACAAATTTTTTCAGGCACGCC
This sequence comes from Patescibacteria group bacterium, assembly GCA_022868165.1. GTDB lineage: Bacteria > Patescibacteriota > Microgenomatia > UBA8517 > UBA8517 > JALHYA01. Next base: position 53,573 of record JALHYA010000010.1, on the reverse strand, counting down.
GATATTGCATCGAGCACGCTGCCGAGAATAACTTCGATATGACCGACCCTTCTGTTCCGGACTGGATGAAGGTTGGCGTCGAGAAATTCAAGGCCGGAGAAGAAATTACTCCCCAAGTGCTCCAGACGATAGACCTGCGCGGTGGCGATGCTCCTAGGAGCTGAAGTAATCGTAAACAACTTTCGATAATTGGGCTATTTTCTCGGAAAAGTCTTCTGAAGAGGTACCTTCGGAAAGGATTGCAATTATATAATCTCCTTTCGGCGAATATACTATTCCCGCATCGTGAAGAGAGTTGTCTATCATCCCCGTCTTGTGGGCTACGGTTACCTCGGGTGGAAGGTATTTGGGTATTTCGTCGTTTAGTTGCTGGGATTTTAACAAAGCAAGCATCTCGTTCGTGTATTTATCGTTTGCGAGGTCTCCTTTATAAAGTTTTTCAAAAAAGAGCGCTGTGTCGTATGCGGTTGTCGTTGGCGAACCTCCACTAGAGCCTATACTCGATTCGTTAAATCCATTTTCGTTCAAGAAGGATGAAATTGCGGAAAGACCAATCTTTTCAGAAAGCAAAAGTGCAGAATAATTGTCTGAAACGGTAATCATCTCATCTAACGCCTCGCGAACAGTAAGCGTAATCGTCCCGGTGGAAGTTTCGAATTGGGTATCGATATTAAAAATGTTGTTTAATACACTGACATCTTCGCTCAAAATATCATCTTCTTTCAATTTGCCGTCTTGAATCTGCTTGTAAACCGTGGCCATCACCCATAATTTGTAGAGGCTTGCCGCGTTGAAGTTTCTATGCTCATTGATATAAGAGGCCTCGGAGCTCTTGAGATTTTTTACTACCACCCCATATACTACATCGGCGTCTCCAAGAGAATTTTGAATTACGTTTCCCAAAGAATTAGTATTTTGTGTTCCCTCTGAAATTTGAGGCGAAGATATAGGTGTAGGCGTGGGAAGAATAGATGCGGGCGGAGATATATTTCTATTGTCTAGATATCTTTTGAATAGAACAGAAACGGTGGTTAATACCGCAATATCAAGCACCAATAAATATATTAGCCACCTATTTTGTGCCTTACTTCTCCCATTACTAGTGTAAGAATTTTTTCCCAGCAATTTTGTTGGTAATAGATTTTACATCGGCGTAGGCGTCGCTGTAACCCCGTCTCGCCGGATAGGATTAAGTTGAATATTTTGGGCTGTAACGCTTCCGTCGGCATTTTGTTTATTCATTGTTTATAAATATTAATTATGCTAAATGCTACAATATATTTTATGAAGAAACTTTCGCTCGGATTTATTGCTTTCCTTCAAGCTCTCGGGCTTACCCTTTATTCAAGCTTAATCGGACTAATCTTTTGGAAAGGCGCGCGGTTTTTCGGACCGGTAGTTACCTTTCTCGGCCCCACGCTCTTCCTTCTTCTTTTCGTCATCTCCGCAATAATTTGCGCACTCATCTTCGGCTACTGCCCGTTTATTTTGTGGTGGGAAAACAAGCAAACGAAGAAAGCAATCAATTTAATAATCTACACTACGGGCTGGTTGGCATTTTTTGTCATCTTGGTTATCCTCGGAGTCTTCTTTTTTAGGTGAGCCCACGCTAATCCAAAATTTTGTTTTTTCGAAACATCGACTATCCCCGATACATTCCCAAATATTCGGGAAAGAAAACGTCTTTGGGAGTAATTATAAACATTGTGTGTTCGTCTCTAACTATATTGTGTTTCCGGCTCCAAGTATCTATGATTTCGTTTTCGTCCCACCAGCGTTCTTCAAATTCCAAAACATGGAAGCTCCTGTCGGACCCGGCAAAACGCTTGTAGGGGTCGGCCAAAACTATGATGTTATTAACCGTGTCAATGTGAGTAACAATACTGTAGTGGCCGTTGTCTTCGTCTGCATCTTCATAAAAAACTCCCTGCCATTCAATTCCGACCGGATATTTATGTATTCTGACAATTTCGGTTAGTTCCGAAAGCGTGCCGTGATGCTTGTACCAAAACTGGACGTCGGGCACAAGCCGCGTTACCGCCCTTCCCATTTCATCCACTGTCATACCGTAAACACGAAGTTTTTCGGTAGCTTCGGCCGCTTCCACAAAAGCGTCTTGGTCTACATCCTTCCCAACATAGCTTGCCAGCATCTCGAGAACCGCCGGCGCACAATGGGATGAAGTTTTTTGCCTCACCCTTCGCATCGTCGGAAAGTACGGATTAAGGAAGGTTCTTTGCATACTTAGAGAGCAAGCTTGTCAAAACTTCCTCAAAAGAGATATCGTGTAATTTTAATACCTCCGTAAAGGGAAGGCCCAAATCGGGGCCAAAAGCGGTGTTGGGATTGGAGTCGGTGAAATATGGAGTGTTTGTAGAATCCTCTATTCTTATATCAAACTTTGCGTAGTCGTTGTGATGAAGACCGTTAAAAGCACGAACTGCCAGTTTTGCTATTTTTGAGCACAGGGGTTCCGGAACAAATTTGTAGTGGTAGGCATCCTCGTCGTCATATGATTCAATTGAGGTGAAAAAGTGTTTTCCGTCAGGTTTTTTCTTAAATATTTTCTCTCCCATAAAAACATGTTTTTTGCTTCCGTCATCAAAAACCACAACGGTGATTTCTGGCCCGTCTACAAATCTCTCGACAACCACCGGCAGTTTGTATAGCTCTATCATTTGGTCCGCTTTTCTTTCGGCCTCTTTAACGGTTTCTTTAACTGCGTGGTTGTCTATTCCGACACTTCCCCCGCTTGCATTGAGTTTGACTATTAAGGGAAGCCCAATAGTTTCATCAATTGCCTTGCCGACTCTTCTTCTGAATTGAAACGGCGGAGTGGGAATGTCATAGGCAACCAGAAGCCTTTTGGTCAAATTCCTGTCATTTCCGATTATCATTCCCTCCATGCTCGCACCCGTATAGGGAATGTTTGAAAGCTCCAAAGCGGCAGGCACGGAGGTCTGAAGGCGGTCCTTGCCCCTTAAGGTGTCGACTAAATTAAGAACAAGGTCGGGTTTATCGACCAGAAGATTTGTCAAAAAATATTGGTCTCCGGGAAGCCCCTTGGCTTCAATCCCCAAATCCTTTATTTTTTCGACAACATCCTGCGCCCTTTCTTCCACTTCAACTTCGGCGTAGTAAGCATCTTCCGTGGGAAACCATTCCCGCTCCACATGCGAATAGGCAACAACAACCAGTTTGAACTTTTTGAGCGCTTCCTTATCGCTTTGAAGCCTTACCTTTTTCGGGATGTCCTTTGTAGCCATGAAATAACGCACTTTAATTTAACTAAAGTGAGGTCGGAAATACAAGTGGCGGGGAAAAAGAAGAACTAAGGGGGGAAGCCTGCGAAAAATTGCTTGTGGCAGGTCATCCCCCCAAACGATCATTCCTTGATCACACCCTAATACTCGGCTTCAACCAGCTCGAGCCAGCCCGGCCGTACGGAACAGTTGACCTCAACCGGCAAGTCGCCGATTTTGTCCGGTGCTCCATTTGGAAAAGCGTTCGCGTTAACGCGAATCTTGATCGGGGCTTTTCCCCAGTTCATATCGGTCTGATAGGCAATCATTTCTAGGATTGCTTTTTCCGTCGACTGACTGGGCGGATGAACCAACGGGTACGATTTCAACTGCATTGGCATTTCAATACCCTCCTTGTTCATGGGCGGATTGAATCGTACGGGCGTGATCGTTAAAAATGTGCTAGCTCGCTCTCCGTTTGCCTCCTTAATCGCATGTGATTAGTAGTGCCTAGCGATTGCTATAGGTTAATATAGCACGCACGAGCCTAAATTTCAAGCCGCCAACTTTAATTCCAAGTCTTGATTTCTTCTTGCGGCAGTTTCAGCTTTCGGGGCGTAACAACTAGAAGTGCCAGTGAAATAAAAATGGTAAGTCCACCCAAAACCGAAAAGGTCATCTGCTCACCAACCTTCGAGGCAATAAGCCCGGCCACTATTGGAGCAATAACATAGGAAAGATTAATTGTAGAGGAAGTTAAACCAATCAGGTGCTTTCTCTCTCTTCCCATTCTGGCAACAATGTCGGAATAAACTCCGTCGACAAGAGGATAAACAATCGCCAGCATTGTGCTTGAGAGGAATACCATAATTAATAGCCATATCACATTCTTGCTTGCAGCAATTCCCGCCAAAAAAATACCCGATGCCAGCAAGAATTTTTCTGCCATTTTCTTTTTACCTGAATAAATTCCCCATTTAACAAAAATAAATCCCATAAATAGCGACGGCAACGCATACATGGGGAGAAAAAGCCCTCCCCAAATGCCCTTTTCGGCAAGACTGACGGAAAAAACCGCGCCGATTGTCCAATATGTTGCGTCTATAAAACCCAACAGCAAACTCAAAATAATAATCGGCCATACTCTGACAAAAAGTGCTCTCCAATGATCCAATTCCGCAACCAGATTTACTTCCGCAATATTTAAACTCATCGGCCTGTCGTGAGTCTTGCCCGAAAGAAATAGAATTGCCAATGAAATTAAAGTCAAAAAGATAGCAACATATGAAGGTGCCCTTACTCCCATCAGCAAAATCCAGACACCAATCATCGGACCCAAAAAATAAGCCAGATTTGTAAAAACTCCCAGAATTCCCCAGGCTCCTGCCCTGTCTTTAATCGGCACCGCATCTGCTACAAATTGGTGTTTGGCGAAAGCCAAAAATTCGTAATAAATTCCCCACAGAGTCATTGCAATCAAAAAGACTGCTACCCAAGGTCTAAAAGTAGCTCCCAAAAGCGCTAAAGAAGTACAAATACTTGCCACTATGCCCCAGGCGACAAAACGCTTGACTGTTGCCGCCCGCAAAAGAGTAGGGAAAATTATGTCTGCGCCTAAACCCACTATGGATTGGAAACTTATTACAAGACCCATCATTATCGGACTCTTAAAAGTATCTTCCAAAAGATTAGGTACCCAAAAGCTAACAATGGCATCCGCGAGCATTACAAAAAAGAGAGTCAGGGAAAGGGAATAAACTCTTGACCAAACTGGGTCTTTAATAAGCTCCAAATATTTTCTTCGGAACATTATTTATATCGTATCCCAAACTTGACTTGGGATAAACACTTGTCTATTATGTCGGGAGTGGAAGACGAGCAAGTCATCCCTGCCTCAGAACCGGAAGCCTCCAAGCCTTCGCCAGATTCACCTGCACAAATCAACAAAACTCTTCTTGGAATCTTGGTAATATTGGCTCTTTTGGTAATCGGAGGCGCAGCTTTCATTTTCGGCTCAAAACAGCGAACTTCCCCAACACCCACGCCCACCCCGACCCCGACACAGGAAGCTTCTCTCTCCGCGACAATTTCCGCTGTTGCAACTCCAACTGGCGTTGTAACTCCTACTCATACACCGACGCCCACCCCAACACCAACAACCATAACACTTGTTTTGTCTTCAACAAGCGGCCTTGACGGCTTTAGAGCGAACAATAACGGAGGAAACAACAACGTTGATATTCGCGTCGGAAACGGAGCTTTTGTTGGAGTCCCTTCATATGAACTCGTATTAAGGGGTTTTGTAAGTTTTAGCCTCTCTTCCATTCCATCGGGTGTAACTATAGAAAAGGCCACTCTAAGAATGTATCAAAGAAGTGTTAGCGGAACACCATATGTCGGTGAAAATAATCTAATTATTGATAGCATCGATTATGGGGGCGAACTAGCTTCGGATGACTTCGCCAGATCGCCAATTTTTTCAAATATTGGAACGCTCACTAAAAATTCGTCTGTCGAATGGAAAGATCTCGAAGTAACCGAATCTGTCAAAAATGACATTTCAAGCGGAAAGGGCCGTTCCCAATTTAGACTCCGATTTGCCAACGAAACCGACGGAAACGGCAATGCAGACCAGGCCTTCTTTGATTCCTCAAATTCTGGCTATGACGGAAACAAACCTCAGCTTGTAGTCAAATACCACTAAATTTGGCCGTTTAAAAGGCTTTACTTGTCTGTTACAATATTGGCTGGTGATTCATATGAGGAATGTTTTCCAAACTGGGAAGGGGGCGAATTCACCTTGTTTGTTGTTAAAAAGAAAAAAGGCGAATCCGAAGATAGACTTATTGCTCGTTTTAGGAAGAAAGTCCTTAACGAGGGAATTTTGCTGGAGTTAAGAGACAGAGAGCGCTACAAAAAGCCGGCAGAACGAAGAAAAGAAAAGAAATACCGCCTCGAATACCTTCGGGAGATGGAGAAGAAGAGGAACTTTTAATTTTTGGCAAGCTCCATTAACTTGACTTCTGGCCTATAGTGTGATATCGTGTTCGTCGTGTCGTTCGTCTGTCGCACGTTCACATCCGTTCCCTAACTCACAAAAGGAGATGGGAAAATGTCCAAGCAAACTGTATTTGCACTTAAGAAGGGTTCGAGAAAAGATGCACAGAAAAGTAAGCAGCTGGGTTGGTTCAGGTTCTTTCTATGGTGGTGGCTCAATCGCCAAGGTTTGAAGCTCGCAGTCCACTACGATCTGCGGAACATTGCCCACCTTGCCGTTCTTCGCCACAACCCAATCCTGATAAAGCAATACGGCTTCTTTCTCGACGCTGGAAAACCGGTCTATGATGACTACTTTCCAGTGCCAGGAGCGGCCGTCGAGCTTTTCACCATCATCAACACAGAGGACCTTTGGTCGGGGGTAACAATACATCGAAATCGCTTTGGGTTCGACCTCGGGCTCTTTAAGAAAATCCGAAAGGCTGTATTTCGTCTTAAGAGCTACGAATGCCTCGAGGAGGCAACTGACTACGGGAACCGCTAGGGGGCACTAGCGCGACAGACACGACACACACGCCACTGGCGAATGATTGGGGCAACCTAATCCTCTTTGCCAGTGGCAGTTCTTTTTTCCAGGAAAGTTTCCACAAAGGCTTTTCTGTGGTAACGGGTAATTCCGTACTTCTTTATGGCCTCCTGATGTTCTTTGGTACCGTATCCTTTGTTTCTTCCCCACCCGTATTTCCTATATTTAGACTGTTTACTTAGACTGGTCATAATCTTATCTCTATAAACTTTGGCAATAATCGACGCCGCGGCAATTGAAGTGGACTTCTGGTCACCGTCGATAATGGGCAATTGCCTACCCTTGGGATTTTTCCTAAATCGGCCTTTATTGTCTTTTCTTCTCTTGGTGGGAAGGCCGGGAACAAAGGAGATAAAAAATGCATCTGCCAGGAGAAAATCGATTCGTCCGTTTAGTCTTTTTCTTGCATCCGAGATGGAACGCCTGAAGGCCTTTTTTGTTGCCTTGGCCATACCGATTCGATTGATTAAACTGGCTGGAGTTTCCCCTATTCCCCAGGATGCAACATTCTTTTTTATCCAATCATCCGCCTCTTCTCTTTGTTTGGGTGTTAATCTTTTGGAGTCGTCTATTTTAATTTCGGAGTCTTTTGTATTGTATATCGTATCTTTGGAGAAAATGACACATCCTACAACGACAGGCCCGGCAAAGCAGCCCCGGCCGACCTCATCTACACCAGCCACGAATTTATAGCCCCTCTTCCAAAACTTACTCTCGTATCTAAAATCAGGCTTTTCCGGTCCTTTTGATGTCTTCATAATCGGTGTTTGTTTTTCTTAGTTGTCTTATTGATAATCTGGTTCTTCGCCTGGCCTCAAAAAACTTTCCCTGCATAATTAAATCCGTGACGGGGGTAAATTCAGGTTGTAAAAAAAGCTTTTGGGCTATCTCTTCTCCAAGTATTTTTTTATTTTCTTCTTTCTTTTCCTCTTTACAGCTGACTATATTTATCGCGGCCCAGCGTGCACTTCGAAGGTAAGGGTTTACCTTGGGTTTTGAAAGGTGCATTCTCACAGGATACCCCATGGCCTCAACAAGCGCATGTCTTTCCTGCATTGAGACAACCGCCCCTAGACGACTAAACGCGGGGTGGTTTTCCAAAATAAATTCTAACTGTCTCGCCACAAGTTCAAATCCCCACCGCCAAAGTTCCCTTTTGTTAGCCATTTCCCGAAGATTTCTATCAAACTTCCCGACCATTCTACCCATTGCAGTCAAACGATAGACCGCCCTAGCACGGGCCGCCAGGATTTCGGAAACTAACTTTAACCAATTGGCTCGACCTCTAATATCAAGCTGTGAAGCTTCCCTTAGGAAAGCCTGAGCCTCACTTTTTCTTTTGTCTTTCGGATCATAAAGGCCAGCTCCTTCCAAAAACCTCCCTGTTTCGGCAGCTAAAACCTCAAGGTCTTCTTTCGTAACCCTTCTTCTTAGTAAAAATCTGGATGCAATGCCTTCCGTGTACTCAATTATTCTTTTTGCTAATTCAACTTCAGCTCCTGCAACTTCTCCCCACCCTAAATACGCAATAATGTCTTTTTGCTGGTCTATCGCATCCTCTATGGTCTTTAGCGTGCTTATCGTCTTTCTCCTTACGTCTCTTCCTGCAGGCAGGTTATATAAATAGTCCTCCCTTCTTCCACGCGGCCACTCTACCAGAAACCTACGCCTTTTAGGGTTTACAATTTCTCTTCTAAAAATTCCCTCAACTATTTCTCCCAAATTATCCCTAAACCTTTTTTTAACCCTTCCCTCGGGGTCTTCCACCAGTCTAGTTTTTACCGGCTGGTATGTTGGGAGTTTAATTTCGCCCTCTGGGGTGTACCTGACATCACCTGACCTGGCTGAACCTGAAAGAGTTTTACGTGTTAAAAATTCAGCGTATTTGGGTGTATCTTCGACTATGATTACCGCCCTATCAAGCCCGGCTCTTATCCTTTCCGCACCTTTTTCTTCGATGGTCTCCCTTAAAGTTACTATCTTTGAAACAACCGCTTCCGGGAAGACTACCGACTGGCCCTCATCGCGTCTTTCAGGAGAAACTCCCGGAATATTTTCCAAATTTGGATTTTCTGGCGTCATCGTAGCTGATATTATACCCTATATACGCGAATTCCTTGTTTCTTCGGCCATTTTTTGTTACAATTTCAGCTCGTGGGACCCGTAGTTAGATACTTAAGCGAGGTAAGAACAGAGCTTTCCAAGGTCGTCTGGCCTAAAAGGCAGGAAGTAATTAAGCTCACTTTGATGGTTATTATTATCTCCGTCATTGTGGGTCTTTATGTTGGAGGGTTGGACTTTATTTTTACCAGGCTTCTTAGTACCCTACTGGGCCACTAACAAATGGATAACACCGCACCCGCCGCAGTTGACGAAAGAGGAACCGGGAAAAAGAAAATTCCCGGCCACATCGTTATTTCCGAAACCAGTGATCCGAAAGCCCAATGGTATGTAGTTCATACGGCTTCCGGACACGAAGCCCGTGTTTCGGAGACACTTCGCCAGAGAGTCGAAACAATGAATCTTACGGGTAAGATTTTCGAACTTCTCGTTCCCACACAGGATAGAGTTATAATCCGCGGGGGTAAAAAAGCCACGGTCAAAGAGAAAATATTCCCCGGATACCTACTGGTTAAGATGATTTTGGACGACCCGACATGGCTCGCCGTGCGCACAACTCCCGGAATTACCGGATTTGTCGGGGCGGGAAATAAACCTACCCCACTTTCGGAAGCGGAAGTAACAAATATTCAAAAATTCGTTTCTTCCCCCGCTCCGAGATTTAAGACAAAGTTTTCGGTGGGAGAAGCCGTCAAAATTACGGACGGTCCTTTCTCGGACTTTTTGGGAACAATTCACGAGCTTGATGACGAAAAGGGTAAAGTAAAAGTCTTGGTAAGTATATTTGGAAGGGAAACACCTGTAGAATTAGATTTTCTACAAATACAGAAAGTCTAAGCCGCGCCTGTCCGCCTCTGGCGGAAAACACCGGTTGAGCTGGACTTCCTACAAATTCAAAAGGTTTAATATGGCAACAAAGAAAGTAAAATCAATCATAAGAACCTGCGCCAAGTGCGCAGAACCTTGTGACCAATTTAGTTATTGATATGGCTAAAAAGGTTAAATCAGTCATAAAAATTAATCTTCCCGCCGGAGAGGCAACACCGGCTCCGCCCGTCGGAACCGCTCTTGGTCCGCACGGAATTGCCATCATGGATTTCGTTAAACAATATAACGAAAAAACCGCACAAATGAAGGGCAATATCGTGCCGGCCGTTATCACCATTTATGAAGACCGCACGTTCGATTTTGTCACGAAACTGGCACCGGTTTCGGCCATGATTAAAAAAGTTTTGGGGCTCGAAAAAGGCTCGGGAAATACTCCCAAAGAGATGGCGGGAACTCTCACTGATGCGCAAGTAACCGAAATAGCCAAGGAGAAAATGAAGGATTTGAATACCACCGATTTGGAGGCAGCCAAGAAAATCGTAGCCGGAACAGCCCGCTCCATGGGAATAAAAACAGAAAATGGGAAAAACTAAAACAGCCTTTATAGGCGAGGAGGCCGAAGAGAAAAAACTCCACGGGAAGAAGGCCTTTGGCCCTGAGCGAGCGAAGCGAGTCGAACGGGTTCATCTTGCCGGACTTAAGGGTGGCCAGAGAATAAAGACAGTCGAGGCCGAAGCATTGCCCGAAGAAACCCCAGCAGAAAAAGAAGAAGCAAAAAAGGTAAAGGCGCCAAAAGTCCGCGGCAAAAAATATTTGGAGGCAAAAGCCAAAGTCAAAGTCGCTTCCCTATACCCACTGGAAGAAGCAATTAAGCTTGTAAAGGAAACTTCTTATTCAAAGTTTGACGGCTCGGTAGAGCTTCATCTCTTGGTTAAAAAGATCGGAATCAGCGCCAACGTAGCTCTCCCCAACTCCGCCGGAAAAGAGAAAAAAATCGAAGTCGCTAACGAAGATACCGTCAAAAAGCTCGCCGCAGGTAAAATCGACTTTGATGTGCTTTTGGCAACAGCGGACATGATGCCGAAATTGGTTCCTTTCGCCCGCATTTTGGGACCCAAGGGGCTTATGCCGAATCCCAAAAACGGAACATTAATTTCCGATATCAAAAAGGCCAAGGAATTTTCCAGGAATAGTGTAACTATTAAAACCGAAAAGGAAGCCCCGCTTATTCATACCGTCGTCGGCAAGGTAAGTCAGAAAGAGAGCGAACTAACCGAAAATGTCGAGGCGATTTTCAAGGCTTTTGGCGGAAGTAAACAAATTGTCAAAGCGTTTGTCAAAGCTTCGATGGGCCCTTCTATCAAAATCAAAGTTTGATAGAATATAGAATATAGTTATGGCCGAAGATCAAGATACAAACGAACTTTCGGGACCCGCCCCCGGAGACGAAGTCCCCTACGAGGAGCGTTTTCTTTCCAACGAAAAACAATATCCCACCAAAGAAGCGCGTAAAAAAGCTCTTGATGAAGCCAAACTCCCTCATGTTCCGCCATTTATAACCGAGCCTTCACCCAAGCCGGATTGGCAACCCGTACCGGAACCTGCAACTACTCCTCAAGTAACTACGGTCGGGCACCTTGAAGCTAAAGGCGGAGCCGAACCTTTAAGAAGAATTCTTAAAGCTCAAGAAGAAGTCGATGTTCGCATGCAGCAAAAAGCCACCGAGCCTACTATGTATAACCTCTCTCGACCGCCTCAGCCAGCCGGGTTTTCCGCTCCGGAGGCGCCCAAAAAAGGACTACTTCAGCGTTTAGGAAATCTTTTTAGGAGACAACCAAAATGAGCGAACCGGGTGCCGAAATTCCAAAACCGGCTTGGATGCAACGCGAGCAAGCAAGACTTGAGCCCAAACATGTAGAGCACGGTGTAAAGACGGGGCCGCTAAAAAGAACTCCTACTTATCAAGAACAAGTGGCCGCAAGGGCAGCCCAACAAAGGCTTGAAAGTACTGCGCCCACAAAGCCGTTTACGACCGAGCAGACTGCCTTGAAGCAAACCGCCGAACAAGCCCAACAAATTCAAGAAAGGCTTAAAAAAACACGAAGTCTTAAGGATATAGTTGAAGGAAGGTAATTCTCCTCGTTGACTCCGCATTTGTCTTTTTGTTATAATCGCTTTCGTCCGAGTAACGGACAAGTCCAAAGACAGCAAGCCGCTTTCAGCGTAAGTCTTGCCGAGGCCATACAGTAGAAAACGCCTCGGGGCGTTTTTTTATTGAAACAAAACATGAAGAAGGCAGAAAAAGCAATATTTGTAGAAAATCTAACCGAGGAGCTGAAAGGCGCCAAGTCGGTCGTCTTGGTTAACTATGCCGGGCTCGGAGTTAAGATGCAGCAGGAGCTCAAAAAGCGCCTTAAGGAAGCCGGAGCTTCTATGTTGGTTGTCAAAAATACTCTTCTTAAAAGAGCCGGTGAGGCAGCCGAAATCGACGAGGAGCTTCTTAAAGACTCCATTCTAACCGGCCAAACGGCCTTGGTTATAGCCAGCCAGGACCCAATCGCCCCGATTCAGGTTATAGGCAAGTTCGCAAAAGAATTTGAGGTTCCACAAATGAAAGTCGGAATTTTAGAAGGAAGCTTCCACGACTCGGAATCTTTGGCAATAATTTCCACTTTGCCCGGCAGGGACGCTCTTTTGGGTCAGCTTTTGGGAACCCTTATGTCCCCTTCTTACGGTTTGGTCGGAGTTTTAGAGGGAAATCTACAGAAACTTCTTTATGTTCTCAAAGCGAAAGCGGGGTGATTAAAATGGCAGAAAAGAAATTATCAGCCAGCGTCGAAAAATTGGTAGAAGAAATCTCCAAGCTCTCTGTTTTGGAGCTTTCGGATTTGGTAAGTGCACTCCAGGAAAAACTCGGAGTTAGCGCGGTTGCCCCAGTGGCAGCTCCAGCAACAGCCGCACCGGCAGCCGGAGAAACACCGGCAGCAGGCGGCCAAGCCGCAGGTGGGGCCGCTGTTCAGACGGTTATTATGACTAATGGCGGAGCAAATAAAATTGCAGTTATTAAAGCGCTTCGCGAGATTAATCCCAATTTGGGACTCAAAGAGGCTAAGGATATGACAGAGCAGGTTCCTGCAGAAATTCTAAAGGACGCTAAAGCTGAAGATGCAAAGTCGGCAGCCGACAAACTCAAGGCAGCCGGAGCAACGGTTGAATTGAAGTAATTTTAAAAAACTTGGTGCGCGAAGCAATCTTTTGACGGATTTCTCCGCGCACCTTTTGTGCTCCTTTCTCCATCAGTGAAGGAGATTTCGGACTCCGGCATATACCAGAAGAACTAGAGCTCCCACTCCGGAAGCAAGATACGTTCCGAAAAGGAAGCCACTCGCTCTCCGAGTATGTTCCCCGGGTCTGAAGAACAGCCCCAGAGAAGCCAAGCAAAGTCCGGCCAGAAAGAAAAATCCCTACACCAGTGGCCTTCCATTGGTAAAGGCGATGGTAGCGATAGACAAGAGCAGCGCCCCTAGAACTACAAGGACCGCCGCAAGGCGGACATGCCGATTGTCCACTACGTACCGAACGGGATCTTCTTCGTCACGATTCATGAGACTCCTCCTCTCTAAGTGGAGTTATTGAGATTTGTCTGCCAAAGAGCCAGTAGGGGTATTATATCAGCTTGGTTGGCAATTTAGATCGAAGCGATTGCTGTTTCTAAATTTTGTCCCTCATCAAGGCGGGATTTAATTTTTGGCCAAAGATCCCGGGCAACAAACATTAGCGGCTGTTTAACGTTTTTTAAATCCAAAAGGTTTATTTTCGCCAGAGATTCAACAGAATATAAATCAATGCCGGCCACAAAAAGAAGCTTTTGAAAATCCCCGGAATTTTGACTCATTAAAAATTCTACAACCAATTCTTGTTCCAAATAATCCAGCGGGTCGGATATGGCAATATATCCGCTGGTATCGTCAAGGTCGGTAAATCTTCCAAAAATTCTTAAGGTACTTGAATAAGCCTTACTAAATTCTTTGTCAAATTTCTCCCTATCTTTCATCAGTTCTTCAACCGTCATATTATGCACGACTTTTGCTCTTTCCTGAAGGGAGGCATAAAAACAATCCTTAAAACTTCCGCCCTTAGCTTTTATCGACGAAGCAAGCCAATAATAAGGAAGTGCGGGGTCTGCCATCCCAAACATTTCCTTTTTTGTTGCATCTTCCATCCACATTGCCGCTCCTTCGGACAAAATACTTCCTCTTCCGGTAGATAATTCTTGGATGATTCGAAGCCCACCGGCAGCATCTTCCTTATTCGCATATCGCAGAACATGTCCTTCAATTTCGTGGGCCAAAAGCGGCAAAGTGCGCGCCAGGCCGCTTTTGAAACTTCTGGGAATTTTGACCTCGCGGGTATTCTTTTCCGAATCAAATTCTACTGCCAACCCCCCCTGTCTTTCCAGAACAACAGCCTCCCAACCTTTTTTTTTCAGACCATATCCGTCAAGAATCTTTTCTGCCAAAATCTTAACCTGCGGAGCGTTAAGCCGAAAAGAGTTGTATTTTTGGTATTCCGCTGTCTCAGAAATCTCGGACATTTCGGCCAAACGTTTTTTGGCATAATTTGCAAGATGCTCCGGAATAGTTTGTAAAAGACCGTTTTCTCCAAACTGAAGTCCGACTCCGCTCAAAAAATGGTCGATTCTTTCCATAGAGCGAGGTGTAATGCCGCTCTCAATTTTTTTATAGGGGTATAAACTGGCGATTAAAACGTTTATGTATCGAATGTAAAGATTGCATACTTCGACTTCCGCTTTTTCCAATGGCAACCCGGCCTCCTTAGAAGATTTTATTCCCTTTATGTCTTTTTTCAGCCTACGCAGGCCCTCTTCTTTTTTCTTAAAATCTTCCAATTCAACTGCCCTTGAGATTCTGGCAGGATTGGGTAAATCTTCCAATTTTCCGGCTGCCTCTAGAAAACGCCTTTTAAACTCTTTTTTTGCCCACTTGGCACTCCAAATACCTAATCTTTCTCTGATTCTTTCGGGAATTTTCGTTAAGTCTGCTTCGGAAGATAAAAGCTTAATGTTTTCTTCGTCAACCTCTCCAAGTCTTGGTCCTTCACTCACGGTCTCAATATCTTTTTCTAGTTCATCAAAGAATTGTTCGCAAGCCACCCTTTGTTCTTTTTCATCATCCCAATTTAAACCCAAGCTTTGCGCTTTATCTTTTATCTTTTGCTCCAGGCCAGTATCCAAATATGTGGCCTGAAATAAGCTTTTGCCTTTTTCGGTTGTAAAAGCGGCAGGGTAGATAACATGGCCCGAAACGGATATATCTTTTAATGCTTTGAGTTGTTCAAAAAGCGGCTGCTCAAAATCGAACAATCCCTTCCTTTCTCCATCTGAGAGGGTTACTTCGGGGGTTAAACTTGATAAGTTTATCCGATTAATAATTTCAGATGACCTTAAAGGATAAGGGTAGGCCGGAGTTAATTCTTGCTCCATATTATCCATGGTATTCTTTTTTAATAAAAACCATCTTCTTCATGCCCCAATCATCCATTTCGAAACCCGGCGATTTTGTAAAACCGAGTTTGCTATAAAACTTTTCGTTTTGAAAATCGGCCGTGGAAGTCCTAAATGTGTGTACGCCTTTGGCCTTCGCCCACTCCTCCCAGTGCTTCACCAACTTTGCGCCAATCCCTTTTCCTCTATGGGTAATTAATACCCCCAACCAAAGAATTGAAGACTTTCCCGAGGAATAATACTTCCCGATTAATAGCCCTACCGGCAAGGAAGCTTCTCTTGCCAAAAGCAATAAAATGATCTTTTTATGACTATATTGGGTAAGCCGTCCGACACTCCAGTATCTTTTGTTGAACTTTTGGGCCCGTAAAGGATAGTAACTAAAGCTTTCAATAAATATCTTCAAAAGGAGTTTTCTAAAAATACCTGCTTCTTCCTCTTTAAGCTTGGTTATTTTAACCATTTTGGGCTTCGAAGCTCTTTCGCAAAAAATTTTGCGAGTTCGGGTAATTCCGGAGACCTGGCGGGATCGTGCAAAAAACCCGGACCGCGGTTATCCTCAAGAATATAGCTTTTACCGGTCTTTTTCTCTATAGCCGCATCTACGCCGGCCACTTCCACTCCCAAAGTTTTTGCTGCCGCAACGGCCAGCTTTTTGAGCTGGTCCGGAATTTCTTTGGGGTCAATAAAGACATAATTATCCGAAGGCGTATTATCCACTACCTGGAAACCCGTATAATCTCTAACCGCTTTTGTATGAACTACCGCCACCTTATCTCCCATGACCAGAAGCCTGAATTCTTTATCAATATCGATAAATTCCTGGAAAAGAAATTGCGCCTCCCGCTCTTCCATTTTTACCGATTTTAATTGTTCAAAATCTTTTGTGTCCTTCAAGATAAATATCTTTGTATTCCTTTGGCTTGCATAATCCTTGGCAATAACCGGGCTTCCCAATCTTTTTAATATTTCTCCCTTGTGTTCCGAAATGTTTTTTTTCCACAAATACATTGTGTGAGGAACGGAAATTCCCCCGATTCCCAATTTTGTAAGTGCAGTAAATTTATCTCCCGCAGGGCCTATATCTCTAAATTTCGTATCAAAATATTTTATACCCAAATTATCAAGACACAAAGCAAGAGTTCCTGCCGTGGAAAGAAACCCGTGTCCCACCCTACGGAAGTAAACAAGATTAAATTCCCTAATACCGGTGCCGTCAACCCATACATTACACTTACCCACTTGAAGTTCGAATAAAAGATCCGAAAAACGGGCCAAAACCAGCTGCGAATCGGTTCCGAGATTACGCCCAACATATTCGGCAAGCGTTTCGGTCGTAGGCCCAATTCTATCCATCAGGATAAGTAGTTTGTTCATTTATTAAGATTTTACCAGAAATCCGACCAAATCACGTCTCCCGATTATTACCGGCGAGCGCAAGTGCTCCCTATGGGCAACGTTTGCCAAAGTATTGATTCTTCGACCAGCCAAATAAAATGTCAAACTTATTACTTTTCTTTTCTCCTGTCCCAGACCACTTTTATATAGCTGCGTCCATAGCACATTGCTTTTTCCCAAAATGCCGAGGTTTTTGGCCAGGGTTTCGTCGATGGAAGTTTTCCATGCCCCCGTATCTATCTTGGCCTTAACTTCAACCTTTTCTCCTTTTGCGGAAACAATTTTTATAGTCTCCCAGACGCTAACGGTTTTAATGCCTTCCTCCGCTTTCACCCTGTCGGAAAAGCGTTCGGCAAAAAGAGCCTTGGCAATTCTTACGCCGTGCTCCGCGTCCCGAACTTCCAAATCTTCAACCCTTTCTACTCTTTTTTTAAGTCCCGCCATATTGGCAAGCTGAATCTGAAGTCCGGGCTGGGCATTAAGCTCCAAAACCATCGGTCCCTTTTCCGGATGCAACACAATATCTACTCCCAAATATCCCAAGCCCGAAGCCATCTGGGCCCTAACCGCGGTTTCCAATATCTTGGTCCATTCCGGAACTTTTATCCCGTTGAGCTTTCTTTCCGTTCCGGGCTTAAATTTGATTAAATTTCCATGCCAAATAGCCTTGGTGGTAATTCCTGTGGCAATATCCACTCCTACTCCGATGGCTCCCTGATGAAGGTTTGCCCTGCCCCCGGATTCTTTTGTGGGAAGTCGAAGCATCGCCATAATAGGAACTTTATTAAATACGATAATTCTAATATCCGGAGTGCCCCGGTATGCATATCTTCGAAAAGCTTTATGACGGCCGACGTATTCCTGCACAAAAGCAACGTCGGGCTCGTTGCCCATGCTGTAGGCACCTTCCAAAATGTCCAATGCCTGAAGCTTTAAATCGTCAATCGTCACCCGCGCCCTCTGGGTAGTAATCCAGCCGTTGCCGTCCCCGGCGCGCTTTTTGACAACTACAATTCCTTCGCCGCCCAAGCCACGGGAAGGCTTTAGGGCAAAGGAATCCGGAAGAGTATTCCAACCAAATTCGTTGATATCGGAAAGTTTGTGAAATTTTTTATAGATGACGGGGTGCGGAATGCCGGTTACTTTCAATATCTTCGCGGTTTGAAGCTTCGAGTCGGCAATTTTTTTGCCCTTACGGGTGTTATAACGGTAGGAAAAAAGCTGCGTGCGGGCATTTAAACCCAAAATTGATGATAACTTCATTGTGAGGTTAATTTACGGAATCTCCAAAGCTCCATGACTCTCAAGCCCGCATATCTGCCCAGAAGGAAATCAAAGATAAAGATACTCAAAAGGTAAATTTCCGGTTTGAGAATCGCAAATTCCTGAACGGGCTTAAGCGTAAGAACCGCAAAAGAGATTAAGGCCAGAATCAAAGTTTCCGTTGTTAAACTAATGGCGGTGTGGAAGCTTTTGCCAAGCTGGACGCGGGTAAAATCCTCGGCCAGAAGCGTGAGAAAAAGCACCGCGAAAATGGATACATTGGGCAAGGCGAACCAGCTGATTAACGGGGCGGCAAAAAGCACTCCCAATACCGCAAAAGAAACAAACCAGAAAATTAACGCCATTTTGGGAAGATATTGAAGCTTAAGTTTAAGGGTGCGCATAATTATTCTGACTATGGTCGAAACCAAAACAATGACCAAAAACAGCCCTATTCCCAAAATTGGCCCTATGGCCAAAAATACGACAGATAAAGCCGCCGGAAGGAAAATTCCGAAACCCCTAAGACCAACCAGATGTCTGATTGCGGCAATAACCATCGCAACCAAGGGCAAAAGCAAAAGCAGGGCCAAAGTATTTGCGGGAACACCGGCCGCCACTGCACCGCGAATAGCGTACTTAATGGGGTTGACTGGCCAGACCGGGCCCAAATTCTGTCCTTTTAGGATAGTTTCCAAAGGTCCTAAAGTTGGTACCTGATTGAACGGGGCGGCCGTAGGCTCCGAAGTGGGCGTAGCCGTCGGGCTAGGCGTGGGAAAGGCCGCAAAAATGATTCCGGTTGAGATAACAACACTCGCAACCAGGGCAATAAAAAAGATCGAAATTGTCGAAAAGTAACGCATGGGAATACAACCACTAATTATATCAGCATTCAAGAAGACGCTGCAATTTGATTTGGGGAGGAAGAAACCATTATTGGGATAGCTTCAATCGCAGCTTTCAGCGACGAATTATTTTGATATCTTTGTCCCGGCAACTTTTTTGCTGAGAATTGCTTTTTTGAGATTGCCGGGCTTGATTCCGTTGATGATCAAAACCCTCGTTTTGTATTTCTTGGCAAGCTCCAAGCTCTCCTGAACTTTGTGAATCATCCCACCCGTGACGTCTGTGGCGCCGGATACTCCGATTGCTTTTTTGAAAGCGCCAAAAGTTTTCGAGTTGATAAGGGGAATCGTCTCTCCATCCTCGTCGTAAACGCCGTCGGTGATGCCGCAATAGATAATTTGCTCGATTTTGTACTTGTTGTGAAGCTCACCCACTATCACTCCAATTACTTTCTCCGTGGAAAAGATACAAAAGCCTTGTTTTTTGTCAAAAACCACATCACCATAAACCAGAGGCGCAACTCCACACCCAAGAGCCTCTTTGATGGGCTCGATGAAAAACTCTTGAAGTTTTTGGCCGCTTGAAACGATAAAGCTTCCGGGGGCAAAAGCGACAGCCGGAATACCGGCTTTTCTAAGCTGTTTTATAACAATTTTGGTAATCTGACTGGCCACATCCGCCACTTCGCTGACTCCTTTGATGCTGTTTCGATTAACTATGCCCTTTTGAGTTTGGTATTTTGCAGCTGAAGCGTGGCCGAAAGAGCCGCTTCCGTGACCGATAACCAGTTTTCCTTTGTAGTTTTTGGAGGCAGATTTAATTTCTTCGGCAAGTCTTTTAATAACTGCCTCGCGGGAAACTAACGGCCGGTTTTTATCCGTAATAAGGCTTCCGCCAAGCTTAACAATTGTGAGTTTTTGCACTGCGAGGCTATTTTACCTCATTCGGTCTTTTCCTGCATCCCAAGGAGCCAGAGGACGGCTTCCTTTTTACTCTGTCTTTTCTTGCATTCCCAACAACCATAAAACAGCTTCTTTCTTGTAGCGGCGGTCGCCGCGAGAGTTTATGCGGATTGCGGGAAGCTTGCCTCGCTTACCCCAACGTTTGATTGTTAAAGGCGAAACTCTAAGAAGTTCGCTTACTTCACGCACGGTGAGCAAATCCGGAAGGTCTTCTAGTCTGACTTTTTTCTTTTTGCTCTCGTCCATGATTGTTTTAATGTAGTTGTACTCCAAATGATATAGTTCCAAGCCTATCTTGTAACTATCTTAGTCAGACAATATCAAAGGCGTTCAGGTGTGTCAAGTACCTTTTTGTACTAGAAAAGGGGGGAATTACGCTACGCGCTCTTTCAGAGCCCGATAAAATCTCTCGAGATAGTCTTGGGCGCGAATCCAATGCTTGTCGCCCATTCCAGCTTCGGCCAAATTTCTCTCAACGGCCGCCATTATCCTTAAGTGTCCCAGCTTTGCGGCCTGCAGGAGCGAAATGCGGTATGTTTCGGCATAAAGACTTCTTGCTGTTTCTTCAAGCTCCCCCGCCGCCTCAACAGAATCCTTGTCTTCCAGCCCTCGCCTAAGTTTTACTTCCAAAGAAGCAACAATAGAGGGCTCAAACGCCAGTTTGAGTTCACTTTTAATAAGTTTGTAGAACTTTTTAAGCTCTCTTTTGGCCTTTTCCCAATTTCTGCCGTTATTTTCCTCTAAGGCCGCCTCAATCATATACTTCGCGGCTTCTTTGGCATGGGTTTTGGATAGGCCGAATTGTTCCCTGAGATGCTTCATTGCATAATCCCTGAACCTTGTTCCTTCGGGGATCTTGCTCAACCTCCACCAGGCCAGCTCGAGTTTAGCCACTACTTCCGGGTCAAAACTAAAGTGCTCCATGGCGTCGTTTCCGCCAAATCTGCGCCTTCGCCTGGAATAATCCAAAATAGCCAATTTAAGCCTTTCGGGAGAAAAATCCGGAAAATGCACATCTTCCCAATAGTATTCGGCATATGCAGCCTGCCAAATCAGAAATCCGCTTACGCGCTGCTCCCCAGAGGTCCTTATAATCAAATCAACATAGGGGTAAGGCTGACCGGCGGTATCCAGATAGCTTTCGAAGAGCTTTTTATCAATGTTTTCGGCGGAAACGCCGTCCGCAATCATCTTTTGGGTTGCTCTTAGGACCTCGTCATGTCCGCCATAATCTATACAGACATTCATAATGTAGCGGTCGTTTTCTTTAGTTTCGGTCTCGGCTTTTACAATTTTGGCCAGAAGCGACTTTGGAATTCGGTCCTTTCGTCCCAAATGTACTATTCTTACCTTATCTTTCTTTGCTTCCTTTAAATAATCGTCAACCAATTTTTCGTAAAGTCTCATTAAATAGCCGACTTCTTCCTTGCTTCTCTCCCAATTCTCGGTCGAAAAACCCCAAAGGGTGACCGTATGAATGCCGGCATTTCGCGCCGCTCTCGAAACTTCCACTGCTCTGTCAAACCCGCGGGCATGTCCTTCCAATGTAGGCAAGCCTTTGGCACGAGCCCAGCGCCTATTGCCGTCGGGGATTATTGCAATGTGGTCGGGAACTGCCGTTCCCTTTGGAAGTTCGATTTCTCCGGACATGGTAGAAATTATATCACAAGAAGAATTTATACCGAAAGACCTTTAGGGGAAATACAACAACGGCTTTGAATATTCTTCCAGCTCGCCAAGGCTGGGTAATTAAGCGCCAGAGCCATTCCAGGCCAGCGTTCTCTATCCATCTCGGCGGCAGGCTGGCCTTGCCCGATATATAGTTAAAAGTTCCCCCGACTACCATTGCTCCCCCGATATTTAGCTTCGGCAGCCACTTGGCCGTCCATTTCTCCTGTTTTGGAGCCCCAAAGCCGACAAAAAGAATTTGCGGGGCAAAATTATTTATCTGAGCCACAATATCTTTCTCAAGTTCTCTATCTTTTAAGGCGGCCGGTTCACCTGCTTGATTTAGTTCGGGACCTGCCGAATACGCAATTTTTACACCTTTGAGGCTGCGGGAGAGAATTTCGGCTGCAGTTTCGGCTTCATCTTTTCTACCTCCCAAAAGAAAAATTTTCCAGTGTTTTTTGTTCGCCAGTTTGGCCAAATCAAGAAACATTTCCCTGCCTTTTATCAAATTTAATGCCGGAAAACCCAAAATTTTGGCCGCCAGTACCAGACCAACTCCATCGGGTAATGCCAAATCGGCCGAATTGAGTACTTTCGCCAGTTTTTTATCCTCCTGGGCCTCCAAAATGATCTCGGGGTTGGGTGTAACGATAAGAAACTTACTCTTATGGGATATAGAATCACGCACAAAGCTTAGCACTCGAAGCTTTAAAGTGCTAGATAGTTCTATATTTAAGATTTGCCCTTGTTTTCGGCCTGATTTATATGCGTAAAAAAGCCCTTTTTGCATGTTGAGTATGGTTATTTACCTTTTAAGGCCAAATGACCTCAAATTTTTTCCACTTACGAGATAATTATATCAAATTTTTCAGAAACCTATAGCCGTAAAATCGGTCTTTGCTCTATTTTTACCGGATTACGGAATATTTTCGGCATTTTGGCCAATATTCTCTTTTACTAAGGGATATTTTTACTATTTTTCTTAGTGTACGTATTAAAATTTATTGTATAAAATATTACCTCGTTTGCTTGCCTTGTAGAACCCGTTTGTATCCTCATTTTATCCCCACCGAACTATGCCCGAAGGTTCCATTACTATAGTTATTTTTCGATACCCTATAAATTACTAAGGACCGGTTGTTAATTGCCGCCGGTTAAGTAATAATTCGCCCTATTTACCAATATTTCTCACGTCTTCTCTAACTTATAAGTTATTCGCTATACCCTATTTTTATTATCTCTTTGTCGTCACACTTCTCTTCCATAATTCTATATTTTCCAGCACCAAACCGGTACCGCGAACTACGCAAAGCATCGCATCTTCCGCAACGTGGCTGGGAACACCGGTTTCTTCGGTCATAAGCTTGTCAAAGTTGCGAAGAAGACTGCTTCCGCCGCTCATTACTATTCCTTTATCTATTATATCCGCTGCCAGTTCCGGTGGCGTATCCTCCAAAACCGCCTTAACCGCACCTATTATTTGCAAAAGAACCGGTCTAATAGCCTCAGTTACGTCATCCGAGGTCACAATAACGCTTCTAGGAAGTCCAAAAACCAAATCCCTGCCCGAAATCTCCAGTTTTTCGGTCTTGGCCAGCTTTGTGGCTGAACCTATCTTAATTTTAATGTCCTCCGCAGTTTGATCTCCCACAACTAGGTTAAATTTCTTTTTAAGATAATTCTGAAGAGCTTCGTCAATCTTGTTGCCTGCAATCCGCACGCTTTTATGGACAACTACTCCGCCAAGAGATATAACCGCAGCCTCGGCTGCGCCTCCGCCAATATCTACAATCATGTGCCCGCTTGGTGCGGAAACCGGGATTCCGGCGCCTATTGCGGCCGCCAAAGGCCCGTCAATTAGATAGGCATGAGACGCGCCAGCCTGCAAAGTTGCATCCAAAGCTGCTCTGCGCTCAACCTGTGTGCACCCGGCCGGAACGCAAACCATAACATCGGGTTTAATGAAGGAAAATCTGCCCAAAACCTTGTTGATGAAGTAACGAAGCATGGCCTCGGTAACTTGGTAATCCGCAATAACCCCTTCGCGCATCGGTCTTGAGGCAATCAGTGCTTCCGGAGTACGGCCAAGCATATGCTTGGCCTCTTCCCCTACAGCAACAACCTTGCTGTCGTCGGCGGAAATGGCCACAACCGTAGGCTCGTTGGCTACCAAACCTACGCCTGCCACCCACACAAGAGTGTTGGCAGTGCCCAAGTCTATGGCAATGTTCTTCTTGAGCATAATTGATATAGATTTAAGATATTAAGATATAAAAACCTGTCCGGAAAGGGCAGCTTCAAGTTCTCAAGGCATTATATACTAAATAACCGACTTTCAAGAGGACTTTCTGGTATAATTTTACCTATCTATAACATCCTCCGCAAACTAAAGTTTGCGGTTTCCCTTGAGAGAGGATGGTATATCAGGTTCAATTCCTCCACGAATTGGAATTCGTGGTATCCTTGAAACTGTTATGACAAGACTGCGTTTGTTTTTCTTTGGCCTTACGATACTTGTTGTGGGAACTTTAGGCTATTTTGTCTCACTCTACGCACGGGGATATAGATTCGACAGCCGCACTTTCCGTTTTGTTTCCAATGGTATTATGGTTGTTAAATCCGTGCCTGACGGAGCTCAAATTTTCGTAAACGGGGAGCTGAAAAACGCAACCAACACCACTTTTCCTCTTGGCCCGGGAAACTATGATTTAAGCATCAGAAAAGACGGCTATATGAGCTGGAATAAGCGTATTGGGATCGATAAAGAGGTAGTCACGGAGATAGATGCGTACCTTTTTAGAAGCGTCCCTTCGCTTTCGGCTTTGACATTCTCGGGGGTAATCAATCCGCAAGCGTCGGCCGATTTCTCAAAAATAGCCTATGCAATTCCCCAAACGCAGGATAACCAGGGAAATACCAAAAACGGCCTCTGGATTATTGAAAACGTAAATTTGCCGTTGGGGTTTGCCCAGGGTCCCAGAGAAATTACGGACGGAGATTTTTCAACTGGTGCCTCATGGCAATTCTCGCCTGACGGCAGGCAAATCCTTTTGGCCACAACAAAAGGCACTTATCTATTGGATACGGGCTCATCTACGGCGCAGAGCGGGCGAGTAAATGTGGCCGCAAGAAGTCCGCAGATACTGGCTTCTTGGGCTCAGGATGCACAAAAAAGGCTAAGCGACAAAATGCGCTCGCTTCCCCAAGAATTGACGGATATATTAACTAGGGATGCAACCGGCATTAATTTCTCTCTGGACGATTCAAAAATTCTCTTTACAGCCAGCGGGTCGGCGACAATTCCCGATAAGCTGATTAACCCTATTCCCGGCTCTTCAACCCAAAAGCAGGAAAGGGATATTAAACCAGGTCGCACCTATGTGTACGATATCAAAGAGGACAGAAATTTCTTTGTCGCCGAATCTGGGGCAAATGTGTTTTGGTTCCCCTCTTCCAAAAATTTGGTTTTGGCCGAGGACGCAAAAATCACGATAATGGATTATGACGGAACCAACAGACAGGTGGTTTATACGGGAAGTTATATTGCACCCAACGCATTCCCCTATGCTTCCG
This sequence comes from Patescibacteria group bacterium, assembly GCA_022868165.1. Taxonomy (GTDB): domain Bacteria; phylum Patescibacteriota; class Microgenomatia; order UBA8517; family UBA8517; genus JALHYA01. Next base: position 28,562 of record JALHYA010000010.1, on the reverse strand, counting down.
CTGATAGGCTCTTGATACTAACCAACTTGGGCTCGGATTCTACAACCGCAAACCTATACTCGATTAGCCTCAGATAATCTTGTCTTGTGTTATGACATCCTGCCCGCTCTGAAGAGCGGGGTTTCCTCTAAAGGAGAATGACATATCAGCGTTCAATTCATCTCCCGACTGAAAGTCGAGAGTTTTCTTGAATCCTGCTATAATTTCGCTGTAAGCCCCTGTAGCTCAACGGATAGAGCATCCGCGTCCTAAGCGGGTGATGCAAGTTCGACTCCTGCCAGGGGCACCAAATCGGGGTGTGGCTCAATGGTAGAGCGCTCGCTTCGGGTGCGAGAGGTTCCCGGTTCAAGTCCGGGCACCCCGACTTAAAACTTGTGCCGGCCTTGATAGTGCAAGAAATGGTTATGCACACAAGTCCGGGCACCCCGACTTAATACTTGTATATCTCGGAGTTTTTGAACCAGAGCTTCTTTTCGAATTCCGCTTCTTCTTTGGAGCCTGAAGCGTGAATCACATTTTGAGTAGTCCTTCTTTGGAGATTTGATATGTAAGCTGAATCCAGAGAAAAATCGCCGCGAATTGTGCCCGGAAGGGCATCCGCGGGAAAAGTGCTGCCTACGATTTTTCTGACGATTAAAACGGCATCAGGTCCTTCAAGAAGCATCGCAAAAACCGGGCCCGAAGACAAAAATTCCATATTCCAATTCCTTACCATTCTGCCTATTTTGACGGGATCTTTTGTGCCCAGGCTTTCGTTTGCGTCCAATCCGAATTTTTGATAATTCTCGAGGATTTTTGTCCCCACCGTCTTATGATAAGCATCTTTATCCTGATAGTGCTTCCCCACAAAAGTTTTATCCACCCAAATCATCTTCGCAGCTGCGATTTTTAAGCCTACGCGCTCAAATCTGGCCATTATTTCCCCGATTATCCCCTTTCTGACTCCGTCGGGTTTGATTAAAACAACTGTTTCGTCTTTCATTCAAGAAGTTTTTCGAATCTTTTTTGGTCTTTATAGGGTCCGATTATCGCCAAATTCAACCTTTCCGGCAGGAAGAGCTTCTTGGCCAAAGCAACCACATCGTCTGTTTTTACTTTATCTATGCCGACAAATATTTGTTCCGGAGTCTCAACTTTGTTCAAAAAGAGCTCATTTTCCCCAAAAAGGTCATTTACCGCCTTTGTATCTTCGAGTCCGAGCGCTATATGGCCTTTTATGAATTCCTTGGCCTTCTTGAGTTCTTTATTGGAAATTGGAAATTGGCCATTGGAAATTCCGTAAAGCTGTTGAAGCATTACGGCTATTGCTTCATCGACCTTATTTATATCAACCCCTGCGTAGGTGGCAAAAGAACCCGTATCTCCGTAATGGTCCGCGCTGGTTCTGACGGAATAAGCCAAGCCTCGCCTTTCGCGAATTTCAATAAAAAGTCTCGAGCTCATTCCCCCGCCCAAAATCGAAGCCAGCGTTGCCTCGACAAACCGGTCTTTATGCCCGCGGGGTTCTCCCAAAAAGCCCAAAATAAAGTGTGCCTGCTCGTTTTTCTTGGACTTCAGAAGTACTTGTGGTTTAGTTTGCCTTTTGTCGAAGGTTTTATATGCAGACGTTGACCCAGATTTTAAACCGCCAAAATATTTTTGGGCCAAATTAATCGTTTCCTGCTCTTTTATTCCTCCTGCAACAGTTACAACCATATTTTCTGCATAATAATGCTTCTTTCTATATCGCAAGAAATCATCTCTTTTGATTGCTCTGACTGTTTTTGGCTTTCCCGCGGCATCCCAGCCGAGTGAATTTCCCGAATATGCAAGCTCCTCAAAAATATCTCCGATTTTCATTATCGGAGTATCTTCATACATATTAATTTCTTCGACTATCACTCCTTTTTCTCTTTCTATCTCTTCTTCCCTAAGAAGGGGGTTAAGAACCATATCGCTTAAGATATCGAAAGCGTCTTCCAGATGCTTTGCCGTTGCCTTTATATAGAAGTTCGTCCACTCTTTGGATGTTCCCGCATTGAATTCGCCACCGAAAGAATCGACAGCTTCCGAAATATCTTTGGCCGTAGGGCGCTTCTTGCTTCCCTTAAAAACCATGTGTTCCAAAAAATGTGAGATTCCGTTCACCCTTTTTTCTTCCAAGCGGGAGCCGGTTTTAACCCAAACCGTAACTGTGGCCGATTCAAGAGTCGCAATTGGAGTGGTTATCACTCTCAAACCGTTTTTAAGAGTAGTTTTAGTATATTTCATCTCTTCCGACTGGACTTGGACTGTTTGCGATTATACAATGTTTCTAATGCCAGGTCATCCCCATCACAGGACTCATCACATTGTAAGAAGCTTTGAATCGGTGGAACTAAAGAAAAGACCTTTTTATGTACGTATAGCCGACGCTCTTACTTCCTCTTTCGGCACAATGTTCTTTCTTATTGTGAACCTTTTGGTCTTTATTTTCTGGCTCGTTGTCAATACAGGCAAAACCCCCTTTAAGCCATTCGACCCGTTTCCGTTCCTGCTTCTCTCCGTCGCCGTCTCAACATATGCGATACTTCTTTCCATAATTGTCCTTATCAGCCAGAACCGCGAAAACCAAATCGCAAGCATTCGCCAAGAGCTTCAGCTTCAGGTAAATTTGATAGCGGAGAAGGAAATTACCAAAATCCTGCAAATATTAAAACATATTGCCTCCAAACAAGGCATAAAAATTGAGGATGACGAGCTTGAAGAGATGATAAAGCAGATTGACACCTCATATATCGAAAGAAAGCTTGAAGAGCAGATGTCAAAGCCGGAAACCGTCGCGCAGATAATCGAGGAACCGATTGTCAAAATCGAGAAGAAAGTAGAAGAAACCCTCAAAAACTAATCTACAAAGCTACATCCTCTCCGGAGTTTCAATCCCTAAAAGTGTTAGGCCATTTTTTAATACCTGGCCGGTGGCAGAGGTTAGTCTAAGCCTAAGAGCTTCAGAATCTGAACCAATGATGCGATTTGAGTTATAAAAAGCATTGAACTTTTGAGCCAGGTCGAAAAGATAGTTCGTGAGCAGATTTGGTGAGTAATTTTTGGCCGCGGTGATGATTACATCGCCAAATCGGGCTAAACTCCTCAAAACTCCAAGTTCCTCGGAGTTAAATTCGAAATTCGAAATTCGAAATTCGAAACTTTTTTGTGCTTTTGCGAGGACTGAATTCGTCCGAGCGACGGTATATTGCAAATAGGGAGCGGAATTCCCCTCGAGCACGAATACTTTATTCCAATCAAAAACAATGTCCGTTTGCGGGTGATGCATAAGGTCGAAATATTTAACCGCCCCAATACCAACGGCTTTGGCAACTTTACCTTTCTCATCCTCCGCTAAACCCCTACCGGTTTCGGATTTTTCGATTATCTGTCTTGCCCTTTTAATCGCCTCGTCCAATACTTCCTCGAGTTTAATGCTCTGCCCTTTCCGGGTAGACATCTTGCCATGTTCAAACCGTATCAAACCATGAGCTATGTGAACAAATTCCCTGCCTTCGGACCAGCCAAGAAACTTTGCCGTTTCAAAAACCTGTCTGAAATGAAGTATTTGATCGCTTCCGACCTCATATATAATCAAGGCCGGATCCCAAGTTTTAATTCTGTAAGCCAGAGCCGCCAAATCTCTTGTGTAATAGGTCGTTGTCCCGTCGCTTTTGATAAGCATCGCCGGGGGTAAATCCTTAAACTCGACTATTTCTGCTCCTAGACTCTTTTTCGAAAGCTTACGCTTTCGAATATCCTCGATGACCGAAGGCATAATGCCTTCGTAGAAGCTCTCTCCGTGAGCATTTTCGATATTAACTCCAAGAATATTGTAAATTCTTTCGAATTCGACCATGGATTTTTCTACCAAGCTTCGCCAAATATGTCGGGCTTCCTCATCTCCCCCCTCGAGCTTCTTAAACCAAGTTCTGGCCTCATCCCAAAGCTCGGGATTTATTTCGGCTTTTTCGTGGAAATCGACATAAAGGTCTTGAAGTTCGTCGAGAGTCAATTTGTCAACTGTTAAATGTTGACTGTTAATTTGGTACAGCAAAGTACCAAATTGCGTTCCCCAATCTCCCAAATGATTCTCACCAATGGTCTTATAACCCAGAAAACCATACATATTAAATAGTGCTTTGCCGATAATTGTCGAGCGTAAATGACCTATTGCGAAATGTTTTGCTATATTCGGCGAAGAGTACTCCACAATTGTTGTTTTCCTCTTTCCGATATCGGAAGCGCCGAATGACTCTTTTACTTTGAGTATTTCTTCAAGATTTTCCAAAAGCGCTTCTTTTGAAAGCCGGAAATTAATAAATCCCGGTCCGGCGACCTCGATTTTCGAAACAATTTTTGTAAGTTCCGGGCTTTTCTTAAGAATATCGACTAATTTTTCCGCTTCTTCTTTGGGACTCCCGCCCAAATGCAGGGCAATATTTGTTGAAAAATCTCCGAAGTTTTCGTTCTCCGTAAACTCAACCAAAACATCATTTCTTCCGATTGCCTTTTTGACAGCTTTTTCGACTACATCCTTCATGTTTTGATGATACTATACTCTACTAACTATTTCAGGCCCCACCTTTCCCCGTCGGAAATAATTTCAACATCTCCAATTTCGTCGGTCCGGTAAACTTTGATGCCAAATTCCGCAAGCAGGTCTAAAGTCTCTTTGTGCGGATGGCCATAGGAGTTGCCTCTCTTCAAAGAAATAACCGCAAACTGGGGCCTTGAGACTTCCAAAAGGCTTTTTGTCAATCCGTAGCGCGAACCATGATGAGGTACTTTGATATATTCGACAGGTCCGATTAGGTTTTTTGATAAAATCAGCTGGGTTGCTTTGGGGCTTATGTCGCCGGTCAAAAGAGCCTCGAAATTGACGAATTTAAGGATGGAAACGATAGATAAATCGTTATCGTCGGAGGATGTCAGGCCTTTCGGCGGGTGAACTATATCTAAATATATCTTCCCAGCTCTGACCTGAGTACCAACATCCGCATATACTACCCGTGCCCTACTACCCCCCACCGCATTTTCTAGCACTCGATACTCGTCAGTGTCAGAGCTTGCTTGTGTTTTTACAAAAGTGTCAACTTTATATCGGCTGATTACTTCAGCCAGTCCCCCGAAGTGGTCTATCTGCGGATGGGTCAAAACTACGACCTCTATTTCCCTGTCCCAAAAGGGCATATGTTTTGATAAACAATCCAAAACCCGCTTTCCCGGACCAGCGTCGGTTAAAACTTGAAAAGTACCCCAAGTTGCCAAAATTGCATCTCCCTGACCAACATCACAAGCAATCAAATGCAGCGAAGAGTCGGGAATGGCCCAAATTGCCAGCCAAACGCTGACAAAAAATAGCCCAACTCCCCCGATAATATACTTTACGAAAGGCTTGTTACTACCCATATAAACCAGCTTGTAAGAGGATAACAAAGATAAAGTACGAGGCTGCCCAGAAACGGTACCGCCATTCCGATTATGCCTGCCAAGGCCCCGATAATAGTAATCAGGGGTACCGTCCAGAGAACCAAGGCGTTTATCACGGGGGAAAGCGGGTTAAACTGGCCAAATGTAACAAACAGTATCGGAGCAACTCCAACCTGTGCAGCCAGAGATGTAGAAAGGCCCTCCTTTACCACTTCCGGAAGAACTTTGATATATGTTCTTATTCGGGACTCAAAGAGCATTAGTGACGTTGTGGCCAGAAACGAAAGAATAAAACCCAGTTCAAACGCCCAAGTTGGCTTAACCGCCAGCATGACAAGAACCGTCAAGGCCAAAATACGCCATACCGATACCACCCTACCTAGGGTTTGTCCGGCAAACGCCAGGCTACCCATTATCCCCGCCCGTACAATCGGCGCTTCAAAGCCGACTAAAAATACATAACCCCAAATTGCAGTCAAAAGAATTGGTATCGCAGTTTTCCTTTTGAAAAACAAGGCCAAAAAGCCCAGCAAAAATCCTGCCAAAAGACTGACATTCATTCCCGACGCCACAACAACATGGGCGGTCCCGGTAATCTTTAGTGACTGCCAAAAATTATAAGGAAGACCTGTCTTTGTCCCCAACACCATTCCGCTCAGGAGCGATGCATGCGGTTCCGGCAAAGTCTTTTTATAGAAAGAGGAAATTTTTTCTTTTAAAGGATTGGTATCTTCAGGAAAATTGGCGGTAATTTTTGTCGGGCCGGATGTTATAACACGAAGAATTGTAAAGGAAATTAGAAAAATCCAAAACAATATTCGCATTTAGTAAGCGGTTATTTTGTCTTTGATTTTTTCAAAGACAAACTCCTTTAGAGCCCCTTTTGACACCAACTCCTCGATATTTGAGTAAGGTCTGTGTTCGATGATGTTTTGGCCGTAAACAGGGCCAATACCCGGTAGCGTATCCAGGTCGGAAAGCCCTGCGGTGTTGATATTTATCAAACCACTCCCCTGAACGGCATTGGACGGCTGATACACTTTGATATCCCCGCTATTTTTAGGTGGGATAAAAAGTTTCTGTCCGTCCAAAAGTTTTGCCGCGCGGTTTAGAGTTTTATCCAACCAAACTCTGTCGGCCTCCGCCGAAATTCCTCCCGCGGCAACAATTAAATCCTCGACCCGAGACCCGTTTTGTAATTTATAAACGCCGGGCTTTTCGACTTGTCCGGAAATTTCTACGACAATATCTGTTTGGGTTTTTTGGGCCTCTGTCGTCGCTTCCAAGACACTTACCCGCTCCGGAGATAGTTGCACTGTCTTGCGGACTTGAAGAAGCCCCAGAGAAAGTAAGATTAAGCCAGCTAAGGCAAATGCTACCTGACGCTTATTTAAGGCAGGCATTAAGGCTAAATTACAAAATTAATTAATCGCCCGGGCACGAAAACGGCCTTTTTGACCTTCTTCCCCTCTAACCATTTAACTATGTTGGGATCGGATTTTGAAAGTTTCTCGATTTCCTCCTGATTTTGGCCTTGCAGAGAGTTTACTTCAAGCTCTGCGCGAAGTTTTCCGTTAATCTGTACAACCACGACCACCCTCTTCTCTCTGGCCAAATCGGGATCAAATTGAGGCCAGGAAGCCTTATGAATCGATGATGTATTGCCCATCATATGCCAAACTTCTTCGGTCATATGCGGAGCAAACGGGGCAAGCATTAGTGCAAGATTTTTTAAAGCCTCGGCCGATGCCCCATTCTCCTTAAGAACATTTACATACTCCATAATTGCCGCTATGGCCACGTTATATCTGAAATTTTGTATATCTTCCGTCACTTTGTTTATGGTTTGATGCATTTTGATAGTAGCTTCTTTATTACTTTTTTCGGCCGGTTTTGTTGTAAAAAGCTCCCAGAGCCTATTGACAAATCTCTTCATCCCTTCCATACCCGTATCCCTAAAGACGGGGCTGCCGTCCATGGGTCCAATGAACATCAAATATAGTCGCAGTGCATCAGCTCCGAACTTCTCGATATACGGATCCGGATTGACTACATTGCCTTTGGATTTACTCATCTTTGCGCTGTCTTTAATCATGAGTCCATGCGCAAAGAATCGCGGAAAAGGCTCCTCAAAGTCCACCTTTCCAATGTCATGAAGCACCATTGTCATAAACCGGGAATACATAAGATGCAAAACGGCATGCTCGGCTCCTCCGAAATACAAATCAACCGGGAGCCATCGCCTTGTGATCTCAGGATCCCAAGGAAGGCTAGAAGTTGGAAGTTGGATGTGTGAATCTGGATTTTGAAGCTTGAAGTTGGAAACCCTATTTCCGACTTTCCCACTTCTAACATCCTCATCTAGCATCAAACTTCTATCTTCTAACTTCGACTCTGTGCCAACCGAAGGGTAACGCAGGAAATACCACGAACTATCAAGAAATGTATCGGAAACATCGGTCTCACGCATGGCTTTACTGCCGCAGGCGGGGCAAACAGTCTCGTAAAACTCCGGATGGTTGGCCAGTGGACCCTTTCCGGTTCCTACCGGACGATAATCTTCAATGTGCGGCAGTTTCACCGGAAGCTCATTTTCATCCACAGGATACCAGCCGGTATGCTCCCAATCGTTTTGGTCGGCATGAATTTGCCCCTTAGCTTCCGAAAAGTACGATTTCCCTTCTTTGGCGCATCTCGGACAGTAAATCGCAGGTATAGGAGGTCCCCAATAGCGCTGACGGGAGATAAGCCAATCCCTTAAGTGAAAACTAACCGCACGCCGGCCCCAATCCTTTTGTTCGACTATATCCCACAACCCCTCATCCGGAACAATCTGTCTCACTTCTAATTTGTGTGTCAAAGCAAATTCCTTATCCCTCTCGTCGTGGCTGGGAACGCCCATTATCGCGCCCGAACCGTAGCCTTCCAAGACATAATCGGAAACCCAAATCGGGATTTCTTCCCCGGTCGCCGGATTTATAGTGTAGCCGCCCGTAAATACTCCTGTTTTAAGCTTGGATTGCTGATTGTTAATTGCTGATTGCTGATGGTTTTTGACATATTCCGATACTTTACCCATGTTTTCTTTAGTTGTGACTTTCCCAACCCAAGCGCTATGGGGCGAAAGTACCAAAAAAGTGGCTCCGTAAAGCGTATCCGGCCTGGTTGTAAAAACTTCTATATACTCCGAGGAGCCAACAAGCCTAAAACGGATGCTCTCGCCCTCGCTTTTCCCTATCCAATTTTTCTGCGACAGCTTAATGTGCCCGGGCCAATCGATTTTTTCAAGGTTTGCCAGAAGCTTGTCCGCATAATCCGTAATCCTGAAAAACCATTGGGCAAGGTCCTTTTTTTGAACCTCGGTAGAACACCTCTCACATTTTCCGTTTATAACTTGCTCGTCTGCCAACACGGTTTTACAGGAAGGACACCAGTTTACTTTTGCTTCCTTGCGGTAAGCCAACCCGGCCTTAAAAAGCTGAACAAAAAGCCACTGTGTCCAAACATAATAATCAATATCGGATGTGGTCACGGTCCTGGTCCAATCGTAGCCGTGCCCCAAGCTCTTAAGTTGTCTTTCGTAGTTTTTGCTGGTTTTAGGTACGATTGTTTCCGGATTCTCCCCTACTTTTAATGCGTAATTTTCAGAGTGGATTCCGAAAGAATCATATCCAATAGGCTGGAAAACATCTTTTCCCTGCATTCTCATAAATCTACCGTAGATGTCGCTTCCGGTTGAGGCATAGGCATGCCCGGCATGAAGACCCTCCGCAGAAGGGTATGGAAACATCCACAGATTATAGAAAGGGTTCTTGGCTTTGTTTACGTCGGGAGTATATATCCCCTCGCCCGCCCAAGCCTCTTGCCATTTGGCCTCTATGGACCTATGATCATATTTGCTTTTCTTGGCCATAATAGAATTATACAGAGAATTATACAGAATTCTCGCATAAGAATTATAATAAATCTAGGCGATTTTAGAAATTATTGGCTATATTGAGACGGCAATTGCGATTGGAATTAGAATTTCACACAGAATAGCTTCACAAACAAAGTAAAAAAACAAAAGAAATAAAAGTCCGATAATCATCAAGAATTCGGGGCAAAATATTAGACAATAATTCATAGCACTCGGACGAAAGGTTTGCCAAAACAGTAATCGACCATAAAAAACCCCTTTATGCTATCGGATTGAGCCCAAAACGGTACTATTTCCTCATCGAAACTCAAATATATATAATTCCCGCATATTTCCGCAGTAAAATATATAGGCACAGGGAGTTATATAAATATCGCGGGAAAACCTAACTATCGGATATCAATTTATATATGTTTTGATATATTGTCTAAGGCAATTTGATATGCGGAAAATACGCTATTGATGTCAGTGAAAAGTACTTAGACGTATATTTGTGTTTAGCCTATTAAACGCTCCTTGACAAGCTTCTAAATCGCTTTAATAATGGTATAACTCGTATAACGAGTATAATTTAGCCTCAAAATGGACGATAGCAGTTTTGCCGATAAAATCATAAGTTTGTTCTTATCCCATTTGGATGAGTCAGGCGTTTCCACAAACACAATAAAATTTTACAAGTCGGATATCACCCATTTTACCGCTTGGCTTCTCTTGCGAATTCGTTCTTTGGGTTCGGAGGCAGAAAATTTAACCGAATCTATTCCCTTTCTTTCCAAAAATATTGCGGGCGAATACAAAAAATATCTTCTCGATAATAAAGTTGCCAAACTCACGGCCAACAGACGCCTTTCTACCCTGCGCAATCTCTCCCGTTTTTTGGTTGGCACTCAAATTATAGATTCAGATTTTATGGAAGGAATGTCTAACATTACCGGAGATTCTTACGAATCCGATCCCTTATTAAACGAATTTGAGCGATATCTAAAGCAAGAAAAGGTTTCCAATAATACTATCAAAAGCTATCTTTCCGATATAAAACAATTCATTTCATGGGTCGAAAATCACCCATCAGCTATTAACCATTAGCCATGCCTAACCTACCCTACATATCACCGGATTTAATAGCCCAATATCAAGGCCAGCTTGCAAAAACTACAAGTTTTACTACGGCCAAGCGCAAGATGGCCAGCCTGAATAAATTTTTCGGCTGGGCACACAACAAGGGGCATATAAAAGAAAATCCCTTAGTTCAAACACAACCTTTAAGCGAAGCGTTCGAACCTCCCAAACGCCGCAAGCCTGGAGTAAAAACAATCATCGGTTTTGGCGTATTGGCCTTATCACTGGTTCTTATGTTTCTTCTTGCCCGAAAACTTCAGCTTCCGATACCCTTCCTGTTTACACCCGCAAGCGAAAACAGAGTAACTCAGCTTCCCCAGCCTACCGGTGGCCCCGGCCAACCCACAACTGGCTCTACGTCCGAAGCACCATCGACTTCCACACTTCTTTCTCCCTGGACAATTTTTGCCAAAATGACACTCAAAGACGCAAGCGGTTCGGCCTCGCTTGGAGCCCAAAGCATAACTTTCAAACTTTATAAATCTCCCGACGACCCTACCGCACTCTGGACTTCGGGTACAAAACAAGAAACTCCTGATACAAATGGTGATATTACGATAGCTTTAGATAGTGTTCCAACTAATGTATTTTTCGGAAACGATAAGCTTTATCTTGGCGCAACCATAGGAGGAACCGAAATCAAGGACAGGATTCCGGTTTCAAGCGCCAATTCCGCTTCCAATCTCCAAGGCTACACTCCCGCCAACCCGGAAATCGGGGCAGGTCCGGGCACAATTCCCGTAATTGCCGACGACGGTTCTCTTCTTTTGGCATCACAGGCCCCCGCAATTCGCGCCAAACAGGGAAATCTTTTGGTTGAAGGCCAAACAGTGACTCTTTCTACTCCGACCGGCTCGGACGGAAATATTGAAATTAATCCAGACGGTTTCGGATATGCACATTTTCTTTTTGAAGGCACAGGCCAAAATTTCCTAAATGCCCAGGCACCCAATTTGACTTCCGGCTCGCTTTTTTATGGCATTGTGGCTAACGGAGCAACTGGTTATGACCTCATAAGGCTTCAAAGCGGCTCACAACCAATCACCCGTTTTAGTGTTGATGCGCTCGGCAATACGGGTATCGGCGGGAATCTTTCAACGGGAGGAACTCAAAGACTCTCATCCGGCGGCGCACTTTCCAACGTCACAGGCTATAGCCAGACTTCGGGAAATTTTACAATAACCCAAAGTCCTGGCAATTTCGCCTCAATTACTCAAACCGGTTCGGCTCTGGCCGACCTATTAACTTTGACACTTGATGAGCGCGACAAACCAATGTCTACATACTCAACCCTCACCTTAAACCGCTATAACGCTCCAAGGGAAGGCGCAGCTTTATATGTTAAAAACGGAACAGCAATTTTTAATGACCAAATTAGGCTGGGAAGATTTGTTGCTCTGCCAACTGCTATCGGCACAGGCTCGGTTATATATAATTCAACAGATAATCAGGTTTATTTCTCGGATGGAACAATTTGGCAGGCTTTTGCAACTGCGGCTACAGCAATAAACTGGTGGGGCCAGGCAAACGGGGTTCTAAATCCTAAAAATTCTACCGTTGATTTGTTGATAGGCGGCACCTCTTCCTCTTCCGCCAAATTCGCGTTTATCAATGTTGATTCTGGCACACCCACTGCATCAATAGCAGGCAATCTAACTCTTAATAGTGCAGGAGTAATTCAAACCACGCTCAATCGAAATTTAACAATCGGAGGAGATTCTACAGGAGGCATTATCCTTTCGCCTCTTAATGGCGTCGCAGAAGGCTCGGTTACCCCCGGCGCAACCGATGTAACCGACCTGGGCATTTCGAGTCTTGCTTGGAGAAACGTTTACGGCCAGACGCTATATCAAAACAGTAATCAGGTTTGTGATGTCAGTGGTAACTGTTTTGCTGGGGCAAATGATGTTTGGAACCAGACAAACGGAACAATATACCCCAAAAACTCAACTGTGGACGTACTTATCGGAGGAACGGCCACAGACACAGCCAAGTTCGCATTTATAAATGTAATTGGTTCAGGTACACCCACAGCTTCTATTTCTGCGGGTGCTGCAGGCGCAACTTATCTATCCGCTGATGGAACCTTGGCCACAACAGCCAAACAGACTCTTTCTTTGGGTGGAACTACTACTGGAAATGTAAGCGTGCTTAATAATTCAGGCTCTGCATTTGCAACTTTTGATACCACCAATTCTAGGGTGGGTATAGGTACTTCTGCCCCAGCATCTGATTTAGAAATTTCCAAGGTAACTCCAGAAATAAGGCTAACTACCTCCGGAGACGGCCTATACACAAGAGTTACAAGAACCACAACATCAAACAACGCAGCACGGTATAATCTGGTTTCAAAACCCGGGTCCGACCCCTATGCGCTAGAGTTTGATGGGGACGATGGAGTTACAGTTCCCGATTCCGCCACTAACCGCCTTATGGGTAGTGATTGGACGATCAGAGCTTGGGTTTATTTGGACACCACCGCGGCATCTACACGAGTCATAATCGACAAGAAAGGAACAGATTACGCCAGAAAGTGGTACTTTGGAATCAACCCCTCCCGTCAACTAGCTTTTGGGTTCTGGTCGGATGCCGCTGGATTCATGAACTCTACGGGAACAGTTTCTTTAGGAACATGGACCCACGTCCAAGTATCAAGAGATACAGGTACAAACACCATTTATTTCGCTATCAATGGAAATATAGAATCCCAACCGTTCCAAGGGGATCCTGGCACGCCGAGTTATTTTAACGGACTTATGCGAATCGGACTGGACGGCGGTGACTGGCCACCTCAAGACAACTTTGACGGGAAAATTGACGAGATTGAGATGTCCAACGTTGTTCGTAACACCGCCAATTTTACCCCTCAAACAACCAAACTTTCTCCGGATGCCAATACAAAAGCCCTTTGGCATTTCGATGAGGGAACAGGGACTTCTACCTCCGATTCTTCAGGAAATGGGAATATCGGAACGCTTTCGTCCGATCCCAACGATCCTGCTTGGGTCACCGGGTACGTCACCGATCCCGGAAGCACAGTCGAGGCGCTGGTTTGGTCCAGCCAAAATGGCATAAGCGCCAACGAACAAGGAATTCAAACATTTGGTGATTCAGCTGGAAGAACCCTAGTGCAAGGAGGCACAATACGGTTTTATATCTCCTCTTCGGAAAAAGCCAGAATTGACGCAAGCGGAAACTTGGGAATTGGGACTACTACTCCCCTGGAGATGCTTGATGTAGCCGGAAATGCCACCGTTTCCGGCAATCTAACCTTCTATGGTGGCGCCAGAAGCATTCAGGGCACTCTTATGAATGACTTAACTATCGGGGGCGATACAACCGGAAACATCACAATTAATCCTTTAAATGCCGTAGACGGTGGTTCGGTTACACCCGGAGCTACAGATGTAACCGACCTCGGAACAGCCTCTCTAGAATGGCGCAATTTTTATGCCCAGGCAATGCTTCAAAGTGGTAATGCCGTCTGTGATGCAAGCGGAAACTGTAATGCTTCAACAGGATATTGGAATCAAAATGATTCCCTGGGAATCTTGTATCCCAAAAATTCAACTGTTGATGTATTAATAGGCGGAACTGCCACCGACACGGCCAAGTTCGCATTTATAAATGTCGATTCCGGCAATCCCACTGCTTCAATCTCGGGCAATATTGCACTTGGAGCCGAGACCACCACAACTGCTCCGCAAACATTCTTGAATATCTACAACGGTGGTAGCTTTAATGTCCAAGGCTCCGTCGGTGGTGATTCATTTCTTACCAGTAGGATATATATTGACAGTGCCGGCCAAGTCGGCATAAATAACGCTGCACCCAGCACTCAACTGGATGTTACTGGAACAGGAAGGTTCTCTAGCACCCTTACAGCCAGTAACGGCCTGACGTTAACTACCGGAGCTTTGAACTTAACCGGAACGTCTGGAGCTCTGACTCTATCCGGATTGGGAGCCTCATCCGTTTCCTTTGGAGCAAACGATATCCTCTTTACTGCCGGCAACTTTAATACAACAGCTACGGGCATTAACTCAACCGCAATCGGAGCAACTATTCGCTCGACGGGCGCTTTCACTACCCTAGACTCTAGTGGTAATACCACTCTATCTTCCGGCGCCGGAGCCACAACTACCATTGGCAACGCAACGGGAACATTTGCCGTAACCTCGACTGCTCTAAATGTCACTACAGCCGGGGCGGTATCGGGCGTGACAACGCTCTCAATGAGCAACCAACTTACAAACTCCTATGCAAATACTGCCGCCATAAATCTAACTGGAATTGGAGCCGGAATTACCTTCGCCGGCACAGGGCCGAATCAAATAATTACCGCGGCTTCGCAGAACCTGGCTCTTATGCCTGGTGGAAACGTAGGCGTGGGAACGACGTCTCCCGTAGAAAAGCTGGATGTGGCCGGCAATGCCACTGTTTCGGGCAACCTGACTTTCTACGGAGGCGCAAGAAATATTCGGGCAACTCTAATGGCTATTCTAACTATCGGCGGAGATACAACCGGAGATATAGTTGTCAATCCGCTCAATGCCATAGCCGGTGGAGCTGTCAAGCCAAATACAACTGATGTTACCGATTTGGGCACATCCGCGTCCTTGGAATTCAGGAATATCTGGGGAAAGACAATCTACCAAAGCAACAATCAGGTTTGCGACACTTCAGGAAATTGTCTCGGGGGCGCAACCGATCTTTGGAATCAAGACGATGTAAATGGAATTCTGTATCCCAAAAATTCGACGGTTGATGTCTTATTGGGGGGGACTTCGACCGATTCCGCAAAATTTGCATTTATAAATATGGTGGGCACAGGGACTCCAACCGCTTCTGTTTCGGCGGGAGCGGCCGGTGCAACCTTTCTTACCGCTGATGGCAATCTCGCAACAACCGCCAACCAAAGCCTCACTTTAGGAGGAGTTGATACAGGCAATATTTACCTTCAAGCGTTCGGTACCTCAACAACAGGTCTTATTCAAATAGGAAACGGTGCGGGCTCGGGGACTCCTGACCTTTTAGCCTTAGATATAAAAAATACTGCCGGTGACCCTGTTTCCGCACCCGATGGTGCAATGTATTACAACTCCGATTCAGGCGAAATGCGTTGTAAACAAGCCGGTAGCTGGGGAGCTTGCGGAACAGGCGGAGGCGGCAGCAGTTTCTGGACGCAGGATGATGCAAATGGAATCCTCTACCCAATGAATTCTACTGTTGATGTACTAATCGGCGGAACGGCCACCGACACGGCCAAGTTCGCATTTATGAATGTTGACTCCACAAATTCTCCAACAGCATCTATTTCGGGCACTACTGCCAATGTGGCTACCTACCTAACTGGAGAAGGAAATCTGGCTACAACCAATATGGCAAATCTGACCATAGGAGGTACATCGACCGGAAATATCACTCTTTCTCCCCTTAACGGCAGCGGTATTGTTGACATCAACGCTGCCACCATTGACCTTTCTACCCAAATAGTAGGAGTAACCCTGAATAATGCTGCCAATGCCCTTAACTTCGATTCCAATACCCTTTCGATTGATGCGCTTAACAACCGTGTGGGTATTGGTACGGCCTCCCCGCTTGCGGGTTTCCATATCGTAAAAGACGATGCCTCAACAAATACACAGATAGAGCTTGCCAGAATTACTCGCTCCACAAGCGGCGGTACTGCGGCCACCAACATCGGTTCTTACACATCATCCTACCTTGAGGATAATGCGAGCAGTTTGGTTGAGGCCGGAAGAGCAGGCTTTATCTTAAGAAATGTAACTGCCGGAGCGGATACCGCCGGAGAATTTTCTGTAAGTGTTGAGAGAGAAACATATACTGATATGATTGAGGTTCTTTCTGCCTATGCTACCGATGGCATTAAATATATCTGTGGGAACTCAACCCGTTCAGGTGGTGCCGACTGTTTCGGATTCACGATAGGCTCTGCTAATCAAACTCACATTTCCTTTGACGGCACTACCCGTCTCACCTACGATTACACCAGCCCCACGCTATCCATCATGACTCCAAGCACGGTAAACCTGAAATTTGTGACTTTGGGGTCCGGCGAAACGATTATTTTTGACGAGGGTAATGACGGTGAAGATATGTATGTTAACGCTTCGGGTTATGTAGGAATCGGCTCAACCACCGTTACCGCTGCCACCTCAAGGCTTTATGTCACAAACGATTATTCGGCAACCGGCAAAGCCCTGGCCATATTTAACCAGACCGAATCCCAAGATATCTTTACGGCCTCAGCAGCCGGAACTCCAAGATTCGTCATCACCAACGCCGGCAACGTCGGCATCGGGACGGCGACGCCGGGAAATCCATTAGTTGTAGTTTCAACTGATGTCAACCATCGAGCGATGGGTGTCTTTGAAACTGCCCTTGCTAATGGTAATCGACTAACGCAATGGATTGGTAAATCTATTGCTGCCAATTCCGCAGGTTATATGGCCTATACTCCTAATGCCACAGCTTACCTAAACAATTTATCTCTCGGTCATTACGGTACAGATGACATATTAAATATCAATCAAAGCGGCGGCGTCGGCATCGGGACAACTTCTCCGGTAGAAAAACTTGCTGTTGCAGGCAATGCCACCGTATCGGGCAACCTGACCTTCTATGGCGGCGCCAGAAGCATTCAGGGCACTCTTATGAATGACTTGACTATTGGAGGCAGTACAACCGGAAATATCATCCTAAATCCTCTTAATGCCCTTTCCGGGGGTTCAGTTACCCCCTCTACTACCGACGTAACGGATTTAGGACTTTCCGGGCTTGAATGGAAAGAAATACATGGTCAATTGATTTATCAAGGCGCAAACCAGGTCTGCGATACTTCGGGGGCCGGCTGTACTACAAGCGGTCTATGGGCGGAAGGAACCGCTCCCACCAACGGCGGAGTAATTTATCCCAAAAATCTTACCGAAGATGTTCTAATCGGCGGGAATTCTACGGATTCGGCCAAGTTTGCCTTCATAAACGTAGATTTAGCAAGCCCACCGACAGCTTCTATCTCTGCCGGGGCCGCAGGAGCAACTTATCTAACGGCCGACGGAAACCTGGCCACAACAGCCAACCAAAGCTTAACCCTAGGCGGCCTTACAACCGGCAACATCTTTCTAGAGTCATTCGGAGCAGACACGGGGCATATTCAAATCGGCGACGGAGCGGGTTCGAGCAATCCGGACCTTCTAGCTTTGGATATTAAAAATGATGCGGGAGACCCTGCAGGAACGGCAGGAGCAGTTTACTACAATTCATCGGGAACGCCCAAATTCCGCTGCTACCAGGGCGGCTCTTGGGTAGATTGTATTTCTGCAGGTGCTGCAACAGGTTGGACTCTATCTAATCCTTTTATTTATACTACCAATGCGGATTATCAAGTCGGAATCGGCACAACGACAACGGCAGACATTATTTCCAAACTTTATGTTACCAACGACGGTGCGCTTACCGGCAAGGCTCTGGCAATTTTCAATCAGCCCGAAAGCCAAGACATATTAACCGCTTCTGCTTCTTCCGTAACAAAAATGGTAGTCTCCAAAGCCGGAGATTTAACGGCAACCGGATTTTTGCAGATTGGCGCCGCTTGGACCCCGGGCACAATCCCCGCCACCAGTCAGGCTTATTCTAGATTCGGCAGTGCAATCCCCGACCATTTTGGGGGTTCCACTACAGACTGGGTAATATTCTCAGGCGATACCGAATTCAGAGGCACTCTTTTTCTCGATAGTGCGGATGGAGTCGGCGGTGGGATTTCCCAAATAGCCGACAATACCGGCACAGGAACGATTATTTTTCCGGCCAATGAAAAAACAACTCCCCACGAGCTGACGGCCGGAAATTGGATGGTTACAAATCCTATTAACACTGGAAACGTCGGGCAAGCAGCATTAATTGTCGATCAGCAAGCCGGCGGAGATATATTTACAGCCTCGTTTTCGGGCAGCACCAAATTCACAATTGCAAATAACGGAAACATAACAGCAACCGGCTCCGGAACTATGCTTACGATCGGCGGTGGAACCGGCAAAGTTGATATAGGAACTATTGACCCTGTCTATAATATCGGCGGCACGCGCTACGCTACTTATCTTTCCGGAATGACAGGAGTCAAAGAGGAAACTACCGGAAATGTTTCGACAGACGAATTTGTGCCGGGTGTCGGATATCGTCATTCAATTGACTTCAAAGACGCACAGAACGGCTCGGATTTGTGGCTATTTTCAAAAACCACAAATCTTAAAAATAACATGGGCAAAATGGTTGTTCTCCTCTCCCCCGCAGGCAATACGAGGGCTTGGTACGATGTCGATACTCGAAACTACTTGCTATCTATATATACTGCCAGGCCAACAACAGTTTCATATAGGCTCACCGCCCCACGATTTGACTATACGACCTGGACAAATCTCAACGATAACCCGAGCGCAACCGGTTTTGATATCAAGGATGAAAATTTGACTGTTAATCCAAACGGGGATGTTAAACCGCCGGTAATTCCTTCTTTAGCAGATTTTGAAATTGTATCTCAGCAGGCATACGGTATACAAAATATTGTATACAGTATATGGACAAAAGCCGGACAAATAATCGACGAGTTGGGTGCTTTCGGAAATCTGATAGCTGGAAATATTCTGGCTGGAGCTATTCAAGTTCAGGAAGTAACCTCAAACTTGCTAACAGCTAATAAAATTATCTCCCCACTTGCAGATATTGATACAGTTCGAACCCGTTTGATATCACCGCTCCCTGACCAGACGGATGTAGCCGTACAAATCGGAGGGGCAGGTACCGACTCCGGTCAATTGGTAATACAAAATGCTTCGGGAAGCGCAGTGGCATCGGTGGATACTGCCGGGAACGCCAGCTTCTCTGGGCAAGTTACTAGTGACAAGTTACAAGTTACAAGTAGTGCCAGTATTGCCGGCACTTTATACGCCGATGATATTAAATCAACCACGCTCGATGATATCCAAAATCTCCTGCATCAAGTCGAGCAAGACCAAAACCTTCTGGCCCAAGCCGCAACTTGGAACGCTAACACCGCGACGGGGTCGTCGGCAATTGCTAATATCCAAAATCTCTTCGTGACAGACCAGGCAGCGATAAACTCGCTTTCTGTTTCTACTTCTATCTCTGTCGGTACCGACCTGGTTTTTCAATCCCAAAATACCCAATACGGAATACTGAATACTGTAAACTCCTTAAGCGCTCCTCTTTCTTTGCAATCTTTAGCAATGGCTCCTGTCGAAATTATGGCCGGCAAAGTCAAAGTTTTAACAAACGGAGACGTTCAAATTGAAGGAAATCTCTATGTTGCAGGCGTAGTCGAATCTTCCGGCCTGACCGTTCGGTCTATCAACAATCCCGTGGCCGCTTCCATCGACGCCTCCGGCTCGGCTACATTTAACAGCGTTTCCGCCGATAAGTTTATCTTGGCTGTACAAGCGGCAACTGCCTCCGCTGACATCAATGGGACAATAACAACTAACGCAACCGCGGGACAGGCAATAATCAACGCAGGAGTCTCGGAGATTACCATAAAGAATCCTTCTATATCAGACTATACATTAGTATATGTAACACCAACATCCTCTACGCTCAACAATGTTCTTTATGTAAAAAGTAAGGGGGCGGGCTACTTTACCGTGGGCTTTTCCAATCCAATTAATGTTGATGTGACCTTCAATTGGTGGGTGATAGATGTGAAGCAGTAACCGAAATTTCATCGTACCCCAAAAATTTCTAATAATATAAGCTCGAAGCTAAAATACCACTTGACACGGCTTTCTTGCAGTTCTTTAATATGGTTTCAAATGACCAAACAGACGAAACAGATGTATGAAATGTATGCGGATATATATAAGGTGCTTTCCAATGGCAAACGGTTGGAAGTACTGAATTGTATTAAGGACCGCGAGCGCTCGGTTGACGATATTGCAAAAGAAGTAGGAATCCGCAAGGCCAATCTCTCACAACATCTGGCTCTCCTTAGGCTAAACAAGCTTGTTACTCACAGACGAGAGGGCCAAAAGATATTTTACAAATGCATTGACCCCGGAATTGTTGAACCTTGCAATGTTATTGAAGCTCTCAGAGCTAAAGGCATCATCTAATCTACAAATAAATGGTTTAATGGTGAAATTAGCGCCTCGTATTTTCGATAATTTTACTTACTATTAGAAGAATTTCCTGGCATTCGTCTATGTGGGGCTGAATAATATTCTCTTTAATTAGAGCAGAATCTTTAATAAAGCTAAGCCAATATTTAGTCTCCTTAGTTTCTTTCTTAACAATCATATATTTTGCAATAAAATCCTTCTTCGAGTTTGCAGCATCGGCCTCTTGATCATTAGCTCCGATAGAGGTCAAAGAAGAAGAAACCTGGCTTATAATCGGAATATTTTCTGTAGATTTGGGAATCTTTCTTACCACTTCCCAAAAGCATTCTATTGTAAATTTATAAATTCGTGCGTGAATATCTTTATCCGTATTTGAATATTTATTCATTTATTAATTCTAACATTTGCAATTGATTTGTAGATTTGCAGATTTGTCGGATTTGTAGATTAAAAATGAGCTTGACTTCCTCCCCCATACTATCTTTAATAGATTAACAGCCCTTAAGAGGACTAAATTTGTTATGGACAACAACCTGCCTACAAAGCGGCCGCCTTTAATTTTCTGGATATTCATCATCGTTGCCATTATCGCCGCGGTTTTGGGGGGCGTCTATTTCTATATGCTACGCACGGGCAAGCTCGCCAATCTCTTTCCCACGCCAACTCCTATACAAAATATCTGGTCCGCCTATACCACTACCCCACCCCCGATCGGCCACGGAACCCAGCTATATAGGACTAGCGGAGGAGTACAAGGCCTTCCGACAATTTCAGAGGTGATACTTGACCCGGAAGATCCAGAAGTGGGTTCAAACCAATCCATAATCGTCAAGGCAAACTACACAAGTCCTATTAAGGGAGTCGAAGTTGTTCTTCACACGGACGACTACAAAGATACCACCTATCCCCTGCAATTATCATCCGGGACTCCTACCGACGGGGAATGGAAAGGAACTTGGAAAGTAGAAAACTCGTATAACTACATTTACAGAGTAACGGTGAAGGTCAAAAACGAACAAAATCTCGTTCAAAGCGCAACAGTCACCTTAAGATGAAAAAAAGAATAAAGAAAATTCAAAAAGCCATTCTACTTGCACTTTTAATGTTTTCCGTGTCTTTGAGTATGGGACCAACTCCTGTTTTTGCTGCTACGGTTTCTGATTCGTTTGCCGGCTTTTCAAAAATAAATACCGGAAGTTCTTCCAATTACCAGCTTACCAACGGGCAACTTAAACTTAAGTATGCCAATCTCGACACAGGAGATGGTGCTGACGAGTCGGTAACCATTTCAGCCAACAAAAATATTAATACAGACATAATAGCCGCGGGAAGATCTTATGCAGACGGAGTAAATTACGATGTTCTCACAATAGGAGCAAACAGTGTAACTACAGGGAATAGTTTACTGGCTCTTAATAAAACATCAAGCCAAAGCAGTGTTTATAGCGGTTTAAGCGCCAATCTTTGTAACGATGGCGACCTGCTTAATGTTTGCCATACTAATAGTGAGGTCGGCTGGTGGAAAGTTGACCTTGGGGCTACCTCAACCATCACTCAAATTAAGCTCTGGAACAGGTTCACCTGCTGCCGAGATCGAGTTGACAACTACAAAATCCAGGTCTCAACAACCGGGGCTTTTGCTGGAGAACAGGTTGACGTCTATACAGCTGTCAATACACAGGCAGGCAGACCTACAACCATGGATATCACCCCCACCTCTGGAAAGTATGTCAGACTTCTAATGACCGTTTCTGACTATCTTAACTTTACCGAAATGGAAGTCAGGGGCAGCACCGACCCCAATGGAATCGTAGCCGGAGATGAAGTAATGCTAATTAGCCAACAAGGAGACGGGACCAATAATGGCAATGTCGGAAATTATGAATTCTTGACTGTTCAGAGCGTTTCGGGAAATACAATCACGTTTACTTCGAATGTTCAAAAAATCTACGGGGCAACAGATTCAAATTCAACTCTTACGGGACAGAGAGTAACCGTCCAGCGGGTTCCAAATTATGTAGATGTAACCGTCAACAGCGGATATACACTTTCTGCCGGCTCTTGGAATGGTGGAAAGGGAGGAATTTTAGCCTTTAGGGCCAGAGGGGCGGTAACGGTGGCGGGAACCATAAGCACTTCTGGTACCGCCTTCCGGGGTGGAGATACTAGAGGTATAGACCCAAAGGCAGGAGGAGAAGGAGGAGAATCATTTTGCGGTGTGGGCGGCCATGGATCGGTTGATAATACTTATGCACCGGAAAATGGAGCAGCAGGAGGAGGGGGATCAGGAAATATGTGGACTGTTGGCGGTTATGGATATTGTGGAGGGGGAGGTGGAGCCGGAGGAAATGCCGGCGTTATTGCAAACGGATCCGCCACCAAAGGAGGGGCTGGTGGTGGTGGGGGCGGAGTAACCGGAACCGGCGGTGGCGCAGGTCACGGCACTTTCGGTTATGGAGGTGTATGTTGGGGCTCCCCTTGCACGGGTGTCGACGGAGGAACCGGCACTTCAGGTAATGGTGGTTCGGATTCTGTTTACGGCAATGGTGGTGGTGGAGGTGGAGGTGGAACATACGGAGTCGCCAATCTTTCCAACTTGATGTTGGGTTCTGGCGGCGGAGCTGGGGCATACGGAGTCTCACCCGGGATAGGAGGCAGAGGTGGTGGTATCGTCTATGTTGCTGCCGATACAGTCAGTGTTACCGGCAGTATCCAGTCTAACGGTGCAAACGGAACGGGAGCTCAGGGTGGCGGAGGAGGTTCAGGAGGTAGCGTTAAACTGGAAGCAGCCGCAAGCTTAACCCTAGGCACAAACCTGGTGGCTGCTACCGGGGGAACGGCTTCATCAAACGGAGGAAATGGCGGGGTAGGAAGAATCGCAACAACCTACGTTACTACAACCTCGGGTAGTGCCAATCCCGCAGCGACAAGTAACCAACTGACTCCAACCTATGTTACATCCTCCACTGTCCAATCAACAAATGTCCTTACTGGTCTTACCGGAATAGACAGCATTGATACTATTTCATATAACCTCTCCTCAAAACCCGTAGGGACAACAACCGCAACCATCCAATTCAGTCAAAATGGTACTACTGGCTGGTATAACTCTGCAGGAACGGACGGAACAGACGATTTAACAACCGGGGAAAATAATACAATAAACGTTCACAATCTGGGCTGGTCCGGGGCAAACTTCTATTACAAAATCGCATTTACTGGTAACGGCTCCTTTACCCCAGTTTTGGATGATATAAGCTTAAGTTACACAGTTACTGGATTTACCGACAGTTCAACCAACGGAACCGACCCATACGATAACACATCCAAAATAAATACAGGTTCCTCATCCGGATATCAGGTCGCCGGCAGTCAGGTAAAAATAAACACTTTTGTCCCAAATGCAGGATTCTGGAAAATAGATGAGACATCAGGAGTTTCAGTTGCTGATTCTTCGGGAAACGGAAATAACGGGACATATAATGCAACAAGCGCCACCGGCGGAGTTATTACCTATTCTGGTGGATACACTATCCATACATTTACCTCAAGTGGCAGGTCCGCTTTCTTCTATAGCGGAGCAGACCAATCATATACAGTACCTGCTGGAGTAACGTCGATTACCGTCAAAATGTGGGGTGGAGGTGGTGGAGGCGGTAATCTCGGTGGCTGGACTTACGGCTTTCCTGGTGGAGGTGGCGGATATACCACAGGCACACTAGCGGTTACACCCGACCAAGTTCTAACGGTAATGGTGGGTGCTGGCGGAGGTAATGGATCAGTCTCAAATCCCGCCAATAGTTACGGCGGGGGCGGTCTTTCTTGTGGTGGAACGGACTGCCGTTATGGTGGTCAAGGTGGTGGTCGTTCTGCTATTCGTTATAGTGGCGTCGATTACCTTACTGCTGGCGGTGGTGGAGGTGGCGGATCAAGCCGCGCAGTAAACGGACAACAGGGTGGTGCTGGTGGAGGTTCAACAGGGGCTGATGGAATCTCCTATACCCAATCGTGTGCGGGTAAAGGCGGTGGGCAGGCTTCCGGGGGCGCAGGAGGATCATGCGCCACCTATCCCGGTACTGCCGGAGTACAACCCACAGGCGGACACCCCGCTTCACCCTATTCTTACGGCGGAGGCGGAGGAGGCGGATGGTACGGCGGAGGTGCAGGAGGCTACCAGGAAGCCAATGATATGGGAGGCGGAGGTGGTGGATCGGGATATATCGGAGGAACCGGGGTAACTAATGCCACAACAACCGCGGGAAGTGGCGCTACTCCCGCAAACGCAACGGATACAGATAACGGCAGATCGGGGACGGGTGGACCCGCCGCAACCAATGGTGCTCCCGGAAAAGTCATTATCACCCCCGTTCAAAACGTGTCTTTCACCTGCACATCAAGCGGTAATGTTGAAGTCCTTGCAGTTGCCGGCGGAGGTGGAGGCGGTATGGATATGGGTGGCGGAGGTGGAGGCGGTGGGGTTATTTACAATGCGACATATGCTTGTACCGCCAATACGCCGATCACGGTAAATGTAGGTGCGGGAGGTTTTGGTGCACCGGCTGGGAGTGCCAACGGAAACCCTACAGTCCACCAATTTATTCTCTCTGCCACAAATGGTCAGGATTCCGTCTTTGGTACCCTAACCGCCGTTGGCGGAGGACGTGGCGGAAGTTCCCCAAATACCTATACTCCAGGGTCGGCGGGCGCGGCCGGAGGTTCTGGTGGAGGAGCATCAGGATACAATAATCAGCCTGTAGCCCCAGGGACTGTAACTGGAGGAGCCGGAACTGGCGGACAAGGATATGCAGGAGGAAATCAAGGAAATCAGTATTATTCGGGTGGTGGAGGTGGTGCCGGAGCCGTCGGAGCAAGTGGAAATAATCAGGCAAACGGAGGTGCGGGTTTTCAAAGCTCAATAAACGGTACCAGTCTCTACTGGGGCGGTGGAGGTGGAGGCGGTGGTTACTCCAGCTGTGGAGGAAATGGCGGTGCGGGAGGGGGCGGAGGTGGTGCTGTTTGCACTACAACAGGGGGTTCCGGTTTAAATAATGGTTCTCCCGGTGGTGGAGGTGTTATCAACGCTCAAACTAACACGCCCGGAGGTAACGCTGGAGCAAATACGGGTGGCGGAGGCGGAGGAGGTTCACACTATAATGCCACTAACAAGGGTGGGGATGGCGGGTCCGGCATCGTCATTGTACGTTACCCAACTCCAACAAATATTGTTGCAGGAAAATATGTAAACGCGAGAAGTTTTAATGGAACAACCGATTATATTTCAGCACCTCAGTCTACCAGCTTAAACATCGCTGGCTCGATTACGTTGGAGGCCTGGATAAAGACCGCAGCGACCAATGATTATTCAGGAATAATTTATAAGGTAAGTGGAAATAACGGCTATCAGATGAGTATCCATACTGGTGGCGGCGTTAGGGCCGACTTCTACAATGGCACTACATATATTAGCCCCGCAAGCTCAACAAATGTAAAAGATAATGCTTGGCATCACATTGCTGCTACCTATGACGGTACGACTGCAAAAATCTACGTCGATGGAAATGTAGGTGCTACCGCTCCCACTGGAAGCAATTTTGTAACCTCAACCACAGCAACTCTCATCATCGGGAATGACCCAAATGCAGCAAGTCGATTTTTCAACGGCCAAATCGACGATGTTCGCATCTACAACTACGCCCGCACCCAGGCTGAAATTCAAGCCGATATGAATAACTTTACCTACCTCACCTCCTCCACCATAATTTCGACGAACCTTCTCGCTGGTATCCAAAATATAAGCAGTATCAATAGTTTTATATATAACCTCGCTACCCTACCCGGCGTCACGACGGCAACGGTAGCTTTCTCCAACGACGGAACTGTTTGGTATAACTCATCGGGCGCAGTTGGTGGAACTGATAATTTAACAACCGGCTACAATAACACCATAAGCCTAGCTCCTCTAGGTTGGACGGGAGGAAACTTCTACTACAAAGTCGTTTTTACCGGAGACGGGATAACAACTCCCACATTAGACGACATCACCATAAATTATACGGTAACAACCTCAAATATATCTTCAACATGGAGTTCCTGTAAGCCGATTCTTGGAGGAAGTTTTGCCCTTACCGAAAATTGCTACTTCCCCAATACCCTTCTTTCATCTCCGGAAACCAATATAGACGGAGCCGACCACGGTGATATCACAATAAAACAATATAAAACTCTTACTATTAAAAAAGACCAGCAAATAGTCAGAAACGACGATTATTCAATAATAATTGAAACCGGAGGTTCAATCGCAATTAACGACTTAACCCAAGGGAGCGGAGGAAATGTTAGGGATTATTCAGGTACCAGCAATGAAGGCAGAGCAAATGGAGCTATAGTTGTTGCCGGAAAATACTCTCGAGCCAGAAGTTTCAATGGAACGAGTGATTATATAGCCGTACCTGCCAGTTCCTCTCTAAACCTTACTGGTTCATTGACTCTTGAAACATGGTTCAAATATAACGGAAAGGGTAGTGACTGGACTCGATTAATTGCTAAGGAGGTTAGTCCTTGTGCAGATCCTTGGATCCTTTGGGGTTTATATATGGACAACGGGGTGGAAGGCTCACAGAGATTCATTTCTCAAGTTGCCACCAACACTCCTGGCCAAGGGGCAAGCACTATTTCAACCACTACGGCCCAGGTTGGGACATGGTATCACCTAGCCGGGGTTTATGATAAAGCTGCGCAAAAAGTTTATATATACATAAACGGCCAATTAGAAGGAACCCCTGGCTCATTTAACATGGATTTACCTACCAATACCAGTGACATGAATATTGGAAGAGCGGCAACGTGCGGAGGTGCCTATGCAAAAGGAGTATTTGACGATGTTCGTATCTACAACTATGCCCGCTCCGTAACTCAGATTGCCGAAGATATGAACTATGCACCCAACCCCACCGGAAACGGCTCCATCGCCTGGTGGAGATTTGAAGACGGAGGGCAGATAAAAGAAACCAATCTCTGGGTACAGGATGCTGACGGGGACGGATGGATATTCGGAACAGAAACCAGCCAAAAAGCACAAAACAACACTCCCGGAACGGGGTGGGTAAGAAGGTATTTAACAATAGGCTCAATTACCGGGGATGGCAGAGACGGAAATATTACCTTTACCACCAACACGAATCTCAATACCTTTATAAATACCGCTGCCGGTGATACTTGTGCCGAAGCTATCAACTACAATATATCCTCTCTTAGTACTACCACAAACATACACGGCCATACGGTAACCACCGCCACCCTCTCCTCTACCCCGGCAACCGGTTGTCTTTCCGCGGGAGACATCGCCCTTATGAGTAACCTACAAGGAATATCAACAAACAGTACAAATACTGGAAATTACGAATTTATGAAAATTTACTCCGTCTCAAGTAATGTGGTTACCTTTACAACTGCTAAGAAAAAATACTACGGAAACGGGGCAAGCGATGATACCAACTTGGGAACCGCAACTACGAACCAGAGAGTAATGCTCCAAAGGGTTCCCCAGTACGGAACCGTCAGCACCAGTGGTACAGTCGCCGTTACACCCAGCGCCTGGGATGGTGTAAAGGGAGGTGTTCTGGCCTTTAGCGCCAACGGCACGGTTACGGTTGCTGCCAATGGCTCTTTCAATGCAAACGCCTTAGGCTTCCGGGGAGGAGTGGCTGTTGCCGAAACTTCCGGAGGACAAAATGGAGAAAGTTACGATGGATACAACGGGAGCGGAGGCTATCCTACAGGCGTAGCCGGCACTAATGGAGGCGGGCGAGGAGCAGGAGGAACTACCGTAAGCCCAGCGGGTAATCGGGGCGGAGGGGGAGGCAGAGGAGGAAGGTCCTCAGGCACAGGGGGGTCGGGAGGAGGAGGCGGTGGTGGTTACGGTGGTGGTGGAGGTGGCG
>JALHYA010000009.1 GCA_022868165.1 Patescibacteria group bacterium | reverse complement strand
CCAGGTGCTGTAACCACCGATATAATCCCACCCCCCCAAAGAGTGTGCGGGGCATTTAGGCAAAAACAAAACAAAAAAAAAACCAACCCCCCACCCCCAAAAATCTTTTTTGTAAATTATATAAAGTTGGTTGAATGGATTCTTTACGAACACGGGTGGCCCTCCTTTTTTTTTTAACACTTCCTTTTTTATGAAAAAAAAGGTATTCTTTATTTAAAAGAGGTCCCCTATGGCTATTGGTGATGTTGTCTCCGATCTTCAATCTATTGCTCCTGGCTCTTATTTAACAATCCGCCCCACCTCCCCCTTGCAGTGGTACATCTCAAATATTTTTTTTAATGGCCCTTCAATCCTTTTTTTTTCTGACGCCTCGAGTAATTGCTTGGTAGCAACATATCTTGGTTCGGGCCGCTGGTCGGGCGTCCGAATGCATATTAACAACTCATATTTTCTTAAAATAAAAAATACCGGCTCAGTCCCCCACTTGATTGGTTATGAAGGGACCGAAGAAGGCCTATCGTACCTTTTGAACTATCCCCCCTCTTTTGAGATGGGGGTTGCCTTTGGTGCCCTTATTTGTAATCAAGAGTCTTTTGGAAAAAAATGGACTGATCTTGGCCAACTTGCGGCCGAAACAAATATTTACTCCCTGGCCTACCTCGGGAATGGTATAGCGCTGGCCGGATCATACCCCCTTGGAAAAATTTTTAGGTCAACTGATTATGGTGCAACCTGGACCGACCTTGGCCAACGGGGAGCCGAAACACATATCCTCTCCCTGGCCTACCTCGGGAATGGTATAGCGCTGGCCGGATCATACCCACTTGGAAAAATTTTTAGATCAACGGATTATGGTGCCACCTGGACCGACCTTGGCCAACAAGTTACTGAAACATATATCTGGTCCCTGGCCTACCTGGGTAATGGTATAGCCCTTGCAGGATCAGGCTTACTTGGGAAAATTTTTAGGTCTAATTGGTAATTTTTTAAAAAATTAAATGAAGCGCCTTAACCAATCTTTGGAAACCCCTTTCAGTGTTTTATTTTCAATCGACGCCAGGGGTTTAATTCCAATTACAAGAATTGCCCAGCTTGACCCAACCGGTCAAGACTATTATTTTCAAATGGATTCTGGTAAGGTTTGTTTAACCCGCTACACCCCGAGGCCAGACCCAAATACAGAGCCCCAACAAGCCCAGCGTAATAAATTAGTTGAAGCAAACGACGCCTGGTCGACCCTGTCTCCAGAGGCCCAGGAGTCTTACCGTTATCACCCTTTAGCAAAAGAAAAAAGTTTACCTCCCCGCCAAACTTTTCTATCTCTTTTTATGCGAGGTAAAATATGACCGATGTTAAAATGTTTCCACAGAAGGAAATTTCCCTCAATGCAACCCCCTACCAGTCCGGTTATTATGATCGCCTTCAGGAGCTCATTTCCCTTGCAACCAGTTCCATACTTTTTTGTCAATATGTTTTCTCTGTAAGCGAAACCCGCTATTGGCAACGTTCGAATAAAATTTTAAATTCAATCTTTGCTGCCCACCTTAGAGGAATTGAAATCAAGGTCCTCTTTGACAGGCCCCGCCCCCACAGTCCGAACCTTAGATCAAATATTAATACGTTTTATAAACTAAACTCTAAGGGGATTGATGTCAGGTGCCTAACCGTTTTACGTACCCTCCACATAAAAATGATAATTTTTGATCAAAGGGTTTTTTTAGCGGGCTCCCATAATTTAACTGACTCCTCCCTTTACTCACCTTTTGAATTAACCTTTGAGTGCCGAGATGATTTTTTGGTAAACTCTGCCATCAGTTATTTTAATTGCCTTTTCAACGGCTCCTTAAGCGAACCCTTTGAAAACTCCCTAAAGGCCTTGGGTGATGGAAAAAGTTAAAGATTATAGCGAAAACGGAGAATTTAAAATAGCGGAGGCATTTTTTAATCTGGTCCCCCCCAAACACCACCGCCTTGTAGACGTCGGTGCCCTCGGGATAGAGTATTCAAATACCTACAACCTCCTGTTATCCGGTTGGTCCGGCCTCCTTGTTGAACCGAACCCTTTAAATGTTAAAAAAATTAAAGAACAATTTAAAGGACTTAATTTTGAAGTTGTTGAGTGCGCCGCTGCAGACAAAACCGCTGTCATGGACCTCCACCTACACGAAGGCTCGGGCCATGACAGTTTATTATATTTCTGGGATCCCAAAACCAGAACCGATGCAATTATAAGGGTTAAGACTTTCCCGCTTGCTACCATCCTGGACCTTAATGGTGTCCCCTTTAACCTTGACCTCCTCTCAATCGATACGGAAGGTTTTGATAAAATAATTTTAACCAACCTTTTCCTTTCGAGTACCTACCGCCCCCGCTTAATCATCACCGAATTAACTTCATGGGCCGGAGATAATACACTTTTCCTTAATTCGGGTTACTCCCTAATTAAAAAAACGGGTAACCCCGAATACGGAAACCTTATTTTCGCAAGAGGTGAAGACCTCCCCCCTGGGGTTTTTAAATTATAAATATGCTAAAATTTATTGATGGCAAAAGTAAAAAACCAATCTATTCCAACAGACTCTTTTGAAGAAACCCTTGATCCCCCCATTGACTTTAAGGACCAATACCGCCGCACCTTAAGCGAAGGGATTGACTGGCCCAAGCTCCCCGCTGGGGTTGAAGTTGTTACCTTTTCAAAAAAGGAATCCCGCCCTGCTCAGCGATCAAATTGGAAATACTTTAAAAAACCTAAGTCTCAAAAGTGGAGAGACAATTTTTTTGATTGCAAAATGTGTTGGAAGGCACAATACCCTTTTGATTCGGACGAAAACCCCTGTCATAGTGCAAAATCAAGACATTGGTTCCAGCCTTGGAATTGGATCTCGGGAGCAAAAGATACTTATTACAATGAATTTATGAAGGAGTGTTTAGATTATGCCGCAGCTAACCCCGGAATACCCTTTCCGAGGTGTGGTGATATAATTATATTTCCCTCTGCTGTTTATTTTTGCCCCAAGGATGAAATTACTTTCAATATTGGGGAGGTCCGCTACCCCGTAACCCTTTGGTCCGATGCCGGGACCTGTGGACCAGGCCTTATGTGGACGGCACCCGATACCTGGGCCGCATGCCCTACGTCTGTTAATGTTTATTTTGAAGACTCTGAAGGGAGAAAGGGGTGTTACGAATTAAAAAGGAAGGATATAACCGAGTGCTGCTGTGGCATACCCCCTCCCCTTTTGGTTTCTTATAGTACCCTGGCCATGCTATGTGGCCAGTCCCAGTCTTTAATAATCGACCCCACTGCCTTTGGGTGCCCCCCCTACTCCTGGTCCCTTTTTGGCGGAGGCTCCCTTGATAAAGAAGAAGGGGTCCAGGTCGTTTATACCGCCCCCGATACAAACCCCTCCTGTTCTTTAAATCCCGTAATAGTAGTAACAGATAATTGTGGCACCCCTTGTGTTCTCAACCTTGCTGTAAATTGCTAGACCCCCAACGATGATGCCTTTAAAGAAACTTTGATTGTTGTTGGAACGGGCCCCCCAAATTATTGTAGTGGGACCTGGTGTGGTGTTTGGGGATCTTATATGTATAGGCTCCTCTGCCATTACGGGAGAGGCTTCAACCGTTATAATTGTAAATCAATTTACTTAGGCGTTACCTGGCCAGGCACTGCAAATGCGAAAATATGCTCACCCCTTGGAGGGCTCTGTCCCGAACCTTGTTCGGTTTATCCGGGTGCAGTTTGGAATTGTTCTGCTGATACAGAATATTACGAACCGGATTACTGTGGAAAGACAACCGACGTAAGGTCCCCGGAAATGATTGCTGCCGGCTGCTGCCCCATAAACCCAGAAACTGGTCTTCCTTTTTAGGAGGCAATATGAGCTTCGATCCCTGCAAACACCAATTTAATTTGCTTTTGACTCGAGTGGGTGAATATTTCAACCCCAAGGAAAAAAATGTTTCTGTTTTGGTGGCCCAGGCTGCCGAAATGTTCGGTTTCATACCTTACCACTTGACGTCAGAAGACGCCGACCACCTCCCCGCCCCCTCAGAAAGCGGCCCCTTTTTTAAATGCCCCTCCTGTGGTAATATGTCTTTGGTGGTCGAAGGCCTGTGTATTACTTGCAAGGAAGCTGAAGGCGGAAAATATAAAACGAGGATGTTTTGTAAAAAATGCCCTTTTGCTGAAAAAACAGAAAAATATATTATTACCGTGTTAACTGACCTGGGCCATGATTTTTCTTTACAGACAAAGGCTTCTTTGGGAATTAAAATTCTCAAGGACCCGGAGAAATAAAAAGTGGCAATTTTAGATCACCCCCTTTACGGAACAGAAGCCGTTGGTAGGGTAAAATCTACCGTAACCTTCTTTCCGAGATCCGCCAACCCCCTTTGTACCGATGAGGGCGAAAAAGTATGGTACCATTTAATATCTATTACTTACCGAAAAGAAAGCTCCTCAGAATCTCGCCGTGCCCAAAAAAACAAATTTCAAGATGCCGTAATTGCCTGGTATGCTTTAACCCCTACCGAAAAATCTTATTGGGAAGGCCAAG
This sequence comes from Patescibacteria group bacterium, assembly GCA_022868165.1. Classification (GTDB taxonomy): domain Bacteria; phylum Patescibacteriota; class Microgenomatia; order UBA8517; family UBA8517; genus JALHYA01. Next base: position 6,827 of record JALHYA010000009.1, on the reverse strand, counting down.
CTACCGGCCTTCAAACTGCCTATAATGCTTTTTTGAGCAACTACCTTTTAACCCATTAGTGGTGGGATTTAAAATGATTTCTGAAACTTCCCTTTGCAGAGATAGGTTAAAAAAATATTGTATTGGAACGGGCCTTGATCTGGGCTTTGGTGGTGATCCGATCTCTTTAAATTCTATTACCCTTGACCTACCAACCCCGTATTGCATTGTAGGAACCCAGCCCCAGCATTTAAGGGGAGATGCTCGATCACTTTACTGGTTTAAAGATGGTGTTTTGGATTATGTCTACTCCTCCCACCTTTTAGAAGACTTCCCTGCTTCCGAAACGGTCCCCGTTTTAAGGGAATGGTTCCGCGTAATAAGGCCTGGTGGTTATTTGGTTCTCTATTGCCCCAACCAATTGCTTTACCTAAAGGATTGTGTAAAAAGAAAGTCACCCCCTAACAACGCCCATAAAATAATTAACTTTGGATTGTCTTACCTTTTAAAGATCTTCCATGACAATTTTGAAGGCCGGTTTTCCATAATGGAAGCAAATGAACCTGTTGAAAAATATTCGTTTGAGCTTGTTTTGAAAAAGTTATGATTAAAAATCTTTCACCGGAGGCCCCTAAAACAAGAGATCACCCGCCCCCCAATGGTGGGATATGGACCCTTAAAACTATATTTAACGATCTTCCGATCGTGCGCCCTCTCCAGGAGGCCATGATTAATAGTTTAGCCCATAGGTATATAATATGCCAAGGCGTCAGATAGTTTTTTATCATAAGCCCACCGGTAAGGTTCTTAAGACATCAATGGGTGGTCTAATAACAACCAGAACCCAAATTTTAAGGTACCTCCCCTCTGCCAATATCAGGGAAATAGGTTTTTATTACGAATTTGATGATACCGAGGTAATTCCCGGGAGCGACCTTGTTCTTTTTCTTCATAATGGCCTACCGCCCTACCTTTGTGACTTCAAAAGTAGGCCAAAGGCTATTTTTATAACAATTGATAGAAATAGAAAAATTATTCTTGCCGCTGGGAGAATAAAGGTGGACTTTGAGTATGGAATGGGAGATCAAATTATGCAGCTCGAGGTTTACAAGGCCTTTTTAAAAGAAATGCCTAACATAGAATTTATTGCGGGTGTCGACCCCATTTATAAAAATATTTACCCCTACCTTTCCCCAAGTCCCAGGCTTGCTCCCTGGGGGAGATCCCCCGAGTATTCAAAATATCTCAGACTCGAACTAAACCATCAACACGTTTTGTGGGACCCCCGCTGTGGAACCTACGGTAAGGCTTGCCTCTTTGGAGCAGAGCTCGGACTTGAAGAAGTTAGAGAAGAAATAACCTTTGACATCCCCCCGCCGGAACGTATGACGTGGGCTTCAAGCGCAGGAGTAGATTTAACAAAAATTATAAGGCCTCTCCTTGGAATACATATTCACTGTAATTCAAGGGGCACCGCTAACTGGCCCCTTAAAGAAGCCATCATCCTTTCGGCCCACTGGCATAATGAAACTGGTGGAAATGTAATCTTTTTGGGAGATGAAAAAAAATTTCTCCATTACGCCCCCGGCATTCTATATCACTCCTTCCCTTGCGACTGGGCCAGTACCGGAGCCATAATACTTTCCCTTGATTTATTCGTCGGGGTGGATAGCGGCCCAATGCACCTTGCCCGTGCGGGCAGGGTAAAACAAGTTGTAATTTGGGGAGGCTCTGGGCCCCAAAATATTTGTGGAAGAGACCCCCAATGGTATGACGTCTTGGGTGAGGTAGATTGCGTAAACCAAATTTGCGCAAGCTGCCCCAAGGGCCGCCCCCTCTGTATTGAATTAACAACCGGTCAAAGGGTATGGAAAGTAATTCTTTCTAATTGGGAAAAAATATTTCCCGAACAAAAAAAGAAAGGAAAATAAAAATGAATTACTCTTCTCTCCCCGTTTTAAGTGAGATTGCAATCTTCATTAAAGACATTGGTTTTCCTGTGTTTGTTGCCGTTTGGGTTCTCATGGTAACAACAAAAGAAAGCCGCCACCTAACCGAAGCCATCAACCGCTTAACCAGTGCTTTTGACCGGGCAAATATAAAAATAAATAACCCTTGACTTGCTTTAAAAATAAACTTATATTTTAAACAGAAAGGAGGTGAAACTTAAATGGCAAGAGTAAATGGCCCTTTCCTTTCCCTCGATGCAAGCGGCAAGTTAGGAAACACCCTTGTCGCTTCTATCTGGAAAGGTAGGAACTATATGCGGATGCATTTCATCCCCACCAATGCCAACACGGATCTACAAAAAGCCCAGCGTGTAATATTCGCTGCGGCAGTCCGGTCGTGGCAGGGTCTATATGCTTCGGCCCGTGAGCAATGGAACGTAGCGGCTCGGGAGGTGTATCCTCCAATCCCCGGCTTTAATTATTACGTTTCCCAGTATTGCTTACAGGGTGGCTACCCAACGATCCCCGCAACGGCTCCTAAAAAGGCCAAGGTCATCCATAACCGATAAATAATTTTTGGGGGGCGGGCGTGAAAATCAATCTCAATTGTCTTAAAAACAGGACGTATGCTTAAAATGCGTCCTTTTTTTGTTTCTAAAGGAGGTGATATATATGGCGCTGGATCTCGCCGCAATATTGGCAATCATAGCAGCCCTATCGCCCCTTATCGACCAGGTTATTACCTGGATCGAAAGGCTATTCCCAAAGGCCCAGGGGACGGTAAAGAAAGACGCTGCTACAAAAACAATTAACGCCCTTATGCCGGCTGCCGCCCAAGGAATCCCTGACATCGCTGAGGTTATTTCAAAGTCAATAGACCAAAGGGTAACGATTCTAAACCAGGCCGGAAAGTTCAAGCACAAGGGTTCAACAAAGAAATAAACGAAGAAGGGTTGGCCTCGGAGAACCCCGAAGCCCCCCAAAGGCTCTAATGCCCGGTGTTTAATGGGGCCAACCCTTTGAAATTAAAAAGAAAAGAACATGAATTCAACAACCCCATTACTTTGTGAAAAGACCACGTGCGCCAGTAATTACAAAGGCTTATGTATTTTCTCAACAAGAATTCCACAGGAATTCCACATTTTAAAAAGTGTACAAAATGTCAAATTCTTACATATCAAAAAGGGCCTTCTCAAAAAGGTCTGATAATTTATATTATGTTAACTTTGGAGCGTTTTATATGTGGAAGGCATACTGCCTGAGCGTCCTTGTTTGGTCTTTTTTGATTTCATTACTTAGTTTATTCATCCTCTTCCTCTTTTTTTGGGCTTCTTACATAACCCCTCCAGCTTACGGGTCCGTGGAGATGAGTTATGTAAACTGTTCATTTTTGAACAATTCCAGCGTTAGGGGTTTTTGGGAAGCTTGTGAAAGGGTTTTTCAACATTTTTTTTTTCTTACGACGGGTTTATAGTGTATTGAACGGGAGAATAGTGTTAACAGCGTTGGTACTACACCCAGAAGGTGCGCGCGCAAGGCGCGCGACCCAAAACAAGCCCTGCTGGGTTTGTGAAAAAACATAGCTCCTCTTTTAAGAAAAGAGAAAGGAAACCATGACCGCTGAAATTCATATCCTCCCGATCAAGCCTCAACGTGAAACCCCAAAGCACATTGAGCGCATCATCCAAGACTTAAGTGCTCTCAGGTTAAAAACAGAAATAAAAATTTTGGCCCCACCGGCCGCTCTCGACAAAATCATCGAGGCCCGTATCCAAGGGAAGGTTTTCTTACTTCGAAGAATGATCCCATGTGGTAAACACTGCACCGGCTGCCCACATGGCCCTTACTGGTACGGTTTTTATAGGAACAAGGGAAGGTTCGTCTCTTTTTACCTAGGTAAAAAACTTCCTCCGAGATTCGAAGCCGCAACTCGCATAAAGTTAATTAATGAAATTTATGGGCCCGCGGAGATCCCCTCGCCCAAAGGAGGATAAAAAAATGACAAAGTTAGAAAGGGAAAAATATTTACTTGCCTTAAACGAAGCCCAGAGGTTGGCTTTCCTATTAACCATATCAAATTTATTTTTACATACAAACACTTTTTCAAGCAATGAGTTCGAAGAAATCCTCCGTTCTTACCACCCAATGGAAAAAAAAGAAGATGGTGAGCTCGCCTCTTTAAATTTAACTTCTACAAGAAAAAGAGGCCCAGGCCACCGGCACCAGACGGGGAGGTGATGAAAATGGATCCCAAAAATAAAACGGGCGTTGGTTTTTATTTAGACAGCGATCACCACCGAAAAATAAGGAAGTGGTGCGACGAAACCGGAATTGACTTCTTTGTTTTCTGCAGGGTGGCTGTCCAACACCTGTTTTTTTATTTAACCATCCTCCCTGGTGATGGCCCAAGGGATATGAAGGAGTTTTTAAAAAGAATTACTTCAAATAAAAAATAGAAAGGATTCTAAACCAATGGAAGACATAACCCCACAAATCGAAGAATTTAGGCTTCAGCTTGCCTGCCGTTGCGGCTGCGGATCTAACCGCACAAGCTCAGAATTCGCAGGAATGCTCTATTTCGCCCAAGGTGTTTATGGAAAATTATTTACGATCGACAGCGGTGCCCGCTGCCCAAAACATAACGCCTGGCTGGGTGGCGATCCCGACAGCGCTTCTCTTTATGGAGAACATGCTGACCTCGCTTTCCCAACCCCTGCCGATTTGTTTTTAGGAATTAAGGCCCTAATTGGTGCCGGGTTTGAAAGGTTCATGCTTTACCCTCGCCACCTACACGTTGACCGCCATCCAAAATGGCCCATCCCTCGTTTCGCCTGGGCCAATTATCCACCAAAAATAAAAAAGGAGGTGTAACCCATGCCTAGAATTTTCCCGCCCGTGAATAGCCCTGTCCAAATAATCCCCGGTCTTTATCAGTCTGGTATTTTGTTCAATGAAAAACCCATTGTCGAAAAATCAATAAAGCTTCTAATTGACCTTGATGGTGGTTTCGACAATAAATCCTTATCAAACCACCTGGACCTTTATGTTTATTGGAAAATCGAAGACGGTCCCCTCCCTAATTTAGAATATTTATCCAACCTGTCCTCCCTGGCCTGGTGGTACCATTCCCGGGGAATAAACGTTTTAACCCATTCCCAATTTGGTCTAAACCGATCTTCCCTATTTAACGCAATGGTTTTGTGGAAAAGGGGAATGCGGGCCCAAGAAATAATTGAAACCATTAAAAGAGCAATTCCAATGGCTCTTTCGAACCCGGTTTTTAAGGCTTACATACAAAACCTTTAACCCTTAAACTTAATAGTTGGCCGCTGGGTAGGGTACCGCAGGTGAGGTCGGCCTGAGAAGAACACGGGAGTAGAGCGGCACCCGTTAGGAGCGGGGTAGACTTGAAACCGTAAACCGGGGAGATCGACATTAAGGGGTAGTCGATCAGCGGCCCAAGGAGGCTTCTATGGAAAATATACCAGAAAAAAGTTTTACAGAATTTAACGCCACTCAAAACAAACTTCTTCAGGCGATTTTTTCAATGACCGACCTCCAGTTAAGGATAGCCCTCATTATGCTTGTGTTTGGTGTGGATCTTGAAAACTCTTTGGCCACCTCTTTAAGGCTATCCCCTGGAAACTAAAATGTCTGAATATCCCAAAACGTGGGAATTTATAGCCTGGTGTATAAAAGAAAAAGCGGGGTGGAGGTGCGAACACTGCCGCCACCCCCACGACCCGAAGAGTGGCCATACGTTAACCGTTCACCATCTTGACGCCAAAAAGTCGAATTGTGACCCCATAAACCTTGCCGCCCTATGCCAGGTCTGCCATTTAAGGTTTGAAGACAAAGACCTCCTAAGCCAAGGCTGGCTTTTTGGTCTCCCCGATTGGTTGGCCCGGAGAATAACCCCTAACCCCATGATTTTAAAATCTAAACCGTGAAAAATCGATTTAGACCCTGCAAAAAACCCGCACGGGAAAAAGAATATAATGCTAAAGACCCTGTAAGAACCCAGCAAATCCACAGAGTTAGATGGTAAACTACCCCCAACCTTTACAAACCCTACCCATGTCCCTATATGCACCCACCCCCTAAAACGCCCCTGGCCCTACCCCTATAAACCCCTGAAGTACAAAAAACCCATACCCAACAACCCCACCCCATACACCGAATAACAATTTTACTCCAAAGAACCCCAATTTCCCACCGGCCCTCCCCTCCGTCACCCGGACCCTTGAAAAAAGGGAAAGCGGAGACGCCGTGCCAAGTCCGACAGTACGGCCCAGCCCCACCGGTCAACTCCGCCAAGTTGCCTATCCTCCCCCCATAATTACCGCCCAGGGCAGCAGTAAATATGGGTGGTTGCCCTGCTCCACTCTGCTACTCGCTTCCGCTTCGCTTCGGGGATCCGCAGCGTTCCGCTGTGCAATCGGATAGCCAACAACACGGCTCTTTAATTGGGGACCCCTGGCGTCTCTTTGATTTTCACGGGTTTTGCCAGGGACCCCAAATAAAGCGTTGGCCAGTGGGGCTGCGCCTGACCCAAGCCCAACCGACTACTCCTTTTTTACTATTAGTAGTTCCCTATACTGTATATATAGGGATACCCAGGGCGGTCCACCGCCAAAAAAATCGGCCGAAAGTGGCCCCCGGGAAACCGGCCCCCCCCCTGGGATCTCGATGCCCCCCCCCGCCCTCTGTTTTGTTTCCGTTGGGCCCCGGTGGTCTTTATTCCGGTCTCAATTATTTGCGGAAAGATGCCTCCGCGGGCAAAGGACAAAGACAACCCGTGGGCTCGCTCCACTTCGTTCCGCTCGCTTACGGTCTTTTTTTTTGTCTCATTTGTTTGCGGAAAGATGACTCCGCAGGCAGAGGGCAAAGACAATCCGT
>JALHYA010000008.1 GCA_022868165.1 Patescibacteria group bacterium | reverse complement strand
TGGAAAAAATTGCGTTAAAAATTAAAAACTGGATAAGAGAAAATCCCCGGGAGGCAATACTTCTGGCTGTAATACTCCTTGTTGGATCTTTCTTGAGACTTTATAAAATTGCTGATTATATGACTTTTTTGGGCGATGAAGGACGCGATGTAACAATCGTAAGAAGACTTTTAGTAGAAGGACATCCGCCACTGATTGGTCCCGGAACTTCAATTGGAAACATGTATCTTGGGCCACTTTACTACTACATGATGGCACCCGCGCTTTTAATCGCCGGATTTTCTCCGATTGGGCCGGCTGTTCAGATTGCCGTCTTGGGAGTTATTACGATATTTTTCGTGTGGTTCGTGGCCCGAGAATGGTTTGGGAAATATGCCGCATTTATTGCAGCAAGCCTTTATGCAATCGCGCCGGCGATTATTGTTTTTTCGCGTTCTTCTTGGAACCCAAACATTATGCCTTTCTTTGCCTTACTTTGTATTTATTCTCTTTGGGAGATTTGGCAAAAGCATAAATGGGGATGGCTTATCGTTTTGGGAATTTCTTTTGCTTTTGTCCTTCAGTCGCACTATCTCGGGCTTTTACTTTTGCCAACACTCGGACTTTTTTGGTTTTTAACATTTCGGGATTTGCGTTCCCAAAAAATTGAAAATTGGAAATTGAAAATTGGGAATTTTGCGAAATATTCCTTTTTTTCTATGGGAATTTTCGCAATTTTAATGAGTCCGCTTGTTATATTCGATGCCCGCCACGGTTGGATAAATTTCAATGCGATGAAGAAATTCTTCACCGCGCGCCAGGAAACCGTTTCGGCTCGCCCTTGGAATGCAATTCCTAATTTTTGGCCGACATTTGAGAAAGCAATGACGAGGTTGGTTGCCGGAACAGATATTACGGCAGGCGGGTGGGTAGCTTTACTCCTTTTCCTGGGACTTCTATTTTTGCTGATTAAAACAAGAAAGCATGTATATGGTCTCTTATCCGTTTGGTTGGGATTCGCGTTTTTGGGACTGGGACTTTATAAACAAACAATCTATGACCACTATTATGGATTTTTCTTTGCGGCGCCGTTTTTGCTTTTGGGTGGGATAGGGGAATATTTAGTCGCAAGAAACAAACAGATATTGAAATTGTCGGTCTGGGCAATTTTTGCTGTCCTGGTTTTTATAAATCTTTTATATAACCCTTTTAGGTATGAGCCCAATAGACAACTTCAAAGGGCGGAAGATGTTGCAAGAAAAATATTACAGGAATCCGGCGGGCAAAGATTTAATCTGGCGGTTATTGCCCAGCAAAATTACGAAGATGGATATAAATATTTTCTTCTTTCCTGGAAGGCGCCGGTTGTTGATATTGATGCCCAACATATTGACCAAACGGTTACCAACCAGCTTTTTGCAGTTTGCGAACTTCCCAAAGAAAAATGCAATCCCATCAACAATCCAAAAGCGGAAATCGCCAGATTCGGATGGAGCAAAATTGAGAACCAATGGGAAGTAAGTGGGGCTATAATCTTCAAACTCGGACACGCAAAATGAACTACAAACTTTCTCAAAAAATTCTTGGCAAGATAAAAGATTCTGAAAATATTCTGGTTAATTGTCATACAAGTCCGGATCCGGATAGTTTGGGAAGTGCGCTGGCGATGTATATAGCCCTTAAGAAATTAGGCAAAGATGTAGAGATTGTTTGCCCCGATAATATTCCGGATGATTCTAAATTTTTGCCGTTTTCCGAAAAAATAAAAAAGATAAAATTCGCAAAATTCGATTTTTCAAAATATGATTTATTTCTTGTTTTGGATTCAGCCGGAGAAAATATGATAACGGGAATTTCTGATGGCAAATTGCCAAATATTTATACCGTAGTGATTGATCATCACAAAACAAACAAGAATTTTGGGAATATTAATCTGGTTGATGTCAAAGTTTCTTCGTGTGCTGAGCTTATTTATAAACTTTTTCAAGATTGGGGTATAAAGCTTGATACTCAGTTGGCAACAAATCTCCTGACCGGAATTTTGGGCGACACAGGAATTTTCGAGTATCCGGGAGTGGGTGTTGAAACCCTTGGGTTGGCAGGTAAACTTATGGAATTAGGGGCTGATAAAGATGAAATAGTTCTGAATATTTTTAGAACCGAGGAATTTAAAAATGTGAAGTTTTGGGGAGAAATACTAAAGAGGATGGAAATAGATGCAGAAGGAAAGTTTGTATGGTCAGCCGTATCATACGATGTTTACAATGAATACGGAAAACCCGGCGGCGCGAAGGATGCTGCCGCAGGAATGTTTCTGTCGTTGGTAAAAGGAACTGATTTTGGGATGATAATGCTTGAAGAGGAAAAGAAAACGCTAGCAGTTAGTTTTAGATCCAGAACGGGGCTTGATGTTGCCGAAATTGCCGTTGAATTGGGTGGAGGAGGGCATAAGGCAGCAGCTGGAGCCAAAATTTATGGATTGGAGTTTGACAGTGCCGTGCTAAAGGTCCTAGGAGCGGCCAGAAAATATGCTAGAAAAGCTAGTTAAGAAATTCAGGAGAAATTTATTATTCAATAGCTTTCTCGGTGCGATTGTCGTTTTGGCTCTATTTGTCAGAATTTACAGAATAGATCAATTATTGGGCTTTTATTATGACCAGGGAAGAGACGCGGTGGTTATATGGGAATTCTGGAAACACGGTAAATTTTTCTTAATTGGTCCGACCACGGGGATTGAAGGGGTATTTCGCGGACCTTGGTATTACTGGCTGATAACACCTTTCTATATTTTGGGAAAGGGAAATCCCGTTTGGCCATCTGTTTTTCTTTCCATCACTACCGTTATTGCGATTTTTCTTTCCTATAAAATTGCCGAACAGGTTGCAGGTAAATGGGCCGGTATATTGGCGGCAATTATTGGTGGTTTCTCGCTCAATTTGGTTTATGCTTCCCGTTGGCTTTCAAATCCGACACCGATGCTGCTTATCAGTATGATTTTTGTTTACTCTCTTTTCTGGATATTGGACGGGAAAAAATGGGCGTGGATTTTAACTGCATTTATGGCTGGAATGGCAATGCAGTTTGGAAGCGCAGCCGAAGTTTTTTATTTTTTGGCAATTGCGGTATTTGCGGTTTACCTTTTCTTTGCCGACAGAAAGAAACTTCCGGATTTAAAAACTATAGTTATATCTATAGTCGTGCTGGCTGCGACATTTGCCCCCCAAGTTATATTCGATTTTCGTCACCAAGGAATACTAAGGGGCAATGTTTCGAAATTTTTGCTCCAAGAAGGAAGTTTTAAGCTTTCGTTCTGGGAAATTGCCAAAATTCGCTTCCCTTTCTACTACGATGTTTTATTTTCAAAGCTTTTCCACTCTTTGTTAAAGGTCAGAGAAGTTTTTGCCGTCATTTTTGCGGCACTATTTTTATACAAAATAAAATCGATTCTTAATAATAAAAAGTTGTTGTTGCTTTTAATTGTTCTTCTTTCTCCAATTGTAGGGATGCTTTTTTTCCAGGGAAATTACGGAAATGTCTACGACTACTACTTTACGGGATATTACCTTATTTTCGTCATATTTTTTGCATCTGTCTTGGGGCTTTTTTCCAAAAGTATTTGGGGAAAACTGATTATTATTGTATTTGTTTTTTTCTTTCTAAAAGACAATTTGCCTGTTGTAAGGAATTACATTGTCTCGGGAGTGGATCGACCAACGACGATTGCGCTAGGCAATGAAAAGCAGGCGATAGATTGGATTTATAAAGACTCAAGCGGTAAAGACTTTAATATTGATGTCTATGTCCCTCCGGTGATTCCTTATGCATACGATTATCTATTTAAATGGTATGGTGGAAGCATTCACGGTCGTGAACCCATCAATAAACTGATTCCTCTCCTCTACACCATATACGAAGTAGATCCTCCTCATCCTGAAAGACTTGAAGCTTGGCTTACGAGACAAAAGACAATTGGAAAGGTTTTAGAAGAGCAGAGATTTGGTGGAGTTGTGGTCCAGAGAAGGGAAAGGCTTTGATATTCAAGTTTCTTAAAAGCAATTATTGGGTAATCCTCATTTTGGCTGTGGGTTTATTTCTAAGATTATATAAACCCCTAGACTTCTATATTTACAATCATGACGGCGATCTTGCCTCTTGGATAGTAAAAGATGTAGTAGTTAATCATCACTTTAGGCTCATAGGGCAAGAGACGTCGGTGCATGGAGTGTTTATCGGTGCGCTTTTTTATTATTTATTAATTCCATTTTATTTAATTGGGAAAATGGATCCTCTGGGCGGCATAGTTTTATCGACGCTAATTGGAACATTTGCGATTTTTAGTTTCTACTGGGTTTTTACGAAAATTTTCAATAAAAAAGTTGGACTTGTAGCTGCACTTATTTATTGTCTGTCTTTTTATACGGTCTTAACCGATAGGGAAGTAGTACCCACTACCCCCGCAATGCTTTGGTCAGCATGGTTTTTATATTGCGCCTATCTTTTGTATAAGGGGGAGCAAAAAAAGGGTTTTATTTTATCGGCGATAATGATTTCCTTAATTTGGCAGATCAATTTAGCACTTATATTATTGATTCCGCTTCTTCTGATAAGTTTGGTTTTGGGAAAGGTCAAAATTAATTTCAAAAGTTTACTATTGGGCGCGGTTGTATTAATAATTACCTCTTCCCCTTTTCTGCTTTTCGAAACACGCCATAATTTTCAACAGACAAGAGCAATTATTGCCTCGGTCACAACAAACAGGAATTACATTCCCGGAACAAGCACCGGAATAAATAAATTTGAAAGGGTTATGACCCTTGCATCGAAAAATATTAGTGGTCTTTTATGGGGAGACCTCGCTGGAGTTTCTCATATGGTAGCTTTTTATTTATTGATTGGTATTTTTATTTTTCTGGTAATCAAAAAGGCCCTGCCGGTTCACTTGGGGATAATATTTTTTTGTTGGCAAGCGCTTTATTTTATATTTTTTACAATAAATTCTCTCAATCTTTCCGAATACTACCTAAACGGAATGAACGTGATTTGGATTGGCGTACTAGCCGTTTTCTTGGCATACCTCATCGAACAAAAAAGACTAAGAATTTTGGGTCTAGTATTGATTTTAGGATTTGCATATTGGAATTTATACCGATTTTTTATTTACAGGCTCAATCAAATCGGATACAGACAAAAGAAAGAGCTCGTTCATTATATTAAAGTGGATGCCCAAAACCACGGCTACCCCTGTATAGCCATATCCTACATAACAAATCCCGGATATGATTTGGGTTACAGGTATTTCTTCTGGCTGGAAGATATGCACGTAAACCAGCCATGGAGCAACAGCCCCGTGTATAGTATAGTTTTTCCACTTTCCAAGGTGGATAGTTTTGATAAAAGTTTTGGTGCATTGGGACTCGTTTTGCCGGATTATAAAAGATACTTCTCCGAAAAGGTCAAGTTTAGTTGCAGCGGTGCAAATTCCAATCTGACAGACCCTCTTTTTGGCTATACTGAATAAATGATAGAGCTATCTGTTGTAATACCGGCCTACAACGAGGAATCCAATATTAAACTTGGAGTATTGGAATCGGTTGCGGAATACTTATCGAAGCAAAAATTCGAATGGGAAGTTTTAATTGTTGATGACGGCTCGACAGATTCTACAGTTTTAGCCGCAGAGAAATTTTCTAAGATTCATCCGGGTTTTAGAGTTTTAAAGGAGCCGCATAGGGGAAAAGGAGGAACCGTGATAGCCGGGATGCTTGCTGCAAAAGGCGACAAGATTATATTTACCGACCTGGACCAGGCTACACCAATAGCGGAACTTGATAAATTTTTTCCCAAATTCGAAAACGGATATGATGTAGTAATAGGTTCAAGGACGGGTAGGGAAGGGGCTCCTTTGGTTAGAAAAACAATGGCTTACGGCTTTACCGCCCTAAGACTCATTATCTTGAGGCTTCCTTATAAAGATACCCAATGCGGGTTTAAAGGTTTTACAAAAGACGCCTCGGAAAAAATATTTAAGAGAATGCAAGTTTACGGAAACAGAGAAAGGGCAAGGGGAGCCGCGGTTACGGCGGGGTTTGATTTGGAGGTTCTTTATATTGCACGCAAACTCGGACTGAAAGTTGCAGAGGTGCCTGTTGTATGGCACCATAAGGCGACCGAAAGAATAAATCCTATTAAGGATTCTTTCGAAGGCTTGATGGATTTGCTTAGGGTTCGTTTTAACGCTTTTGCCGGTAAATATAGAGTATGAAAAAGATAATTAGACAATGGTGGTCAACGGGTGTGGTTTCGCTTCTGGTTATCCTGGCCGGATTTATGCTTAGGCTTTATCGTTTAACTCTTCTTCCGATCTTTGGTGATGAGGCGATTTATATAAGGTGGTCTCAGATTATGAGAGCCGAACCGACATTGAGATTTGTGCCGCTTTCCGACGGCAAACAACCGTTCTTCATGTGGGCAACAATTCCGTTTTTCAAATTGTTTTCCGACCCGCTTTTTGCCGGGAGGTTTCTCTCGGTCTTATGTGGAACGGCAACCCTAATAGGAGTAATTATCTTGGCCTACTTTCTTTTTAAATCTAAGAAGGTAGCGATAATTAGCGGAGCAATTTATGCACTTTCCCCGTTTGTTTTTTTCTTTGACAGAATGGCCCTGGCAGATTCCATGCTTTCTATGTTTGGCGTTTGGTTTTTTATTTTTGAAGTCCTGACGGTGAAGAAAGTGAGACTGGACTTGGCGATGTTATCAGGATTTCTTTTGGGAGGAGCTCTGTTAACGAAATCTCCGGCATTGTTTTTTGTATTGCTTCTGCCCGCAACATGGATATTGTCGAAATGGAACGGAGGAACAAAAAAAATAGCTGCTCATTTAATTAAATTGGTATCCCTTTCAGTTGTGACGTTGGCCATAGGATATGGCATGTACAATATTTTAAAGCTCGGGCCGAATTTCAATATGGTTGCCATAAGGAATAAGGATTATGTTTATCCGATAAGCCATTTATGGACCAACTTTAAAGATCCTCTATTTATTTTCATCAAAATGGCTTTCGAGTGGATTAACGCAATGGGACCGTGGACTTTGCTGGCGCTCGGAACCCTTGGGGCAATTTTCAATTTTAAGAAATATTGGCGGGAAATATTGCTTCTTGTTGTCTTGTTTTTGGCGCCGATAGCGGTGCTGTCCGAATTTGCCAAAGTATTTACTGCCAGATATATACTTTTTTCTATTCCCTTCCTTGTGGTTCTTGGTTCGTCGGCTTTCCTGATAAAGAGCAGAGTGCTACAAACTATTTCCATAATCACGCTTTTGATTCTTGTACTCCAAGCGGCGAAATTTGATTATTATCTTCTTACCGACCCCGAAAGAGCCAATCTTCCAAGAAGCGAAAGGAGCGGTTATTTGGAAGAATGGACCGCCGGGACAGGGATAAAAGAAGTCGCAGATTTTTTGACAGCCGAAGCCAAAAAGAATCCCGAACAAAGAATTGTGGTTGGAACGGAAGGATTTTTTGGAACTCTACCCGATGGGCTTCAAATTTATGTAAACAAGAATTCCAACATTACCGTCATCGGGGTAGGTATAATTATTGACAAAGTTCATCAATCGCTCATCGATTCAAAGAAATTCGGCAATCCTACGTATTTGGTAGTGAACAATACCCGTTTCATCGCCGATGCCGAGCAGGTTGGTCTTAAGCTCCTGGCTGCATATCCTAAGGCTGTTCGTCCAAACGGCGGTAGAGAAGCACTTCTATTTTTTGAAGTTACACCCCAGGCAACTTTTTTCAAAGCCACACCCGGCAAGCTTTAATACTTTTAATAGATGAAGCTAATTAGAAAAATAATCAATCGCGGAGATTTATTAGCCCTAATATTTGTCATAATTTTTGGGATTTTGGCAGCGAGACAACTTTTTTCCCCCGGTTATTTCAATATGCACGACGACTTGCAGGTTGTCAGACAGGTGGAAATCGAAAAATGTTTTAGAGATGGACAAATTCCTTGCCGATGGGTTTCCGGTTTGGGTTTTGATTACGGTTTCCCTTTTTTTAATTACTATCCGCCTCTCCCTTATCTGGTAGGGGAGATATTCAGGATTTTAGGTTTCACTTTTATTTCCACTGCCAAGTTATTGTTTATTTCTGCATTGTTGATATCCGGCATAGGAATGTATTTTCTGGCTAAAGAATTTTTCGGCAAATTTGGCGCGGTTATATCTTCAATTTTTTATATTTGGGCGCCGTACCACGCCGTAGATGTTTATGTCAGGGGAGCGATGAATGAGGCCTGGGCTCTGGGTTGGTTTCCGTTTATCTTTTGGACGAGCTATAAGCTGGCGAAAGAAAAGAAAAATAGTTTGTTTTGGATGATCGGGCTAATAGCCTCTTGGTTAGCCCTGTTAATAACACACAATGTTATGGCGGCAATGTTTATTCCCTTATTTGCCGTGTGGTGTTTGATTCTTTTTTGGAGATTAAAAGCCTGGAAAAAAATTCCACAGTTTCTGCTCTGCGGGGCTTTGGCGTTGGGTCTGGCAGCGTTTTTTGTTTTCCCGGCTCTTTTGGAGCAAAAATATGCACACACCAATCCTTTGATTAGCGGCTATTTCTACTTTGTTGGTCACTTTGTCACATTAAGCGAGCTGTTCATTTCCCGTCTTTGGGGATACGGTAGTTCAAATTACGGTCCTATCGACGGGATGTCTTTTCAGATTGGGTATATTCACTGGATATTATCCGTAATTATATTGGGTGTCATAGCTTGGAGATATCTAAAAAACCGAAAGACGGATTTTACAATGGTTCTGGTTATATTCATAATTTTGGCCGGATGGTTTGCCGTCTTCATGACTCATAGCCGCTCAACGTTTCTTTGGTTATTAATTTCACCCTTGGTATTTGTACAATTTCCGTGGAGATTTTTATCAATAACTATTTTTGCCTTTTCGTTTGCGGCAGGATATCTGACAGAAATCTTACCCAAGAGATTCGCAGTATTGGTTCCGGCGACATTGGCAATACTTCTGATATTTATTAACTGGAATTATTTTAAACCGGAAAAGATGATTCCAATGACGGATGAAAAGTATCTTTCGGGTGCAGCGTGGAAATTTCGCGTTGTATGGGAATATTTTTTGCCGATAACGGCCAAGGCACCTCCCACAACCAACAGAAAGGTTCTTGCAGAGGTGGGGAAAGGTACAGCACAGATTACGGAATTAAAAGAGGGGACAAGTTGGGCAACATTCAATGTAAATGTCGACTCGGACACGGCCAAACTAAGAATAAATATTTTTGAATATCCGGGATGGCGTGTTTTTATAGATAATAAACTTGTTAATCAATATGTTCCTGAAAACGAGCCTTTTGGTTTAATGTGGGTTGATATAGTCAAAGGAAAGCACGTCGTGGCGGCACATTTTTACAATACCCCCGTTAGAAAAATCAGTGACATAGCCTCTGTTGCTTCACTCCTGGTTTTATTGGGAATTATTGCGATTCCAGTGATATCATCTAAAAGATGAAGTTGTTAAATAATTTTAAACATAAAGACATTTTGGCCATAGCAGTGGTGCTGATTTTCGGGATTATTGCGGCAAGGCAATTATTTCTTCCCGGCTATTTTTTGATGCATGACGATTTACAAATGATGAGACAACTCCAGATGGAGAAATGTTTTATGGATGGTCAAATTCCCTGCCGGTGGGTCCCCGATATGGGTTTTGGTTATGGGTTTCCGCTCTTTAATTACTATCCGCCTCTCCCCTATCTGATAGGGGAGATTTTCAGGGTCGTAGGATTTTCCTTTGTATCAACGGCTAAAATTTTGTTTATCTTTGCCTTTTTGGGTTCAGGAATCGCGATGTATTTTCTGGCTAAAGAATTTTTCGGCAGATTTGGGGGAGTTGTGTCTTCAGTTTTTTATGTCTGGGCGCCGTACCACGCCGTAGATGTTTATGTCAGGGGAGCTATGAATGAAGCCTGGGCAATTATTTGGTTTCCTCTTATTTTTTGGACAAGTTACCGGCTGTCTAAAGAAAAGAAAAATAATTTGCCGTGGATATTGGGCCTGACATTTTCGTGGACAGCTCTTCTTATGTCGCACAATATTATGGTTCTAATTTTCACTCCATTCTTTGCAGTTTGGTGCACGATTATTATTTGGAAGCAAAAAACCTGGAATAAAATCCCCCGATTTTTATTAAGTGGAATTTTGGCGTTAGGCCTGGCTGCTTTTTTTACATTGCCCGCGCTTCTGGAGCAGAAATATATACACGTAGGAAGCCTGGTGGCGGGATATTTTGATTTTACAGCCCACTTTGCAACATTGAATCAAATTTTTATTTCCCGCTTTTGGGGATTTGGTGGTTCAATTTTCGGTACCAACGACGGAATGTCGTTCCAGATAGGGCACGTCCATTGGATTTTGTCTTTAATTGTTTTTGCCATCATAGTTTTGCGCTATTTTAAGACGCGCAAGATAAGTCTGGTTGAAATATTGGTTAGTTTTACGATTTTGGCCGGATGGTTTGCCGCTTTTATGACCCACAATCGCTCGACTTTTATCTGGCTTTTGATTTCCCCACTTAGATTTGTTCAGTTCCCTTGGAGGTTTTTATCGATAATAATTTTCTTTTTCTCATTCATATCAGGATATATTCTTCTGATTTTGCCGGGCCGCCTTGCCCGGATTGCGTCGATTGTTCTGATTTTGCTTTTGGTCGTTTTAGGATGGAATTACTTCAAACCCGAAAAAATGGGACCATTAAACGATGCACAAAAGTTTTCCGGTGCCGCATGGGAACTCCAGCAGGGCGGTGGAGTAAATGACTATCTTCCTGTTGAGGCCGAAATGGCACCTCTGAGCCCTCCTAAGATTCTTGCCGAGACGGTCAAGGGCGAGGCAGATTTGACGAATTTATCGGAAGGAACAAATTGGGCAAAATTTGATGTAAATGTTGTTTCGGATAAAGCCGATGTAAGAATAAATATTTTTGATTATCCCGTATGGAAAGTATATGTAGACAACCAACAAATTGAACAGTACATTCCCAAAGAAGAAAAATTAGGCAGAATGTGGGTAAATATTTCCCAAGGAACGCATACGGTAACCGCCCGCCTATTTGATACACCAATTAGAAAAGTAGCCAATTGGGTTTCAATTTTTTCCTGGTTGGGACTAGCGGGGTTTTTGTTATTTCGAAAGCGCTTTCAATAAGGGATTGGTTTTCACAATTTTATAAGCGAGTCTTCCATCGGGATAATAAACATCTCCGATAATGGTCAATTTATGTTCCGCAATTTGTTGGGGAGATATCGCCAGGGCATCGCCGACAAGATATTGCTCTTTTACCGCATCCGGTTTCCAATCGATAGGGCGGGTTATTATGTTTCCAATTTTCTTTGCGTGCTCAATATGCATGTTTGTGTAATATTCATTGAGAGGAACTTCAAAATTATCTTTTTGAAAAATTACAGGGTCAAACTTCAGGTAAAAAAGAATTTGAATGTACGGATTTTCTCTTGCGGTATCAATTACAATCGGGACCTTCGGATCCAATGTTTTAAGGGTATCCGTGACCTGCTCCCATCCATAATTCCAATCCTGAGCTCTATAAAATTCGTTGAGAATAATTACGGAGCTATAGAGTTTCGTCAGCGAGTATATAACCAGCAGGGAAAAAGTAGAAATGAAGAATATTTTAAAAATGCGTTTTGAGAAAAATTGGAAAGTTCGGTATAGCCCCAAGGCAATTATTATATTTTGAGGGATTACCAGCTGAAGAGACCGTATGCTTGAGTAAGGGTCGCGGGTGACCGCGGCTGGGATGGGCCCTATCAACAAAAGCGCTAGAGTGAAAAATCTAAGTTCACCCAACTTCTTATTTTTTATAAGAAGATAAAGACCCGAGAGATAAAACGGCGCTTGCCATAAAAAGAAAGTTGCCAGGTCCGGAAAGGAACTTCTGGGGCCGTAGTCTCCCAAGACAAACATATTTCTCGGGAATAAATAGGAAAAGTATAGAGAGAAAAATTCCCGGCTTGAAAGAAACGGCAAGTTGTTGACTATCCATCCCAACAAACCGGTTTTGCCGGCCATAAAACCTGGTGGTGATGCCCTATTAAACGAAAAAATATTTAGTCCGCTTGCCCTTGCCAGAAATCCGGGGGTTAAGGCAATGCTTAATGTTGGAAGAGAAATTAAAAATGCCAAAAAGGCTCCCGACAGTAAAGACCTAATATGTGTTTTTGACAGAAGTATTTTTCGATATTTTAGAAATAGAATTATTACCATTAAAGGTGTTACAACCCTCTGGGCATGATAAGCGGGGATTGCAATTGCAAAAGAAATTGCGGAAAACACCAGAAGTTTGGGATTTTTCAGACCTTTCAAAAATAAATAGACTCCTCCCAAAAAGAAAAACAGAGCCACGTTGCATTCGAAATTTGTCCTTCCGAACAAGATATGCCAGGGCGATATCGCCAAAAGAAGGGATGTTAGGCCGGCCAGATAAAGCCCTCCTTTTTTGGGAACTAGCTCTTTGATTAAGAAAAAGATTAAGGGAATAGTTAGTATGCTAAAAAAGAACGAAGGAAAGCGAACCGTGAATGCCGTCAGTCCGAAGATAGGGATAAGGGGGACAATTAGATAGATATAAATTGGGGTTTTAAAGTCGGTGAATGAGCGAAAAACAATCGGAAACGGCTTTCCGAATTCGTCCTTACCCGTTTTTAATATCGAGTAAGCGTTATATCCTTGACCAGCCTCATCGATGTATAAACCTTTCGGAGCTTCCCCCAATTTATAAAATCTTGTGAGGATTGCAAGACCGATTGAGATAATAAGGATTATGTAAGGAACGATTTTAAGAAGTTTTCTCATGTCATAAAATTTATATAGTTGCTCAAAAACTGGATTAGACAAAACAAAATAAACACTGTCGAGAAAATATAAACAACGTTCTTGTTTCTGAGACCGAAGAAATACTTAATTCCTTCAACTAGCAACAGGCTTATGGGGAGCCATAATATAAAGTCATTTCTGTCGAATGAGTTTAGGACGGAAAGGCTGATTATTAGTGAGACGAAAGAAGTAATAATAAATTCCTTATTTCTGGATTTTCCCAGAACAAAAATGCCTATTAAAGCAAAAACTACTTCAAGGAAGGGGTATTTGTCCAGATTTTGATTTGTCACGGTTATTTCTCTGGGGTGAAAGCCAAAAAAGTAGTTATTTGGATCGGTCAGAGCAAAGAGATTTGAAATAAATTTGTCGTAGTAAATTTTTGCTTTATTTTGAAACATCCTGGCCGAGATGGGATTGGGGTAAAGGGTTATATTTCTTAATACTTGTTGTCTGGCTTGATAGTCGAGCGTAAATATTGTTTGACCCTTAAATGGTCTCCAAACTAGAGCAAGAACAATAATCGAGATGGCAAAAAAAATGAGATATTTCTTCAGATTTTTTTTATAAAAAAAATCTATTCCGATAAATAAAATGGGGAACAGCGCCAGTTTGGGTTCAAAAAAAGGAATCGCAAGTATTGGAAGTAAAAAATAATCCTTCTTTTTGGTCCAAAGGAAATAGCCAATACCGAGAATTACAAGGGGTATCAGGTATCGAATAAAATCTGTTTTGGTATTTGCAAGAAATAAATTAAACGGCCAGGAAATAAGAGTAAGAAAAATTACGAAAAGAGCCACTTTGGATTTCATAGCAGTTTCAAGGATACCACGAATTTTATTCGTGGAGGAATTGAACCTGATATATCATCCTCCCTCAAGGGAGACCGCAAACTTTAGTTTGCTTAAGGATGTTATTTCTGAGTTATTTTAACTCATTTCCCTCTAATCTCTACAGGTGCTAAAATTTATGCGTGGAACAGGTTGGAGAGCATCTTGAGCCCACAGAAGAGATTAATCTGGAGACAGTCAAAAGCCGGGCCGTAAAGGGTGTAGTAGTTCTTACCGGAAGAACTTTCATTCTTCAGGTAATAAGTTTAATCGCGCAGGGAATCTTATGGGCGTTCTTAACTCCCGCCGAATTTGGAGTTTTCTTTATAATAAGCGCAATTGTAAATTTTCTGACATATTTTTCGGACATAGGTTTGGCTGCAGCCTTAATTCAGAAAAAAGATGCTCCTTCGGATGAAGACCTTAAATCGACATTTTTTGTCCAGCAGTCTTTGGTTTTGCTGATTATTTCAATAGTAGTACTAATGACGCCTTTTTTTGTTTCCAGATATTCATTGAGTATTGACGGGAAATTTTTGTTATATGCCCTATCTTTTTCGCTCTTTTTATCATCATTAAAAAGCATTCCGTCGGTTCTTCTGGAGAGAAAATTGGAGTTCGGAAAGCTGGTTTTGCCTCAGATTTTAGAAACATTGGTTTACAATATAACGCTGGTATTTTTCGCGATTAGGGGATTTGGAATTACAAGCTTTACATACGCGGTTCTTATCCGGGGTGTGGTGGGACTGATTGCGATTTATATTTTGCAGCCATGGAAGCCGGGGATTGCCTTGTCTAAAAAATCTCTTTCGGGACTTCTGAAATTTGGCCTTCCTTATCAGATAAATACTTTCCTGGCAACTCTAAAGGATGATGGAATGACTTTGGTATTGGGGGGAATTTTGGGTTCGGCAGGAATAGGTATTTTAGGAACGGCCCAAAAATTGGCACAGTATCCATTGAGGTTCTTTATGGACAACGTAACGCGTGTTACGTTTCCCGCCTTTTCCCGAATGCAGGATGAAAAAACACATCTAGAGAGAAGCGTAACAAGGTCGATTTTCTTTATTACATTTTTGGTGTTCCCGAGCATAGTAGGGCTTGTTATTTTGGTGCCTATCGTTATTCAAGTAATTCCAAGATATGGAAAATGGGCGCCGGCTCTTATTCCGCTCGTATTTCTTTCCATCAATACTATTTTTGCGGCAGTGAGCACCCAATTGACCAACCTGCTTAATGCGATTGGCAAAATTAAGATTACTTTCTTCCTAATGATTATGTGGACAGCGCTTACTTGGCTTTTTCTTCCTATCTTGGCGCTTAAATTTTCGGTGGTTGGGGCATCGGTAGGATATGCACTGGTAGGGGTAAGTTCTACTATTGCAATATATATTGCAAGAAGATATGTTCATTTTTCGTTGAAAGAAGCCGTATTTAGACCATTGGTTGCCTCGGCGGTTATGGGTTTTGCGCTTCTATTGTTAAGAAAAGTTCTGACCGTAAACTTGATTTCTTTAGGTATTAGCGTTGCAGCGGGCGGATTGGTCTACGCAGTTTCAATATATTTGATGGTTGGGGTTTCAATTATTAACGATGTTAAAAAAAGTTTTGCAAATATTTTATAAAAATAAACTTCTCTTGCCGTTAGTAGCAGCAGTATTATTCGGGATCTTTGTCCGATTTCTTTGGATAGACAGGTTTCCGGTAGGGCTCAATCGTGACGAGACCGAAGTAGTATTAAGTGCCAAGTCTTATTGGAAGTTGGGAACGGATATTTCTGGCGTTTCTTTTCCACGTTCCCTTTTTGCCAACAAGACAGGCGGGAAAATCAGCGGTCTCCCGTCATTTTTGCTTTCTCCATTTATCGGTCCTTTCAAAACAACGTTGTTAAGTGTCAGAATTCCATTTGTAGTAGTAAATCTCTTTTCTCTTCTGGTATTGGTAAGTTTGGTACGTTTCTTCACAAAAGATAAAGCTTTGTTGCTGGTTACTGCTTTGGTGGGGCTTGTAAATCCCTGGTTTTTTATGTTTTCCAGAACTCCCACAGAGGCTCCATTTGCGCTTTTTTTTACCTTACTCGGTGTATATTTTCTTTTCAGATTTGAAGGTTATCTCAAACTTTTCTCCTCTTTATCATTTGTGGCAGCTTTCTATTCTTATTTTGGAGCCAAGCCAGTTACACTGTGTTTTCTGCCTCTTTTATTGTTAATTTATTGGTTTTATTACAAGAAAGAAAATTGGAAGATAGTATTTGCATATGTTTTACTATTTGCTGCCGGCATCTCTTTTTCATTTTTTCCGTTTGGAGGTCTTTCCCATGGCGTTTTGAATCTAAGAAGCGGAAAAGACTTGGTTTTTTCTCAGATTTCCGAAATCGAACAACAAGTTAACGAGCAACGAAGAGCTTCAATTACCTTTCCGCTAAAAGAAATTGTTTATAACAAACCAATAGTATTACTTAACAAAATTTCTAAAGGTTATTTGGGCTGGTTGTCGGCAGATTTTCTTTTTTGGGGAGGAGATTCCCAGTCGTTGTACAGATTGGGAGAAAACGGGACATTATATTTATTGGACGGGCTGTTTTTGATTCTTGGCATCATTGGAGTGGCAAAATCGGCTTTTCCCGATAAGAAGTCGAAACAAATATTTAGGCTTTTATTGTTAGGATTATTTTTAAGTGCACCTGTTGGTTCAGCAATAAGTATCGAAGCGGGAGAGACTTATTATTTCCGCGCATATCTCCTTATTCCAGTTTTTATTGTTCTTGTTTCCGTGGGAATAATTTATGCGGTGAGAATAACAAAAGGAATCATTCGGAAATTATTTAGTGTCGCACTTTTTCTTTCCTATCTTGTTTTCTTTACATATTTCCTCATATTTTTCTTTTTCAGGTTTTCAGTTAAACAGCAGGAAAACTATTCCTTGTATAGCCGAATCATTGCAAATTATTTGATGAGGGCAAAGGAAGTAACTCCGAACATCACAGTAGTTACGGCGGCTCCGCATACCGACTATCTTCAGTATATTTTCTTTTCAGACTACTTGGACGGGGATAAAATTGCAGTAACTCCGCCATCTTCTACACACGCAATCGGGAGTATTTTATTCACTTCTGATTGCGGTCAAATAGGAAACGGAGTCGTTATGATAGATACGCGTCTCAACTGCAAAAGATCAACGAATCCGGACTTTGAAGTGATTCAAGACCAAAAAGACGCCGGATATCAATTCTTAATTTATAATGACAAACTTTGTAAAGACGTCCAGCTAGGTACTTATAGAAGGACGCATTTGTTGAATGATTATTTGGTCGAACAAATGTCTAACGAAAGGCTCTGCAATAGATGGATTTTTAAAGGTGAAAAATAAAATAATATTAATTTGTCCTATTTGTAGCTCTAAAGACACAGAAGAATTTTGGGCAATGTCCGGATACAAACTTATCAGATGCTTGCGCTGCGGGACTGTTTGGGAACCGACGCTTCCGGAACAAACTCTTTCTATTTACGACAAGACTTATTTCATCAACGAAAATCCCAAAGGAGGGTATGCCAATTATTTTGAAGGTATGAGGATAAACAGGAAAACCTTTTCCGATCGTTTAAAAAAAATAGAAGACAAACTTGGAAAAAAGGGGAAATTGCTGGACGTTGGTTGTGCGTTAGGAGATTTTTTAATAGAGGCAAAAGCTAGGGGATGGAAGGAGATTGAAGGATTGGAGTTGTCCCATTATGCCGTAAATTTTGCCCGCCAAAGAGGCTTGAAAATTAATGAGGGCCAGCTTGATGACAACCTTTATTCTCCAAACACTTTTGACGTAGTAACTTATCAGGATGTTATAGAACATATTACGGATCCGATGGGGGAACTTAAAAAAATTTATCGAATTCTAAAGCCTGGAGGATTGGTTTTCTTTATTACCCCTGACATAAAGGGATTATGGGCCAAACTTCTTGGGCCCCTGTGGTATCACTATAAACCTCGAGAGCATGTCATATATTTTTCCGAGAAAAGCATAAATTTTGCCTTGAGGAAGGCTGGGTTTATTAATATCGAGACAAGCAAAACCCATCATGTTCTCAGCCTGGAATACATATTAAATAGACTTCGTTATTATTACCCCGCTTTTTTCGAATTTCTTTTACGGGCAACAAAGAAAACCTCGCTTAGGAAAATTCCCTTTAAACTTTATACCGGAGAACTTGAGGCCTGGGGATATAAACCGAAATGAAAATAAAAAAAATATTAGTAATTGTTTTGGGAACAATATCTTGGTCCTTAACAATGGTAAAAAGTGGCCTAATCTACCCATTCGGCATGGGTTTTTGGGGAGCGAACGGACATGACGGAGTTTGGCACATTGCACTTATAAATTCATTGGCAAAAGGTTTTTTTAATATGCCCGTCTTTGCTGGCGAGATCTTAAAGAACTATCACATAGGCTTTGATTTTTTGGTAGCATTTCTTCATAAGATCACCCTGATTCCGGTTGTTACTTTATATTTTCAAATAGTCCCCCCAATTCTTGCTTTTTTGGTAGGAGTTCTGACTTATAAGTTTGTATTGGAATGGCGAAAATCGGAAAAAGCAGCCTTCTGGTCCACATTTTTTGTATATTTCGGGGCAAGTTTTGGATGGATTATTAATCTTTTGAGAGGAAAAGGTATGGGTGGAGAATCCATGTTTTGGTCACAGCAGGGAATTTCCTCTTTAATAAACCCGCCCTTTGCTTTGTCTCTGGCGATGATTTTGGCAGGTTTAATATTTCTTCTTAAGCTATTAAAAAAATTTTCTTGGACAAGTTTTATTTTTGCAACACTATTTTTGGGATTAACTTTTGAAGTCAAAGTTTATGCCGGAATACTTCTTTTGGGAGGACTTCTGGTTGCAACATTAAAAAATAGGAAGATTTTCTGGATTTTTCTTTCTGCGCTAACAATTTCCCTGATTTTATTTTTCGCCTTCAATCGGGGAGGCACAACCCTTTTGGTTTTTAAGCCGTTTTGGTTTTTGGAAACAATGATGGGATTGTCGGACAGACTCTATTGGCCAAGGTTTTATTCCGCAATGACCAATTATAAATTGGGAAGAGTATGGCTGAAGGAAATTCCGGCCTACTTAGTGGCATTTGCCATTTTTTATGTCGGGAATATGGGAACCCGATTGATAAAAGGATTTGCAGTATGGAAAAGGGTTAAAGATATTAAATTGGCAGATTCGATGGATTTTTTCTTTGCTTCGATAATTGTTGCAGGGACAGTTATCCCAATGTTTTTTCTGCAGGAAGGCACTCCTTGGAATACTATCCAATTTTTCTATTACTCTCTTTTCGCCGCAAGTATCTTGGCAGGGGTTGCCATGCCAGAGATTCTTGCGCTAATGAAAACTAAAATACAAACCGCCATTTTAGTGACTGGCGTTGTACTGTTGACGATACCCACCACAATTGGAACATTGGTAGAGGTTTATTTGCCCATAAGACCTCCGGCAAAAATATCCAACGAAGAACTTTCCGCATTAAACTTCTTAGCCAAACAAAAAGAAGGTACGGTTTTGACCTATCCGTTCGACAGATTGGCTGCGCAAAATGCGGTCGCCAATCCTCCCAGACCTCTTTATCTTTACGAATCAACAGCCTATGTTTCGGCATTTTCGGGTAAGCCCGTATTTTTGGAAGACGAGGTAAATCTTGATATAACCGGCTGTGATTGGAGAGCCAGAAGGAAGTTGGTTGAAGAGTTCTATGCAAGTCAAGATCACGCTCTGGTTGGAAGTTTTCTAAAGAAAAATAACATAAACTATGTTTATTGGCTCAAAGGACAAAGGGCAACGTTGGGGGAAAGTCAGTTGGGTATAAAGAAAATTTTCGAGAATAACGCTGTAGACATTTTTAAAGTCGAATAAGTTCGTTTTTACGGCTGGTTTGAGTTAAAATTCTCTTACATGGCTAAAATATCGGTTGTTATTAACACTCTGAATGAGGAAAGGAACCTTTTTTGTCTCCTTGCCTCTATCAAAGAGTTTGCGGAGGATATTGTAGTTGTTGATATGAATTCGGACGATAGTACGGCCGATATTGCCGAAAAAGCCGGAGCAAGAGTTTATACGCACAAAAGGACCGGGTATGTAGAACCGGCCAGAAATTTTGCTATCTCAAAAGCTTTGGGAGATTGGATTTTGATATTAGACGCGGACGAAGTTTTGACGAAAACTTTGGCAAAAAAGTTAACGCAAATTGCGAAAAATCCTACGGCAGATTATTATCGTCTCCCGCGCAAAAATATTATTTTTGGAACTTGGATAAAGCATTCGAAGTGGTGGCCGGATTACAACATCCGTTTTTTCAAAAAAGGCAAAGTTTCCTGGAGCGAAGTTATTCATTCTGTGCCAATGACGCAAGGAAGAGGAGCCGATTTGCCGGCGAAAGAAGATTACGCGATTCTTCATTATAACTACGCAACAGTAGATGATTATCTAGTCAGAATGAATCGCTATACAACTATACAATCACAAGTTTTAATCGATTCCGGTTATAAGTTTATTTGGAAAGATTTGATATCCAAGCCGGCGACGGAATTTATCGGAAGATATTTGGCGGGGGAAGGTTATAAGGACGGCGTACACGGTCTTTCGCTGGCTTTCTTGCAGGCCTTTTCCGAATTGGTTCTATACTTGAAAATTTGGCAGGCCGAGAAATTTTTGCCCCAGTCGGTTACGTTTCCGGAAGCCAGAAGGGAACTGGAAAAAACAAAGAAAGAATTTGATTGGTGGATGTATGAAACAGAGATAAAGAATCAAGGTCCATTGGCAAGTTTGTCCACGAAAGTTATTAGGAAAGTATTTCTGAAAAGATGAATGATAGAAAAAAGAAAATTTCAGTCATTATTGCCAACTGGAACAGGAAAGAAGATACGCTTGCTACCCTTTACTCTCTAAGGGAATGCCTTCTAAATAATTTTTCTCTGGAAATTATAGTG
Organism: Patescibacteria group bacterium; assembly: GCA_022868165.1. Lineage (GTDB taxonomy): Bacteria > Patescibacteriota > Microgenomatia > UBA8517 > UBA8517 > JALHYA01. The sequence continues at coordinate 102,477 of JALHYA010000008.1, read as the reverse complement.
GTCGACAACGGCTCTCACGATGGTTCTTCGGAAGCAGTTGAAAAATTTTCGGGTACTGCATCTAAAAACGGTTTCTCTATTCGCCAAATTATCAATAAAGAAAATTTGGGTTTCTGTAGGGGAAACAATGTAGGGATAAAGGATGCATTAAAAGAAGATGCCGATTATATTGTTCTTTTGAATAATGATACGATCGTCGATAAAAACATCTTCGTCGATTTTCTGAACGCGTTAGAAAGAAACCATAATGTTGGAGCAATTTCACCAAAAATATATTTTACTCCCGGCTATGAATTTCATAAAGAAAGGTACAAAAAATCCGATTTGGGAAAAGTTATTTGGGCGGCCGGTGGAGATATTGACTGGAAAAACGTTTATGCCAGCAATCATGGAGTTGATGCAGTAGATAGGGGACAATTCGACCAATTAAGGCAAATAGATTTTGGGACTGGTGCGTGTCTTTTTGTTCCGGCCGAGGTGATAAAAAGAGTAGGTATGCTCGACGAGAAACTATTTGCATATTTCGAAGATGCAGACCTATGCTTGAGGATAAAAAGAATGGGTTTGAGAATTGTCTATTCTCCAAAACCATATCTTTGGCATAAGGTTTCTCAGACCTCCGGAATTGGAAGCGATTTAAACGACTACTTTATCACTCGAAACCGAATGCTGTTTGGTCTGAAGTATGCTCCGCTTAGGGCAAAGCTTGCTCTAATTAAGGAAAGCATAAAGTTGCTGCTAAAAGGAAGAGAATGGCAGAAAATAGGAATTCGGGATTTTTATTTGATGAAGTTTGGGAGGGGGAGTTGGCCATGAAAACAAGCGCAATAATAATAGCCAAAAATGCTGGGGGACTGATTGAAGATTGTTTGCAATCGGTTGGCTGGGTTGACGAAATAATCTTGGTTGATACTGGCTCTACCGACGAAACGGTCGAGATAGCAAAAAGATTGGGGGTAAAGGTTGTCGAGACAAAAGATGGCGATTTTTCCAAATGGAGAAATTTGGGTGCAAAAAGCGCTAAGTCGGACTGGTTATTTTATATTGACTCTGACGAGAGAGTAACAGAAGAACTTCGAGAAGAGATAAAAAGGACGATTTTGGAGGGAACGGATGCGGCCTATGCAATCCCCCGTAGGAATTTTCTTTTGGGTCACGAAATGCATTGGGGAGGATGGTGGCCGGACTATGTCCTAAGGCTTATTAGAAAAGATGCACTAATAGGATGGGAAGGCGATCTTCATGAACAGCCGAAAATCGAAGGCAATGTTGGAAAACTAAAAAATCCATTTGTGCATATCACACACCGTTCGTTGAGCGAAATGGTGGAGAAAACTAACAATTGGTCCGAAATAGAAGCCAGACTTCTTTTTAAATCCCATCACCCAAAAATGACTTGGTGGAGATTCTTTAGTGTTGCCTCTAGGGAATTTTGGTATAGGGGAGTGCTGAAGCTCGGTTTTTTGGACGGACCAATTGGAATAATTGAAATAATCTATCAAATGTATTCACGAATGATAACCTATGCAAAGTTGTGGGAGATGCAAATAGAAAAATGAAGGCTGCAATATACAATCCTTACCTGGATACGTTGGGGGGTGGAGAGCGATACTCGATGGCGGTAGCGACTGCTCTTTTCGATGTAGGTTATCAGGTAGATGTTCAATGGGAAATGTCAGATATTAAGCGGAAATTAGAGGACAGGTTTGGCATCGTCCTTGACGGTGTAAATTTTGTTCCCGATGTAAAACGCGGGGACGGTTATGATATTTGTTTTTGGGTATCCGACGGGAGCATTCCTACCCTTAAAGCCCGCAAGAATTTTCTTCACTTTCAGGTTCCATTCGACGACGTTAACGGGAAAACACTGCTTAACAGAATGAAACTTTTCAGGATTAATAAAATTATCTGCAATTCTAATTTCACAAAAAGTTTTATTGACAAAGAATACGGAGTCAAAAGTATTGTAATTTACCCCCCTGTAGATGTAGAGAAAATAAAACCAAAAAGAAAAGAAAAAATGATTCTTTCGGTAGGTAGATTTTCTCAACTCAAGCAAGCAAAAAGGCAGGATGTTTTAATTGAGGCTTTCAAGAAGTTGTATGACAAGGGTTATAGAGATTGGCGATTGGTTTTGGCCGGGGGAGTGGAGGTAGGGGTAGGAAATTATATCGAAAAATTAAAGAAAATGGCTGAACATTATCCTGTGGAGATTTTTCAGAGCCCCGACTTTAAAACGCTAAAGGATTTATATGGCAGGGCAAAAATATTTTGGTCCGCGGCAGGATTTGGAATAAATGAAGAGAAGGAGCCCGAAAGAGTAGAACATTTTGGGATATCGGTGGTAGAGGCAATGTGTGCCGGTGATGTTCCAATCGTCCTTTTTGCCGGCGGACATAAAGAGATAATTTCCGAAGGGATTAACGGTTATGGATGGACAACAATCGGACAGTTAATTAAAAAGAGCATAAAGCTTATAAATGATAGAATTCTTTTTAAGGGTGTTATGAAAGAGGCAATCGAAACGTGTAATAAATATGGCTATGAACAATTTAGAACAAGTATTAAAAAGATATTATAAATTTATTCTTTTTGCCATTTTTATTTTGGCAATAATTCTTAGGTGGTGGTATCTGCCGGCTAAGGCTGTTTCTTTTGCCTTTGATCAAGCCCGCGACGCCTTTGTTGTACAAGAGATATTGGGCGGTCATATAAAAATTCTTGGTCCCTCCGTGAACGGAATACCCGGTCTTTATCACGGTGTTCTTTATTATTATGTCCTGGCTCTCGCTTATCTTGTTGGCAGGGGAAGTCCAATCGGAGCCGCATATTTTATGGGTTTTCTAAATGCCCTAACCGTTTTTGGTGTTTATTTACTTACCTATCTTTTAACAAAAAAGCATACCCCGGCGCTGATTGCATCATTAATTTTTGCGTTCTCTTTCGAGGCTACGCAATATGCCGCTTGGCTTTCAAATCCCACAATGGCAATCTGGTTTGTTCCGCTTATTTACATCGGGCTTTATTTGTGGCTGAAAGGTAAATCCGTAATTGGTCCATTGGTTGCGGGTTTCGGTTTGGGATTTAGTATCCAGAGCAATGTCGCTCTCGGATATCATTTACTTCCGGTGATTTTCTGGCTCTGGCTATTTAGAAAAGAAGTCCGACGGAAAGATGTGATGATTTTTCTGGGCTCTTTAATTTTTGCCGTTTCGTCGATGATTTTGGCCGAGTTCAAATTTGGGTTTAGAGGAATTTCCGGAATTTATTATCTTCTTTCCAGTCAGGACATGGCTCCTCAAACCTTAGAGTTCGGCAACTTTTTGGTTATTTACCTTAACCAATTAGGAAAAAGTTTAGCCTATACAATATTCCCATTAAAAGTCTCATTTGGTGGTCTGGTCGGTGTTATTCTTCTTTTTTCTGCACTTTTGCATTGGGTCAAAAACCGCGGAAGCGACTTGATATCATGGGAACCTTTTTTGGCAACATATATATTTGTCTATATATTTGCATTACCGTTTGGGGGTTCAGGCATTCCTCATGCAATGTCTGGTGTGACAGCCGGAATAGCCGTGTTTGTGGGGATATTTATTTGGAAATTTCTTTCTCAATACAAATATTTATTTATAGGGGTAATATTTTTGATTTTGCTTTTCAATTCAATAAAAATTTTATTTGAAAATAAAAAAGGGCAGACAAATCTTGTTATTCAGGGAGAATCTACTTTGGCAAATCAGCTTAAGACGATTGACTATACATATGAAAAAGCAAATGGTAAAGGTTTTAGCATAAATACTCTAACAAGGCCACTATACATAAATACGCTCTGGTCGTATTTATATAACTGGTATGGTAAACAAAAATACGGATATTTGCCTTCCTGGACCGGCAGGGATCAAGTAGGGCAATTGGGGAATAACCTTGCCAGACCAGCCGCAGGTGTTATCGAACACTTTTATATTATTGAGTCCACTTATGGAATTCCTGAAATGTATGTCAATTTGGCGCAGGGCGAAGAAGATGCAAAGTCTACTCTCATTGGCCAACAATCTTTCGGAGAAATTACAATTCAGGAAAGAAAAATTACAAATGAAAAGTGAAAATCTCAAGGGTTTTCTCTCTCGTAAATATCCCAATTGGGATATAACAGTTGCATTAAGATATTTGCCCATTGCAAACGATATAAAACGAAACTTCGGTGAGGGGACAAAAATTCTAGATGTAGGTTCCGGTGAATTCGGACTGGCAACTTATATTTCAAAAGGATTTGATATTACGGGTACAGATATTGTTTTTGGGAAAGCTAAAGGAGAGGGTTTCAAAATAGTTAAAGCCTCAGCAGACAAACTTCCTTTCAAAGATCGCTCTTTTGATATCGTAGTTAGCGTAGATATGATGGAACATTTGCCCTTGGGAATAAGGAAAAAGGCCGTTTCCGAAATGATTAGGATAGCTAAAGATAGAGTTTATCTCTCTTTTCCCAGGGGGAGACTTTCGGCGATTATAGATAGGATAATTTCAATGTATTATAAATTGACACACAAGAAAGAAATGGAATTTCTGACGGAGCACAGGCTGAATGGCTTGCCTGACGAAAAGGAAATTAAGGATTATATTTTCCGGGGGGCCAAAGAACATAAAAAATCGATCCGGGTTAAAGAAAAAGGAAATACCAATTCTTTTCTATGGTTAGGCTTGCTGCTTTTGGGATTTAGCGAGGTGCCAATTCTGACAAACCTTTATCACAAGCTCCTTTTTTTCTTGCCTGTATTGAATATAATACACTTTTGGCCAACCTACAGGGTGGTATTTAGAGGAGATTTGAATGATTAGTCATGACGAAAAACCCAGTATAAGTATTGTTATTCCTCATTACGGCGGAAAAGAGCTTCTTGCCAAGAACTTGCCCCGCGATATTGAGGCCCAGCAAAATCCCAATAATTGTATTCAGGAGATAATCGTGGTTGACGACGGTTCACCTGATGACAGCGCAAGTTTTGTGAAAAAGAATTTTCCATCAGTTAGATTGATCAAACACAAAGTTAACCGAGGCTTTTCGGCAGCAGTAAACACGGGAGTTAGGATGTCAAAAGGAAATTATATTGTACTTTTGAATAACGATGTTTTTCCGGAAAAGAATTTTATAGAAAACATTTTACCTTTTATGAGAAAAGACCCCAGTATTTTCGCTATTTCCTTTCACGAAAGTGGCTATGGGTGGTCAAAGGGAGATTTTAAAGACGGATTTATAGTTTATCTTCCCGGAACAGAAGATAGTACGCCCCATCATACGTTTTTTATTAACGCCGGCGGGGCCATTTACCGAAAAAACATCTGGATGAGTTTGGGCGGAATGGATGAGTCGCTGTTTTCTCCTGCATATTGGGAGGACGTTGATATATCTTACAGAGCGCTTAAGAGAGGTCATCGGCTTTTCTGGCATCCCGATGCCAACGTAAGCCCCAACTTGTCCGCAACAGTAAATCGGATTTCAAAAAAGAAGTTTAGTAAAATTCAAGAACGGAATCAGTTGCTTTTCATTTGGAAGAATTTGGTTTCTCCTCAACTTTTCAGGAAACACATGGCCGGTTTATTGAAAAGAATTCTGACACACCCGGGATATTTGGCAATAGTATTTATGGCTGCGAAGAAATTGAGAATCGTATTAAGAGAGAGAAAGAAGGAAAGTAAAGAAGGCGTAGTTTCAGATGAAGCGATTTTTGCCAGATTTAAGACGTAGTACGTCTCAAGAATGAAACCGGAATTATCAATAATAATCGTCAGTTTTAACACAGAAAAACTGACCCGTGAGTGTATAGAGTCTATCCTGAAAAATTCCTCGGGAGTGAATTACGAAATCCTGGTTGTCGACAACGATTCGAAAGACGATTCCGTTAGTATGCTTCGAGAATATCAATCGACTCTTTCTAATTTTAAACTTCTGGAGAATCGTCAGAACTTGGGATTTGCCAGGGCAAATAATCAGGGAATAAAAGTTGCGAAAGGTAAATATATACTTCTTCTTAACTCAGATACTAAGGTTAAGGCAAAAGCGTTAGGAACGCTTATGCATTTCGCCGAGAAAACCCAAGATGCTGGTGTTATCGGGGCCAAACTTCTTAATCCCGACGGAAGTATCCAGGCTTCCTGTTACAACTTCCCTGCAATTTGCGGTGCGATAAAAGAATATTGGCTGGGGCAAAAAGGAGCCTATGAGAAATATTCTCCTGAGGGAACGAACCCGCGAACGGTCGACATAGCGGTTGCGACCGCGTTTTTAATTACTCCTCTAGGACTAAAAAAAGTTGGACTTTTAGACGAGAGATACTTTTTTTATCTTGAAGATTTCGACTATTGCAGAAGGGTTTGGAAGTCAGGGCTTAAAGTCTATTTTTTGCCGGATGCCGAGATTGTTCATTACTTAGGAGCAAGCGGGAAGAAAGTAGCAGATAGAAAAAACCAGTGGAGAAGGTTAATTCCAGGCAGTAAGATTTATCATGGACCAATCAAATATTATATATTATTTATAATTATTTGGCTTTCGCAAAAATGGCAAAAAATATTTGGCGGATAGCCAAAAAAGAAATAATTATTATTCTGGCCCTCTTTGCGATTCTTTTATTGGGGAACAAATTACGTTCTTATAATTACGACACTGTTCCTCATCCGGGCGAAACGGCAGATGAATATGATTTTGCTTGGGTGGGCTTGAGCTTAATCCAACAAGGAATCCCGATTGGCTGGACCGGAATAGTAGATGCAGGCCAAAATATCTGGTACGAAAAAATCAATGTCGATAATTTGGACACAAACGATCCTGAGCATTTTGCATTTCGAATGACCAAACCATGGTTTGATCATCCACCCGGCTTCGCACTTATTATTGGGGGTTATTCCTATCTAAAGGGGGCCCGGCAGTTCTACCAAACAGGCGTGGGTATTATACGAAGACCAATGCTTAGGATCGCTATATTAACAACTTTTCTCATTTTCGTTTTGGCCACCAGACTTTATAATAAATGGGTTGGTCTTCTTTCGGCACTTCTATACTCTATTATCCCCACTGCAGTAATTTCTTCACGTCTTGTTCTTGCAGAAAACGGTTATATCCCTCTTTTTCTTGGAGCACTAATTCTGGCGGATTTATACCTAAAGAAGAAAAAACGAGCATTTCTTATATTGGCGGCAATTATTTCTGCGGTAGCTATCCTCTTCAAACTTTCCGGAATTGCTGTTCTTATCAGTTTGCTTTTGATTATCTTGGCCTATGACTCGAAGAGAGAAAAACTTCGTAATCTGACGCTTGTTTTTATAATAGGAATTTCGGGACTTGTGGCATTCTTCGCTTATGGGGCATATTACGATTGGGAAGTTTTTAAAAATGTATTTTTTGCCCAAGCAGGACGCCTTTACGGTTCCGGAGCGGAGGTTTTTCTTTCAGCCGTTACGCAGTCTAAAATCACCGCAACAAAATTCCTTAGCGACGGCTGGATTCTAGCATCCTGGGTAGCAACTTTTATTGTCTCAATTGCAGAATGGAAAAAGAGAAGAGGGACGACAATTCTGACAATTTCTGTGTTTTCTTATTTGATTGTTTTTATAATTTTCGGAAGCGAGAGTTTTGGTTGGTACAGATTTCCCTTCCTTTCTTTAATAATTATCGAATTAGCATATTTTATAGAGAAAGTACTTCGAGAACCTAATTTCTTTGCCTTTCTTGGAATTTCCCTTTTTCCATTCGGTACTAGTTTGCATAGGCTTTATGGGATTGAAGGTTTCAGCAAGTTTGTTCCGTGGCTTAGAGTCGCTTTGGTTTTTTTGCTGTCCGTGTTTGCCGGAACGATTTTTATTGATAAGATTTGGATGAAAAGAGTTTATCAATTGGTTGTATTGGCAATATTGGCGTTTCTGTGCGCAATGGCAATAAAAGAAATTTATTTTCTCGATGTTAACGCCTGGTATCGAGTTTCTTAAAACAGGTATTAGCCTCCCAAATGATATATAATTTCCTTTAGATAAATGAACAATTCTCTTTCGGTCGTTGTTCCTTTTTTTAATGAGGAAAACAACTTGCCCATACTCCACAAAGAGTTGATTGGTGTTTTAAGGAAGCTCGGCATGGAAACGGAGATTGTTTATGTAAATGACGGAAGCACCGACTCTTCAGCCTCTGTTTTGGAAAATGCGGTTAAAAAGACTAAAGATGGAGATATAAGGATTAAAATAGTTTCTTTCAGGAAAAATTTCGGGCAGACCGCAGCAATTTCGGCAGGAATCGATAAATCTTCTGGCAACCTTGTTTCGTTTTTGGATGCGGATTTGCAAAATGACCCTGGAGCTCTACCTAAATTCTTGGAAAAAATCAACGAAGGTTATGATGCCGCCTTTGGTTGGAGAAAGCAAAGGAAAGATAAAACCGTAAGGAGAATTTTCTCAGTGAGTGCCAATAAATTGATCCAAGTTCTTTTTAACTACCCCTTCCATGACGTAGGCTGTTCGGCAAGGGTTGTTAAAAAAGAATTCCTGGAGGATCTGCAGCTATATGGGGAATTGCATCGGATTCTTCCAGTTCTGGTCTACCTAAAAGGGGCGAAGGTTGCCGAAGTAGTTGTTAACCATAGACCAAGACTCAAGGGCAAATCAAAATATGGCTATAGCAGAATTATAAAAACCATAATCGATTTAATTACGGTGAAGTTTTTAAGTTCTTACGGGACAAAGCCTTCATATGTTTTCGGAAGTTTAGGTTTGGGCAGCCTTTTTTTTGGAGGAATTTCTCTTCTTGCTGTCGCATACAGAAAAATTTTCTTGGGAATTTTTGTTCATACGGATCCGCTTTTTCTTATAGCCGTTTTTTTGGTTCTTTTAGGCACACAATTCATTTTGATGGGCCTTTTGGCGGAACTTCAGGTTCGTACATATTTTGAATCGCAGGGAAAACCAATCTATGAGATTAAAGAAATTGAAAGGTTTTAATGTGCGGGATAGCGGGATACGTTGATTTTTCTTCGGGCGTTAACCCCTCGGTAATTTCCTTCATGATAGGGGAGATTGTTTATCGGGGACCCGATTCTTCGGGCATTTTTGTAAGTAGCGACAAAAAAGCAGGTCTCGGAGTGCGACGTTTAAGTATTATCGACTTGGTTACGGGTGACCAGCCAATCAAAAATGAGGACGAAAGCTTAACCGTAATCTATAACGGGGAAATTTATAACTATCGGGAACTTGTTCAAGAACTCAAAAGGGACGGACACGAATTTAAGACCGAAAGCGATACCGAAGTTTTACTTCATCTTTACGAAAAATACGGCTACAACATGGCCAAATATTTAAACGGGATGTTTGCTTTCGCAATTTGGGATGACAAGAAGAAAGAGTTATTTATCGCAAGGGACAGGGCGGGAATAAAACCTCTATATTTTTCCCGGTCGGGGAACAAGCTTGTCTTCGGTTCGGAAGTCAAAACTATTTTGAAAGTCCCGGGATTTAATAGAAAAGTAGATAAAGATGCGCTTAGTCTTTATTGCTATTTCGGCTATATTCCATCGGAAAAATCAATGTTTGAGGGTATAGTTAAACTTCTTCCCGGACATTCGCTCACTTTTTCAAAAAGGGGATTAACAATAAGGAAATTTTTTGAAATCAATCCTTCAAAACCCATGTCGGAAAAACCGTTGAAAGAGCTGTTAAGAGATGCCGTTGTTGGTCAACTTCATGCGGATGTCCCGGTGGGCGTGCTTCTTAGTGGTGGTCTTGATTCAAGCCTTCTTTCCTGTTTTATTTCTGAAATAAAAAGTTTGAAATCGTTTTCCATAGGTTTTAAGGAACAGAGCTTTGACGAATCGCAGTATGCAAAGACTGTTGCGAAAAAGTTGGGAACCAAACATTACAGTGAAACTTTTGAAGTAAAAGAAATTCCCGATTTATATAAATCTCTTACCAAACTTCTTGATGAGCCCCTGGCCGATGCTTCCTTTTTTCCCACCTACAAAGTCAGCAAGCTTGCACGAAAATATGTGACCGTAGCCCTTAGCGGTGACGGAGGAGACGAACTTTTCGGAGGATATCCTACCTATCAGGCGCAAATTATTGCCGAGAAGCTAAAATACTTGCCCAAATTCGTTTTGGATTCATCTATTTTTCTTTTAAATATGCTTCCGGAATCGGACAAAAATTATCCACCCAAGGAGTTGGCCAAAATAGTTTTAAAGGGAGTTCGTAAAGAGCCCGTAGACAGACACTTATATATGATGCGTACCTTTTTTAGAGGCGAAAACATTCTCTATAAGAAACCGGAATTTTCTTGGCTAAGTAAGGTGATGCCGAAGCTCGATAGTGTCAACCCCGTTCGTCAGGCGCAAATTACAGATTATTACACCTATTTGAGAGATGATTTTTTGGTTAAGACCGACAGGGCTTCGATGTATAACTCTTTGGAGGTAAGAGTCCCATATTTGGACAACGACGTTATCGATTATGCATATTCCTATCCTCGCAACCATGTAAATCTACTGGAAACAAAAATTCTTTTAAGAAATCTTCTTAAAAGGAAGCTGCCTGAAGTAGCCAAAAGGCCCAAAAAGGGTTTTGGCATCCCTGTTGCAAAATGGATAAGGGGAGAACTCAAAGATTTCGCCTATGAGGCAATTAGGAATCCAAAATTGTATGATTATATTGACCGAAGCAAGATTGAAAAAATCTGGAATGCCCATCAGGAAAGAAAGGAAAACAATGCCGGTTCAATTTGGATGCTTGTTATGCTATCCGGATGGTTGACCAACTGGACATGAAAAAAATAATTCCAATTATTGTTATAGCTGCTTTTCTTCTCGGTGCGTACTTTCGGATTTGGCAAATAAACCGTGTTCCAATTTCGCTTTTCGGTGACGAACTAGATGTCGGTCTTCAGGCGAATTCGATTTTGACAACCGGTAAAGATTATCTCGGAACTTCTTTTCCTGTTCTTTTCCATAGCTTTGCGGAATACCGCCTACCGATGCAGCTTTACATGGATGTTCCGTTTATCAAACTTTTCGGTCTTAACGAGACAGGGGTAAGAGGCCCGGCCGTTTTAATGGGATTTTTGACGATTCTTGCATTTTATCTTCTCGTAAAGGAACTTGTCGGGAAGAAATTAGGAATAATCGCTTCACTGTTTATGACTTTTTCTCCTTGGCACTTCAATTTTTCCAGGGAAGCCAACGACGCGGGAATCCTTTTGCCCTTTATAATTTTTGGTACCTACCTTTTTCTTAAGGGTCTAAAAAATTACAAATATCTTATTCTGTCCGCAATACTTTTCTCCTTGAGCATTTACTCTTATGCAGTCTCTTCGCTTTTTGTGCCCCTATTTGTCTTGGGACTTTTGATAATTTTTCGGCGGGAGGTATTTTCATACGGCATCAAAAAGCTCATGTTGGTGGCGCTAATCACCATCTTGTTTTTGGGACCTTACCTGCTTTGGACAGTAAAAGGAAAGACCATCAGAAGGATATCGGACATTAGCGTTGCTCCCGCCGCTGAAATAGTAGCCAGGGTAGAAAACGAAAGAGTATTTGAACATGGAATACTTGGAAGACTTTTTTACAATAAGGCTACAGTTATAACTTCCCTGGTTTTCAGTAATTACATGCAATCTTTTTCTTCCAATTTTCTCTTTGCTCAAGGTGATCCCAATCCCCGCGGCTCCATAGACGAATTTGGAGAGATGTACCATTTCGATTTTTTTCTTGTGCTAATCGGAGTCGTGCTAATTGTCCTTGCTGCAACAAGCAAACCCTCCAAGAAGCTAAACTGGATTTTTCCACTTTGGCTTATACTGGCCCCCATTCCCTCCAGCCTTACTCAGGGTGGAGGAACGCACGCATCAAGACTTATTTTGATGCTTCCCCCGCTGATTTTTTTCTCCGCCGCTGGCTTTGACTTTCTAACAAAATTAAAAAGACCGTTAGTCAGAAATATTATTGTGATTTTGGTCGCTCTGGTTATGGTTTTTGAGGTTTCCAGGTTTATGAATCGCTATTTTGTTGTTTGGCCCAATGAAACGTGGCGCCAATGGCAATACGGTTTTAAAGAAACCCTCCAATATGTTAAAGGCATCGACGGAAGTTATAACAGGGTATATCTAAACAGTACTCATGAACCGATGCTTCAAAGGTTTCTCTTTTGGTACGGATATGATATGAAACTTTTCCAAAAACAATTCGAAAGGGACACCTTTTCAGATAACATTGCCCCGAGCTTTAACGGATTCAAGCTTGGCAGTAAGTATTATTTTGGAGATATCAAAAAACCGGTTGAAAATTTGGGGGAACATGGAGATTTGATAGTGGCTTCGGCCGTGAAGGATGTAACCAACCCCGAAATTTTTAATACAGGAAAGTTGAACTTAATATTTACATCCAGAGGCCCAGACGGAACTCCTATTTTTTACGTTTACACCAAGAACTGATATCATCTTAGATAAGGTTTATGATTCGCAAATTTGTCTTGGGTTTAATTATTATCCTGGCCTTTTTCTTGTGTTTATGGAATATAAGTTTGCATCCTGTCGGATTTACCCAAGACGAGGCTTCTTTAGGATATGATGCCTACTCGCTGTTAAAGACCGGCCACGACCAATGGGGAGTAAGTTGGCCTTTGCTTTTTCGCTCATTAGGAGATTTTAAACTCCCTTTATATGGGTATTTGACGATACCTTCAGTTGCAGTATTTGGACTGAATGAATTCTCTACAAGATTTCCGAGTGCGCTCTTTGGAACCTTGGCAGTTCTTGCAACATATCTTATGGTCAAAAAATTGTTCAGCGAACACAAGGAAAATGAATTAATTGCGCTTATGTCCGCCTTGCTTTTGGCAATCTCTCCTTGGAACATATCTCTTTCTCGAGTAGGTTTGGGAGTAAACCTAAGTACATTTTTTATTCCCCTGGGCATCTGGGCTTTTTTGAAGGGACTTGAAAAACCAAAATGGATGATTCTGGCCTCTCTATCGTTTGGACTTAACCTCTTTTCTTATCATGGTGCGCGGCTTTTTACTCCAGTCATCATTTTTCTTTTATCAATCTTTTTCTATAGAAAATTTTCGCTTAAACGTCAGTGGCTTTCAATATTGGTGTTTCTTTTTTTCTTTGTGGCTGCTTTTTCGACATTCTTTTTCGGTGCTGGAAAAAGAGGATCCGATATCTTAATTACCAACCCCACAGATAAATGGGCTGCGGTAAGCACGCGCAGATATGAAGCTGTACTTTTGGGTCTTCCAGACAGCGTTGCCAGAGTGTTCTCAAACAAACCTGCATATGTGGAACACTTATTTTTACAGAATTATTTTTCCTATCTTTCTCCATATTTCTTATTCTTCCAGGGAGCAGGAGAGTGGTCCTATGGAATGATTCCTGGGAGGGGAGTGATGTACTTCTTCGAAATAATATTTATCGTGTTGGCGCTTGTGGCCCTGATTCGAAAAAAGGATTCTTTGCTGCTTGGATTTTTATTTTTATGGATTGTTCTTTCTCCCTTTGCCGCCGCAATGACGAAGGGACCAGGATATGCGGCAAATAGAGCTGTAGTAATGCTTCCGGCAATCGAAATTTTTTCAGCTTACGGATTTTTCATCTTTTACTCTTTCGTCAAAGAAAAATTGCGTGGAGCATGGAGAATTGCAACCTTTTCAATTCTGGGAATAGTAATCTTCGGCTCTCTGCTGGTGTTTACTGAAGACTATTTATACCATACCCCTTACGGCTCGGCCGAATCAATGCAATACGGAGAGAAGGAAGCCTTTATTTACGTAAACAAAATTGCGGGCAATTATGAGATGATTTATGTAGGCAGGGGCCTGGGGGCTTCGAATATTTGGGTACAGTTTTATGAAAAATGGGACCCTCACGAAGTTCAACTGGCGTCGAAAACATGGTTGAGATATGAGCAAGAAGGTTTTCTTTATTTAGATGGACTGGAAGGATACTGGCTAGGTAAGTATAGATTTGGGAGTTTGTATTATGATAATAATAAAGATAAACCGGGAATTCTATTTATTGGAAAACCTGAGGAATTTCCCGGAAAGGTAATTGCTCTCCATACGGTCTATTATCCCGACGGAAAGCCGGCAATTTTGATTGTTGATCCGTCTTCCCAAGTCCTTACTGCAAAATAGTATGAAAAAGATTCTCTGGATTTTAATTTTGACGATTTTGATTATCCCCGTAGTAAAAAGTTTGGTTCGACCGGGATTCTTCTCGATGTATGACGATATGCAGATTATTCGACTTAAAGATATGGATAGTTGTATTAAAGATGGCCAGATTCCTTGCAGATGGGTGCCCGATTTGGGATACGGATATGGTTACCCGCTATATATCTATTATGCGCCCCTTCCTTACTATGCAATGGAGCTTGTTCACCTTGGAGGCTTGGGTTTTATCGATTCCGTCAAGGCAGGATTTATTTTGAGCGTAATCCTTTCGGCAATCTTCTTTTACCTTTTTCTAAGAAATCTTTTTTCAAAAGAGGCATCTTTATTTGGAACGATACTATATTTGTATGCTCCATTTAGAGCAGCCGAGATTTTTGTTAGAGGGGGAATGGGTGAGGCGTGGGGTCTTATGGCTTTGCCTCTGGTTCTTTGGGGTTTTGAAAACCTTATTAAAAACAAAAACAAAATTTCGATGGGGATTTTTACCATTAGCGTGGGGATTTATATGATTTGCCACAACCTGACCGTTTTAATGACCATTCCCTTGGTTGCCGGCTGGATAATTCTAAGAATTATCCAACTAAAAATTGATAAGAAAACCTTGGGTCGAGTCATAATTTCAGGTGCCATCGGGTTGGCAATATCCGCTTTTTTCTGGCTGCCACTTTTTATCGAGAGAAATTTGGTACATCTTGAAACTTTGACGTCCGGCTATTTTAACTATTTGGCCCATTTTATTAACCTTAAACAAATCTTTATTTCCACAAGATGGGGCTATGGACCATCAATTGCCGGTCCGAATGACAGTGCTTTTTTGGGTCTCGGTCCAATCGGTACATTTGCGGCTGTACTGGGATTCATCTACGGACTGATTACCAAAAAGAAAGAAATCAAAACCACTTCAATATTTTTTGTCGCCTTTTTTATTTTGGCCGCTTTTTTGTCTCATGAACGCTCTACTTTTATTTGGAAAGCGCTACCTTTTATGGAATTCCTTCAGTTTCCATGGAGGTTTATGCTGTTGGCCACCTTCTGCTCTTCGGTCCTTGGTGCAATTTTTGCATCAGCCTTTAAAGGGAAAATTTATTGGGTTTTGGTCCTAATCTTGCTGATAGCTACTTTTGCTCTTTACGGAAATTTTTACAGGCCCAAAGATTGGTTCGATATTACCGATGCCCAAAAACTTTCGGGAGATAACCTGGAGAGGCAAATTACGGCGAGTATTTATGACTATTTACCCAAAAGCGCTTCAAAGGCTCCTACCTCCAAAGTGCCCAATTCGTTGATTGTTCTCGAAGGGGTAGTTAATACTGTAAGTTTCGAAAGAGGTACAAATTGGTACAAGGTTGACGTAAAAACGGGAAGCGGTGGTGGATATGTTTCTTTGCCTGCTTTTGATTTCCCAAATTGGGAAGTTATAGTGAATGGTGGCGGTGTTAAAGCGCAGGCCACAGGCCAGTTGGGACTGGTTAGCTTTAAAGTTCCTGCAGGCGATGCAAAAATAGAAGCAAGACTAATTAAGCCATGGTATAGGAGCTTGGCAGATATTATCAGCTTGATTGGAGCATTATCGGTAATTTCCCTTTTTTCGTATGAAGCAATATTGGACAAAATTAACAAGAAGTAAGTGGTTTTTTATAGTCGCTATTCTTGTGGCCAGCCTTTTGGCCTCTATCCCTCTTTTAAGAAGCGGTTTTTTTCATTTCTCCGACGAGCCGCACATAGCAGACCTCTACGAAATGATAAGGGCGATTTCATCAGGCCAAATTCCCCCACGATGGGTTCCCGATATGAGCTATGAGTATGGATACCCGCTTTTTAACTTCTATTATGTTTTTCCGTTTTATCTCGGGTCGTTGGTTTACTTTTTCAGTCACTCCTTGATTTTTTCTTTAAAGATGGTTTTTCTGGTTTCGATTCCTCTTTCCGGAATTTTTATGTATATGTGGTTGAGGAAGCACACCGATACTTGGGCTGCACTTTTAGGAAGTATTCTATACATTTTTACGCCATACCGTGCTGTTGATTTGTATGTTCGCGGTGCCATCGGAGAGGCACTATCGTTTACCATTTTTCCACTTCTTCTCTGGACGATTAATAAAGTTTTTGGAGAGAAAAAGTTAAGGTCGATAGGCTTTTTAGGATTGGTTACGGGAGTCCTTCTCATTACCCACAATCTTTCGGCCATCATGTTTTTACCAATTGCCGTAATTTATGCAATTGTTCTAGCGATAAATTCAAAATCTTTTGTTAGTCTTGTCAGGGCAGGTATCGGAATGGTACTGGGCTTTTTCAGTGCTGCCTTTTTCGTAATCCCTGCATTTTTTGAAAAAAACCTTCTCAATCCCCAAACACCTTTCAATTACATCGATCACTTTCCCTTTATCAAACAGCTTATATATTCTCCTTTCCGTTATGGAGCTTCGCTTCCTGGACCCAACGACGACATTTCCTTCCAGGTAGGAATTATAAATTGGGTCTTAATTATTTTGAGTATATTTATGATTAAAAAATTGTCTAAAGAAAAAAGACTTTTTTACATCTTTATTGCCGCAAGCGTTTTGTTCACCCTCTTCCTAATGAATATAAGGTCGAACTTTTTATGGAAGGTATTTTCTCTATCCACATATATTCAGTTTCCCTGGCGACTTTTGATGCTTACCACTTTTCTAACCTCCGCTTTCGTAATTTTCTTTGATTCTGTCAAAAAATATCGAAAAGAACTGACTATTGGCCTCTCGGCTTTGGTAATCGCGATTAATTTTTCCTATTTCAAGCCAAGCGGTTATTACTATCCCGATGATAATTATTTTCTCAAAAGATTTTTTGCAAGAAATACAACCGTGGGTATGGCCAGTGAGCTTTCTCCTGAATACAAAAATTATAGCGAAGATTATCTTCTTCTACCGCTGGCTGTGCAAAAAAGGCCGGACTCTCTTCCTTCCGCAAAGTTTACCTCGAAGGACGTAAAAATAGACGATATTCGAGAAAATTCTTTGGTGAGCTATTCTGCGACAGTAGAAGGAAAGGGAACAGTCGAGTTTCATTCCTACTCTTTTCCCGGATGGTATGTAACGGTTAACGGTATATCTTTATCAACCAAAGTTCTCGAGCCCCATGGAGATATAGGCATTGAGGTTTCGGGTGGAAAATCCCAAATCAATGTTTTTTGGAGAGAAACTCCGCCAAGAAAAGCTTCGGATATATTAAGCATTTTATCTGCCGCAATTATTTTGGGAACGATTGTTTTTAACGGAAAGAAAAAGACTAATTAATGACGAAATATAAATATTTGGCCTTATTTGTTTTTACTGTTATTCTTGCCTTTGCTCTCAGATTTGCTTACCTGGATAAATTTCCACCAGCGCTTAATTGGGACGAGATTTCGCACGGTTATAACGCTTATTCGATATTAAAGACTGGTGCCGATCAATGGGGACAGAAATTTCCTTTAGTAAACTTTCGGGCTTATGGAGATTATCCTCTACCTTTAAATTTATATATTACGATTCCATCGATTGTAGTTTTTGGGCTAAACGCATTTTCGATTCGTTTTCCTCATGTGATATTGGGCGTATTAACAGTAGTCGCAACATACTTCCTGGCGTTAGGATTAACGAAGCGGCGGGGGCTGGCTTTATTGGCATCTTTTTTGGTTGCAGTTGAGCCATGGACGTTGTTTACCTCACGAATTGTGCTTCAACAAAACGTTTCCATTTTTCTTCTTGTTACAGCTATGGCAGCATTTTTCAATTGGCATAAAAGCAAATATCTTTTGCCCTTGTCGCTTGTTTCGCTCTTTTTGTCGCTCTTTGCTTATCATTCAACAAGAATTTTCTCTCCGATGATTTTGGTTGCCGCGGTTATTATTTATCGTCAAGATTTTAAGTCGTTATTTAAAAAGGGTGGATTTTTGTTTGCTCTTTTGATATCTGTGGTTTTGTCGTTCCTTGTGTTGGCCGCCGCAATAATATTGGAACCCAGCTCCAGAGCCAGAGGCCAGTGGCTTTTTATAATAAATCAATCAGCGGTAAATAAAATTATCGAGAATAGAAATAATTCAAAACTCCCCGTTTTAATTTCAAAAGTTGTTTATAACCGTCCAACCTATTTCGCTTCTCAATTTACAAAGAATTATCTTGAATATTTCTCGCCAAAATTCCTTTTTCTAAACGGGGGAACTCAATATCAATATAGCCTTCCGGGTTTTGGGCTTTCTTATTTAATCAACTTGCCGTTTTTTTATCTGGGACTCTTAATACTTCTTAAACGAGCGAAAGATTCTACGGATTATCAATTTATTTTAGTTTGGCTTCTATTAAGTCCGATACCGGGAGCTATTACCAATGAGCACTTTGCCGTGACCAGGATTTCGACAATGCTGCCATTGCCACAAATTTTATCGGCACTTGGCGCATTTTTTGTTTTTGATTATTTAAACAAAAAAACTGCCGGAAAATATAAGAGCATATTAGTTGCGCTTTACTTAATCGGTATATACTTTTTTGCCGAAAGCTATCTTATCAACTACTTTATAAAGTATCCGCGAACTTATTCGTGGTCCTGGCAGTATGGATATAGACAGGCTGTCGAATACACCAAGGCAAACTATTCCAAGTACGACAAGATAATTGTTACCAAAAAATACGGGGAGCCGCACGAATTTTTCCTCTTCTATTGGCCCTGGGACCCGGCCAAATATCAAAATGACTCCAGTGCGATAAGATTTTTCCAGTCCGGTTGGTATTGGGTAGACAGGCTCGATAAGTTTTATTTTGTGAATGATTGGCAGATTCCCAAAAGTGGACAAACATTTGTTCTGGAAAGCAAAGGCAGTGTGGATTGCACAATTTCCAAATGTTTATTGATAACCGGTCCCGGAAATTACCCTTCGGAGTGGAAGAAATTGGAAACAATTAAGTTTTTGGACGGAAATCCTGCTTTTGAAATATATGCAAATTAGAAAATTAGCCATTAGCCATTGGCCATTAACTATAATTTTTCTCTTGGCCGCAATATTGCGTTTTTGGAACTTGGGTTCCAATCCTCCCTCGCTTGACGCGGACGAAGCGGCATTGGGCTATAACGCTTTCTCGATAATAAAAACCGGAAGAGACGAATACGGAAAGTTTTTGCCGGTTATTTTCAAATCCTTCGGCGATTATAAACCCGGACTTTATGTTTATTTAACTGTTCCTCCGGTAGCCGTTTTTGGTTTGACGGAGTTTGCTACCAGATTTCCCAGCGCCCTTGCAGGTATTTTTTCGGTTTTCCTTATATATCTTATCGTTTCAAAACTATTTGCTAATAATAAGTTACTGGCCATCTGTGCCGCATTCCTTGCGGCCATCAACCCCTGGTTTCTATATCTGTCTCGTGGGGCATGGGAAGCAAATATAGCCCTCACCCTTACTTTGGCAGGAATTTACTTCTTCCTGAAATTTTTGGAAAAACCAAAGTTCTTGATTTTATCCTCGATTTTCTTTTCTCTAACCCTTCTTGCTTACCAAGGGGCAAAACTGGCGACAGGGATTGTAGTGATAATTTTGCTTTTACTTTATTGGCGCGAAATATTTTCTGCATCCAAGAAAATACTTGGAGCTTCGGTCCTCATAGGAATCGTAATAGCAATTCCTATTTTCATCAGTCTTTTTCGAGGAGAAACAGGCAGACTTAACGTCTTTAGTATTTTTTCCTACCCGAGGACAACAGAATCTCTCACGGCTTTTTTGTCGGAAGGAAACGAAAAAATCGGCAGTCTTTCCTATTATATTTTCCATTCGGAAACGCTAAATTTTAAGAGAGCAATTCTGGGTAGGTGGTTTAATCATTTTTCAGGAAGGTTCCTGTTTTTTGAGGGCGACTGGTCCAATCCGAGGCAATCGGCTCCCTATGTCGGCGTATTTATTTTTGCGGATTTAATTCTTCTAATTGCCGGATTTATTGGCCTTGTTCGCATGGGAGTAAAGAAAGAAGTTCTGTTTGTATTCCTATGGATGGTTCTGGCACCCCTTCCGGCAGCTTTATCTCGCAACGAGGTCCACTCCGTTCGCGCATTCGCTCTCGCTGTTCCTCTGATAATAATGTCGGCAGTAGGGTTAACCCAACTTTTCAAATGGAAAAAATGGCTCTTGGGTCTTTTTGTTTTTATTTATTTGATTAACTATTCTTATTTCTTAGAAGAATATTTTGTCCATCAACTGAAGCATAACTCTCAATATTGGGATTATGGCTACAAACAAATAGTCCAAACGGTTACCTCAATCCAGTCGCAGTATAAGACCATAAAAGTACAGCAATCGTTTGCACAGCCCTATATTTATTTTTTGTTTTTTCAGCGGTACGACCCCGCCAAATATCAAAAAACGGCTGAGCTTGTCCCCAGCGAAAACGTAGCTGACGTAGGATATCACACCAAACTTGATAATATTCAGTTCACGGCAATAGATTGGCCGATTAATAAAAAAGAGCACGGAACATTAGTTGTTGCTGATCCCATCATTATTCCGTCCGAAGATGCCAATAATTCAAACTTTGTAAAGCCAATAAAAGAAATAAGATATCTCGATGGTACAGTTGCTTTTAGAATAGTGGAGGTGAAATAAGCAAAGCTTGAAACTTATGAAGTTATGAAGAAATTTATTCTTTTGGCGATTATTTTGCTTGCCTTTATCTTAAGGTTTTACCGCCTTGGAGATTATCCGGCTCTTAATGCGGATGAGGCGGCAATAGGGTATAACGTCTATTCCCTGATACAAACAGGAATGGATGAACACGGGAATTCTTGGCCCATTCATTTTCAATCTTTCAACGATTACAAACCCGGACTTTACTTCTACGTGGTTCTTCCGTTTGTAAAATTTTTCGGTCTTAATGTTTGGTCGGTTAGAATTCCCGGGGCAGCCTTAGGAGTTTTGACGGTAGTTATCTTGTACTTTTTGATAAAAGAGCTGTTTGATGACGAAAGGCTTGCGCTGGCATCAAGTTTCTTTCTGGCAATTAGTCCATGGCACTTGCAGTTTTCCCGGGGCGGCTGGGAAGTAAATACGGCAACGTTTCTAATAGTTCTGGGTGTTTGGCTTTTCTTAAAGGGACTAAAAAATTCTACCACGAAGTGGGTTATTCTATATTTTGCGCTCTCCGTTATTGCATTTGCTCTATCTTTATATGCCTACCACGCAGCAAGGATAGTTGCCCCGCTTTTAGGATTGGGATTGGTAATTATTTATCGAAAGGTATTATTTAAGAAACAGAATATTAAGTTCTTAATTCTTAATTCCTTATTCTTAATTCTTTTGTTGGTGCCTTTGGCTAAGGATTTGACGGGAACAGCCGTGCTTTCCAGGATAGCAGGAGTTGGACTTTTTGCAGATCCCGGACCCCTGTCTAGAATCAATGAGCAAAGAGGGGAACACGGTGATTTTACCAGCTTGGTGGCAAAAGTTTATCATAACAAAGCGGTTAATTATGGCCTGGCGTTTTTGGGAAATTGGGCAAAACACTTCGACGGAGAATTTTTGTTTATGACGGGAGACAGCGTTCAAAGAAATAAAGTACCGGAAACGGGGCAAATGTATCTTTTCGATATTTTGTTTTTGGCCGCCGGACTTATGGCAGTCGTCAAAAACTCCAAGGGATGGGGAGTAGTGTTGCTTTGGTTGATTATCGCCCCATTGGCATCAGCCCTAACCTTTCAGTCTCCCTCTGCCTTGAGGGCACAAAATATGGTTATACCTTTGGTTATTATCTCTTCCTTCGGTCTTATTACAATTCTGGATTGGCTAAAACGACAAAGAAAATCTTTATTGGCCATTGGCCATTGGTCATTGATCATTGTAATCGCGTGGTCTCTCACGCGATACTTACACATGTATTACGTCCATATTGCAAAAGAATATCCGTTTTCTTCACAGTACGGAGTAAAAGAATTGGTCTCATATGTCGAAGCAAATCAGTTCAAATATCAAAAGGTATTTATTACCGACCGATACGACCAGCCATACATTCTTTTTCTTTTCTACGGCGTAGACGGTTATTCCATGAAGTATCCTCCGGCGCAGTTCCAAAAAGAGCACACCCTGATTCCAAGGGATAAGTACGGGTTCTCAACTGTGCGAAATTTCGGCAAATATTACTTTGAGCCCATCGATTTTGCTAAAATTCAGACCGGAAACCCGAATAGCATGATAATTGGAACCCCCGACGAAATTCCGAATGAGGCGAATATAGTCAAGAAAATTTATGGTGAAAACGGATACATATATTTCGAGATAGTCGCAAACTAAAAAATGAAAGTAGGAATAATCGGAGCAGGATTTACAGGCCTTGCGGCCGCAGAGAAATTAACCCAAAAGGGAATGGATGTTACCGTCTTTGAGGCGGACTCAAAACCCGGAGGGCTGGCCCTTGGCTTTAAAGAGTCGAATTGGATATGGACAATCGAAAAACATTATCACCATTGGTTTACGTCAGACTGGCCGATACGCAGCCTCGCCGAAAGGATTGGAGTTAAACTTATTTTTGAGCGCGCCCAAACATCCACCCTTTATAAAGGCAAAGTTTATCAAATTGATTCTCCGATAAAACTTTTGAAGTTTCCCCACCTTTCAGTGATCGATAGGATTAGAACCGGTGTTGTTATTGCCTATTTAAGGTATTTTTCTTCGTGGAAATCTCTTGAAGGAGTTAAGGCGGAAAAATTTTTAAGAAAAACGATGGGAAATAAATCATGGAAAGTTCTATGGGAGCCTCTTTTTAGGTCTAAATTCGGTAAATATGCCAAAGATATTCCGGCCTCATGGTTTTGGGCAAGAATTAAAAAAAGAAGTGCAACCTTGGTTTACCCCGAAGGGGGTTTTCAGGCATATGTAGACGCTCTCGAGAAAAAAATACTAGAAACAAACAAGGCAAAAATATATTACGACACCCGGGTTGAAAATATTATTAAAAAGGGTGGAAACTTGACCGTAAAGACCAAAAAGGGGGAATATATCTTTGATAAGGTTATTTGCACCTTGCCTTTTCTTTACTTCGTTAAACTGACATCACAATTACCGGATTTATACAAAAAGAAGCTCTTAAGTTTAAAAGGAATAGCGGCATTTAATTTACTCCTTTCACTTAAGCAACAATTTTTCAAAGACGGGACCTACTGGCTTAACGTTAACGACAAAATGCCGTTTTTGGCAGTAGTAGAGCACACGAATTTCATGGACCCAAAATATTATGATGGAGAAAGACTTCTTTATGTCGGTAATTATTTGGAGCCGACTCATCCGTTTTTTGATTATTCCACAGAGCAGCTGATAGAGGAATTTACTCCACATCTCAAAAAGATAAGTCCGGACTTTGATAAGTCTTGGATTAAGAAGGCATACAAGTTTCCAGCATTTTTTGCCCAGCCGATAGCTCCGCTTAATTATTCCCAAAAAATGCCTTCGTTGGAAAGTCCCATTAAAGGTCTTTATATCGCCAATATGCAGCAAATTCACCCATGGGATAGAGGTTCAAATTTTGCGATAGAATTGGGTGAGCGGGTAGCAAAACTAATATGAAACTCTCAGTTGTTCTTGCCACTTTTAACGAGGAGAAAAATATAGCCGAATGTTTGAGGTCGGTTAAGGAGATTGTCGACGAGATAATCGTTTTTGATGAATCTTCAACGGACAAAACTCGAGAAATAGCGGAAAGTCTGGGTGCAAAGGTTTTTAAGGTTAAGCATGAACCGCTTTTCCACATTACAAAACAAAAGGCGATTGATTCGGCAACGGGGGATTGGATATTACAGCTCGATGCCGACGAGAGAGTTATTCCCGCACTTGCTAACGAAATTCGAAAAGTTGTTGAAAGCCCAAAAGAAAAAAATAACGGGTTTTGGATAAAAAGAAAAAATTACTTTTTGGGTCACTGGATGAAAGGAAGCGGGATGTGGCCGGATTCTACAATCAGACTATTCAGAAGAGGAAAGGGTCACCTTCCTCAAGTCAGCGTTCACGAGCAAGCTCAAATAGATGGCTCCGTCGGAACGCTGGAGAACCCGATGGAGCACCATACGGCACCGACTTTCAATAAGTATCTGGTAAACGCGAATCGTTACACAACTCTTACTGCCCTAGAGCTTGAAAATAAAAAATATCCAGTCGATGTATTCCATTTGTTTTGGTGGTCAACGGCGAAGCCCCTATGGACATTTGTGATGCTTCTTATTAGGCATAGAGGTATTAGGGACGGAATGTATGGATTTGTTTTCGATCTTTTCTCCGGACTACATTTTCCAATTGCTTATTTTAAATATTGGCAAATACTCAACAATCCTTCGGTTAAAAACAAATTGATTAACTGGAAATGAACAAAATAAAAGTTAAGGTTGACACGAAGCCGTTGATTTCCGGAGATGTTGTAAGGGGAGTGGGATTTTATACGTCACAACTGATATCCCACTTAGAAAAACTTAAAGAAATAGAATTGGTCGAGAAAGATTTTGACATAATCCACTATCCGTATTTCAATCCTTTCTTTTTAACGCTTCCTGTCAATAATAATGTCAAAACCATAGTTACAATTCATGACCTTATACCGCTTATTTATCCGAAGCAGTATCCGTCCGGACTAAAAGGGGCAATCCGCTATCGGATTCAAAAAAATGCAGTTAAGAAAGCCGATGCAATAATTACGGTTTCGGAGACCTCCAAGAAAGATATTGTTAGATTTCTAGGAATCCCTGCCGAGAAAATTTTCGTTACCTACGAGGCAGCCGGCGAAATGTTCAGGAAGTTGGAGGTGGGAAGCTGGATGTCGGATGTTGTAAAGCGCTACGGTTTACCCGAGCGCTTTGTTCTCTATGTTGGCGACATCAACTACAACAAAAACATCCCCGCTTTGGTTGAAGCCTGCAAGATTATTAATACACCCCTTGTCATAGTCGGTAAGCAAGCCGCGGATTTGGAGAAGATGAGTTTAATTCACCCCGAACTTTCCCATCTCTTAACTCATAAATCTTTAATCTTAAGTCACTCATTACGCTTGGGTTATGTTCCCGATGAAGATTTGGTAAAAATAATCAACCTCGCGACTGTTTATTGCCAGCCATCATTTTATGAAGGCTTCGGTTTGCCGGTTGTCCAGGCCTTTGCCTGTGGAGTTCCGGTGGTGGCATCAAAAACGCAAGCGCTGGTCGAGATTGGAGATGATGCAGCGATTTTTGTTGACCCTGGAAATCCCAAAGATATTGCGGCAGGCATAAAAAGAGTTATCGAGAACAGAAATTTGAGAGAAGAACTGATAGAAAAAGGCCTTAGAAGAATAAAAGATTTCTCCTGGGATAAAACTGCCAAGGAAACGGTCAAGGTATATAGGAAAGTTGTTGGGGAATGACGAAGAAAGAAATTAAATTGTTGTTGTTAAGTTTTCTTTCCTGGAGAGCACTTCTGATTCTTTTTGTTTTTCTTGCGCCGCTATTTTTGACGCTGCAGAAAAATTTTCTGGGTGGGGGACTGGCCAATTATCCTTCTGCCCCGTGGTTTTGGTCCTGGCTCAACTTTGACGGAGAACATTACTTAGCAATTTCTTATCAGGGCTATCAGCCGTTAACATACTTCTTTTTCCCTCTGTTCCCGCTGTTGGCAAGATTTCTGTCTTTTGGTCATTCTTTCATAAACCTAGCCATTTCGGGTCTTGTGATTTCCAACGTAGCTTTTTTGGCCGGATTGGTCGGTTTGTGGAAACTTGTCCGACTTGATTATGAGAAGGAGATAGCGGTTACAACAATTTTCTTGACTCTTCTTTTTCCGACCTCGTTTTATTTCGGAAGTTATTACACGGAGTCTTTATTTTTTGCTTTAGCGGCTTGGTCATTTTATTTTGCCAGAAAATCAAGATGGTTCTGGTCGGGAACTTTGGGTGGATTATCTTCTCTGACCCGAATTTTGGGACTGGCGCTTTTTCCTGCTTTGCTTGTGGAATGGTGGCAGGCCCGCAGAAAATCTTGGCTATTGGTTGTCTGGATTTTTCTTGTTCCTTTGGGACTTGGAATCTATATGCATTATTTATATATAGTCACGGGTGATCCGCTGAATTTTTTACATACGGTTGGCATTTTCGGAGCACAGCGTTCTTCGAATTTCGTGCTTTTTCCCCAAGTTTTTTATAGGTACTTCTTTAAAATATTGCCCAGTCTGAATTATTCATATTTTCCGGTCGTATTCAGTACGTATCTTGAAATTATTACCGCTATTTTGTTTTTGGTTCTTTCCGTTCTTTCTTTTCTTAGACTTAGATTAAGCTATTCTGTGTATCTGGCCTTAGGATTTCTTATTCCGAGTCTCGCCGGCAGCTTTTCTTCTTTTCCCCGGTATGCTTTAATTCTTTTCCCGGGATTTCTCCTTATGGCCCTGTGGCTTTCCAAACAGCATAAAACGGTCAAACTTCTGGTATATCTGCTTCTTTTTGCTACACTTGCCGTAGCAACCTCGCTTTTCGTGCGAGGCTACTGGATTGCATGAAAATTTTCGTCGTAGTTCCGGCATATAATGAGGAGAAAAGGATTGGTGCTGTCCTTGCTTCGTTAAGGAAGGCCAAACAATCGGTTGTGGTGGTTGACGATGGCTCAACAGACAAAACCTATCAAATTGCACGAAGGTATACTCCCTACGTTTTTCGACATCGCGTAAACCTTGGCAAAGGAGCTGCGTTAAAGACCGGTGTGGAGGAGGCTTTTGATATGGGTGCAGACGCAGTGATTTTTATGGATTCCGACGGCCAGCATAAAGCGGAAGATATAAATGTTTTTATTGAGAAATTAAAATCGGGTAAATACGATGTGGTTTTCGGCTCAAGAAATTTAGGGTATGGGGTTCCGGTCGACAGATACCTCGGTAATAAAATGGCCTCGGTAACAATATCTTTACTTTTTGGAGTTTATATTTCTGACCTGATTTGTGGTTTTAAAGCAATAACGAGGAAAGCCTTTAAGAAGCTTAATTGGGAATCAACAGGTTATGGAGTTGAAACAGAGATAGCTATTCTAACCGCTCGCAAAGGCCTGCATTATTGCGAAGTGCCTGTGTCGACTTTATACTATGACAAGGTTAAGGGAGTTACAATTCTGGATGCATTCAGCATCTTTTTTGATGTAATTCGCTGGAGGATTTTTAAATGATAATTGGTTTACAAATAGTTGCCATCCTTTTTTCTTTGATGATGGTCTATCTCGCTCTCCTTCATTACAAAAGAAGGGAACTTAACAGTGTAGAAATATTATCCTGGGTTATTATTTGGATTTGTACCATTTTTGCCATTATCTTTCCGGAGATACTGAGAACCTTTGCGCTAACCTTTGCAATATCCAGGGTCTTTGATTTAATGGTTGTTGGCGGCCTTATTTTGGCAATTTATGTTGCCTCGGCTTCATATATTAGAACTAGACATATTGAAAAAAAATTTGAAGAATTTGTTCGAAAAGAAGCGAAAAACAGAGTCAGGGTTCCAAAAAGAAAATAATGAATGAGAAGCCTTCCGAAAATCTCCGTGATTGTTCCGTCTTTCAATAAAGTCAAATATATAGAGGCAACTCTCCAATCAATCGCCGACCAGAAATATCCAAACCTGGAAGTGATAGTTCAAGATGGCGGCTCGACAGATGGAACCGTGGAGATAATTAAGAAGTATGCCGCGAAATACCCGAGAATTATCGGTTGGGAATCTAAGAAAGACAAGGGACAGGTTGATGCTATTAATAATGGGTTGAAGAAGGCGACGGGAGCTATTCTGGCATATATAAACGCCGATGATGTTTACAAAAAAGGAGCGTTGATAAAGGTCGGCGAATATTTTGCCAATCATCCAAAGACTCTTTGGTTGGCAGGAAGAGGAGACATGATAGACAGTAAAGGCAAGAAGATATCTCCCTTGGTCACTAAGTATAAAAATTACCTATTAACCATTAACCATTATCCATCGTTGCTTATTGTCAATTACTTGATGCAGCCTTCGGTTTTTCTAAGCTCAAAGGCCTACAAAAAATATGGCCCGTTTACCGGAACAAAAACTGCTGTGATGGAATATGATTTGTGGCTAAAGCTCGGTCGGGTACAAATGCCGGCGATTCTTAAATCAAACCTTTCCAGCTTTAGGATTAGCGAGGGTTCCATATCGTCTTCCTCATTTAAAAAAACCCTCAAAGAAGATGAAGAAATTGTAGAAAAATATACAGATAATCCTGTTTTACTTTTGTTACACTATTTACACAATATAGGTAGGGTAGTGGCAATATTTTTGTTAAACAACCAATGAGGATTTTTAAGAGCATACATTATCTTTTCCTAACATTTCTTATTTCTCTTCTTCTCTTTTATCCAGCCTTTTCGACATTTTTTACTAATGATGATTTTTTTCACCTCGCTATTTCAAAAGCGCAAAACCTA
This sequence comes from Patescibacteria group bacterium, assembly GCA_022868165.1. Taxonomy (GTDB): domain Bacteria; phylum Patescibacteriota; class Microgenomatia; order UBA8517; family UBA8517; genus JALHYA01. The sequence goes on along the minus strand of JALHYA010000008.1, from coordinate 73,861 downwards.
AAAGATTTCCTAAGTTTCTTTAACTTATTGTCTTCTTCCGGCGGTTTCCCGAATTACAGGCCTCTGTCTGTTCAGGTTTATTATTTTTTGGGGAGGACAATATCCGGATTAGAACCGATTAGTTACCGGCTAATTTCTTTTGCCGTCTTTTTCCTGATAATTTATCTTGTCTACCTTTTAGTTAAAAGACTAACAAAATCCGAGACAATCTCGTTGCTCTCCGCATTTCTTTATGCAACGTCGGCTACCCATTTTGCCCACCTTTATTACGCGGGAGCTTTTCAGGAATTGTCGCTGGCACTATTTTTCTTGGCTGCCTCAATTTACTTTTTTGATTTTCTTCAAAAAACAAGGTTAAATTATTATTTGATTTCAATAGCCGCATTTATTTTGGCTCTAATGTCCAAGGAAACCGCAGTAGTCTTGCCTTTCATCCTGACGTTGTTATTTTTTTATTCCAGAAACCAAAAAGCCGGTTTACCAGTCAAGCGTTTTGCCGGCCTAATCATGCCCTATTTCTTAATACTTTCCGGCTACTTTTATTTACGGGTTTTTCATTATGGATTTGCGACAGGAGATAGCTATATTTGGGACTTTTCAATAAAAAGGGTCGTTAATACATTGGGGTGGTATGGTCTTTGGTCATTTAATCTTCCGGAAATGCTGGTGGATTTTGTAGGTCCGGGCCTGCATTTAAATCCCAATCTCTTTAAATTTTGGTCCAGTCAGATTATTCCGATTTTTATATTGTTTGTTGTTGAAACAGTATCGATTTTTTTCTTAACTTTTAAGTCTAAAATCTTAAATCGTAAATCTACAATTTTGATTCTTTTTTGCGTCGCGTGGTTCATTATAACTTTGGTTCCTGTTCTTTTTCTGCCTTTGCACAAATTCACTTTCTATCTAACTTTGCCTTTGGTGGGTGTAGTTATGTTAGTCGGATATCTAATCATAAATCTTAAATCAAGAATCATAAATCTGTTTCTGATAACCATTTGGCTATTGTTATCGATTTTGACTCTCAGGTTGACCTATCAAACGAATTGGATAACACAGGGCGCAAAAACGGCCAAAAATGTTTATGTGTACTTTCAGACAAACGCCGAAAATTATAAAGGAAAAACGATCGTTTTTTACGATACCAAAGACGATTCAACTCTTCCTTGGAGTCCTACTCAAGTTCTGAAAGATGTTTTATCGAATAACAATTTTTTTAAAGTTTTCTATCCCGGGGGAATATCGGTAGTATATGGAGGGAAAGTAGGAAGTAATACGATAGCAATACCATCCAGGCAATTTCTGGGATATTAAATGAAATCTAAACAAACCACATCTGGCAAAAGCAAAGGAGACATTTTAGTGCTTGGTGTTCACGACGGACACAATGCTGGTGCCGCCCTTATACTAAACGGGGCTGTTATTGCCGCTATTAATGAGGAAAGACTAAATAATATTAAGAACTATTCTGGTGTACCCGCACTGGCTATTCAAAAGGTGTTCGAAATAGCGCGATTAAAACCAGAAGATGTTACTCTTATTGCCGTTGGCTGTTATTTAAGAGTGGGCAACCCCCTTCAGGTTGAGAAAAATCCCATACATACAGTCCAGGAGTTAGTGGCACCGCACATTCATAATACAAAGATTATGAAACTTGCCGTCAAAATGCTTGGTAAGCTTCGTGGACGACCGGGCCTCTATGCTTTATTTGAAAAGTTGGACATAAGGAAAAAACCTATCATTTTTGTTGAGCACCACCAAACGCACGCCGCATGTGCTTATTATCAAAGACCTTGGCAAGATAAATCACTTATCTTAACGCTTGACGGTATGGGAGACGGCATATCGGCGACTGTTAGTGTGGGAGAAGGCAATAATATCAAAAGAATATCGGAGACCAGTTTTTATGACAGTTTGTCCAACAACCTTTATTCTGAAATTACTGGATATCTCGGATTAAAGCGTTGGGAACACGAATACAAAGTTATGGGTTTGGCACCATACGGAAGATCAGAGTACATAATAGATGAACTTAGAGACATAATTAGAATAAATCCCAAAAAACCGCTTGAATTTGAAAATATTAGTGGGAAATATCTTAAGAAACTTCAACCTATCTATAGAAAGATTTTAGCTGAAAAAAGATTTGATAATATTTCTGCAGCGACACAAGAGCTTCACGAACAGCTAGTTATAGAGTGGGTTGAAAATGCTATTAGAGAGACTAATGTTAACAGGGTTGTTTGTGCAGGTGGCTCGTTTTTAAACGTTAAAGCTAACAAATTAATTAGAGAACTGCCGGAAGTAAAAGGTGCCTTTTTTTATCCTGCCGCCGATGACGGTGGCACGCCGGTAGGAGCAGCCCTGGAGGGATACTATAGATATTGCAAAGAGAGTAAGATTAAACCTCGAAAAACAAAATTAAGAGACCTTTATTATGGGCAGGAGTTTACTGAAGAGCAAATTTCCGATTTTTTGAAATCTAAAAATATAATCAAAAAAGCAAAAAGAGTAAGTCCTAAAAAAATAGCCAAGCTTCTTGCCAATGGGAAGATTATCGCGAGGTTTTCAGGTCGGGACGAGTGGGGGCCAAGAGCCTTGGGTAATCGAAGTATTATGGCCGATCCCAGAAGCCTTAACAATGTAAGAAAAATTAATCAAGCAATAAAACAAAGAGATTTTTGGATGCCCTTTGCTGCCTCAATTCTTAGCGAAGACATGGAAAGATATCTTTTAAACAGTAAAGCCTCCCCGTATATGATAGAGGCTTTTGATACAAAGCCTGCCGCCAGAAGTTTCATCGCCGCTTTGCATCCACAGGATTTATCTGCAAGACCCCAGACGGTGTGCAAGAGCTGGAATCCAGGGTGGTATGCCATCATCAAAGAATTTAAGAATGAAACCGGAGTTGGGGCAATTCTTAATACATCCTTCAATCTTCACGGATACCCGATCGTGGGAACGCCAGAGGCGGCCTATAAGACTTTTATGGAAAGTAACCTTGATGGCCTGTTGTTTAATGAAAGGCTTATTCTAAAGTAAATTAGGGGCGATAAATACCCAGCCAGGATACCGTGCCCGGAATGCTTCGTCCGTCTGGTGAAAGATCATAACCTTTAGTACAACGCATGTAACACTCTCCAAATGTGTCAAGGTTACTGCAAAGACTGGAGGTACCGATAGAGCTGGCCAGAAGATATAATTTTTCAAGACCTGATTCCCAGATTATTTTATTATTTCCTTCCAAATCCATCCCGGTTGTTAAGAAATAGACTTTATCTTTGGAATGACTTTTTAGCCAATCATTTAGAATGTTTTTTCCGTTGGAATAGAATGTTCCTTCGCGGCAGGCAATGTAATGAGTTCTTAAAGGGACATTGAAGATAACTGCCAATGTGGCGATGGAGGATGAATACCCGCCATTATCTAGTATTAAAAAGTTGCGGCCATCCATTAATAAATTTTTGTTTTCTTTTACAAAACGGTTTTCGGCTGTTTCTAAATTGAAATATTTAGCCGAAATTATTTTGGGGAACAGGGAAAAGGCTATTAAAATAAATACAAGAGAGATAGAAAGGTGACGGATCTTATTATTCTTGATTTTATATAAGAGTTTGGAGGTAATACTCGAGAGGCCGAAAAAAATAATCGTTAGCATTGCAATTGAATATCTTTCTCCAGAGAAATAGCCGCTTCTGAATGTTACTGCGGCAATGGTTAGGGGCCATATAAATGTAATTATAATTGGGAAAATTGCCGTAACGTCGAGAACTTTGTTATTATAAAGAAAGATTTTACGAATTAGTAAAAGAAAAGAGGGAATCGAAAAAATGCCAAAAAGGGTTACAAGGTTATTTTTTAATATATTTGGAATGATTTTGAAAATGGGGTAAAGGGGGGTCTGGTAAAATATCCAATCGATGGTCCACTTCAAATATATATTAATGAAACTAAAGCTTATGTTTTTTAGATCCGGGCGTTGCCAGTCAGCAGCAATTTTTGATATTTGAAAGTACATCCATATTATAAAAGGAAGATAGATTCCATAGATTGTAATCAAATCGAAGAATTGGGCCTTATGCTTTTGAAAAGACTCTTGCTTTAGCCGATAAAAAAAGAAAACAACTAAGATGAACCAATAGGGAAAGGAAATAATGTGAAGTAATGGGGGCAATAAGGATATGACGAGAAAACGATATCTTAATTGGTAGTAGGTAACATTGTCGCTTAAAAGAATAATCAGCATCGTTGCGAACGTGGCGGCGATAGCGGAATAGTGTCTTGCTTCAGCGAGATAAAACCTCATAAATGGCGTACTAACAATTAACAAAAAGGCAAAAGTTATTGTAAGTTTTCTTTGTCTGGAAAACTCTTTAAAATGAAGGCAGAGGTAACCAATTGGAATAATCCACCACAGGAAGGATATAAACCTGTGAAAAAACTCAGGATATATCTTACTGACTCCCAAGGCTTTCCCCAATGGAACATAGATTTTTTCTCTAATAATGCTTTCCAATGGTGGTTGTGCGGTGATAGCTGCATCTTTAAAAATAGCAGCTAACGATCTGCTTGGGATTAAACTAGATATGACTACCCCTGGTTCATCGGTAGCAAAAGTTCCCTTTGCATAATTTTGAGATAAAAAAGCAAAAAAGTAGGTTCCTGCCAAAAAAACAAAGAGCAGAAACGGCAGAAAATGGCTAATTATTTTTTGCATTGTAGTTGTTGAAACAAGATTATAATTCGAATAAATATCTGGAGTAAGTGTCTAGATAATTAATGTCGTCCTGGATATATTTCCACTCTCCGTCTCTATCCTTGGGATATGAATTGATAAGCTCGGACAAACTCTTTTGGTGTTCTTTAAATATGCTTGAAACCGATGCCACTTCGGATTTCATTTTATTTTTTTGAATTAACTCAGTTAGCTGTCCTGCCGTTGTTGAATATCTTAAAGAGGAAGACAGTATAAAAGAGGGTTCTCCATCTCTTATGACCGTGGAAAGGTCTTTTAGTCTTCTTTCAAGAAGGAATTCATAATATTTGGCTTTGCTCTCGGGACTAAATTTCAAGAACATCAAAGTTTTTTCTTGCAGCCTTCTCACTTTAAAAAGGAACGGCGAATCCGGAGCTGCGTTCCTAGAAAAGACAAGGGAAAAAGCAAATAGAGAGAGGAAAATAGTCAGAAGTATTTTTATTTGTCTAAGAAGAATCTTCACCTACGAATTGTAACATTTGAGCAAAAACGTTTTCAAGGATTAAAGTAGCAAAATTGCTATGCTATACTTCGAGCGTGATAATAGTAACCGGGGCTACAGGCTTTATAGGAAAAAGATTAGTTTCACTCCTTGTTGAAAAGCATAAACCTTCTTCAATTTTGTGTCTTGTGTGGAATAAAAATAATGAGATGGAAATTAAAGGAAGGCAAACTTTATCTAAATTGGGCGTTAGAATGAAAAAAATAGATTTGGTTACCAAGAGTGGTCTGGGAACCATCTATAAAGCTCCGAAAATAGTTATTCATTTGGCAGGAGCCACCGATACAAGTTCATCTAGTTACGACTGTAACGATAAGGGGACAAAAAATTTATTACGGTATTTAAAAACACTTGGACCGCGAACTCATTTTATTCACATCAGCACGACCGCCATAATGAGCGGTAGAAGAGATTGCAGAAGACCATTTGACGAGAAATTAACCCCGAATCCTACCAATGGATACTCCAAAACAAAACTGATAGCCGAAGAGTTTGTCAAAAAAGCGTGTAAAGAAAAAAACTTTAGGTTAACCGTTCTAAGATACCCAACCGTATATGGTAAAAATTTTCGCAAAAATAGCTTCTTCGATTTTATAGGAAAGTTGATACAAAAGAATTCTTTTGTAGTAAGGTTTAATTGGCCCGGGCTTTCAAGCTTTGTTCATGTAGAAGATGCAGCCAGGGCAATAATATTGGCATCGGAAAGGCCACCGAAGGCAGGAGAATGCGAAGTGTATAACGTTAGTACGGAGTCGTTAACTCTGCAAAAAATTGCACAAATGATGTATAAAAGAATGGGTTATAGGTATCATCAAATAAAATTACCTCTGTTATTTTGGAAATTTGCAGCCTTATTTAGACCAATAATTTATAAAACCGAGGACTATTTACCTCCGAGTCTTTACAATTTATTTTGGAGAGCGTCTCTTCTGGTAGATAGTGTTATTTATTGTGATGCCTTCAAGATGGAGAAAAGATTTTCCAAGTGGAAACCGAACTTTCTTTCAGACAGACTAGATGATGTTCTTTTGTAATGAGAAAATCTTGGATTGTTATTATAACGACCTTTTCTTTATTAACCTTTCTTTTGGCCGCAAGTATCTTATTCCGTATTGGGCCGGCATCTACATTTTACACAATAGATCCCGACGTTCCTTATTTAAGCAATTCTTTGCTATATGTTTCTGCCAAAAGAATTGTATTTTATGTTCATCCTGGAACCCCGACAATATTACTTTTTTCTTATGTTCTATTGCCGCTTGGCTTGTACACGCACTTTATATTAGGGGTCCACTTTATTGCGTGGGTTTTTGAGAATGTCCAATATATTTATCACCTCATCAGGTATTTTCAGGCTTTTCTGTTGAGTCTCTCGGTTGGAATATTTTTGTTATCAATATTCAAATCTACAAAATCCAAAATTGCTATCATTCTTGCTTGGCTATCTTTATATATCTTTAGTCAATTTCCATATTTCGGCACATCTTTAGTTCCTGAGACACTATCGTTTTTCTTGGTTTCTCTGTGGCTATTGATATTTTCTTTCTTTGTAGAGTCCAGATCTCCAATTACTTTAATATTTATGTCTTTTCTCGCAGGAATAGCTCTTGCCAATAAATTTACAAATTTTCCGGTTACTTTTATTACGATAGCCCTGGTGTTTACTTTGAATGGTCTCAAAAATAAACAAAAAATTTATAACCTAATCTTTTCTGGATTTGTAATTGCTGCTGGATTCTTAATCTCTACTTGGCCTATAAGACATACCTATCCGCAGTTATTAAAATGGGTAACTACCTTGGCTTCGACTACCGGAATACAGGGGGGAGGTAAAAAAGCCTTGTTTGATTTGGGGTCATATCTTATATCGATAAAAAGCCTGATCAGTCGAGAGAAATTTCCTTTTCTTTTGATTATAGTTTCTGTTTTGGCCGTTGGAGTTCGAATTGCTACGGGAAAGCTAAAAATTATCTCGCCACTTGTAATGACGGCAATTGGAACCGTTATTTCATTGGCGATTTTTTCCAAATACCCCCTGAATTATTATCAACTTGCCAACTATGTTTTGGCCGTCTACATGGCTTGTGTTGTGCTTAATAAGTTGCCCAACGTTATCAAGGTTGCTTTTGCCATTGTTTTAATTCCCGTCGTATTGACAAATATTAGATTAAATTATTCGAATATTCTGCTGGCCTCGCAAAAAGAGGCCGTACTTGAGCAATATATAGTCTCTCATCCGCCAGCGAGTGCTGTGGTCTGGGAATGGGGGAGAACAAAAGATTTTTCACTATTATGGGCAAGAGAACACGCAGGAATGTTTATTAAAGAAATCGCCTTATATAAGCCAAACCTATATCAATTAAGATATACTTTGAATACAATTATACTTGGAAACGGTCAGGAAGTTGGAGTTTTCGATGCCTGCTGGGACCAGCTTTATATTCAAAGGTCGTCTTCGGTTCTTTTCCTTGAGAAATACAAGAATCGTTCTTTAAAATTTGAATCCATACCCGGTACGGATGATATGGGAATAATTAAATCTAGCCATTGCATCGGGAATAATGATAAATAACCTAATGGATATTATTGATCCGACACTACCTTTTGCTTTCATAAACCGCCTCTATAAAACAAACTTCGCTTTGTATAAAAATTTGTATTTTTTGTATAAGCGGTTTAACGAAAGAGAGGAAATAGAGTTTATTAAGAAAGTCATAAAACCGGGGATGATTGTTCTTGATATAGGGGCAAACATAGGTTTTTTTACTTTGATTTTATCGGATTTGGTAGGCAGGAAAGGAAAAGTATATGCGTTCGAACCGGAAAAAAATAATTTCAGGAATCTAAAAAGGCTATGTGGTCGACTGAAGAACGTAAAGTTAAACAATCTTGCAGTAGGGAAGAAAAACGGAACAATAAATCTTTATGTTTCGAACACATTAAATGTTGACCACCTTACTTACAATAATGGGGAAAAGAGAAAAATTGTACCTACAAGGGTTATTGCAATTGACAAATATTTTGATGGCCACCAGATAGATTTTATTAAGATTGATACCCAGGGATTCGAATACGAAGTTCTTCTCGGAATGGCAAAAATTTTAAAAGGAACGAAAAAGCTAATATTATTAAGCGAATTTTCGTTTTTCTACCTTAGACGAGCAGGAGCATCCGCAAGAAATTTTCTTAAGCTTCTCAAAAGCTCAGGATTTAAAATAAGTTATTTGGAAGAAGATTATAAAAACCGCCTTTACGGCAAAAACCAGGGAAAAATGTCATACGTTAATCTTATAGCTACTAAAGGATATTAAATTTTTTATAAGCAAACCAAGTCATTTTCAGCAGTAACCAGCCGTGTCTGAACCGTCGTATATTGGTCATTCCATAGACCCTTTCCCTGTAGCGTATGGGTATTTCCGCGATTTTGAGGTTTTGTTTAATTGCCCCGAATATTAGATCAAAATCTCCGAAGGGGTCGAAATCTCCAAAGAAACCTCTATTTTTGACTATCTTCAAATAATCCTTTCGAAATAGGGCTTTTGTTCCGCAGAGAGTATCCTTGAATCTTTGGCCAAGAATCCAAGTAAATAACCAGCTAAAAGTTCGGTTTCCCAAAATATTGAGGGTGTTCATTGCTTCCTTTTCCATGGGGTAGACCAGTCTCGAGCCGTTCGCAAATTCTGCCTGTCCATTAGAAAGCACGTTGTAGAATTTTGGCAATTCTTTTGGGGCTACGGTAAGGTCGGCATCTAAAATCATTAAAATGTCCCCCTTGGCTTTATCAAATCCCATTCGCACAGCATCTGCCTTGCCCACACCCTTCTGTTGAAAGGCCTTGATTGATACACCTTTCGCAGCCTTCGATTTAAAAAGTTTCTGAATCTCGTCCCATGTATTGTCCTGAGAATGACCTTCTATAAAAATTACTTCCCGTCGAGTGCCAACTTTAGGAATAGACTTCGCTATATGGGGGATATTACCCTTTTCATTTCTGGCCGGGACTACTATCGAAACGCTATATTCTTTCCTTTTTTCTTGTTTTAATTTTGCCAGCGTCCATGTTTTAAGACAAAAAGTATTTATTACAGGAAGCGGAGCTATCCAGCGATTGACAAATTGGGACAGAATAGGAATTTCGATTGGGAATAGGAGTCTTTTTTGACTGGTGACGATTTCCAAACCGGCGAGTTCAAGAAGATTAGCTATATCGTTGTTGTCAAGCCAATTTTGTTCGCTGGTGTCTTTTCTCCAGCCCATAAAGGTTGCAAACTTGATTATTGGCCTCCAGAGAAAATTGTAATAAGTCACCAAGATTCGCGCCTTGTTGTCGCAAAGTGTTCTTATTCTCGAGAAAAATTCTTGGACATCTTCGATATCCCCAATTAGTTCGTTGACCACAATAAAATCGTATTTGCCCTTTGGTCTAAAATTGCTCTTTTCCATGATTAATGTTTTGGCATCTTTGGGGACAAGAAATTTTATGAGTTTCTTTGTATCCTCCAGATAATAATTTTTAAGGCGATTTTTATGCATTAAAATTTCAAAAGTAGCACATTATAACAGCTTTTAAATAAGCTGTTTCAAGCTTCGCTTATAACAGCATTCAAGAAAACTTCAGGCTTTAGCCTTTTGTTGTATAATTCGGCTATGTCAAAGCGGCCAACCATAAGCTTGCTTATTCCCTGCCTTAATGAGAAGAAAACAATTGCGAGAGCGGTGGCAGACGCCAAAAAAAATGCCAAGAAGTTTTTCCCGAAAGATTGGGAAATAGTAGTTGCTGATAACGGAAGTACGGATGGCTCATGGGAAATTCTAAAAAAGATAAAGGAAATAAGGGTAATCAACGTTCCTATTAAAGGATATGGTGCAGCACTTCACTGGGGAATAATGAAGAGTAGGGGAGAGTTTGTTGTTTTTGCCGATGCGGACTTAAGCTATCCTTTTAAAAACCTAAAGAAGTTTAAAAACACAATCGAAGAAAAACCCGACTTGGTATTGGGCTCCAGGTTAAGAGGAACAATATCGAGGGGGGCAATGCCAATTCTTCACAGATATTTAGGGACTCCGGTTTTGACATTTCTTATCCGCATTGCCTACCGGATACCGACTTCGGATTGTAATTCCGGAATGCGAATGGTCAAAAAGTCTTTTTATAAACTGCTAAATATGAAATCTGCCGGAATGGAGTGGGCGAGCGAGCTTTTATTAAAAACTGCGATTAAACACGGAAAATATATGGAGGTCCCAATTTACTTTTACAAAGATAAGAGGGGAAGACCCCCGCATTTGGCAAGATGGGCCGACGGCTGGCGGCACCTTAAAGCAATTTTGCTTCTTAAGCCAATATTTTTGGTTTTAACAATGCTTCTTTTTTTGGTTTTGGCATTTATATCTCTTCCTTATAGTTTTGGATTTACCAGCTTTTTCCTACTCTTCTTCTTTGTAGTTTTTCTGAGCCTTTTGGCGTTGGAATACTTTTCTTTCGCAATAGAGGGGAAACCCAATCTTATTTCCACATTTCTGAATTCTGTTCCCCTCGTTCCAATTACAATTTTTCTTCTCTTTTTTACGATTTTGATAATTCTTTTTTTGCCCGATGAGCATTTGGGTACGAAAATTTTATTATCGTCGATTGATGCAATTACATTTATATGGGTTTTTCTGATAGAAACAATCAAGACTCACTTGGTAAATCGGTTGCCGGATTTAAAATAAATAGATGAACCAACCGAAATCTTACCCAAAGGCGTATAGATTACTAAAGTATTTTATTTCCTCGTTTAAACTAATAAATATTATTGAAAATTGGCCAACTGTACCCCTGGGGGCATTTGGTGTAATAAGTTTTAAAAAGGGGCGGATTTTAAGATTAAGAAATGGTCTAAGGTTTAAAGCGAAAGATTTTATGGATGCGTGGATAATAAAAGAAGTTTTTGCATCAAACGAATACAAAATTAAATCCTCTCTGCGTCAAGCTACTGTAATAGATATTGGAGCCAACATTGGAGCTTTTTCGATTCTAGCAGCACTTAAGATGCAAAAGGCAAAAATATATAGTTATGAACCGGGAAGCATGGCTTTTGACCAACTTAATGAAAATATTCTTTTAAATGGAATGGAAAGACAGATAATACCTTTTAAACTGGCGGTATATAAAGGTAAGGGAAAGATTAAATTGTATGAGTTGGGGAAAACGGGCTTGAGCAGCATCTATAAGAGCCGCGAGGAAAGAAAATTTGAAACAATAAAAACAGTTACTCTGGAGGATATCTTTTTAGACAACAAAATTAAAGTTTGTAACTATCTGAAAATCGACTGCGAGGGAGCGGAATATGACATTTTGGCTTACTGCCCCGGTTATATTTTGAAAAGAGTAAAGACAGTTGCCTTGGAGTTTCACGAGATGAATTCCAAACAAAATCATCACGATTTAATTAATATCTTGAAAGATAACGGATTTAGACTGACTCACCGATACAACGACATAGAAAATAAAATCGGATATATTTATGCCAAAAGATAAGATTAGCGTTACCGTAATAATACCTGCCTATTCAAAACCTGAGCTTCTTCTGGAAACGCTAAGGAGTGTCTATAGCCAAAAAGGAAATTACTCCATTAAAATTATCGTTGTAGACGACTGTTCGCCGGAACCTTTGGGGCCGATAATAAAAAAGAGTTTGCCCCAGGTTAAAGTTATCAGAAATCGCAAGAATTTAAAGTCCGGACCGGCGCGCAATCAAGCTCTTAATTTTATCAATACGGACTTTGTGGTGTTTTTGGATGCCGATGACATTTGGAAAAAGGATTTTTTGAGGCAATCAATCAAAAACATTTCAAAAGGGAATTATGTTGGCTCGGTTGCGATGTCGTCCCCGCTTTTTGATAAAGATATGCCTGCGGGCTTCAAAATAAAAATTTATATCCTCTCAGCTATTAGAGACATATTTCAATTACTTTTCTATCTTTTCCACCGCAAAACTATGCCCCGCAGCGCTTTTTATCTCTGTCAGCTATCGCACGAGGTTTTCAGGGCAGACAAAATAAAAGAGTTAAAGTTTGACTCAAATTATAACTTCGGCGGGGAAGACTGGAAGTTTGCGTTAGAGGTTATGGATAGGGGTATGTTAGTTATCGTACCTAAAAGATTGGTCAGATACAGATATCACAAAAAGAGTACCTCTCTAAAAGATTCCTATTTGAAAAACAAATGGAATTCTTACAGACAACTTTTCGGCGAGCTCAAGAAAAGAAAAATAAATGGGATAATGGTTTGGTTGTTTGGAAAATATATCGACACTTTTAAAGATTCTTAAAATAAATTATCGTATCTTCTTTGTTATGTAGACCTCACTTTTGAGAAGTTTGTCCCAGATTTTACCCGGGGGAGATAATTTTGGAAATAGCGGTAGATAAATCTTTTCTCCGGATGGAATGCTCTTCCTTTTGATAACTCTAAATCCAGCAGTTTTCAAATATTGCACTATTTGTCTTTCGGACATGAAGTAGGGAAGGGGTTTACCAACTTTAAAAAGTAGCCAAAAAGAAGGTTCAAAAAATATTTCTTGAAGAAACTTTAGGAGAGGAAACAAAAAACATTCATGGATAATAAATATTCCATCCTTTTTCAAAACTTTATTAATTTCGGAAAATGCGTTTAGTATATTGCGTTTTGTTTTTGATAATGAATTTTCAGATAAATGGTGGGCGGTAGTAACCATTATTACCGTATCGAATGAATTCTTTTTAAAGGGCAAACTTAGAGCGCTAGCTTCAACAAAACTAATTTTGTTGTTCTTAATCGTATGTAACTTGCCATTCTCTATTATTTGGGGATTTTTTAATGTTTCTACGGCAATATCAGATAGAACCAGCTTTCTTGCATTTCGAATATCATAATTGATAATTCCTCCGCTGCCCACATCTAACACATTGCCTTTTATAAATTCCCTTGTAGCCTTTTTTAATTTTTCTGCGCTGGCAATACTACTAGAAGAAAGAGAGTGATAATTTTCTGCAATCTCGTTAAAATATTTTTTCTGATGTCCCAGTTTATTTTTCATATTAGAAGCATACCTATCTTTTGACTCGGTAAGATATGTGAGAGAAAGGATAATAAAAAGGGGAAACAACTTTCTTTTTTTTGAACTTCAAATGATTTTTTCTGAAAAGCTTTTCCCACTCTTTATCGCTACGGTAGGTAAATGGTATTGGCATTTTTGGATTGTGGATTTTATTAATAATGAAATCGAGTACTTTCCCAATTGTCGTAGGCCTTAGTTCAAAAATTAGCACTTTATTTGCGACACGCAGAGATTCGGATAAAAGCTTTTCCTGTATAGAGTACTCGGTATGATGCAAGACATCATTTAACATAACAGCATCGAATTCTCGAGATTTAAAAGGAAGGTGTGAGCCGGAAGCTATCTTTTTAAATGGTATTTTTCTAACAAGATATTGGTCGATATCACATCCCACAACTTTTATTTTTAGCTTGTGAGCCAATTCGTCAGCGACAATGCCCGTTCCGCAACCGACATCAAGAACCTTACTACCCTTTTTCATCCAGCCTTTGTAAGAACCGACAATAAGCTTGGCTCTAATAGGTGTTGTGATGTCTGCGACCGCCATAATAAACCAATAATACAAGTAAAAGTTGATATAATACAGCAGAATCAAAAATACGGACAGCTATGCTATTAAAACTTTCTGATTTTTTTCAGCCTCTTAATTTTCAAACGCTTTCTTATTTTTTGATTCTTTTTATATTTTTAGATATTCTCGGAACCTTTGTAAAAAAGATCTTGATAAGACGCGAAAAGGATGATGAGTCGAGAATAATAAATTGGATTATTGGTTTAGGGGTATTTGTTTTTATCTGGTTTCTATTGGGTTTTATTGTTCTTCCCCAGAGAACACCATTAATTATTAGTGTTGTAGCGCTTTCTTTAATTTCGATTCCTAATTATCTTAAAAACAAAGAGATAGTTAATCTTGGCAAGGCACTTTGGGAAGTAAGAATTCCGATTTTATTAATTTCCTTTTTATTGCCCGCAGTCTTTGTTAGAGCTTCGCTGCCACCATATTATTCAGACGAAATGGCATATCATTTTATTTCTCCCTCTGCGCTTGTGAGAGACCTTGGTGTTTTTTGGAAATTTAACGGTGGTTTATATATGAACCTACCTCGGAATCTGGACACGTTTTTTATACTTATTTTTTCTCTAACTAGAACCTATTCCATAGCAAGGCTCTTCCATTTTTTGATTTTGGCGACAAGTTTACTATTTGCTTTTCGAATGCTGAGAGCCCACTTCAACTATCTAGTCGGCTTTCTGTTTGTTTTTATCTTTTTAAGCTTGCGACAGGGAATAGTTTTTGTTTCAACTTTAGGCTTCGTTGATGTCGGGACTTTCTCTTTTCTTCTAATTGGTCTGGTTTACGGAATTGCATTTTTGCTGAAGCCAAAACGAGAATCTTTGTTATTATCCATGCTTTTTTGGGCATTGGCGTTTGGTACAAAATATACGGTTTTGACAGCGTTTGCTTCTTTTCTATTGGTTTCCTCCTTCATAGTTTTCTGGTTCCGAAAAAAATACATAAAAATAATTAATAGAAGAACAATAATTAAATCTTTCCTTTTGTTAACTATTTTTGGAGGATATTGGTACCTTAAAAACTTGTATTTCTACGGCAACCCAGTTTATCCCTTCATCTTTCATTGCGCTGGTAGATATGCGGCGGATTGTCCTTGGGGTTCCGGATTTTTTAGCGGCTGGACAACAAAAGTTAATATGCAAAACTTTTATCCAATTATAAAAACGCTTCTTTCGGGCAATAAATTTTTGCACATTATGGTTTTCGCTTCGCCTTTAATAGTACTTCTCAATAAAAACCGAAAGGTAAAGCTAATTAGCCTTTTTCTTATAGCGTCATTTTTACTTGAGCTTTTAATGCTCAAGTATTTTTCTGGCTTTTTGGACAGATACCACCAACATTTGCAACTTTTATTAATGGTCCTTATATCAGTTCAGTTCTTCGCGGATTTCTCTGATGATTTTCTTAATCTAATGAAAAATTTTGCATTAGTTTTTCTATCCATAACGGTGCTTTTTAATTATGTCGATGTTGTGAAAGAAACAAACAGCTTGAAGTTTTTAAATTGGAATGAAATTAACTATTCAATAGGCAGAGCAAATATTTATGATTGGGTAAGATATATTGTACCCCGAATGGCTGAGGCCACTTTCTGGTGTGAAAATCCTCCTGACGGAAAAGCAGTTCCTTTAGCCCGATTTGATCCGGATATGATTTGGTATGAGAACGACGGTATGATGCGTTCTTTTATGACCAACTGCTATTATGAAAATCCACCTCTTGAGGGGTTAAAGATAGACGAGGTTATTCCTGCCGCAATAGAAAAGAAAATGGAATTTTGGACGGCAACTCCGAATACATGTATTTCTGACAGAACTAAGGTGGTAAAACGCTTTCCATATGAAGATGACAATGCTTTCTACCTTAGAAAACTGAATAACGAAATAGTTTGCAACTCGCAAGAAGTATTGCCAAATTTATATTTCTTCGATTACAAAAAACTAAATGGAAATACAAAGATTTAATGCGGCAAGATGGCTTCGAGAAGAAGTCGAAAAATTTTATATCAAGTTTCTGGAAAATAAAAAAGGCCTAACGATTGTGGATTACGGATGTGGAGAGAAACGATATAAAAGTATTTTTCGGGGGAACTCGACAAATTATATAGAGGTCGACTTAAATCGGAACAAAAATGCAAATCGACACTTAAAAAGAAACGGAACCTTGCCGGTATCCGGTAGTACCGTCGATATTGTTTTGTCGACGCAGGTATTGGAACATGTGCCCGACCCCGCGTTGTATTTAAGAGAAAGCAAGCGGGTTTTGAAGAAAAATGGTCTTTTGTTTCTAACAACGCACGGTTTTTGGATGTATCACCCGGATCCAGCTGACTTTTGGCGATGGACTCCTGATGGTCTGAGAAAAATAGTGACAGCTTCGGGCTTAAAAGTAATAGACCTCCACGACATTATGGGTTTAAGAAGTACAGGACTTCAGCTTTTACAAGACGGAATAGTTCTTCGTCTTCCTAAATTTATTCAAGATCCCGTGGCCGTTCTATTTCAAATTACCCAGTATATATTGTCGAAAAGAGAGAGAGTTGTGGCAAGTGGCGTGAATTGTACATATCTAATTCTGGTAGCAAAGAAATAATGATAGAACGTTTTTTTAGATACATATGCCTTTGGATAGTCAGAAAACCAGGAGTATTTCAGGACAAACTAAATATGTTTGCAAGGGACAAGATTAGGAAGATAGCTTCTCATCGGGAAGTTGAAGTTTCGACCAATTATGGATTTAAAATGTTCGTTTCTCCGTCCGATTATATGTCATACGGCATATATTTTTTTGGAGTCTACGATACTAGAATGTCCTCTGTCGTTTCCCGTTTGATTTTTCCTGGACAAACAGTAATAGATATGGGTGCGGAGAGAGGCTGGTTTACGCTTCTTTTCTCTAGTCTAGTCGGAGAAAAAGGAAGAGTAATAAGCTTTGAGCCCTCGGAAGAAATATTCGATAAACTGAAAACAAACGTTAGGATTAATAATTTTTCGTGGGTAAAATGCGAAAATTTGGCTATTTCAAATAAATCGGGAAAATCTTTTTTTGTTTTTTCTAACGATAGGATTTTTCCTAACATCAAGATCATTAAACATTGTAGTGGCTTAGGTTATATCACAGATAAAAAAGTAAAAATGAGAGGGCGTGTTGTTGAGACGACGACTCTAGATAACTATCTAATTAAAAATCGAATTAAACATGTCGATTTTATCAAGATTGACATAGAAGGATCTGAATACTATACCCTACTGGGCGCCAAGAGGACCTTAGTCAAGATGAAACCAAAGTTGGTTGTGGAATTTAACAGGGATACCGCATTGAGATCGGGCCACTCGATAGAAAAAGTTTACAATTTTCTTAAACGCCTGAATTATTTAATGTTCACTTTTGAAACTGACCATTTTGTTAATCTCATTTTTAGAAAAGGAAAAATTGAATATCCCTATGATGTTTTTGATGTGTATTGTTTTCCTAAAAATGAATAATAATGTTTTATTTCTAAGGCCTAATTGGAAAACTTTTTCTGAAAGTTGGATGGACAACATGATGGATGACTTGGGAAAACAGTTAAAGGTAATTTGTTTGTGGAATAGTGGCCGTGACAGATTTTGGAAAAATTCTATTCCTATAATTTGTCTTTCAAATTACGAAACTGCCGTTAGAAGGCTTCTCTCTCGTCTATTAGGGAAAAAAGTGGCGCTTACACCAAGCGAAATTATCAATAATGTTATTTATCATTACAAAATTAATACTGTTTTGGTCAATTATGGGGATTTTGCTTTGCGGTTTACTGATGTTTGGGAAAAGAACAGGAGCATTAAAGTTTTTGTTCACTTCCATGGTTACGATATCCATTTGGATATCAGAGAAGATAACAATCCTCAAAAGAAACATTTCAGTAAGGATTACAAAAATGGAATAAGAGATCTCTCGCAGAGGGCAATCCTCCTTGCAAACTCAAAATATACAAAAAGAATTTTAGTAAAGGATTTTGGGATTTTACCAGAAAGAATTGTCGTTAAATATTTAGGTGTGCAAATCCCATCGCATAAAGTTGTGCATAAAAAAAACGGTCGTGTTCAAATTCTTCATCTAGGTCGATTGGTAGATTTTAAATCTCCAGACAGAACCACCATGGCGTTCGAAAGAGCATGCGAAATGGGGTTTGCCGGAGATCTTGTTATTGCCGGAGATGGAGAATTAAGAGATAGATGTTTGTCAATTAGAAATAAATCTAAATATTCGGAAAGAATAAAAATCTTAGGAGCGGTAGATAGGCCGACCGCAATCTCGTTATTTAAGGATACAGATATATTTACCGAGCATAATATTAAAGGAGAAAAGTCGCATCAAACAGAAGCCTTAGGAGTTGCAATATTAGAAGCTATGTCTTACGGGATTCCGGTAGTCGCAACGACTAGTGGTGGACCAGCAGAAACAGTTGTAAACAATAAAACTGGGATTCTTATTAATCCGGGTGATGTGGAAGCGCAAGCAAAAGCATTTGTAAAATTAGGGAACGATGCAGAACTTAGAAGCAAGATGGGCAATGAAGGAAGAAAAAGAGTAATCAAATATTTTTCGCAGACTGTCGAAGCCCACAACCTTAGAAAAATTTTAGATAACTAAAATGAAAATTATCTTTGTTGATACTTATTATCCCGATTTTCTAAAAAGCTTTTGGCGAAAGAACGAATCGCTTATTCGGAAAAGCTACAAACAAATTCATTTAAATTTATTGGCTAGTTCTTTTGGAACATCGGACTTTTTTTCGTTTAACTTAAGGAAACTTGGTTATGATGCGGAAGATTTGATAATAAACGATGAAATTCTTCAGAAAAAGTGGGCAGACGAAAACGGCCTAAAAATTGGAAGAGATAATATTCTTTCAAAGTTTCAGGCTCTTCCTTATGTAAATAAAATACTGGGCCAACCCAGTTGGCTAGAGCAAATAGCTTTGGAGCAAATAAAAAGAGCCGATGCCGATGTTGTATATTTCCAAAACTTAGGGGTGTTGTCCCTGCAAGCGCTTAACAAAGTTAAAAAATATTGCCGCCTGTTGGTTGGTCAAATTGCCAGCCCGCTGCCTTCGAAAGAAAATTTAAAATGTTTTGATTTGATAATTACTTCCTTTCCTCACTACGTAAAAATGTTTCGCAAAATGGGAATAAAAAGCGAATACCACAAATTAGCCTTCGAACCAAGAGTTTTAAAAAAGGTCGGCAAGCAAGAAAGAATTTATAATGTTACATTTATTGGAAGTTTCACTCCATATCATCGAAAAGGAACAAAGATTTTGGAGGAAGTAGCAAAGCAAATCCCGATTCATGTTTGGGGACAGGGAATCGAATTTTTATCGCCGTTATCTCCTCTTCGGAAAAATTATCATGGCGAAGCCTGGGGACTTGAAATGTACAAGATACTGGCACAAAGCAAAATCGTTCTCAACAGGCACATTAGTGTTTCCGGGAAATATGCGAACAATATGCGATTATATGAGGCAACGGGAATGGGAACTATGCTACTGACAGATTATAAGAAAAATTTAAATGATTTGTTTATCGACGGTAGAGAAATGATTTCTTATAGGAACGCTTTAGATATAATCCAAGAGGTCAAATATTTTTTGAAAAAGGACGAGAAGAGGAAAAAAATTGCCGACGCCGGTCAAATAAGGACTCTCAAGGAACATGGTTACCCAAAAAGAATGAAAGAACTTGCAGAAATAATAGAAAAATATTTATAAGCCAACAACAATTTGATGAAAGATAAAATAAAAGTTTTTATTTTTTTAAAGAACCGCTTTTTATCGAAAATCGTATATCGTTTTGGCAAATTTCAGTTTTTTCTTTTAAGCAGAAGTGCTGATTTATTAATCCGTTTTTCAAGATTAATTGGGAGATTTTATACATCTATTTGGAGCTTGCAAGGTATTAGCTGGTTTGATCATCGTTTTGATTATTTAAGAGGAATAGATAATATTTTTTGGCTCGAGAGAGCATTTTTTGTCAATAGAGTTATAAAGAAAAACAGCAGCGTGCTCGATATCGGATGCGGCGACGGTATTTTTAGTGGCCTTTTTTATTCTGCCGTAGCGAAGGAAGTGTTGGCTATAGACCTTGACTCTCGTGCCATTAGCCACGCAAAAAGATATTACAACCGGTCTAATGTAACGTTTATCAATCGAAATATTTTAAAGTGGGAGCCCAAGGACAAAAAATTTGATTTAATTTTGTTATTTGCTGTGATTGAGCACTTCTCAAAACGCGATGGATTATTATTGCTAGAAAAAATTAGGAAAATGATGAAACCGGATGGACTTCTGATGGGTTCAACACCGGTATTTTCTGATAAAGGTTATCATAATATGGAACATAAAAACGAATTCTCCTCGGTAAAAGATTTAAATAAATTTCTGGGGATAAAATTTAAACGAGTTAAAACTTATACTTCAAATTGGCCAGGGAGACTGGAGTGCTATTTTGAATGCAGAAACTAATTTAATGACACCCACCTCAAAAAACATTATTTATTGTACATATTTTGACAAGGGATACCTTTTAAAGGGATTGTCCATGCACGCGTCTTTTATAAGACGCAATCCCGACGCAAGACTTTGGATTTTAGCTTTCGACGACTATACCAGAAAAATTTTGGAAAAACTCAAGCTAAAGGGAGTTAAAGTAATAAAACTTAAAGACTTTGAAGATAAAGCGTTGTTGAAGGCAAAGAAAACCAGAACAATGATCGAGTATTATTGGACATCCACCCCGTCTTTACCTTTATATATTTTTAGAAAAAATCCAGAGATTGAGTATGTATGTTATTTAGATGCCGATTTATATTTTTATTCTCCGGTAAGTCCCGTTTACAGGGAAATGGGAAATAAGTCTATCTATTCCGTTGAACATAGATTTCCCAAGGGTGAAGAATCGAAAATAGGAACTTCGGGGAGATTTAATGTCGCTTTTCAGATTTTTAGGAAAGATGTCGAAGGCATTAAATGTTTAAAAAGATGGAGAAGGCAATGTTTGGATTGGTGTTATTGGAGACTTGAAGACGGAAAACTGGGAGACCAACTCTACCTGAATGAGTGGCCCAAACTCTACAAGGGACTTCAGATTTCCAAAAATATAGGTATAGATGCCGCGCCGTGGAACATTGGCCAATATAAGGTAAGCGAAAAGAAAGGCCAAATTTACATAAACTGCTCCCGGTTAATTTGTTATCATTTTCACCAATTTCAAATATTAGGAGACAACTCCTTCGAAAATACACATGGTTACAATCTAAAAAAGACCACATTAGATGTAATTTACGAACCATATAAAGAAGAGATTGGAAAACAGCTTCTTAAGTTGAGAAAAATAGACGCTTCATTTACAATTGTCGGACCCAGAATTGAATCTGGCCAAAAGGTCAAAAATTCGTTATCAAGGCTTATTGGCCCGGTTTATTGGAGGGCTAGAAGTTATCTATGGCCAAAAACAAAAAAAGTCTAATTCATATTATTAAAGTACCGAAAATATACGATGATGCTTTTTTGTGTTTCGCCCAATATCCGGACCAAATCCCCTTTGAGATAAAAAGAATTTATTATATTTTTTCCGCATTGCCGGGCCTTCCAAGGGGAAAACACGTCCACAAAACGACACGACAAATTTTGTTTTGTATAAAAGGAAAGGTAAGAATGGTTGTCGATGATGGAAAGGATAGGGAAGAAATTGTTTTGACAAACCCTGAGGATGGAATGATGTTAGAACCTATGGTTTGGCACGAGATGTTGGATATGGATAAGAACACAATACTGCTGGTCTTGGCCTCTAAAATATTTGACCCCGGGGATTATATTCGAGATTATGAACAGTTTAGATATATGTTGAAGAAGAGGGTAAAAACACATGGTAAAGTTTAACGATTTTCCAAAAGAGGCAGAGCTAAGGTTTAGCGAATATGACAAAGCTTTTCGAAGAGTTTTACACTCGGGTTGGTACATTTTAGGAGAAGAGGTCAAAAAATTTGAAGGAGAATTTTCAGAGTATCTGAAAGTCAAATATTGCATAGGGGTCGGAAATGGTTTGGAAGCGCTTCAAATATCCTTAATGGCTTTAGGCATAGGCAAGGGCGATGAAGTAATAACAACACCTCTTTCGGCGGTAGCGACTACGCTTTCAATAATCGCAGCTGGAGCTAAACCGGTCTTTGTAGATGCCAACGAAGTGGCCCAAATAAACGCCGATTTAATAGAAAAAGCTATTACAAAGAAAACCAAAGCTGTAATGCCGGTGCATCTTTATGGGCAGCCGGCAGAGATAGATAAGATTAAGGAAATTTGTAAGAAACACGACCTATTTTTGATAGAAGACACAGCCCAAGCTCACGGCTCAATATGCAAGGGGAAAATATTGGGAACTTTTGGAGATGTCGGGTGCTTTAGTTTCTATCCGACTAAAAATCTGGGAGCCTTCGGAGATGCTGGTGCTATTGTTACTAACAACAAAAAGGTTGCGAAAATCTGTGCCGAAATTCGCGACTACGGACAAGAGTCTAAATATGTACACCTAAGATATGGCTTGAATAGCAGATTGGATGAACTACAGGCCACACTTTTAAGAGTCAAATTAAAATATCTGAACCAAGATAATAGGAAAAAGAGAAAAATTGCAAAAAGGTATATAGAGAAACTTAAAAATATTAAAGGTTTAAAGCTAATACTTCCTGAAAAATGGGACGATTCGAATTTTCATCAATTTGTGATAAAAACTTCTAAAAGAGACGAGCTGAGAAAATATTTGGCCACTAAGGGGATTCCTACTTTAATTCATTTCCCGGTTCCAATCCCGGACCAACCTTTTCTGAAAAAAGATTACGGAAAAGCAAAAATACCTGTTTGCAGAATGTTGGCTAAAAGTGTTGTTTCTTTGCCTTGCCATATTATGATGACGCAAGCGCAAGTTGATGAGGTTGTAAGGGCGATCAAGAAATTTTTTGAAAAGTAGCTCCAGTTATTTTCGCTGACGTTTGGTTTTTAACTTCTGTTTGTAGTTTTTAACGGCCAGATTAAAACACTCGTCTGCTAGAACAGAACAATGTATCTTGGCGGTCGGTAGCCCACCCAGAACTTTCACTATAGTGCCTTTAGTAACTTTCAACGCCTCATTAAGTGATTTTCCTTTGACTAAAGTGGTTAGGATGCTTGAAGTTGCGATAGCCGCCCCGCATCCGAGAGTCTGAAATTTAATATCTTTTATATAGAGAGTTCCTTTTTTGTTCTCAACCTTAATATAATATTTCATAATATCTCCGCAGACAGGGTTACCAACCATTGCAACCCCATCCGGGTTTTTTATTTTTCCCATATTTTGAGGCTTGGAAACGTGTTTCAAAACAAGAGGCGAATAATATTCAGAAAAATCTTCCATAGGTTTAGTTTAGTGGGGACATTTTTCTTAAATCCTCAATTATTTTCGGCAATTTAGACATTAAAAATAAGACCTCACTTTTTGTAGAATTTTTTCCCAAGGAAAGTCTAATTGAACCATGGCTTTCTTCGGGGATAAAGCCCATCGCCGTTAATACATGCGAAGGTTCTAGACTTGCAGAGGTGCAAGCAGAACCGGATGATGCATAGATTCCCTCTTCAGAAAGTCTAAGAACTACAGATTCTCCTTCGATACCCTTAATAATAAAAGACGCAATGTGTGGTGCCCGCGATTTGGGGTGCCCCGTAAGAATTACTCCGGGGATTTGCAAAACCTGTTTTATTAAGAAATCGCGGTTCTTTTTGACGTTTGCACGAGATTTTTGTTTTTTGATTTGCTCTATGGCTGCTCCCAGAGCAACGATGTAGGGGACATTTTCCGTGCTTGATCTCAAACCATTTTCCTGTGCACCTCCGTCGATTTGGCGGATTAGGGAAATCCCCTTGCGGACAAAAAGAGCTCCGATCCCCTTTGGGGCATAAATTTTATGTCCAGTTAAAGAAAGAAAATCGACTCCAAGCTTATTTACTTTGCAATCCAGATATTGAACTGCTTGAGTCGCATCCGTATGGAAAAGTATCTTATGTTTTCGTTTAAGATTTTCTTTTTTAATCAATTTTCCTATATCCGAAACGGGTTCAATTGTCCCGACCTCATTATTAACATACATAATAGATACCAAAACAGTGTTTTCCCTTATCATCTTTTTGAGCGTACTTAGTTTTATTAGACCGTGGGTGTCAACCGGAAGATAGGTTACTTCTGCCCAGTCAAGTTTTTCTAAGTGTCTACAGGTCTCCAAAACCGCCTTATGTTCGATTTGGGTTGTGATGATATGCGGCTTAAGTTTCAAACCCTTGAACTCTTCGAGAATATTTTCAATTAAACCCTTATGAGAAAGATTAATCGATTCGGTCGCCGAGGATGTAAAAATTATTTCCGAAGGTTTACATCCCAAAAAGTTTGCAATTTTTCTCCTGGAGGCTTCAATTGCTGCTTTAGAATCTAGCCCTAGAGAATGGTACTCAGATGAGTTGCCATATCTGATATTGAAGAATGGAGACATCTCTTTTATAACTTTTTTATCGACCGGAGTTGTTGCCGCGTTGTCAAAATAGATTGTTTTCATTTAAAGATTCTGTACATCTATTGACATTAATCTATATTCGGATATTGTCAATATATGTTTTCCGAACACGAGGTAATATCGAATAAGGTACTCAACGGGAAGTTTAACTTAATAAAATTAAAATCCAAAAACCGGGATTTTAAATATAAAGTTGGCCAATTTGTGACGATTAAAGTTAAAGATAATATTTTTCGCTGTTATTCCATCGCCAGTCTTCCGGAAGAACTTCCATTTTGGGATATCTTTGTAGATATCTCGCCGGGAGGTCCCGGGACCACCTATTTAAAATCTATTAAAAAGGGGCAAGTCATCAAAACGTTAAACCCAAGAGGGAATTTCCTCTTAAATAAAAGATTGGACAATCATATTTTTGCAGCCACAGGTTGTGGAATTGCACCTTTTTTGCCCATGATTAAAGAGCTTTTAAAAAGTAAAGACAAGAAGATATTTTTTCTTTGGGGTTTGAGATTTAAAAAAGATATTGTGCTGGAAGATTTACTTAAGTCTTACGCAAAAGCCAACCGAAATTTCTCATTTAAAATTATTTTATCTAAGCCCGAAAAAGATTGGAAGGGAGAAACCGGGCATATAAATAACACAATCTCAAAAATTGCCAAAGGATTTTCTTATTCCAATACGGGAATTTACTTAAGCGGCTCGGGAGAATTTATTAAAGAATCGGAGAGTCTTTTGTTAAATGAAAAATTTCCATTAAAGAGAATATTTGTTGAGGCCTGCTATTGATGCAGATAAGTCAACTATGCCATTTTACGGCGAAGAAGTAGAGCGGTTTTGTAAAGATAAGGATATTTAATTAAAAACAATTGTGTGAAACGACGAGAGGCCATAAAAGCCGTTGGATATTTGAACGGCCCAAGAATCGAAAGTTTGCGTGCGAGATAACGATAAAAAAGCTTTTGGTTAATTTGGTCTGAAACAATAATAGCCCGCTTTCTTTCGGCCGCGCTAAATTCGGGTGTCTGGTAAAAAGGTTCGGTGTAGTCAAGGTCGTGGCTGTTGAGAAACTTTTCAGGTGGACGCAAAAAAAGTTTTTCTTGTTTAACCCAATCGAAAAGCGCAGTTCCCGGAATCGGCATCAGATTATTAAATCGACAATACATAACGGGATACTTCTGAGCCAACTTAAACGAATCTTCTAAGTCTTTCCATGTTTCTCCGGGCGCTCCAACGACGAATAAGACTCTGACCTCGAATCCCAAGTCACAAGCGTTTTTAATAGCATATTCAATTTGTTTTATTGTTTCGCCTTTTCGAAGACTGCGGAGAGTTTTGTCGTTGCCCGCTTCGGCGGGGATGGTTATATACTTAAAACCTACCGAGTACATTTTTTTGAGTAGGCGTTTATCCACTTTATCGGCACGTACCCCTTGGCCTAGAGCAAAAATAATGCTCGGGTAACGGTGTTTCTCAATTGCATTGCAAAGGTCAATTGTGCGCTGACGGCTAAAGGTAAAATTATCATCCTCAATTGGGAATAAGGACTGCCCCTTTTTATACCAGTAATCTATTTCTGCCAAGACACTTTCTGCAGAGCGAACTCGAACGGCCTTGCGTCTGTATGACTCGACATTGCAAAAGATACACCTAAAAGGGCAGCCGCGGGAAGTATAAAGACCGATTCCGGAATAATGGGGGAGATCAAATTTTTCATATTTGGGAAAATGAAATTTGTTAATGTCCGGCTCTAGAACCGGAGGATTAAAGTAAACCTTTTTACCCTTTTTATAGAGAATTCCGTTTATTTTTTCCGGGCGGCATCCTTGGTTAAGGTAATCAACTAAGTTTTGCTCGGCTTCCGAAACAAACCCGACATCAATTTCCGGGCAGTCTTTGAATAATTTGGTTAGAACAAGGGTGATGTGGGGGCCGCCGACTATTATCTTACTTTTTGGGAAATCTTTTTTAATTCTTTTGATTAGTTTGTAGCCCTTAAGGTAGCCGGGGGTAACCATCGTAAGACCGATAATATCGGGGGCATAACGCTTGGTTCTTTTTTTAAATTCAGAATATGATTTTAGAAGATTCATATCGATAAAATCGTGGTCATAGCCCTTGTCGAGAAGATATTGAGAAAGATAGCCAAGGCCGATATGTGGGCGTTCGGGAATATTTCCTAGGCCGGCGTAAACATTATATCGATAGTATTTGTTGGTACCCAGCATTTTAGAATAAGATGGATAGACAAGAGTTAGACGAGGTTTCATTTTAGGGTTTTATTTTAATAGCTCGTTGAGGACAAGTTTCGGCAGCCATTTTAATGTTTTCTTTGGTCACCGGGTCATTAAGGTTGGCTTTAGGGTTTAAGGAAGCCGGTTTGTCTCCGGGAGAAATTATTGCTTTTAGGGTCAATTCTTCACAGGCACCGCAAAAAATACATTTCTTGGTGTCGATAATAACTTTCATAACAGTTTCAAGGATACCACGAATTTTTATTCGTGGAGGAATTGAACCTGATATATCATCCTCATTCAAAGGGAACCGCAAACTTTAGTTTGCTTAAGGATGTTATATATTTGACCTCAATTTTATTACTTTAAGTTCGATGACAAAACTTTCTCCCAGGCCCAAAAAATCAACAAATCTGTTTGTAACCAATAACTTCTCGATTTGCGGAAGAAGACGTTGAAGTAATGTATTAAGCAAGGATATTTTCTTTCCACTATCCTTGCTATTTTGTACGACTCCATTCCACATCATATCTCGGGTTCCTTCTTTGGGGTTGTTTAAAAGCGACTTAATTTGCAGAATTGTCCAAAGGTTGGGGGTTATTGTTTTTATCGAGACTATCTTTAGGCCGGAATTTCTCGCCAGAATCCTAAAGGATTTTTTATTAAAGTGATTTAAATGATAGGGGATATGCCAGTGGAGCCAATTTTTGCCCCAAATTTTTCTATATAAGGAATCGGTGTTGGGAAAACTTAAGATAATTCTGCCCTTATCTTTAAGAAATTCTTTGCATAAATTTAGGAATTCTAAAGGGTTCGATTCATGCTCGATTACTTGTGATGCGGTGATTAAGTCGAAATAATTTTTTGGGAAAGGGCAATTTTCTAGGAAGGCTTTATGAAATTTTAGTTTAAGTCTTTGTGCAATTTTCTTCGCATTGTTGTCGGGGTCTATCCCCCAAGCCTCTCCGCCAAGTTTTCTTATTTCGACTAAGGAATATCCCACTCCGGAACCTATATCTAATACTTTATCTAGTTTTTTCGTGGCAAAATGGCAAGACGTGGCCAGACCTTTCCAGTAAATTTCTGTGGGGGAGGGAATATTTTTACCTGCCAATGCTACTTGTTTTATATCGATATTTTGTCGGGGATAATACTTCGAATATATTTGAGTTAATTTGTTCCTTCGAAGTTGCGGAAAAGTTTCCATAAATCCACAGTTTCTACATTGATAAATATAAAATCTTCCTGGATATCCATGTCTATTGTCAAAAAGATTTTTATATTTTCTAACTAGCTGGCCGTAGCATATTTTACATTTTTCCATATTGTGAATTTACATTTTTTTTGTGCTAACATTTAGCATTGTATCGTAAAATGGGGGACTTACAACAAAGGTTGAAAAGGTTGGCAAAGGGGAAGCCCCGCAGAATTATCGTAGGAGCTAGCTTAACAAAGCGGCCCGGTTGGATCTCCACCGAAGAAGACGAATTGAATTTAATAAAGTCGGAAGATTGGGAGAATAATTTTAAGCCTGGGTCAATCGATGCGATTTTGGCGGAACATGTTTGGGAACATTTGACGCCGAAAGAAGCAATCATTGCCGCCAAGAATTGTTATAAGTATCTCAGGAAAGGCGGGTACGTGAGAGTGGCAGTTCCGGACGGCTTTTTTCCCAATGAGCGCTATATGGATTGGGTAAAGCCCGGGGGCACGGGCGCAGGAGCAAAAGACCACAAGGTTCTTTATACATATCAAACATTTTCTCAACTTTTCAAATCGGTCGGATTTGAAATTAAGCTATTGGAGTATTTTGATGAGAACGGTCGTTTTCATTTAAATAAATGGAGTTCCGAGGACGGCCCGATACACAGATCAAAAAGATTCGACGAAAGAAATAAGGGAAACGCATTCATCTATACGTCTATTATCTTGGACGCGAGAAAATGATTTCTCGACATATTAATGGTGAAGCTATCTCTTTTTAAATATTTTGGTTTTTGTAAGGTTCAATTTAGAAAGTATTGGATTCTGGCGAAAATAGATAGGAATATTGTGTAAAAGGAGCTGGTATTGCATTTTCCCACGATAATAAATATCCAGTGCAATTTTTATATAGTAAAAAGGAAAGAGCATTAAAGCATAACCTCGAATTTTTTTTGAAACTTCCATAAAGTTTCGAAGAAGATATTTGTGCGGGCACGCCAAAAGCAAAAAATTTGTATGATCCATAATATTCAATTTAGATTTTCGACCAAAAAGAACATTTAATACTTCTTTGTAGGAACCGGTATGTTTTTTAACATGGCTGGTTCCCGTTTTCTTTGCAAAGTTATAAAGTCTGGCTCGGCTAGAAACTACTAGTTTGAACCCGTGCTTTTTGGCACGGCAGAAAAATTCATAGTCAGCGATATAATGGGGAAGCCTTTTGTAATTAAAATTCCCGACTTTTTTAACAACTCGGACTGGGAAAAGTGTGCCTTTTCCTGGCAAAGTATCTATTTCCTTAAGGTCTACCCTGTCGGTATAAAAGCGAATGTCATTTGATATATTGTCGGCTATTCCATAAATCAAAGCATGTCTCCAGTTTATTTTGATGCCTGCTTCAATAACCCTTGTGGGGTTCTGCGAATCCAATATTATTGAACCCACAATTGCATAGTTATTCGAGATACTTTTCTTTAAAATTTCACGAAGGTACTCCTTATTAAAATAGCAGTCATTATTCATAGATAATATGAAATCATTTTTATCAGCATTTTTCAGGGCATATTCTATTCCAGTTGCCATCGATTTGGCCCACCACCAATCTCCGGGCCCCTTTATGACAGTATATTGAGGATATCTTTTCTTTATGTAGTTTGACGTTCCATCTCCTGAACCGTCATCAACGACTATTACTTCGAAGTTTTTATAGGTCTGATTTTTAAATGAGGTAAGACATTTTTTCGAGTATTCGAGCCGATTATGTACCGGAATTACTACAAATATCTTATTTAGCATTTCTAGCCAGTAATCCACTTTCCATCGATAAAAAATGGAGGGTTGCTTTGGTCTAGAGTAACATTGGGGCGATAAAAGTCGCCGTCTTGGACCGACATTTGCGCAGCAAAAGGGATTATATCTGCAGTAATGCCGTTAGTAGCTAGGCTAATTCCAATTTTATATTCCCCCCTGGCGAGCGGAAATTTAGGAAA
Source organism: Patescibacteria group bacterium (assembly GCA_022868165.1). Classification (GTDB taxonomy): domain Bacteria; phylum Patescibacteriota; class Microgenomatia; order UBA8517; family UBA8517; genus JALHYA01. The sequence goes on along the minus strand of JALHYA010000008.1, from coordinate 43,954 downwards.
TTCAAAAAAAAGGGTTCCTTTAACCGGAAGATTCCTAATTTCTTGTCTAGTATAAGAAAGATAGTGGGAAAAAAGAGGTTGATCCAGAACAGAAAAAATTGTAAAACCCCCATCTACGGTCTCGCCCTTTATTTTTTTAGGACAGGCGTATTTAAAGACAAAAAAACAATGATCGCCGCTTCTTACAAAGGCGGTTTTTTTGTGATTCTGGTCTTCTATCCAAAAATCCATAAGCTTTATCTTTCCGGTTCCCTCGCGAGAAGTCATTTTTGAAATAGGGGTCTTTTTGGGCATAAAGCCGGTTACATATTTTGTGATCACCTCTCTGGTTTTCCCATATGCCGTCACCCTGCCCTTTTCAAGAAGTAAGGCCTTATTACACAAAGAATCTACGGACGAAAGATTGTGGCTGACAAATATAACGGTGCGTCCTTCGTCTTTCGCAATTGATTTCATTTTCTTTAACGATTTTCTTTGAAAGGGTAAATCACCAACCGCCAAGACCTCATCTAGAAGTACTATTTCTGGGTCAAGATGGGCGGCAACCGAAAAAGCTAGCCTTACATACATTCCGCTAGAGTATTTCTTTACCGGAACATCAATAAATTGCCCTATTTCGGAAAATTCAACAATTTGGTCAAATTTCGAATTGATTTCTTTTCTTTTCATTCCTAAAATTGCCCCGTTTAGGTAAATATTTTCCCGCCCGGTCAGCTCCGAATTAAAACCAGTGCCTATTTCCAGCATGCTGGCGACTCTCCCATGGATAGTGGCTCTACCCCTGGTCGGAGGCATAATTCTTGACAAGATTTTTAGTAGTGTACTTTTGCCTGCACCATTTCTACCGATTACGCCCAAAACCTCACCCCTTTCAACTTTAAAGGAAATGTTTTTTAAAGCCCAAAAACTTTTAGTTTTTGCCCTCCGAGAGACCTGATGAAAGATTCTTTGAGGAGTTTCGGAGATATAATCGCGAATCGAATAATATCTCCCATATTTATCAAGAATATATTGCTTACTTATCGACTCGGCTTTTATTACGATGTCACTCATATTTATAAAATATCAATGAATTTATCTTCTTGGGTTCTAAAATAATACAACCCGATAAGAAAGGTTACCAAAACAAAAAGAGTAGATAGGCCAAAAATGAACCAATCCATCGGTCTCGTTCCGAAAAATCCCGACCTAGAAACTTCGATCGCCTCAGCAACAGGATTTATGACCCTGAAAAAACGCAAAGAACCGCCAAAGAAACTTGTGGGATAAACAACTGGTGTAACGAAAAATCCCAATTGAATAAAAAAGGGCAGGATGTATCTGATATCTCTGAACTTTGCATTTATTGGTGCGAGAAACATCCCGATTCCTAATGCCCATACCAATAGTATAAAAAGTAAAACAGGCAAAAAGAACATCATTTGGGGCGTTAGTCTCACATTGTAATAAACCAAAAGACCTAATAAGATAATCAAGGTTGGAATCAGGTCGACTATGTGTGCAAAAGTCGACGAAACCGGTGCCATCAGACGTGGGAAATAAACTTTCTTAAGTATGTTTTCGTTTGAAATAAGACTATTCGCAGAGCTAGAAAGAGCGGCAGAAAAGAAATTCCAGAATAAAAGTCCTATAAATACAAAAATGGGAAAAGGAATGTTATCCGATGGAATCTTCGCAAAATTTCCAAACACTAAGGTAAAAATAACCATTGATACCAGTGGTTGAATGATAATCCATAATACCCCCAGAATAGTTTGTTTATAACGAATTTTTATGTCTCTCCACGTCAGGAAATAAAAAAGATCTCGGCTTTCCCAAATTTCTTTCCAATTAATTTTTAATGGATTTGTTTTGGCCTGAATGATTATAGTTTGTTCGCTATCTTTCATTGTCAATATCTGCTGAATTTTATATCAAGATAGCTGATATGTCACGCTCCTTAATGTATAATTTCAGTCAAAGGCAGGTCTCGATGTACAAGAAATTATTTGAGAAAAGAAACATTGCCATTATTTTACTTTGTTTGATTTCTGTTTTGCTATTCCTCTCTTATTATTCCTTCTCAACTTCAAGGTACCTACACTTTTCCGATGCTGCTAAGTTTGCCGATATCGCAAGAAATGTGTTGGCCGGAAACGGCTACAAAGCAAATTTTAGCTTTTTTAGCTCCACGCTTTTTGGGCAACCGCAGGTAAGTTTTTTTTCTGCTCGCGGCGTCCCCGTGGCTATGCAATTTGCCATATCTTTGGCTTTTAGATTCTTTGGCCCATCGGATTTTAGCGTAATTTTAACTTCGGGAATTTTTTATCTGGGTTTAGTTGTATCAATATATTTATTGGCCAGAAAGCTTTTCGGAAATTTGGTAGGATTTTTGTCTTCATTGGCAGTGGCAGCAAACATTAACTTTCTTGATTATGCCACAAGCGGAGCTTCCGAAACGCTTTTTTCTTTTTTAGCTGTTTTGGCGGCATACCTTATTCTTTTAAAACGGAAATGGAGCAATATCCTTGCTTTTGGTATTTTTGTCATGCTTTATCTAACCAGACCCCAAGGTTTCCTGTTTATAGTACTCCTATTATTTATGTGGTTGGCCATAAACTTTTCGGTTAAGAAGGCAGTGTTATGGCTATTTCTGTTTGTTATGGCATTTTTTGCTGTAGACAGATTTATTCTTTATCCTCTTTCCTTTAAAATTCCTGTTTATCCGATATTTATTCGAGGTCTCCAGGCCTTTTTCCAGTACTCTTCAAACTTTGCAATTTCAGATGCATTAAGGGGTGGCTTGGCTACAAATGTTACGATTTTGGGAATTTTGAAGAAAACATTCTATAACCTGTATAACTTCTACAAATTGATGCCCCAAATAATGTCTCCTTATATGTTTGGCTTATTTGTTTTGGGTCTTTTCTGGTGGAAGAAAGATAAGTTTCAAAATATTTTCAAATTTACATCTCTGGCGATCCTTTTGGCGAGTCTGTTAATGGTTGCCCTGACAATCCCTTTCTTCAGGTATATTCATCCCGTAATACCATTTGTATACATATGTGCGGTTGGAACACTCGTTTGGATAATCGAAACCATATTTAAGGAAAAAAAGTATCTTGTGGGCACCGCTTCGCTGATTCTTATTTTGTTTTTTATTGTCGGGCAAACGCTAGGAGCAATTTTTCTGGATTCCAGGTCTGTTAACAAAGCTTTGAATTCGGGCAAACCTCCGGTTTACGTAGTCTTGTCAAAGCTTCTGAGGGAAAATACCAGCCCTTCGGATGTGGTTGTTACCAATCTTGATACATGGGGAAGTTGGTATGGAGAAAGAAAGACTGTTTGGTTTCCGCTGACCCCGGAAATGCTTTCTTCGGAAAATAAGACTTTGGATTTTGACGCAATTTTTCTGACCAGTTATCTTATGGATGACGAGAATTATTATATGGGGCCTCAGTGGAGGCAAGCCTTCGAAAGTCCTCAAAAAATAGATGATAAGTACTTATCTCAAAATTTTAAGGTTAAGGGCGTATTTACAATTAAAGCGGAAGAAGATTACGAGAATCAGTCCGCGAGAGCCGTTCTTCTTGTTAAGAAATGATTAACACCTTAAGAACTCTATTTGAAAAAATGATCGCTTTGTTTGGATTCAAAATTGTGCCCCTAAAGGGTTTACCGATGTATATGGATGCGGATATGGACAAAGAGTTTTTACCGATATTTGAAAAATGTCGCAAACATACTCTTACTTCAAAAGAAAAGGTCTACGCTTTATATAAATCTATTGAGTATCTCGAAGCATTAGAAGTTGGTGGAGATTTTGTCGAATGCGGTGTATGGAAGGGTGGCAGTGCTATGGCTATGGCCTACACATTATTGCAATTCAAAGACACGAACAGAAATATATATTTTTACGATACTTTTGCTGGAATGACGAAGCCGGACAAGCGGGATTTTTTGATTGCAGACTCAACATCGGTGATTAATGAATGGCGTAAAAATAGAAGGAAAGGATACAACTTGTGGACATACTCTCCCCTCGAAGAAGTTAAACGAAATATGGAAAAGACTGGGTACCCCTCCGATAAACTAATTTATGTCAAAGGCCGGGTGGAAAAAACAATTCCAAAAATAACCCCGGACAAGATCGCTTTATTAAGGCTGGATACAGACTGGTATAAATCAACGCTTCACGAGTTAAATTTTCTCTTTCCGAAGGTGGTTAAAGGCGGAGTAATAATAATTGACGATTACGGCCACTTCGGGGGTGCGAAGAAAGCGGTTGAGGGATATTTTGCAAGAATAAAAAAGCCAATTCTATTAAGTAGGGTTGATTATTCGGGAAGAGTCGGAATAAAAATCTAAATTATTTTTATGAAAAAGCGTCTACAAAAGATTCTGGGATTAGCGACTTCGGGTACGGCCAAGGATACCTATATTCTTTTTGGAGGTAATATTTTTAGTGCCTTTTTGGGTTTTCTCTTCACGATTATTATTGCCAGGGCCCTAACAGTAAGTGACTTTGGAGTATTTTCTGCAGCATCCAATTTGATAATCATACTTATCTCTCTATCGGATTTTGGCCTTTCCTCGGGTGTGGTTAATTTCGTTTCTATTCATCTGGCCAGGAGTGATAAGCGAAGAGCAGATGAGTATGCAAAGGCGGCTTTTGTTGTGAGGGTTGTTATAGCTGCTGCTCTTTCTCTTTTGGTTGTTATTTTTGCCGGATATATTGCAGAACATTGGTTGGCAACGGCCGATAAACAAGTTGCATACTTAGTTTCTTTGATCTCTTTTATTGCTCTTGCTTGGGGATTTCTTCCTTACATTCTCCAGGCAAAAAAACTTTTCTTTAAGTCTGTGCTTTTAGATATTTTTGTCGGACTTCCCAGACTTTTAATACCGTTAATATTTATAAAATTTGGAATTTTGAATGTAAAAACGACCCTTTTTGCTTTCGCGGCGGGTGTATTTATTTCCGCAATTGCAGGATTTATCTTTACGGGCATAAAGTTTCTGTTTGCCAGACCTAGAAAGGATATTTATTTGGACCTGGCAAAGTTCTCCGGTTGGCTGGGGGTCAATAGGGTAATTACCTCGATTTCGGGAAGGCTTGATATCCAGATGCTGGCCGCACTCGCAGGTGCTACGGCAACCGGTCTTTATTCGATTCCTTCCAAGCTGACTTCCTTTTTGATAATTCTAGCCTCCAGTTTTTCTTCGGTCTTAGCCCCACGGATGGCCAGCTTTGGAGATAAAAATAAGGAAAGAGTCTATCTGGTTAAGTCCACCATTGTTACATTGGGTATAATTTTATTGACAATTGTTTGGATTATTGTTGCCAAGCCTTTTGTATTAATTCTTTTCGGTCAAAAATATTTGCCCTCTGTGCCGGTTTTTCAAGCTCTTACTGTTTCTATGATTCCTTTTATCCTCACCGTTCCTTCCGTTACGGCGATTATTTACTCGATGAAAAAGACTGTATATATCGGTAGCATCTCGTTCTTTAACATGATAGCTATTTTTGCTATCAACTACATCTTTATTCCGAAATTTGGAGTATTCGGGCCAACTATTTCCTTCGGTGTCACAAATACGATTCTAGCAATCTATACCTGGATAATTGTTATCAGATATTACTGGGGCAAGAAATGAAAATCTCCGTAAATTGTATAGTTAGAAACGAGGAAAGTTTTTTGTGGTTTGCCGTTAATAGTGTGGCCGATTGGGTAGATGAAATTTTATTGTGGGATACGGGGAGTACGGATTTAACACCCAAAGTTATCGAGGCGCTTTCAAAAAAATATCCTTCAAAGATAAAACCTAAACTGGTCGGAGTAGTCGATAAAAAGGAATTCACAAAGATGCGCCAGGAAATGCTCGACGAATCTAAGGGAGATTGGATTTTGGTTTTGGACGGTGATGAGGTTTGGTGGAATGATTCCATAGAGAAGGTAGTAGAAAAGATTAATCACGGAAATATCGACGCGATTATTTCGCCATATACCAATTTAGTTGGAGATATTTTCCATTATCAGGAAGAAAGCGCGGGAAGGTATTCGATAGACGGGAGCGTCGGCAATATTACAATTAGAGCTTTTAAGAGGAATATTTCCGGGCTTCATGTCGAAAATCCTTATGGATTGGAGGGTTATTTTGATGAAACTGGAAAACCCATCCAGGAAAGTGCAAGAGTAAAAAGAGAATTTGTAAATGCCCCCTACCTTCATCTCACACATCTAAAAAGGTCCAAAAGAGATGAAGAAGTAATGGGGAGAAAGAGAAAGGCTAAATTTGAATTGGGAATCTCTTTTCCCCTAGATTTTTATTATCCGGAAGTTTTCTTTAAACCAAAACCGAATATAGTTAAATCTCCTTGGTCAGTTTACAGCAATAAATATTTTTTAAGGTCAGCTATGGAATATCCTTTCCGAAAAATTAAAAGAGCCATCCTTCATGTCTAAAAATAACCTTGCGAAAAGTGTTTGGTCGAAAAAGATTTACTACGATATTGCCGCAAAAGGAAGTTTAGATGTTAATCACCCCGCAATGAAAATATTGGCCAAACTTGCAAAAGGTGCTAATCAAATTCTTGATATGGGTTGCGGAGAGGGAACGCGGCTAAATTTTGTGGCAAGGGGCAAAGAATGTTATGGAATCGATATTAGTTCAAAAGCCATAGGTTTAGCTAAGAAAAAATATTCAAAATTGCATTTTACAGTAGGGGACTTGGAAACCTTGCCTTACAAAAATGAGAGTTTCGATTTGGTCTATTCCGCTTTTGTCTTTGAACATTTAGATAATCCCGAGAAGGTAATTAAAGAGGGAATAAGGGTTTTAAGAAAAGGCGGGAAGTTCTTGGTTGTTGCACCAAACTTTGGCGCTCCCAATAGGGCTTCCCCGCCATTTAAGGGGAACCGGATAAAAAAGCTGGTAAAAGGATTTCTTTTTGACTTTCTTCCTGATAGGGATCTTTCGTGGAACAGAGTCAGTCCGATAGCAACAAAATCAAAATATGATATTGATGGGGACACGACAATCGAACCCTATTTAGGGTCTTTAATAAAATTCTTCAAAACGGAAGGATTGAAAACCGAATATTATTCTTCTTGTTGGGAACAAGAATTGCCCTCGGCAGGATTATTGCAAAGAATGTTTAGGTTTTTTGGACAAATGGGGATATATCCTTTCAACTTGTGGGGTCCACACCTTTTGATTGTGGGACATAAAATCAACTAGGGAATTCAGCCTCATGGCGATATACTATTAGCTAATGACAAAATTACTCGATTTTGTTAATAAATATCGCTTTAAATTGGTCGTTCTTGCCGTAATTTTCCAAGCCATTATTCTGGCTCAAACCAGATTTACTGCTTGGCCGGAAATGCTTCTTTGGCCCTATCTAATCCTTAAAGGTTGGTTGCCCTACAAAGACATTGCTATAGCCCACACGCCTCTTCTTTTTACGGACCTTTCGGTCTTTTATAAATTTTTCGGTCTTGGTTTACTTCAGTTAAAAATTTACACATGGATAATAATTCTTTTTACCGACGGCATACTTTACTTTGTAGTAAAAAAACTTTGGGGAATAAAGGTTGCGCGTGTCAGCTTGCTTGTTTATATTCCTCTTCAACTTTTCTATGACGGCAACGGGCTTTGGTTTGACTTGGTTTTGGCCCCCTTGGCTCTACTTATTTATTATTGCCTTAGGAAACAAAAATATTTATGGGCAGGTATCTGGTGGGCAATTGCCTTTTTGACAAAGCAAACCGCTTTTTGGTTTTTAGTTCCGGTATTTATTTTGCTTGTTAAAGAAAATCTTTTTAAAGGCCTGAAGGATTTCGGCAAGGGAGTGCTTATTATTTTTGTTCCAACTTTGTTGATAATTTATTTCTTGGGAATATATCCCGACTTTTACTACTGGACATTTAAATTCGCGATTGGAATATTGCCAACGGCTTCGGGGCAGGTCCTCTTCCCGTCAATAAAGCAACTGCTCGTTGCCGTTTTTCCTATCGTTCTTCTTTTTCTTGCAAGGCTCCGGTTGCACAAGCCCTCAACCACTTTAATATTGTGGGCTGTTTTCGGAATTTTTGGTGTGTATCCCCGATGGGAACTTTTTCATTTTCAGCCAGGTCTTCCGTTCTTGGCAATCGGGCTGGCTTTGATGCTTTTAAGTTTTTCCAAAATGAAGGTTGTCGAAAAATCAGTCTTACTGATTGCTCTGGCGCTTTTCCTAATTATTATTGCCAGGCAGACCGGAAGGGCATGGAAACAAACCGATAGATTTTTTGAACCTCAAATTTTACAAACCTCGACTTACATTAAAAATAATACTTCGGGCAATGGTGAAATATATGTTCTCAACACTTGGGATAATATTTATGTTCTTTCGGATAGACTTCCCGCTACGCGGCCTTGGATACCGCAGCTTTCTTGGTATATCGAAATCCCGGGGGTGCAAGAGAGAATGGTTTCGGAGCTTTCCCTAAATCGACCAAAGATGATAGTAGTTGGTCAGTACAGTGAAATGGAGAAGTGGGTTTATAAACCCAAGCAAATCCTCGAATTTATTTCGCGCAATTATCGGGTCAAAGATAAAATCGGAGATCTTTCTATCCTAATATTAAAATGAAATCTATCTTAAAACACAAAGTCGTTTTAATTGTCTTTTTCTTGATAACTGTGTTGTCTTTGGCTGCACACTTCTGGAACTACAAAACTCTTGTCAATTTTCACCTCGACCCGCCAGCACATCTAATGGGAGCAAGGGACATGGCGGATTCTGGAAAAATTAGTTTAATCGGACCGAACATTACCAGCAAGGAAGTTATGGGAAGAGAATTCTTTCTAGGCCCTTTTTATTATTATGTTTTGGCTATCTTGGGGGTTTTGACTCACTGGAATGTTTTGATTATTAGCGGTTTTTTTACAAGTCTTTGGTTAGCTGCATTTATTCTTCTTTTCTCTTGGCTATATAAAAAATTTGGGGGTCTAATTGCTATTTTGGTATATACCCTGCTTTCTTTTTTCCCTCTCTTTATACCTATCTCTCGACAAATATGGAATCCTCATTTTATTCCTCTGTTTGGGATTCTCTTTTTGTTATTTTTGGTTGAGAGAAAAAAGAACATTCATTATTTCCTCGCAGGATTTTTTTGGGGCCTGGGCCTGAATGTTCATTATGCCACGATTTTGTGGGCACCTATTGCCGCTTTCTTTGTAATTGACGATATTCGCCTGAAACGCTTCCACCTGAGAAGTTGGTTGATATTAATATTGGGAGTAACACTGGCCGAATTCCCCCTTATTCTTTTTGAACTTAGACATAATTTCTATAATTTAAATACGATAATATTTCAGGTCAGATATGGAAGTTTGTCCAGCGGTTATGGTTTCGGTTTTTGGTGGTACTATGCGATTCCTCTTTTGCCGGCTGCTGCATTTTTAGCAGCATTCTTACTGGATAAAATTAGGAAAAGCCGCTTCTTCAACATAATTGTTGCCCTTCTTGCAATACTGTCTGTTTATTTTTTTATTGGCGATTTTGGTCTGCAGGGGCAGAGGGTTATATATCCTTCCGGTTGGACTATTTCAAGACAAAAAGAAGCTGCACAATTTATTATTCAAGACAAAGAAAAAGATTTTGAGGTAGCGGAAACGATAAACTCCGACACAAGAGCTTTGGATATGCGCTGGTGGTTAAGAATGGCAAACGTAAGAGTTATGGATGTGACGCAATATGACAAGGCCCCGGTGCTCTATCTTGTTACCTCTTCGAAAAGACCTCCGGAAACCGAGACCGTTTGGGAAGTATCTTCTTTGAGGCCTTTTAAAATCGAATTCAAAAAGGATCTTGGAGCAAACTTATTTTTGTATAAGCTTAAAAGAATATGAAAATTGCATTTCTAAATTTGTATCAGGGGAAAGTGAATAGGGGAGCGGAAACTTTTGTTTACGAACTTTCTCGGCGATTATCTAAGAATCACAAAGTAGATGTAATTGCAGGTAATGCTTTGCCCAAATCAAGATGGCCGGTTCTCTGGAGAGCATTTTTAGATCCACAGGGTGTGGGCGTTGCACTTTTTACGATTAAAAATCTTCCGAGTATTTGGAGAGAAAAATACGACATAGTGGTACCACTTAATGGTGGATGGCAGCCTGCCTTTATTAGATTGATTGCTTGGGTTTATGGAGGCAAAATGGTCATTTCTGGGCAGTCTGGTAAAGGCTGGGACGACAGGAATAATCTTTGGTGTTTCCCAGATGCATTCGTAGCTCTTTCGTCTTTCCTTCAAAGGTGGGCAAAGGGAGCAAACCCGTTCCTTAGACGAGTTGAGTATATTCCCAATGGTGTTGATATTAATAAATTTAAAGCCGACGGAGAAAAAATTAGTACCAAACTTACCAAACCTCTAATTTTGTCGGTGGGAGCGCTTTCGGAGGATAAAAGGATGGATCTTGTAATAAAGGCGGTAGCAAAACTAAGAAATGCCAGTCTTCTTTTGGTTGGAAAGGGGCCGTTAAAAGAAGAACTGGGAGAATTAGGAAGGAAACTTTTAGGAGAAAGATTCCAAATTGTCTCTTTTGATTTTAGCGAAATGCCAAAAGTTTACAGAGCGGCAGATGTATTTACTCTGCCTTCGCCTTGGTACCGCTCCTTCGAGATAGTTTTAGTCGAGGCTATGGCGACTAACCTTCCAGTTGTAGCAAACAATGACGCAATAAGGAAAGAAATTGTCGGAGATGCAGGAATTTTGGTCGACCCGACCAATGCGGAAGCATACGCGAAGGCGCTTGAGGGCGCTCTCAACAAAAAGTGGGGAGATGCGCCCCGAAAGCAAGCCGAAAAGTTCGATTGGGACAAAATTGCAATGAAATACGAAGAGTTGTTCAGCTCTTTTGTTAAATGAAAAGAATAAATTTCTGGTTTTTTATCCTTATAGCAGTTTTTATTGGTGCTTTTGTAGTCAGATTTTATAACTTCAGTCTGAGGATTAATTTTGGTCCCGAGCAGGCGATAAGTCTTATTTCGGCGGGAGATTTAATAACCAAAAAGTTTTTGCTCTTGGGAATTCCCAATTTGCAGCGTTTTACATCGGCCGGACATCAAATATTTTCGGGTGCATTTTTTACTTATAGCCTTGTGCCGTTATTAATTCTATTTAGGTATCAGCCCCTACCGATTACGGCCTATTTTGCACTTTTGAATATTATTAGCGGCTTACTGCTTTTCTTTATTGCAAAAAAGCTATTCGGAGAAAGAACTGCAATTTTCTCCTCCGCTATTTTTCTGTTTAACAATTATATGATTTACCACTCAATGTTTATTTGGATACTAAACTACCTTCCCTTGGTGGGAATACTGACAATTTATTGGCTCTACAAGTTTGCCAACAGAGGAAAACTAATTTTTGCCCTGCTCCTTGGAGTTATTTCGGGCGTAGGATTTGGATTGGAATATCTTTATCTTTTTACCGCGATTCTGGTCGGAATCCTCCTGGTTGTTCTTGCGAAAGAGAAATGGAGAAATCTCTCACTATTTGCTGGCGGTTTCGTTTTGGGTAATTTACCCATGGTCATTTTTGACCTTAAGCATAATTTCTATAATGTTGGCACTCTTTGGCAATATCTGGTCGATACTTTTAGCCATCCTTCTCAAGGAGCTGTTAGTTACTATCACTTTTTGCAGTTCTGGCCCCTTCTTGCTTTAATAGTGGCCTTAGTTTTCGAATATCTATATAAAAAGAATAAAGTTTTAACCCTGCTTTTGTTGGGGATTTATGTGTATATTAATTTGACTTCAAACATAGTTTCCTTTACCGGCGCCGTTGGAATGTCGCAGGGGCTTACTTATGCAAAGATAGACCAAGCGGCAAAAACGATTGCCCAAGAAAAGCCGAATAAGTTTGAAGTAGCCGCACTATTGGATTTTGATACACGGGGATACATACTTCGTTATCCGATAGAATATCTTTATGGATTCAAGCCGATGGGAGTTGAGGATTATCCGAAAGCAGAAGCCTTATATGTGCTTTCTCGTAACGATTATGATTTTCAAAATCCAAAAGTTTGGGAATTAGGTTCGCTTTTGCCTTACAAAATTTCCCTGCTTAAGAATTTGGATAATAGCTACGCAGTTTATAAAATTACAAAATGAAAGCATCGGTAATTATTCCAACATATAACGAGGAGAAAGTCATAGCGAATTGCTTGAAGTCTCTCCTGGGACAAACGCTCGAGGATTTCGAAATAATCGTCGTTGATGATGGATCGTTCGACAAGACCAAACAGGTCTTGCGGAATTTCCAATTTCCACCGCGAAGCGGGTTACTCGTTTCCAATTTCCAACTGTTGGAGCAGAAACATAGAGGCCCTGGAATGGCGAGAAATTTGGGGGCAAAACATTCAATCGGCGAAATCTTGGTATTTGTTGATGCGGACATGACTTTTGACAAAAACTTTTTAAGAAATTTAATAAAACCAATCATAGCCGGAAAAGCCAATGGCACCTTCTCGAAATATGAATATGTTTCCAACTGGGAAAATGTGTGGGCGAGATGCTGGAACATTAATCAGGGTTGGGAAGAAAAAAGACGCCACCCCAGAAGCTACCCCGACACCCAACTTGTTTTTAGGGCAATTCTCAAGAAGGAATTTGATAGGGTAGGGGGTTTTGATCCCAAACTGGGATATATGGATGACTGGACACTCAGTCAGAAACTGGGCTATGGGGCATTGGCGGCGGATGGAGCAATTTTTTACCACGAAAACCCGGGTACTTTAGAAGAAGTTTTTCCTCAAGCAAAGTGGATAGGGAAAAGACCATATAAATTGGGAGCAGTAGGAGATATTATTGCTCTGGTCAGAGCCTCTTTGCCGATGTCGCTGGCGGTTGGTTTAGTCAGATCGCTTATTTCACAAAACCCCGCTTTCTTGGTCTTCAAAATTGTTTACGACTTTGGGATTTTTGTGGGAATATTGGAGCGTCTATTTCTAGGAAAACTTGTTAAATAGACCTCGAGAATAAAAAGATTCTCCAATTGGAATCGGGAACTTCCCAAGAGTTAACTAAGGGTCCGGAGCGGAAACGGTCAATTTCATAGGCATTGTCTTTTCGTACTGCATCTAAAGATGAGGTGGAGATAACAAATAGCGCGTCGGATATGTCGTACTCCCCCTTAGTTTTTAAAGTTAAGCCTCGCAGCAAAAGCAAATCTCGGTATCTTCTTCCGTAGGTATTTGGATCGTCGCTGGCTAAAACCGCAAGATTTGCATTTTTAAGGTCATTTTTTTGAATTGTCTTCTGGATGATATTTGTTATATAGCGAGTAGATGCGATGTCGCTCTCCCAGGTAATCTTTTTTATTTGTTCAGGAAAGCTAAAAATCGATGAAATTAAAATTATTCCAAGACAAATAAAGGATAATATTTTGCTGGCATTTTTCCTTGGATAAATTAAGTAAACAATAAAAAAAGGAATGCCGGCTAATATATAGTGGTTGGAAAAGCCCTTAACCAACGAGAGACCAAGAATCTGCATAAAGAAAATAGCGACAAAAGGAAGGGCCTTTGAACGATTTTTAATATCTATTAGTACTAACAATGAGATAGATAAAAATAGCATGATTTTAAGAAATACCGACTGTGTAAAGTACTGAAAAGAGCCACTTATTACCGAAAAAAAGTTCGAAAGATAAGTAGTTTTGGTTGCCGTACCTTCCAGATAGTTGAAATAGAGAATTCTGGAAAGGAAAAGTCCCGGAGGGTGAGTTAAATCGAAAATAACAAATGGCAGTAAGGTTATGAATATTCCAAGAATAAATACGAAAAATTTCTTGAGATTTTTTTCCTTTAAAGCTTCAACGAAAATAACCAGTGCAAGTCCGGCGCTAGCAAAAATGGCCAAATAATGCTGGTGGATAGAGAGTCCCATAAAAAGTCCCGAAAGGAACTTCGAATTCAAACCTTTTCTCGAATAGAAAATTAAAGCCAACGTTACCCAAAGAGGAATTAGATTAGGATTCCATGCCCATCTTCCGGTTTCCACAAGTGGATACCAAAAAATAAAAATTGGTAGGGCAAGAAACAACATTTTGGTGTTAACTTTGTAAGTTAAGTAAGAAAGTAAACATATTGTCAAAATACCCCAAAAAGCCGAACCGTACGCGGTACTGACTGGATCGAAATGCCCGAGTATGGCGAAAGGCATAAACATATAGTATGTGAGGGAACTGAATACTTTATTTCCGTCCTCTGAGATTGGACCAATTAGGGTTAATTTCTTTTCCACATATATCTGATGCATTCTCACAAGGTCGCTTGATTCATCCCAAAGAAACCTTGCTGTTTTGTCGAGATTATAAAAGCGGGTAAAAACAATCAAAGTAACAAAAAGAATAAAGAAAACAGCATATTTTATTTTTGGGAGCGTGAGTGTCATTTTTCCCGACTTATCGTAAAATAATACTAATATTCTCTATGGTCAAGCTTGTAAATAACAATCTTGCGAAAAAACTGCTTTTAACGGGAATCATCATTTTGGGAATAGTGCTTAGGTTGCTTGCCATTAATCAATCCTTGTGGATGGATGAAGCCATTAGTGCACTGGCAATCAAGGGACATTCTTTTTTAGGTTTAATTACTAAATTTGCGCCAGGAGATACCCACCCTCCACTTTTTTATTTTATTCTTAAGTTTTGGTCTCTAATCTTCGGCTATTCCGAAATTTCTTTGCGTTTGCCCTCTGTTATTTTGGGCGCGACGACGATTCCTGTTGTTTATTTGATTGGGAAGAGGCTAGCGGGGGAAAAAGTCGGAATTTTTTCCGCACTGCTGATAGCGACTTCCGGATTACACGTTTATTATTCACAGGAGGCCAGAATGTACGCACTTTCAACCTTCGCGGTTTCTTTGGCAATCTATTTCTTTTTGAAAATTGGCCAAAATGCAAAAAAAGCTGACTGGTTCATTTTTTCTTTATCTCTGTTATTGGTTGGAGTCAGCGACTATCTTCCGCTTTTCGCTATTGCTGCGCTGTGGATTTGGGGATTTTTGCTAAAGAAGCATTGGAGCTGGTGGAAAAGTTTTCTTCTTGCCCACGTCCCCCTCATCATTTTTTTGTCCTTGTGGGAACCGATTTTTAGAGCCCAATCCCTGGGTACCAGGAATTACCTGCTGGCTTTCCCTGCATGGGCTTCTGTTTTGGGGACGGCATCATTTCAATCCTTGTCCCTTGTTTGGATTAAGTTTGTTTTGGGACGAATATCTTTTTCTCCAAATATACTTTACGGCTTTATTGTTTTATTGGCCTCAATTGCCTTTGTGGTAGGTTTGTTTAACTCGTTAAAGAAATACAAAGAGGCACTTATTATTTGGCTCTGGCTAATTGTGCCTTTGGTGTTGGCCTTTGTCGGAGCAATATTTATTCCGGGATTTTCCTATTTCAGACTTTTGTTCATTTTGCCAGCCTTCTATATCCTGCTGGCCTTTGGACTTTCAAATAAGAAATATGGATATGTTTTTTTATCTTCCGCCGTTATCTTCAATTTGATATTTACCGGTATATATCTTTTTGACCAAAATTTTTGGCGGGAGGACTGGAGAAGTGCGGTTTCGTTTGTCGATAAGAAGGCTAATGGTGATGAACCAATTCTTATGGTTTATCCTGAGCCATTCACGCCTTACCAGTGGTATAGCAGCCGCAATTCAGCCAAAGCCATAAGGATTCCGTTTGACAAAAATATAAGCAAGCTAGTTATGAGTTCACGGGCGCTATATACTTTTGATTATTTGCTCGATTTGACCGACCCATCAAGAACATTATTTCAAGAAATTAAGGCAGATGGATTTCAGGAAACTAATGTTTATTCATTTCGGGGTGTAGGTCAGATAAGATATTGGGTGAAGATATGAAAATCGGCATTGATATTTCTCAGACTATTTATGGGACGGGAGTTTCTTTTTATACAAAAGAACTTGTGAGGAAGCTACTCGAGGTTGATAGAGAGAATCAATATGTGCTCTTTGGTGGCTCTTTGAGGCGCAAGGGAGATTTAGAGCACTTTCTGGGGAGTTTGAGAGGAAATTTCATCTCAAAAATTTATCCCATACCTCCGTCAATGGCCGACTTTATTTGGAACCGCTTTCATATTTTTGGAATAGAGCGTTTAATTGGAGAAATAGACGTTTTACATTCGTCCGACTGGTCTCAGCCTCCAAGCAGGGCTTTTAAAGTTACTACCGTACACGATCTTTCTGCCATGCGTTTTCCTCGATTGACCGCACGCAAGATTTTCGAGGTGCAAGGCCGCAGGCTAATGAGAGTTAGGGAGGAGGCCGATAGGGTAATTGTTCCTTCTGAGTCCACAAAAAAGGACTTGGTTGAATATGGAATCGAGGAGTCCAGAATTAGGGTAATCTATGAGGCTGCCGGAGAAGAGTTTTTCCCAAAGAGTCCGGAGGAGGTAATCTTAGTCAAAGCAAAATACGGAATCAGAAGAAAGTATATTCTCACAATCGGGGTTGGAGGAAGAAAAAATACCGAAAGACTAATCAAGGCATTTGAGCTTGCCAAAGCGGGGGAGGAGCTAAATCTTGTTTTGATTGGAAGACAGACTGTCAATGTGCGCTCCGTCCGGGCACTTAACTTCTTGGGGCATGTTGAGGAAAAGGATTTGCCGGCACTGATGAGCGGTGCTGAAACCTTTGCCTTTCCCTCGTTGTATGAGGGCTTCGGACTGCCTGTTTTGCAGGCCTTTGCCTGCGGAACACCGGTTGTGACTTCAAACGTATCCAGTTTGCCCGAGGTTGCCGGAAATGCTGCGGTTTTGATTGACCCAATGGATGTCAATTCTATTGCAGAGGGAATAAAAAAGGCCTTAAGAGGGAGAGTCGGGCTGGTGAAAAGTGGTTTTGCACAGGCCAAAAAATTTTCTTGGGATAAAACGGCCGAAGAAACACTTAAAGTGTACGAGGAGGCCAGGAAATGATTATCGGTATCGACGGAAATGAGGCAAACGAGGTTAGTCGGGTGGGGGTCAATCAATATGCCTTCGAAGTCTTGCGGGGGATATACAAGCTACAGGATACATGGTCAAAGAAGCATAGGATTATAGTTTATCTGAAGAAAAAACCCATCTTGGAGCTCCCAAAAGCCACCAACTGCTTTGAATACAAGGTGCTTTCGGGAGCGGGAAACTGGATTATCAAGCGTTTGACGCCACATCTTATGTTCAAAAGCCCCAAACCCGACGTAATCTTCACACCTAGCCATTATGTAGCGCCTTTTTCCCTATCTCCGCGGGTATGCACAATTCATGACCTTGGTTATCTCAAATTTTCGGGACAATTTAAAAAATATGACTTTTGGCAGTTATTACTCTGGAGTGCTTATTCGATTTTTGTATCAAAGAAGGTCATAGCAGTATCAACTAGTACAAAAGATGACATTGTACGACACTATCCGTTTGCCAGGAATAAAGTGGTGGTTACGCACGAAGCCTACGACGAAAGTCGATTCAATAGTAGTGTCTCCCAAGAAGATGTGCGACGCGTTAAGAACAAATACGCCATAGTAAGTGACTATGTGTTGTTTCTAGGTACCCTTAAGCCCAGCAAGAACATTGAGGGGCTTATAGAAGCCTTTAGCAGGGTTAGGTCGGTTTTTCCCAATATGAAGCTTGTAATTGCGGGTAAAAAGGGCTGGCTATACGGTTCAATCTTCCACAAAGTTGAAGAACTCAACCTGAAAGGCGAGGTAATCTTCACGGATTTTGTTTCCGAGGAAGACAAACCGGGCATAATTAAGGGCGCCAGGGTGTTTGCCATTCCTTCTTTCTGGGAGGGGTTCGGTTTGGACGCACTGTCGGCGATGGCGGTGGGTACTCCGGTGGTAACTTCGAACGTGGGAAGTCTTCCGGAGATTGTCGGAGAGGCTGGGGTATATGTTGACCCGGCCAATATAGATAGCATCGCCGACGGCATTATAAAAGTTCTCTCTGCGGACAAAACAGAATATAATAAGCTAGTCGAGAAGGGTTTGAAGCAGGTTAGAGGTTTTACTTGGAACAAAACAGCCCAAGAAACCCTAAAAGTGTTGGAAAGCGCCAAATAATAAATATGCTTAAAGACAAAATGGGTAGAAATTTAACCGTCTCCGAAGCGGCAAAAAAGGGAGTTAACAGGGTTTTTAACTATTTCTTGGATTTTGAGCTTATGATTTTGCGATGGGTTGGTCATATTCCGTTTCATCTGGTCCGCAACTTCTTTTACACTCTGGCCGGTGTAAAACTTGGAAATGGCTCGACTTTCCATATGTGGGCGAACTTTTTTTATCCCGGCAGGATATCATTAGGAGACGATACGATAATTGGCGATCATGTTTTTTTGGACGGCAGGGCACCTATTAAGATTGGCAGCCATGTAGATATTGCCTCGCAGGTATTGATTTATAATTCGGAACACGATTTGGAAGCCGAAGATTTTTCTGCCAGGGAAGAGCCGGTGGAAATAGGGGACTACGTATTTATCGGCCCCAGAGCCATAATTTTACCCGGAGTCAAGATAGGCAAAGGTGCTGTGGTTGCGGCCGGAGCCGTAGTAACTACCGATGTCCCCGATTTTGCGATAGTCGGAGGCGTTCCGGCAAAGGTGATTGGCGAGAGAAAGAATAAAAATCCGAACTATAAATTGGGCCGGGCCAGATTTTTCCAATAAGCTTCTTGATGAAAAAATTTCTAAAAATTTTGTTTTTAGCCTTTTCGATAGCCCTGCTTTTCTATTTAGTTCTTCCTAACCCTCCATTCCCCAAACCCTTGCCCGATGCTTTGCAGTCACAGGAGCCTGCGGATACGGAAACGCCGCTTAGGCGAGCCTACTTTACTAATTTCACACGCGAGGATGTAATGGAATATTACAAGAACCAGTTTTCCCGGAGTTCGTTCATGGGAATTTCGCTTCCGGCTTATAGACTAAATTATCCCCCCGAGGAAGCAGGAACAATAATCCGAGATCAAACGAGAAGCACTTTTTTGGAGGAAATCGTTCATCCGTTCAGAGAATCGATTTACATAAACGGATTTGAGCCAAAGCTGGCAAAGGACGCGATTTTTATAGATAACAAAGATTGGCGACAGAAGATAATTATCAAGTTTGTTCCAAGCCCTACCTGGGTTCGCATTGCCGTTGCGGTTCCGACGCTGATGTTGATAGTTCTTTTGGCCATGGAGCTAGCAAGTCTTAGATGGAGGAAAAATGCTTGACCTTTCTATTGCAATAATAAGTTTCAATACAAAAAAACTTACTTTGGATTGCATTCATTCTGTCCTACGTTATACAAAAGGGATAGATTACGAAATTATAGTCGTTGACAATGATTCACAAGACGGTTCGGTAGAAGCAGTTAAAGGTCTAGAAAGGACCAAAGTTATAGCAAATAAGGACAATCGAGGCTTTGCGAAGGCAAACAATCAGGCATTTCGGGCATCTTCGGGAAGGTATTTCCTTCTTCTTAATACCGATACCGTTGTAAACGATAACGTTTTGGGAGAAATGGTGGCCTGGATGGACGAACATTCCAAGGCCGGCATCGCAAGCTGCGCTTTAAAGAACAAGGACGGTAGCCAGCAAGGAACGGGGGGCTATTTCCCAACATTATTTAAGGTTTTTGCTTGGATGTTTTTTCTGGAAGATTTACCCGTTCTTTCGGGAATAATTAAGCCTTTCCATCCGATGCATTCCCAATCTCCGTTTTATAAAGGAGAAGAATTCTATAGGAGAGAAAAGCAGCTGGATTGGCTTACGGGTGCGTTTCTTCTTGTAAAAAGAGAGGTTTACGACAAATTAAAGGGGCTGGACGAAGGATATTTTATGTACACCGAGGATGTAGATTTCTGTTTAAGAGCCAAAAGGAAAGATTGGGAAGTATGGTATTTGCCGAGGTGGAGTATTACCCACTATGGAGGGGCCTCCGGGACAACAGAGCATTCTTTACTCTCCGAATATAAGGGAATAAAGATATTTTATTCTAAAAACATGCCTGGCTGGCAGCTGCCATTTGTGCGTGTATTTCTAAAGGCCGGAGCAATTGCCAGAATGTTTATTTGGGGCATCCTCAAGGGGCCACAAGCGGCCAGAATTTATGCAAAAGCTATTATCATCGGCTGACAGACTTTTTAAATATTTAATCGCAGCGGTATTGCTGGCGGTGCCTTTATATCCCAAGTTTCCTTTGCTACGAATTCCGGGCACATATGTTTCTATACGACTTGAAGATTTTCTTATTTTTGTGATAGCGGTTTATATCGCTGTTAGAGTCTTACCGAGGGCCATAGAGTTTATGAAGCGCGATGTCGAGCGTGCAATGCTCATTTATCTTGCCGTGGGGTTGGTTTCTTTGGTCTCGGCAATTGCCATAACCCATTCAGTCGTTTTCCATATAGGCATTTTGCACTGGATTCGCCGGATTGAATATTTTGTGCCCTTTTTGGCAGCCGGAATTTTATTTAAGAAGAAAGACGAAGAACTTTTGTCTTATTTCGTTAAGCTTTTGGGCATAGTAGTTGTCATTACTTTCATCTACGGATTAGGGCAGAGATATTTCGGCTGGCCGATAATAATTACCCAAAACGAGGAATATGCAAAGGGGATTGCACTTCGCTGGGTGCCCGGAAGCCATATTAATGCAGGCTTTGCCGGCCATTATGATTTGGCCAGTTTTTTGGTAATGGTTCTGCCGATTTTTGTGACTTTGATGGCACTGTCCCGGAAAAAGGTGACAAAATTCGTGCTCTTTTTGCTGCTTCTTGCGGGATTGTGGCTTCTATCAAGCGCAGTGTCCAGGATTTCGGTCGTTTCCTACCTTATCGGTGTTACCCTTGCGCTTCTGATTGTGAAGAAATACAAGGCCATACCGGTTGTTTTGTTCATAAGCTTGTTTGTTTTTAGCCTGTCTGGCGCTCTTATCATGCGCTATTCGGAGATAATAGATGTGACAAAAGTTAGGCTTCAAAAGGTCGAGAAGATGCTTTTCGGGTACTCAAGCCGGTTTGTTTATGCCGCAGACGAGCCTTCGCTAGAGCGAAGAGTCAATAATAATATACCAACTCCTACACCGATTGCAATTGTCGAGGATCGTTCAACATCAATTCGCCTGAATATCGAATGGCCAAGGGCAATAAGGGCGCTTTCCAAGAATCCCTTATTGGGCACTGGCTATTCATCAATTACTCTAGCCACGGATAATGATTACTTGAGGCTTTTGGGTGAAACCGGAATATTGGGATTTCTTGCATTCGCTTTAATATTTCTTAGAATCGGCGAGGTTATTCTTAAATCCTTGCCGTTTAGATTTAACGGCGAATACGAGAAGGCGTTTGTAGCGGGATTTATAGGCTCTTTGCCCGGGCTATTTCTTAACGCAACCTTTATTGACATTTTTGAAGCTTCAAAATTTGCTATTCTTTTTTGGCTTTTGATGGGAATTTTGGTATCCTTGGCACGATTAAATAAAAATGAGCAATAAAACTATTCGGAGCAAAACTAGACAAAATATTGAGTACATTTTGTTAGCAATTATACTTCTTGCGGGTTTTTTGGTTAGGCTTTACAAAATAAACAACCCCGTTGCCGATTGGCATGCTTTCAGGCAGGCAGACACGGCCTCTGTGAGTCGACTTTATCTTGAGAATGGAATAAATCTTCTTCTCCCACGCTATTATGACTTATCTTCAACGCAATCCAGGATGTTCAACCCCCAGGGTTACAGATTTGTGGAGTTTCCGATTTACAATGCAACTCATGCAATTTTAGCCAAATACTTTACGGCAATTCCTTTCGAGATATGGGGCAGGCTTGTTTCTGTCTTTTTTGCGCTTGGATCGGGGTACTTGGTCTTTCTCATAGGAAAGAGATTTTTGGGCAAATGGGGAGGAGTACTTTCTTCCTTCTTTTTCCTTCTTTTGCCATACAATGTTTACTTCACTAGAGTGATTTTGCCGGAGCCAATGGCTGTTTTTTTCTCTCTGGCAGGAGTTTATTGTTTTATCAAGTATTTCGACGAAGAGAGATATTTGTTTTTGTATGTATCCGGAATTTGGTTCGCTTTAGGACTTCTTATTAAACCAGTCATTCTTTTCTACACGATTCCATTGGTTTATTTGCTTTTGCAAAAATACGGTTTTAAAGGAATTTTTAAAAACCGCAGACTTCTTGTCAAACTTCTTGTTTATTCAGGAATCATTCTTGTTCCGTTTATCTTGTGGCGAGCCTGGATGAGTCGATTCCCTGCAGGAATTCCCGAATGGAAATGGATGTTTAACGGAGACGGGATTCGTTTTAGACCCGCTTTCTTCCGTTGGATTTTTGTGGAGAGAATAGGAAAGCTTATTTTGGGTTACTGGGGTTTAATTCCTTTTGTCTTGGGAATTTTGGCTACCGTTAAAAAGAATTTATTCAACTTAATGTTTTTTATAGGAATGCTTTTTTATGTGACAATTTTCGCAACAGTCAATGTCAGGCATGATTACTACCAGATATATCTGATTCCTGCGATTGCTCTGCTTTTGGCCCAAGGAGCTATTTATATGTGGAAATCCGAACACTTTAACCGTGTTCTCTCCAGAATTATTTTGATTTTTTCGGTCCTCATTATGTTAGGGATGGGTGCTTTTCAGGTTAAAGAATTCTACAAAATCAATCATCCCGAAATATTTGAAGCAGGCAAGGCGATTGATAGAATAGCGCCAAAAAACGCAATAATTGTTGCCCCGTATAACGGGGATACAACATTTCTTTACTACACCAAAAGAAGAGGCTGGCCTGTTGTTGATAATTCAATCGACGAAATTATTAAAAGGGGCGCGACTTATTATGTTTCTATTTCACTTAACGATACGGATACCTTAAATTCTTCTAAAAGGTTTAAGACGGTAGAGAAGACTCCGGATTATATTATTCTGGATTTAACAAAGCCCATCGCGAAATGAAGATATTGATGCTTGTTCCTTTTTTGCCCAACGCTCAAACTTCGGGCGGGCAAACCCGTTGGTACAACATCATAAAGTATCTTTCGAAAAACCACGATATTACCCTCTTTTCCATGCTCAAGGACGAATCGGAAAGGAGATTTATTCCGGAGCTTGAAAAATATTGCAGGAAAGTACGTGTATTTAGCCGGCCTCGCTCTCCATGGACTTTCAAGAATGTTATTTTGGCCGAGTTTGGGCCCTACCCGTTGGTAGTTATTAGAAACCTGTCTATTGTAGAGAGAGAAGCGGTCAGACAGGAGCTGGAGAAAGAGAAATACGATTTAATTCACGCCGAGGCGTTTTATGTTATGCCGCACATCCCCGACACCGATGTCCCGATAATCTTGGTTGAGCAAACGATTGAATATCTTGTCTATAAACATTATGTAGACAATGAAGTTCCGCTTCTTTTGAAACCTTTTTATATGCTCGACGTGATTAAACTTAAGTTTTGGGAAAAACATTATTGGGCGAAAGCCCAGCAATTGGTTGCGGTATCCCAAGAAGACAGGGTGCAAATGCAAAAGCTAATTCCAGGAGTAAAAGTCGATATTATTCCAAATGGGGTTGACACACAATTTTACCTGGAAAAGAAAATTGAAAGAAAATCTCCTCCCCGGATACTTTATGGAGTTACGAATTTTGAATGGCTTCAGAACAAAGAAGCATCGGAGCTTCTTATCAGAAACGTATGGCCATTGGTTAAAAAGGGAGTTCCGGGAGCAAAAGTTTGGATAGTTGGGAGAAAAATTCCCGACTGGATAAAATCCTTGAGTGAAAAAGACAAAAGCATTGAGATAACCGAAAATATTCCCGACGCCAGAGATGCGTATAGAAGTGCAAGTATTATGGTTGCTCCCATTAAAGGAGCCGGCGGAACTCGACTTAAAATACTGGAGGCAATGGCGGCAGGGCTTCCGGTTGTTTCTACTTCAATCGGGGTGGCTGGTTTAACAATCAAAAATGGGGTGCATGCTTTAATTTCCGATACTTATAAAGGCTTGGCAAAAGAAGCAATAAGGCTTTTGAAAAACCCGCCGTTGGCGGAAAAAATCGGTAAAAACGGCCGAAGCCATGTGGGAAAAAATTTTGATTGGAAATCGATTGTAAAGCTCCACGATGAGATATACGATAATGTCCTGAAAGGTGAAAATGGCGCCTAAACTTTCGATTATTATTCTCAATTACAATACCGAAAATCTCACTCGGGATTGCCTGAATTCACTCAAAAAAGTCGAAAACGAATTGGATTTTGAAATTATCGTTTCGGATAACGGCTCGACGGACGGGAGTGTTGCCATGATTAGGAAAGAATTTCCCAATGTAATGATAGTTGAGAACAAGGCCAATTTGGGATTTGCCAAAGGCAATAATCAAGCCCGCAAGATTGCGAAGGGAAAATACGTTCTTTTCTTGAACACCGATACGATTGTTTACCCCAACACCCTAAGGGAAACCGTAGATTATTTGGAAAATCACAAGGAAATAGGTGCGCTTACCTGCAAAGTCGTATTGGCAAACGGAGAGTTGGACAAAGACACAAGAAGGGCCTTTCCCACACCTTGGGTTTCTTTCTCCCATCTGGTCCTTCCTTTGGACAGAATATTTACCCATTCAAAACTTTTTGCCAAATACTGGTACGGATATTTGCCCGAGGACCAAGAAGCAGAAGTGGATGTAATCCAGGGGGCATTTTTCCTGACTCCAAAGAAAGTTTTGGACAGGGTAGGCTGGTTTGATGAAGATTATTATCTGGACGGGGAGGATATCGACATCTGCTGGAAGATAAAGGTTTTGGGTTACAAGATAATCTACCATCCCGAGGTCTCAATTTTGCATCTTAAAGGAGCAACAAAAGGCAAGAACAGAGCCACACAACACAAGGTTCCTTTGGCGGCAAGGTTAAGGTTTAGAATGTCCGGAGTTAATTCTATGGAAATTTTTTATAAGAAAAGATTGTGGAAGCATTATCCGTTGATAATAAATTTGATGGTATTGGCCGGCATAAAAGCGCTCAAATTTGTCAGATTTATCAAAGTAGCTTTCCTATAACATCCTCCGCAAACGAAGGTTTGCGGTTTCCCTTGAGGGAAGGATGATATATCAGGTTCAATTCCTCCACGAATAAAAATTCGTGGTATCCTTGAAACTGCTATGAATATAACTATCGACGCAAGACTATACGGGTTGGAAAACGCCGGGTTGGGAAGATACGTAATGAAGCTGGTCGAATATCTTGCCAGGCTTGATAAGAGAAACAAATATTCTATCTTGTTAAGAAAAAAGTACTTTGATGAATTGGAGTTGCCTCCAAACTGGACCAAAGTTCTTGCCGATTTTAGACATTACAGCTTCACCGAGCAGGTCAAGTTACCAAAGATTCTTACACAAACCTTTCCCGATTTGGTTCACTTCCCGCATTTCAATATCCCCATTTCCTACGCGGGTAAATTTGTAGTCACGATTCACGATATGCTGATGCATAGAATGAAGGGACAGGATACGACAACGCTAAGTCTTCCGGCGTTTTTAATAAAAAGGTTCGGCTATAAATATGTTTTCAAAAAAGCAGTCAAGGATTCGTTAAGAATAATTGTTCCCAGCAACTTTGTTAAAAGGGAACTGGCGGATTATTATCATGTGAATCCTGACAAAATTTCCGTTACCTACGAAGGGGTGGAACTTCCGATGGTTGCCTCTTCAAATGTTCTTGAAAAATACGGAATTAAGGAAAAATATTTCATTTATGCGGGCAACGCCTATCCGCATAAGAATCTGGAGAGGTTGGTGAAGGCGATTGTCCGGCTTAACGAGAATCATAATCTAAATGTGACCCTGCTGATTGCTTCTTCCAGGAGCGTTTTTTCCGAAAAACTGGAGAAATTGGTTTCCAAAATGGGAGCAAGTAAGAACGTAGCGCTTTTGGGTTTTGTACCAGACAACGATTTGTTTACTCTTTACAAAAACTCCGTAGGTTTTGTATTTCCTTCCATATCGGAAGGCTTCGGCCTTCCAGGCATCGAGGCAATGGCTGCCGGGACTTTGGCCATAGTATCCAATATACCCGTTTTTAAAGAAATCTATAAAGAGAATGCAAAGTATTTTAACCCTTTTGATTTTTCGTCGATGGAAAAGACCCTATGGGAGATTTTAAACATGCCGTACCAGATGCGGGAAGAATATATCCAAAACGGCCAGAAATTTGTAAGCAGATACTCTTGGGAAAAGATGGCGCGGGAAACCCTTTCGGTGTATAAAGAGGCCATCAAACAGTGAAGACAGCAATTGTATATGACCGTGTAAACAAATGGGGAGGAGCCGAAAGAGTTCTTTTGGCACTTCATGAGATTTATCCGAATGCACACCTTTTCACTTCGGTTTATTCTGCCAAAAAAGCCTCTTGGGCTAAAGTTTTTCCCAAAGTAGTTACCTCTTTTTTACAAAAATTGCCTTTGGGTCGTGAAAGGCATGAGCTTTTGCCGTATTTGATGCCATTGGCATTCGAAACTCTGGATTTGAGTGATTATGATTTGGTGATTTCGGTAACCAGCGAGGCCGCAAAGGGAGTATTGGTCAGACCGAATGCTGTTCATATTTGCTATATGCTAACGCCTACAAGATATTTGTGGAGCGGATACGGGGATTATTTTAAAGGAACAACCTTTAAAACTCTAACGTTCCCGATAGTCAAATACCTCAGGAGATGGGATAAGGTTTCGGCGCACAGACCGGACTACTTGATTGCAATTTCGACCGAAGTCAGGGACAGAATAAAAAAGTTTTACGGCAGAGAATCGGCCGTAATTCATTCGCCTATCGAGTTTGATAAATTTGCACAACATAAGCCTCTTAAAAAAAGCGATTATTACCTTTATGTTTCAAGATTGGTGCCATATAAAAGGGCGGATTTGGCGGTAGAGGCTTTTAACGAGCTGGGAAAGCCTTTGGTTATTGTTGGAGAGGGGAGCGAGGAAAGGAAATTGAGAAGATTTGCCAAAAGAAACATCACATTTATTGACCGATTAACGGATAAAGAACTGGCAGGTTACTATAAAAGAGCAAAGGCGTTTATCTTTCCCCAAATTGAGGATTTCGGAATAGTTTCTTTGGAGGCTCAGGCCTCCGGCACTCCGGTAATTGCCTTTAGGGGCGGGGGAGCATTAGACACATTGGTAGAGGGAAAAACAGGAATTTTCTTTGATAAGCAAGACAAGAAGTCTTTGGTAAAAGCTGTCAAGAGATTCGAGAAAATGACGTTTAACCACGGAGATTTGTTGGAAAATGCCAAAAAATTTTCCAAACAAAATTTCCAAAAAAAGTTTGCGGCTTTTGTATCGGACCTGCTAGCTGGTAGAATAAATTGATGGACGATAATTATCTTGAGCATACATATGCGCTTGTTGTTATCGGCGGCGGAGGAACCCGCCTTTGGCCTCGCTCAAGAAACGCCAGACCCAAACAGTTTCTTCCCCTTTTTAACAAAAAGACCCTGGCACAAATTACACTTTATAGGTTTTCCAAGTTCCTTCCTTGGGAAAGAATTTATCTTGTTACAACAACAAAAGGATACAAAGACGAGCTTATCAAAGAGGTTCCCGAACTGGTACCGGATAATATTCTTGTCGAGCCATTGAGAAGAAACACTGCACCGGCTCATGCATGGGGAGCGGCGGAAATTATGAAGAAGGACCCTGATGCAGTCATCATCAACGAATATTCGGACCATTTAATGAGTCCGGAAGAAAGCTATGTCGCCATTGTAAAGGCTGCGGCACATGCCGCCTACCGCGGTGATTGGCTTGTTGCTATAGGAATTAAGCCCACATACGCCAATATCGGTTACGGATATATAAAGCAAGGGGACAAGTTTTCGCAAATGGGGGGCAAAGATATTTATAAGCTGGAAAAGTTTACGGAAAAACCTGACCTTAAAGTTGCCCAAGAGTATTTTAAAAGCGGAGATTACTTTTGGAATGCAGGGCAGTATATCTGGCGTGCGGATTCTGTTCTATCCGCTTTTCGGAAATACCAGCCGGACATATTTAAGGCAATAGAGGAGATAGGAAGGGGTGGGAGCATTGAGAAAGCCTACGAAAAAATTCCCGAGATTTCTGTTGATTACGCAATATCCGAAAAGGCCGATAATTTTCTTTTGGTAGTCGCTGATTATCAATGGAAAGATATTGGGGATTGGAAAGAAGTATGGGAAACTTTGACAAAAGATTCGAAGGGAAATGTAATCATCGACGGAGACGAACCCGGAGGGAGAGTTATAAATATTGATACTTCCGATGCTCTAATCCACATGGACGGTAGGCTTATTGCAATAATTGATGTTGACGATGTGGTAGTGGTGGACACGAAAGACGCACTTCTTATTTGCTCCAAAAGCCGCGCCCAAAACGTAAAAAAGATAGTCGAGCAGTTGAAAAAAGAGAAAGTTAAGGAACTTCTCTAATTGTGTTACAATTCCTGCCTGTATGCTGTACGAAATAACCAAGCGGATAATAGACATCGTCGGCTCAATTATTCTTCTGATTCTTTTTTCGCCTGTAATAATTATCACCACTATAGTTATTAAACTTTCCTCAAAGGGACCGGTTCTTGCGGATATCCCGAAAAGAGTAGGGAGAAACGGAAAGCTTTTCAGGCTATATAAATTCCGTTCGATGATTGTTAATGCACATTCGCTTATCCGAAGAGACCCCAGATTTAAAAAGTTGTACGAAGAGTATAAAAAAACAAACTATAAACTTCACAGCGATCCTAGGGTTACTCCAATCGGCAGGTTTATCAGAAAATATTCGATAGACGAAATTCCCCAATTTGTAAATGTGCTTAGGGGCGAAATGAGCATTGTGGGACCGCGTGCCTATTTTCCCGACGAACTTAAACAGCAGACCAAAAGATATCCCCAATCCAAGAAATATATCGATGTTGTGTTGTCTGTCCGCCCCGGAATTACCGGCTTTTGGCAGGTAACGGGAAGGAGCGAGATAAATTTCGATAAGAGATTCGAAATGGATGCAACGTATGCCCGCAAAAAATCAATTTGGTTTGACCTTATGATTCTTCTTAAGACTCCCTGGGCTATGATTTCCGGGAAGGGCGCGGTTTAGTTTTTTCTGATAATATGGATAATATGCCCGAAGAATCCGGAATTCCGCAAATCAAGCCTGAAGAATCCGTTCTTATTCCTAAAATAGACCCTCAAGCGGCATCAACCGAGATCGAACAGCCAGCTCCCAACAGCCAACTTCCAACTTCAAATATCCAGCCTCCAGCTTCCAGTTTCCAGCTTCCAAAGATAAATTTTGGAAAGAAGACTCTCTATATTGCAGGTGGAGTCTTTGGATTTTTCCTTTTGATGTTTCTTTTAATTTTCTTTCCCGCCAGGAACTTTTACTCCAAAGCGATGGTGTTTGCTGCCGAAGGCAGGAGGCTGTCCGATGTTGCCAAAGGAGGGAAAATTCCGGCAATAAAATCTGAGCTTGTTAATGCCAAAAAGTCATACACCAATTTAAAAAGCGCTTATCGCGGTATTTCATGGATGAGAATTATTCCCTGGGCCGGTGGATTTGTCTCGGATGCCGGACACGGAATAAATGCTTTGGGATATTCCTTTGACGCCGCAGATATTGGAATTTCAGCGGTAGAGCCTTATGCCGACCTTTTGGGTTTTGGAGACAATAAACAAGGGGACGGGCAAAAAACTACACAGCAAAGGCTGGATTTTGTAATTCAGAGCTTGCCGTCAATTACACCGAAAGCCGGAGATATAGCCCAAAAAGTAAATCTTGCAAAAGCAGAAATAGACAAAATTAACCCCGATAGATATCCTGCAAAGTTTCGGGGAAAACCCCTTAGAGAACAAGTGAGAAACGGTGTGGAACTTTTTGATACGGCCGCAACTTTCATTTCCAATGCAAAACCTCTTTTGGAGGCGGCACCATATTTATTGGGGGTCGATAAAGAAAGGACATATCTGGTTCTTTTTCAAAACGATAAGGAAATAAGACCAACCGGCGGATTTATGACGGGATATTCGATAGTAACCGTAGATAAAGCAAAGTTTTCGCCTACCGTTTCCAGTGACATTTATAACTTGGACAGTTCCTATTTACCAACATTGGATGCTCCCGAACCGATGATTAAGTATCTGAAAGGTCCATATGTATTGTCGGATAAGTTAAGGCTTAGAGATATGAACTGGTCGCCCGACTTTGCCGTGAGCATGAAAGTATTTACCAAAGAGGCCGAAAAAGTTGGAATTACAGAGGTTGACGGTGTAATAGCCGTAGATACCCAGCTTTTGGTAAATCTTCTTGATGCGATAGGTCCGATTGGGGTTGGTGGATTTGGAAATTTCTCTACCCAGATAGAACCGAAGTGTAACTGTCCCCAGGTAATTTATGAACTTGAAAGCTTTGCCGACCAAGAAGGAGCTGTTGTTTGGAGCGAGAACGAACCTGGCAAGATTGTTTTTGCCCCGCCAAATTATGGCAATCGCAAAGCCATTATCGGTCCCTTGATGAATTCAATTTTGGCCAACGCATTGGGACAGCCGAAAGAAAAGCTTCCCGGTCTTTTTGCGGCAGCTTTTAAATCCTTGGCGGAAAAGCATGTTCTTTTCTATGTATTTGATAGCAAAGCACAGGCCGGTCTTGAGGCTTTCGGCTTGGCGGGCCGCATTGTCGATTACAACGGAGACTATCTTCATATAAACGATGCAAATTTGGGGGGAAGAAAATCAAATCTCTACGTAACGCAGGAAGTAGAGCAGGATATTAAAGTGTCGGGTGACGGAACGGTTGAAAAAACCCTGACCATTACCTACAAAAATCCCATGAAGCAGGACGGATGGCTCAATTCGGTTCTTCCCAATTGGACCAGAATTTATGTGCCCAAAGGCTCACAGCTTTTGTCGGTTGACGGATTTGAGGAAAAGGCAGCGCCGTATGATGATTTGGGCAAAACCGTTTTTGCCGGATACTTCCAGCTTCGTCCCGAGGGAGTATCAAAAATAACCGTTAAGTATCGTTTGCCTTTTAAAATCAGCAAAGGCGAATACAACCTGTTCCTTCAGAAACAGGCCGGAGCGGATGCCCCCCTTTATACTATCAATTTAGGGAGACAATCTCAGGAATTTTTCCTCAAAGAAGACAAGGAGCTCAAACTCCGCATATAATAGGGCATGCGCCCAAGAAATTATACAGATGAAGGAATTGTTTTGGCACGCCGTTCATATGGGGAGGCCGACAGGATTCTTTCTGTTTATACGCTCAATCATGGTCGTGTTTCTTTAATCGCGAAAGGTGTTCGTAAGCTTTCAAGTCGCAAAAGAGGCCACATTGAAGTTTTCGGATATGTCCATTTTTCCGCCGCCCACGGAAAAAGCTTGGATTTGATGACGGAGGTGGAAGTAATCGATGCTTTTTCAGAAGTCCGCAAGAATCTCAAAAAGGTCTCGGTTGCCTACTACTTTATGGAGGCAATAGGCCGCACTACGCACGAAGGCGAGCCCAACAGGGAACTTTTTGGTCTTGTTCTTGAATACCTTAACCATCTCAAAGGGGAAACAAGTTTAAAAAAGCTTCGCCTGGAATTTATCTATTATCTTCTCTCAGTTTTGGGCTTTTGGCCCCGGGGAAAGCCTCTCTTGGACCCAGATGCCAAGCTCGAAGAAGTTACGGAGCGCAGAATGTTTTCTGCCCGAGTGGGCAAAAAACTCGTCAGTTGACATTACTGGAGCATTTCCTATAATTAAGGAGCTCAAAAGAGCAATATAAAGAGAGCGCAGAGGGAACTAGCCCGATGAAGCGCCGGCAACCTCAGGAAAAACCGCCTGGATGGTGCCAAATCTAGCCCTGAGTGAAATCGAAGGGAAAAAATATGGGTAGTTTTTTTATTGCCAAAACTTATACCGTCGAATCGGTAACCTCCGGACACCCCGATAAAATTTGCGACCAAGTCTCCGATGCAATATTGGATGAATGCTTACGTCAGGACCCCAAAAGCCGTGTTGCAATCGAAAGTTTCGGAAGTCACGGGCTATTTGTTGTTGGCGGAGAAGTGACAACCAAGGCTGACTTCGATGCGGCAAAAATAGCCGGGAAAATATATAAGCAGATAGGCTATAAAGACAAGCTAAAAATTGTGACTAACATTGTTAAGCAGTCGCCGGATATTGCCATGGGAGTCGATACGGGCGGAGCGGGTGACCAAGGAATAATGTACGGTTATGCGACGGATGAAACCAAGGAATTTATGCCGAAAGGAGTCGTAATGGTGCATAAATTAACAAAAGGCCTGGAAAATCTTAGAAAAGAAAGAAAGATTCCATGGCTTCTTCCAGACGGAAAAGCCCAGGTTACGGTCAAAAACGGCAAAATAGAAACAATACTTGTTTCCTGCAACCACAAAAAGTCGGTTTCCCTGGAACGAATCAGAAAAACCTTAATAGAGAAGCTTATTAAACCATTGGTTGGCAACATAAAAGGAATAAATATTCTGGTTAATCCAACCGGAAAGTTTGTAGTAGGAGGCTTTACCGCCGATACCGGCCTAACGGGTAGAAAAATTATGGTTGATACATACGGAGGCCTAATACCTCACGGGGGAGGATGTTTTTCCGGCAAGGACCCCACAAAAGTTGACCGCTCTGGCGCCTATATGGCCCGATATGTAGCCAAAAATGTTGTAGCCAAAGGATTGGCTAAGGAATGTTTTGTTTCCGTAGCTTATGCAATCGGAAAGGCAGAACCCTTAATGGTTGAAGCGAGGGACGAAAAAGGAAGAAACCTTTCATCTTGGGTCAGGAAAAACTTCGACTTTAGACCCTTGGCTATAATCGAAAGGCTGAATTTAAGAACTCCAATTTATCTTCAAACTGCCTCCTATGGACACTTCGGCAAAGACGGCCTGCCATGGGAGGATGTCATTGACAATTAAAACTCTCCTGTAGTATTTTAGTGAGGGCCAATAATGAAGTTTGTCATTGTTTCCGGCGGTGTTGTATCGGGCCTAGGAAAAGGCACCGTATCGGCTTCGCTCGCCCTACTTCTTAAATCTCAAGGCTACAAAGTTGCTCCGGTCAAGATAGACATGTATCTTAATGTTGACGCGGGAACCATAAGGCCACAGGAGCATGGGGAGGTTTTTGTCACCCACGACGGTATTGAAACGGACGAGGATTTGGGCCACTACGAGCGCTTTATTCACGAAAATTTATCCAGAGAAAATTACATTACAACGGGTCAAATTTATCAGGAAGTTATCCGCAAAGAGCGGGCATTTGATTATAACGGTGAAGACGTGGAAGCAATTCCCCATGTCACCGACGAGATAATAAGAAGAATAAAACTGGCGGGAGAGTCTCACAGAGCCGATATCGTCATCGTCGAACTAGGCGGAACGGTCGGGGAGTATCAAAATGGGATCTTTTTTGAGGCAACCCGCATAATGAAGCTTAAAAATCCTTCGGATGTTATTCAGCTTCATGTAACCTATCTTCCTTATCTGGCCAACATAGGGGAACTTAAAAGTAAGCCCGCTCAAACCTCGGTCCATATTTTAAACGGGATGGGAATTCAGCCGGATATAATTGTGGCCCGTTCCCAAAAGGCGGTTGATACAAGGCGACTCGAACGATTAGCTCTTTTTTGCAACGTAAACCCTGATTGTATTTTTTCCGCTCCCGACATGCCGAGTGTTTATGCCGTTCCTATGCTTTTGACCAATTCCGGCAAGGGATTGGATGACGTAGTTTTGAAGCTTCTTTCGCTTAAATCCCGCAAACACACCCTTCTTAAAAACTGGCAAAAGCTGATATACAGAATCGGTGCCCCCAAGAAAAAAACCATAAAAATTGCCATCGTCGGGAAATATTTTGTTACGGGTGATTATAAACTTGCGGATTCTTATGTTTCGGTAATTGAAGCCTTAAAGCATGCTTCTTGGGAAACGGCAACGGATGTCAGATGGAGCTGGATAGACAGCGAAGAAATAGAAAAAGGAAAGGCGAGTTTAACAGGGTTCGACGGCATAATTGTTCCTCAGGGGTGGGGCTCAAGAGGAACCGAAGGAAAAATAATGGCCGCAAGGCACGCCCGCGAAAATAAAATTCCTTATTTGGGGCTTTGTTTCGGAATGCAAATGGCAGTGATTGAGTTTGCAAGAAATGTTCTGGGCCTAAAGGGAGCAAATACAACCGAAGCCGACTCCAAAACCAAATATCCGGTAATTCATATAATGCCCAATCAAGCCGAATATTTGGCCAAAAGGCAATACGGTGGGACGATTCGCCTGGGCGCCTGGCCGTGTGTTGTTAAGAAAGGGTCTCTTTTGGCAAAAGCCTACAAAGGACGCAAGCTGGTTTTTGAAAGGCATAGACACAGATACGAATTTAACAACAAATATAAGAAAGAATTTTTAAAGGCCGGTTTCGTAATCTCCGGGACTTCACCGGACGGGAAGTTGGTTGAAGCAATTGAAATTAAAGACCACCCGTTTTTTGTGGGAACGCAGTTTCATCCGGAGTATATAAGCCGTCCCTTAACTCCCCACCCTATTTTTACAGCATTTCTAAATTCGTGCTTGTTAAAAACACAACGGTCCATATAAAGCAAAAATAGTTCCGTAATTGCTATACTAAAAAGATAAAATGAAAACAGTAGGCAAAATTGTCCTGATTATTTTATTCGTTCCTCTATTTTTGTCCTTTCTTGTAGCCACTTCGACAAAGTTTCAATTTTTGAATTTCGACTTCTGGAACGGAGTTATCAATAAGCCGGGCTTTTATGAACAGCTCGTTTCGACCCTGAAAAAAGGTGCCCAGCAAAAAGATGCAGACATTACAAAATCGGTGTTGGAAGAAAACCTCAAAAACTTTTTGGATTTTGCCAACGGTAGGGAAAATAAGCTTTTCGTTTCCATCCCCAAAGGTTTACCGATTGCTTCCGGCAGGGTTTCCATAGATGAGTTGACTACAATAAGCCCCGGAGTAAGCTCGTTGGTTGACCCCTTCACCTTAATTCAAATTTCCCGGACCGGTTTATATGCAACATCTTCCTGGATAGCCAGTTTGGCCTTTACCTTAGTTATCCTTTTTCTTCTCTATGCACTCACTGATACAGGAAAGCGATTTATCTCATTGGGGGTTGCTTTGGTCATTGGCGGAATATTTTCTTTTCTGTTGATTGGGTCTCTGACGGTAATACGGATTAATTGGACCGGAGACGCCCTTTTGGGGATTATCGCACCTCCTATTTTGCAGGACATGACGAAGCTCTGGATTTATATTGCGGCCGGCGTGATAATTTTGGGGATAATACTTTTCTTCTTTAAAAAGCCGAAGAAGAAATAAATTTTTGCACGCTTGAGAAATTTCCGTCCTTCGGAGTAAGAATAAACTGACCCCCCGGGCCTACCGAATCAACAAAAACATTGGTATCCGTCAAGTGAATTTCGGTTATTTTATAGTCTTTGGGATTTCCCATAAGGTCAATTATTGTATTTATCTGGTTCATACCCAAGTCGGTTCTGACCAATTGGGATAGCGTGTTTATAATTTTGCCGCCTTTGGTAATGGCATTTAGAGAAATAAGTTTTGCCTCAACTGCCTTAAGTACGGTAAATTGTCTTTCGCTTCTTGAAAAGTCTCCTCCATAGGTGTCCGAGTGGCGCGAGCGGGTGAACTTTAAGGCCGTGTCCCCGTTCATAACGGTATTCCCTAGGTTAAAATGCAGCTTCTCGTAGCGGCAAGTGAACTGTTTTTCCAAATCAAATCCAGTAAATTTGGTCTTAAGCGCGTCTATTTCTTCGCCGCTTTTACCGCAGGATTCGTTTTCCAGGCCGGGAATGGGAAAGAAATTGTCGTCAAAAGTTTGGGGAATGTTCACGTTGACTCCGCCCAGAGCATCGATGATTTGGGCAAATCCAGAGAAGTCAACGGAAACGAAATAATTTATATTTAGGCCAGTCACCTGAAAAAGAGAGCTTTTTGCCTGATCGACTCCTTTTACATAGGCGGCATTGATTTTGTCGTTTAAAGAGGCAATCCATATGTCTCTGGGGACCGAAATCAAGGCTACCTTTTTGTTTTTTGGGTCAACACTTAGAATAATCATTGAATCGGTCAGATAGGCTCCATCATGGTTCCCTCCGCCGTAGCCGAGAAGCAGAATGTTAAAAGGGGCATCTTTCGGAACAGGCTGTGAGGGAAAAGGTGTTTGACTGCTTGCGGAATGGGGTTGGGTGTTTTTGACAAAGATTTTTGAAAGCGTGAGCGTCGTGTAAGAAATAGTTGCGGCTACAATAAATATTGCCAGATAAAGTAGCCCATGGAGAAGGACTTTCCTGTTTATTTTTATCATAAGTTAGTTTACTACAACTGTATTTCTGTTTTCTTCTATTATAAGTTTGACTTCCTGAGAACAATCTGAGTACGATTAATTAGAAGAGTTTTTGTGAAAAGAGAGGGGGTGAGGGAAGTGAAACTGGATTTACACTACACAGGCCTTATTTTGGGGTTGTTTATGGCCGTTATGCACGCCTTGTGGTCTATTATGGTTTATTTCGGATGGGCAAAGGGAATTTTGGATTGGGTTTACGGACTGCATTTTATGAGCAATCCGTTCAAAATGATGGCATTTAGCTGGGGTAACGCTTTGTGGCTGGTGCTATTTACTTTTATTGCCGGATACGTAATGGGTTGGATATTTGCCTTTATCTGGAACAGAATTCGCAAATAATAATCGGTCTTTTACCCATAATCAAAACTAGGTATAATCCTAGATATGGATAATGTGATGGAAAAAATCTCCGCCATGGCCAAGAGGCGGGGTTTTGTTTTCCCCGGAAGTGAAATTTATGGAGGCTTCGGTGGTTTTTGGGACTATGGTCCATTAGGGGTTGAGCTTAAAAATAACATTAAGCGTGAATGGTGGAAGAGTATGGTTTATGGCCGGGAGGACATTGTCGGCTTGGACACGGCAATTATTATGAATCCCAAAGTATGGGAAGTATCCGGACATACGAAAGCCCTCGCTGACCCTCTTGTTGAATGTAAGATTTGTCACAAAAGAGTCCGTGCGGATGATGAAGAAGCTATTAAAAAGCACGAAGAGGAACACGAAGGCAAAGGTGACTGGACGGAGCCAAAAACTTTCAATCTTTTGACCGAAGTTTATTTGGGTACCACCGAACCTAAAGAAAAGGCTTATCTTCGGGGAGAAATTACACAGGGAGTTTTTGTGAACTTCAAAAACGTTATAGATTCGACTCGAATCAAAATCCCCTTTGGAATTGCCCAGATAGGAAAGGCTTTCAGAAATGAGATTACTCCCGGCAATTTTACTTTCCGCTCAAGGGAATTCGAGCAGATGGAAATAGAATACTTTATCAAGCCGGACGAAAAAGAAGGAGAGAGAGTATTTGAATATTGGAAAGAGCAAAGAATGAATTGGTGTATCTCCTTGGGAATGAACAAAGAAAGTCTTCGATTTAGGGACCATGAAGAGAGCAAAAGGGCCCATTACGCGCGTAAAGCGACAGATATTGAGTACAAAGCTCCGTTTGGTTGGAGTGAGTTAGAGGGAATTCACCACAGAGGAGACTACGATCTCAAAAACCACAAATTAAGTTATAAAGACCCTGATTCGGGTGAAGAATATACTCCGTGGGTAATCGAAACCTCCGGAGGAGTGGATAGGGCGGCCTTATTCTTTATGATTGATGCTTACA
Organism: Patescibacteria group bacterium; assembly: GCA_022868165.1. Classification (GTDB taxonomy): domain Bacteria; phylum Patescibacteriota; class Microgenomatia; order UBA8517; family UBA8517; genus JALHYA01. Next base: position 6,203 of record JALHYA010000008.1, on the reverse strand, counting down.
CCGAAGATTCTTCGACAGGTCCGGGACCTCGGGTTTATCTAAAATTAAACCCTCGGCTTGCGCCATACAAAGTTGCCGTATTTCCTCTTTTGGCGAATAAGGAAGATTTGGTCAAAAAGGCAAGATCTATATACCAGATACTAAATACTAAATACTATACGGCTTGGGATGCCAGAGGCAACATCGGAAAGAGATATTTCAGCCAGGATGAGATAGGTACTCCGTGGTGCGTTACTGTCGATTTTCAGAGCCTTGAGGATAGTACGGTCACCGTTCGTGACAGGGATACGGCCAAACAAGAAAGAGTGGCCGTTGACAAACTCTTAAGTTATTTTCAAAATAAGCTAAGTTAATGAAAAAATTTCTTCCCATAATTCTTTTTGTCGTAGGGATTATTGTAGTGGTGGGGGCAATAATGTTTGTGAGAAGCAGGAAAAATGCCACGGCACCCGGTGAGGAAACAACCACTCTTCCCGAAGTTGCTCTTGCCGATAGGCCAATTGCTTCTCTAGCTCCAACATCGGACGGGCATTGGTTGGATTTTAAGGTAGAAAAGATAAAAATTTCTGCCGACTCAATGGACTATGAGCTTTTGTACCAACTTCCAGATGGAAGGACTCAGGGTGTGCCGGGAACAATAACCCTGAAGGGTCAGACCCAAATTGAACGAAAACTACTTTTGGGCTCGGAATCTTCGGGTAAATTTAGATACGACGAGGGAGTAAAAGGCGGAACCTTGACCTTGAGATTTAGGGACACTCAAGGGAAACTTTTGGCCAAGTTCTCAACCGATTTTGCCCTATTGTCCGCAACCAAAACTCTGGCAACATCGGACGGCAAGTTTACCGCAACCCTTTCTACAGTTCCGGCCGGGTTCTTTGTAGTTATGCAGACTTTCGGGGCTTATTCAAATCCTCCCGCAGAAGTTGCTGTTGGACCATATGGCCTTTTTGCTTCATCGAGCACAAGCCTGACGGGTTCGCTGAGCCTTTCGGGAGCTAAAAATATTTACTTTTCTTCGGGGACTTCTTGGACTAATTATAAAAGTGGAGATGCTTTTTCCCCGGGAATCTTCATAGGTACAAAATAGAAGGTATATTACATAAGGCAAGAGAGAGTGCGTGGAGGGTACCTGTGACCTTGAAAGGTCAAAAAACAGGCACCCTCCCTGACTTACTGATAGACGTCGTGCATGGTGACTGAGCCGTTGGCCAGTACCGTGCCGATTGCGCCGCTTTCGCTCCACCAAACCGTGCGTTGATGCCAGGTAACGGTGGCGCTCACCGGCCAGCCTGAGTTCTGGCTCCAAGACGGATCCGTTGGGCATCCGGTCAGAGTCAGAGTCCAGTCCCCGTCATCCACCAAGAGCAGGATGGGTTGGGGTATGTGGGAGCGGACCCAACTGTCGCAGGAGTAGCTCCCGGTGTTGAGGTAGATGGATGCTTCGCGAGCCGCCTGGAACGAATAGTACTGGGCAAGCTCCTGATTCGCAAAGCGAAAGACGAAGTCCATTATCCCCAGGGCCGCCAGCAGAAGGACGGTAATCACCAGCGCGAACTCGACCAGCCCCTGTCCTTTCTGATTCTTCACCATGGGATTGCTCCTGTGTAGTCCCAGGGGATTTCCCTCGAACGCAGCAAAATCACGTCCACCGGGATTTCATCCAGGGATTCGTATATCCCGCCCGTCAACCGCGCAAGCACATGGTTGCAGTTGTGCGGGTTAGGTTCGAACGAGACGATCTCGTAAACCGCGTAGCCCACTACGGCCACATTCTCCCAGTTGCCGTATGTCGGGTCTGGGCTGTAGACGGTCCCATCAAAGACGATGACCACGATCTTGTCTCCAACCTCCCAGCCTCCATCCTGGAAAGCGTGGCAAAGCTGGTTGTCGGAAGTACCCGAAACGATCGGCAGCCGCTCGCTGACATCGGGCCAGATAGAACAGTTGATGCCCTTGAAGCAGTCCTCGACCAGCCTCTTCTGAGTCTGGGCTGAAGGAGGCGCTTCGGTCAGCGGGTAGAAATACCGAATGTTCGGGCAGTTCGGGTCACCGGATGGAATACACCACATGTGGACGAAAACCGCTCCCCGGAAGTTGGTACCGGACTCAATGTCCGCCAAATCCCAGGAGGGGTCCCTTCCCAGAATGGTGTAGTCCGTTGGAGGAACTCCCGAAAGGGAATCCTCAACAGCACTTTCCCTTACGGCAATGGGCGTCAAACCTCCCGAATCCCGCCCAACACACCTTGCTTTTCCAAGCACGGTGTACTCGTGAATCCCAGCCAGCCCCGACAGAAACCCTGTTGTGGGCTGCTGCCAGGTAACTGCTGCCCGCCAACTCCCGTCACCTTGGTTCTCCAGGCCGCGCGTAAGCGCAAGGCGTGTACCTTGGTTCGGAGAGTAATCTTGGGGGGCAATCCCGTTGGCCTGCATGATACTGGCGAATGCTGCTGTGGGGCTTCCTCCGCGTCGATAGGCTTCGGCAGCGGCGATGCAGCCGACCGAGGCGCTATTGTGGGCTCTGATGTTGAACACTCCAGCAAGGCCGAGGTCAATCCCCAACCCTGCGATGACGAGGATCACCACCAAAAGGAAAGCAGCCAGTACGATCACCTGGCCACGTTCACCCTCCCGTCTCAGCAGGAAGGCCTTTGCCTTTTTCAAGGCGTTCATTGCCTTTGCTCCTTTCCTCCCGAGTAGGGAGAGAATCTGAGTTCGCGGATTTTTCTCTCTTGCCTTGTAAACGAGCGTCCCTTAAGGGACACCAATCTGAATTCGCCTATTAATAGGGGGCGTTACCCTTATCTTAGTTGCGAAACTTTCTGATTATAGGACAATATGTCAAGGTTTGCAATTCCTCTTGACTCTTGCGTGAAAACCTATCAAAATGGTGTATAGTGGTGATTAATGGTGAATACTAATCACTAGTTACTAAAACATGTCCTGCCCAAGACTACATAATGCTTATTGGAAGCTATACGGCTATTTTAAGCCCCAAAAGAAGAATTGCCATTCCCAAAAAGTTCTTGAACCAGTTAGGTTTAAAGCCCATTTTGGCTAAGTGGTATGAAGGCTGCTTGGTATTGGTCGCAAGGAAAAGTTGGGAAGCACTTTTAAAAAGGCTTACGGGAGAGGAAAAAATGATTACCAGGGCACAGAGAGATACGGACAGATTCATTCTGGCATCTGCATATGAGCTTTTTCCGGACAAACAGGGAAGAATTATAATTCCGGAACAAATTGCTTCTTATGCAGGGCTTAAAAACGAGGCCGTATTTTTAGGACTTGGGGATAGGGTAGAGATTTGGGATGAAAATGCCTGGAAAACAAGAGAAGAATATGTGGCGAAAGAAGCCGCAGAACTTTTGGAAAGATTATCAAAGAAAAATGGATAACTATCATGAAACGGTAATGGTTAGTGAAGTCCTGGAAGCCTTGAACGTACTTTTAAAGTCTCAAGCTCGATATATTGATGCAACACTCGGAACCGGGGGGCATGCGGAGGCGATTTTGGAAAGAGGAGCCGAAGTTTTAGGCATAGATTTGGACCCGCAAATGCTGGAGATTGCCAAGGAAAGATTGAAAAAATTCGGCAAGAAAGTGAAGTTTGCAAAGGGTAATTTCAAGAATATCGACATTCTCGCAAAAGAGAACGGATTTGACAAGGTCGACGGAATTATTTTCGATTTGGGAACGAGCAATTTGCAACTGACTTCGGCCGAACGAGGTTTTTCTTTCGCAAATCCCGAAGCGCCTTTGGACATGAGGTTTGAACCCGAAGAACAGGGAGTTAAGGGTTCGGACTTATTAAACGGCTTAAGGGAAGACCAGCTAAGAGTTCTTTTCGGAAGAGTATTGGGTTGGCACGATAGCCAAAGGCTGGCAAGGAGGGTGGTTACCGAAAGACTGGTTAAGCCCTTCCAAACTGTCGATGATTTTCTGAAAATTGCCAGAGTCGGAGGGAAAGAGAGGCTGAATCCGGCAACTTTGCCGTTTTTGGCACTGCGCATAGCCGTAAACAGCGAGCTTGAGAATTTGGAAGAGGGACTTTTAAAAGCATACGTGCTTCTTAAAAAGGGTGGAAAGTTGGCAGTAATAACTTTCCACTCCGGCGAAGATGCAATAGTTAAGCATTTCGGAAAAAGGGTTGGAGGCCTGGAAACAAAGAAGCCGATAAGGCCAAGCCCGGAAGAAATAGCTCAAAATCCGAAAGCCCGTAGCGCAAAACTAAGAATAATCGAAAAATGGCAAACAGGAAAAGAAAAGTCGCAAGATTTGGAAACCTAAAAGGCTATAGCCTTTGGATTTTGGTTGGGATTCTTTTGGTTGCTTCGGTAATTTTGACAATCGATACGGCCACTTCGGGTGCCGAAATTGCAAAATTAGAAAAAACTCAAGCATCGTTAATTCAAGAAAACAGTTCAATTACCGACTCTTTGGTGAAATCTTCCTCTTTAAATTCGGCCGACCGGAAGGCAAAAGAGCTTGGATTCACGCAACCGGAAAGGATCGTCTACATTTCCCAAAAAGAGGCGGTTGCGGAGGCTAGGTAACGATGACTTTAAGGATAAAAGTACTTACGCTAGTCTTTCTGGTAGTTTTCATCGGTCTTATTGCCAAGCTTTTTTCTTGGCAAATTTTGCGTGGAAAAGAGCTTTCGGTTGCAGCCCGCAGTCAGTATGAAAGCGGGCGGGCGGTTTCGGCCCCGAGGGGAAATATTCTGACAAGCGATAATAGTTGGCTTGCAGCAAGGGGAGATGCCTGGCTTGTTTTTGCTTCCCTGCCGGACCTGAAAGACAACCCCAAAACCATCGCAAATGAACTCGCCCCTTATTTTGTCGAAGATAAAAATGATAAAAAAGGTCTTCTGGATGAAGTCGACAGAATTACTGGCCTGCTTTCCAAGAAAGAAGTTGTATGGGTTCCATTAAGACATAAAGTTTCCACCGATGTAAAAAAAAGCCTTGAAGCTCTGACGATCCCCGGAATAGGATTTCAGGCGGAGGAAACGAGGATTTATCCCGAGGCTTCGGTTGCCGCACAGCTTTTAGGTTTTGTTGGTAAGGATAAGGACGGCAACGACCAAGGATACTTTGGTTTGGAGGGATATTACAATCTGGTTTTATCCGGAAAACCGGGGTTTGTCGGAAGAGAAAAGGATGCGAAGGGAGTTCCCATTCTCTTTGGTGATTCTATCCAAGTTTCCGCCATTGGCGGAGTCGGTTTGGTTACGCATATAGATAAAACGATACAGTTGGCGGTAGAACAAAAACTTAAGGACGGAATCGAGCGCTATGGTGCAAGCGGTGGAAGCGCAATTGTTATGGACCCAACTAACGGTGCTATTTTGGCTATGAGTTCTTTTCCTTCATATGACCCGGCAAAATATAGCGAGTTCGATACTTCACTTTTTAAAAACCCCGTTGTTTCCTCAAGCTTCGAACCAGGGTCTGTTTTTAAGATTATCATTATGGCCTCCGCTTTGGATGCCGGAGCCGTCAAGCCGGAAACGCGCTGCGACATTTGCTCCGGTCCTTTGAAAGTCGATAAATACTATATAGAAACTTGGGACGGAAAATATTATCCGGATTCCACAATGACCAATGTAATTGTGCATTCAGACAATATCGGAATGAGCTTTGTCGGACAAAAAATGGGTGCCGATAAGCTTTATGATTACCTGAATAAATTCGGCATAGGGAAATTAACAGGAATAGATTTGCAGGGAGAAGCGACTCCACCCCTTCGAGATAAAGGCACATGGAATATTGTTGATTTGGCAACGGCAAGTTTCGGACAGGGTATAGCGATTACTCCAATTCAATTAATTAGAGCAGGAGCGGCAATTGCCAATGGCGGGCGTTTGGTGGCTCCGCAAGTTGTGGGAGCACTTCAGGGAGAAGGGTGGAAAGAAGGTATAGACCCCAAGATTGATGGAAGAATAATCTCAGAAAAGGCGGCAAAAGAGATAACAGCGATGATGGTTGAAGCGGCAAAACACGGAGAGTCCCAGTGGACGGACACGCCGGGCTTTAAAGTTGCCGGCAAAACCGGAACTGCTCAAATTCCTATTGCTGGACATTACGATCCCGAAAACACGATTGCATCTTTTATAGGTTTTGCTCCTTTCGACAAGCCGAAGTTTATTATGCTGGTGACTCTTCAGCAGCCGAAAACCTCCCCTTGGGCTTCCGAAACGGC